>CBDCMH010000008.1:0-190455 GCA_965218935.1 Acidobacteriota bacterium
CGACGACAGCCTATGAATAACCCGAGCTAGTAGGTTTTGACGGAGGAGGCCTTGAACGTCAGATGAATCTCGGACCCTTTGGCCAACTGCATTTCCTGAAGACTTTGGGAAGTGATGAAGACTTTGAAGGCCAAACCCGCATTGATTTCCAGTTGAATGAGGGAACCCTTGTGGATGATGTCCTCCACCTTCCCCTGGAATTGATTCAGGGCTGAGGAGTGCAGGGGTTCGAGCGAGAGGGTGATCTCTTCCGGTTGGATCAGCGCGTAACCGGGACCTTCATGATCGGCGATCACGTGAAGAGTGGCGGAGTCGGTTTTAAACAAGGTGGAGGATGGCGAATCGCCCATGGATTCAAAGTGCCCGGCGAAGAGATTCTCGGCGCCCAGGAAGCGGGCGATCTGCTCACTCGCCGGGGTGGAGAACACCTCCTGAGGTGCTCCCGCTTGAACCAGCTTTCCCTCCATCAAGACTCCCAGCCGGTCAGCAAGGTGCAGGCCTTCTTCGAAGTTATGGGTCACCATGAGGCTGGTGATCTGGATTTCACGGTGAACGCGGCGGAATGCCTCGATCACACTCTTTCGACTCTGGGGGTCGATGGAATTAAAGGGCTCGTCCAGAAGCAGGACGTGAGGACGGACCATCAGGGCGCGACCCAGAGCAACAAGCTGGCGTTCGCCACCGCTGAGAACCGAAACCCGCTGGGTCAGGAGCTCCTCCAGTCCCAGAAGCTCAATCACCTGATCAAACAGGGCGCTATCCTTGGCCCCATAACCAATGTTTTCACCGACATTGAGATGGGGAAACAGATGGGCCTCCTGGAACAGGATGGAGATACGGCGTTGATCGGCGGGAAGCGCGGTCACATCGGAACCGTGGACCGAAATCCTCCCCGCATCGGGTTGGGAAAAACCGGCCAACAGTTCCAGGAAGCTCGATTTTCCGGATCCGGTGGGACCCAATAAGACAAAAGTTTCGCCCTTCTTGACCTCCAACTTAGGGATCTCGATCACAAAGGGAGGCAGGGCTTTCTTGAGCTCTTCAATAACCAACAACGGGGCGATTCCTCGTCTGAAGGGTACGCATGAAGAAGAATAGAATCACGCTGAGCCATATTAATATCACGGTAACCGGAAGAGAATAACTCAGCCCGAAGGAGGCAAAACGGTCGTAGATCAGGACGGAGGCAACTTTAGGGTTGTAGACGAGAATGACGATGGATCCGAATTCGCTGATGCTTCGAGCCCACATCATGATCGCTCCGGCCAGCAGGTTTTGACGGTTGAGGGGAAGCGCGATTCGGAAAAAGGTCCTCACCGGACCCACTCCCAAGGATCGTGAGGCCCATTCCATCTCACGAGGCACGGAACGGAAGCCCTCCTGCGCAGCGTTGATCAGAAGTGACACACTCACAAAGAACATGGCGATGACAATCCCCGTCCAGCTACCGATGGGAGAGAGGTCAGAACCCCAGCCGGCAAAGACCAACAGCAATGCGATGCCTGCCACGGGATGAGGAATCACGATGGGAATATCAACAATGCCCTGGATCAATTGCTTGGCCTTGAAGTCGCTGCGGGCCAGGAGGTAGGCCAAAGGGGTTCCCACCAGCAATCCGATCAAAAGAGCGATGAAGCCACAGAAAAAAGTCAGACCCAGAGATTCCAGGACCTCTGGATCCTTCAGGGTCTCCCACAGCGTGCTGGGTGGGGAGCCGAACATGAGGTAGAGTACGGGAACCAGCACGACAAGCAGGCAAATACCGGAAAGTGCTGAGAGGATAGCATTCCAAAGGGTGATGGGTTTCATGGTGTCGACTCCTGTGAGTGCACTTCAAGGACTGGAACGCTTAGGTAGCCCAACTCCCGATAGAGATGCTGCACTTCGGGACTCAACAAGAAGTCCAGCAGGCGTCCCGCCCAGGGGTTGTCCGGGTTGGTTTGGGCGATACCATAGCGGATGGGTGTGCCCGTAATTTCAAGAGTAGATCCGGGTTGCCCGGCGGTCACTTGCAGGAAGACGCGAGCGTACAGATCCCGATAGGTGTCGTCTGCCAGTGAAATTTCGGCGGGCAAAGCCAGAAACTCGAGATCGTTTTGCACAGCGGTGGACTTGTAAAGGAAGGCAAAGTCCAAAGCATGGCTCTGGAGAAGGGCCACCAGTTCTGAAGACCTGGGGCGCAGCCAGCGCTCATCGAGTCCCTCTAAAAATCGTTGATATAAGCCGGGGCGATCGTAGTGGATTTCAGTCAGCTTCCACAACAGGTGGGCATAGTAACCTGCCGGGTCTCGGTTGGGATCGGATATCCCGTAGGCATATTCACCGGATGAAATCCTCCAATACCAGTTTTCTCCCCAGGCGTTGTCTGAAGACCCCTGAAGCAGTTCTCCTTTGTCGGTGGCCAGGACCAGTTCGTTTCCCAGAAAAATATGGTGGCTGGAGACCTGGCTGATCCTTCCAATCAGGCGGGCGTCGGCAACCGCCAGCAGATCACACGGTTTGTTCAGTTCGGTGATCTTTCGAATGGCATCCAGACTCCCGGAGGCCTCCGATTGAAGCACTACACCGGGATGGTCCTGACGAAAGCGAGCAAAGACCTCCTGGATCAGGGGAGAGAGACTTCCGGCATGCAACACAACGACGGTCTCTCCCGGGCCCCCGCATCCCATGTAGGAAACCGATGCCAGTAAGAGCAAAAAAGTGAAAATTCCTCGGACAATATCTGACCCTCTAAAGGACAGGAATCCTTTTTGTACGATCATCAACAAAGTATATCTTGACGAGACCGACAGGGCGAATTAACCTGGAGCCATCGAGGGAGGTAAATTCTTATGAGAACATCTATTTTCTTTACAGTAGTGGCGCTCATTATGGCCGGTTTTACCAGCTTTGGTGTTGCCGCAGACACAGGAAGCTGGACAGGCTGGGTTTCCGGTGAGAACTGTGCCAAAAACTATCAGAAGTCTGCCAGTGCTGATCATGTCGCCTGTACCCAAATGTGCATCAAGAACGGCGCCAAGTGGGCCCTGGCCATGCAAGATGGTGCCTTGATCCTGGACGCGGATAGCGCCACGCTCGAGCCCCATCTGGGACACGAAGTTGTTGTGAAGGGCGAACTGGACACGGCGACCAAGACCATTAAAGTCAGCTCCGTCGAACACGCTTCTCACTGAATCAAGCTGGATCACAGAATTTCGACCCTGCGTTCCTGTGGAAACCCGGGGTCGAAGTGTGTCTGAGATTCGGCAGCTAAGGTGCCGAACGGCCCACAAAACAGCCCCGGGTTTTCGGATTCGGCACCTGAGGTGCCTCCCACATTCCGGAGATTCTAGCGTCACTAGCGGGCCGAACGTCGAACGGCGAAGAATTCCTGAAGGATTTCACGCGAGGGCTGGGCCAGAATGCCCTCCACGACGTGGACCGCGTGGTTGAACCGACCTGCAGAAAGAAGGGAGGCTTTGGAGAAAACAGCGCCTGCCTTCTCATCCCGTGCTCCGAAAACTAATTGTTTGACGCGAGCCCAGAGTAGAGCGCCGGCACACATGGCACAAGGCTCGAGGGTGACGTAGATTTCCAGGTTGTTGAGACGATAAGTGGATAATTTTTGGCCTGCTTGCCGCAGAACCAGGATTTCAGCGTGGCCGGTCGGATCGTGAAGCTGAATACTACGGTTGTGGTCTCTTGCTACCAGCTCATCTTCGAGGACGGCCACAGCTCCAACCGGAACCTCATCCTCCTGGGCAGCCTTGTGCGCTTCTTCCAGCGCCAGCTGCATCCATCGCTCCATGGTTTGCGGGGGGATGTCCCTCACTAGACTGTCACCCATGTTCCCCGGGTTAACTCAGATTTCGAAGTTGTAGCTGCCGCTCTCAGAGCGGCCAGTCCGTTCTGAGAACGGAAACTACAGATCATTGGGTCGGAGTTGGAAGTGCTTTCAGTTCGTCGTCGATGATCTCCGCTACCTTACTGTAGGGAACGTTTCCGATCAGTGCCCTGCCGTTGATAAAGACGGCGGGAGTTCCGCTGACGCCTGCCACGGTTCCGTCTCTCACGTCCTGCTTCACCTGCTCGGCATATTTATTGGTGGACAGACACGTTTCAAAGGTCGTGCCGTCCAATTCAAGGGATAGTGCCTTCTTTGCCAAAGCCTCAACACTCAAGCCGCTTTGGTCCTCGAACATGAGATCATGCATTTCCCAAAATTTGCCCTGGTCATTGGCACACAGAGATGCCTCAGCAGCCTTCTGGGCGTTGGGATGTATGCTGGTGAGTGGAAACTGCCGGTAGACCAGGCGAACCTTTTCCCCGTAGGCTTCCTGGAGGTTCTTGATGGTGCTCAACATGGCTAAGCAGTAGGGGCATTCGAAGTCGGAGAATTCCACAATCGTCACCGGAGCATCGGCAGAGCCATGGGAGGGATGCCCTTCTGTGGCGATAGGGGTCCTGAGCGGCGGGAAATGAGTAGTCACCCCGTATTTGGCCTCAAGCTGGTCTATATAATCCTGATAGATTTGCTCCGTCTTTAGATCCGCCAGATATTGTCGTATCAACGGAAGCAATTGGGCTCTGGGGCCTTGAAGGCGCTGTTGGTTGGCTTGGTAAAAGGCATCAACTTCCGCTTCAGTAGGCTCTTCAAAGTTGCTGACTTCCTTTTCCAGGAGCTCTTCGTCAGAGAGTCCCTGTTCTTCGGCTTCCAGAGTGACCAGTTCCTCGGCCACGAGCGCATCGAGCTGCTTTTGCAAAATTTCGTGCCTTGCGCGTTTCTGTTTGGCTTCAAATTGAAGCGATTCCGTTTTCCACTTTTCCAGTGCCTCCGCAGCCCCTCTTTGGAGGTCCTCCCGGGTGATGGGAACTCCCTGCACTTCCGCAACCACCTCAGAAAGGTTTGAAGTCTCCTCCTCTTGAGCCGATCCGGAAGTGGTGAGGGTCCCAGACAAGAGAAGTAAAATGACCATGGGTTGTGCTTTGGTATGCAACTTCATCCTCCTATCATACGTGGATAGGTCTCTGAGTGCCAGCTTCGTTGGTCCTACCAACTTCTCTTTTCTCCTTTTCGTGAAAGTCTTCCCAATCCACCCGATCTCTTCATTTGCAAAGTTATGCTGACATCCCACCTGTTCGACACCCTACTCCCTCCAGGCCATGGCAACTCGTGGGTGAGATATCTAATAAATAACATTATATGAATATATTTAAACTGCTATAAATAAATTGTTAAGTGTCTACTAAAATCGTGTCACTTTGTTGATTGCTCAGGCCTTCACACGACTGGTCACCATGATGCACGTATTGGCCAGGTAGTCGAAATTATTCTGCTGTAGGAAGGTCATGACTTCAGGGCTTTCTGCACCCGGTTGCACCCAAACATGGGTCAACCCCAGGTCAAGACACTGTTGAAGGATGTCCAGTGTCACCTCGGGAGGAACCACGACGTTGACCATGGTGGGCGGTTCCGGAATGTCCTCGAGTCGTTTGAAGGTCGGATCTCCGTCTACAGTGGACCTGTTGGGGTTCACGGAATAGACGGTAAATCCTTTCAGCTTCAAGTCCCGATAGATCACGGATCCGTACTTGGAAGGATCATCGGTAGCGCCTACGATGGCCACCGTGGTACCGGGCTTATCGAGGAGCTCTATGATGTCTTTCATGGCACCAGCCTTCCGATGGTTGAGTCTTACCCCTTGATGATCAAGAATCTAAAGTTCTGTCGGAGAGGGCGGGATTCTCCCTCTCAGTTTTCGCCATCCCCTACAGCACTAGTGTTTATCATCGTTCTCATCCGAATACCACTTCTGAATTCTTAGGAAGTTTTATCAGTCTTGTTGGTACATCTCCTAAGGTACTATGGATAATGCCCCTGGAATCCGTGAGGAGGTTATGCCTCTTTTGACGTCTGACCGTTCTGTGAAGTACTTTAACGGCAAGATGAAGCAGCTCTGTCTCATTCTGGGATTGTCAGGCTTTTCAATGGCAGGCTGTGGCGGAACTCCTCCCCAGAACCTACCGGTCGATGCTGTAGCCTGGAGGGTATACTCCAATCCAGTTGTGGGTTATGCCCTTGAACACCCGGACTTGTATGAAACAGAGGAGGACCATGACGGGCGAACCGTATTACTCCGTTATGATGGCTATCCGGTGATCTCGATTCGTCATGCGGATGAACGAGAGGGGCGCAGTCATGGGCTCTGGATCAAACATAAAGCTGTGGGATCTATCGAACTAGATAAGCGGGGAGGGCTGAAGTATATCTATGACCACTACGATGGGCCCTTCTATATGCGGACTGTGAGCTACGTGGTCGAGCACGGTGGCAAGTTTCTGGGTCTTGAGTTTCGCACGGATCGGGAAGAGCTTGATGACGTACAAAGGCGGGTCCTCCGGTCCTTTCGGTTCATCGGAGATGAGGTTGGAACTCCTGTGAACTGAGAGCTATTCTCGAGCCGCTGGATTCAGTCTTCGAGGACTCTCGGGCCAGGATAATGGTTCTCGCAGGGTGGTCAGGATTTCACTTGTGGCTGCCGGTTTCACGGCTGCCGCTCGTAAACAATCCTACCGCCAATGATGGTCTTCAGAACCTCGATGTCTTTTATCTTCTCTTCGGGCACAGTCAACAAGTCCTCGGAGAGCACAACAAGATCTGCGAGTTTCCCGACCTCAATGGACCCTTTAACATCCTCTTCAAAGGTTCCGTAGGCCCCGTTAAGGGTGTAGAGGCGCAGAGCTTCCTCACGGGAAATGATCTGCTCTGGCTGGCTGACTTCTCCCGCCAGATCCTTTCTGGTCACGTAACTCCAAATGCCAAACATGGGATCAATTGGAGCCGCGTCGGAGCCGCCCTTCACCACTATGCCACCATCCAGCCAAGTCCTATTAGGAAACAGATTAGCACCTCGTTTCTGCCCCCAACTCTTCTTGAAAGAGAGCCCGATACTCCAGCCCATCGCCTGTTGAGTCGAGACGACCAGTCCCAGGCGTTTGGCCTGCTCCAGGTTCTTTCGGGTGGGCAACAACCCTCCGTGTTCGAGTGTCCACCGCTTCCCAACTATGGAATATTCCTGGTCCACCTCCTCCATGGTGTCCAGGGCAATATCCAAGGCGGCATCCCCAAGCACATGGACAAACATTCGCGCATCGTATTTTGCAGCGGCACGCAGCACGGATCGGAAAGTGTCTTTATCCCAAACGAGCATCCCTCGCCACCCCTCCCCCAGAACCTGCTGGGCTTCCTGCGAAAAGGGTTCGCGGTTGTATGCCCCTTCGATACCCCCATCCAGTGAGAGCTTGATCCCTCCTATCTTCAGCCATTTATCCCCAAATCCTATGGCCGGGCCGACGTTGCGCACAGCAGCTTCGATTTGATCATAAGACTTCCCGTTGTAATCGGCTGGACGAAACCAATAAGCCAGATGCCAGCGCACGACGAGTTCTTTTCTTCTCCACAGCTCCTGCAAAACGAGAAAGTTCTCCCGGTCCTCGCCGGTGTTCACCAGGCTGGTGATCCCCGCTGATGCGAACCGCGCAACAGCTTGCTTCTCGGCGTCTAACTTTTCCTCGAAGCTGTAGTCGGGAATAAGACGTGTCACCAACACGTGGGCAGAACTCTCCAGCAGAAGACCCGTCGGCTCACCATCGGAACGGCGTTCGATCAGACCGCCTTCCGGATTGCGGGTCCTGCTGGTGATGCCGGCTAACTTCATGGCATAGCTGTTGATTTGTCCTACATGTCCGTGCACGTTCCAATAGAGGGGGTGGTTGGGAGTTACTGGGTCCAACTCCCAGCGATCAGGCAACCTGCCTTCTTCCATAAAATCCAGGCTGTAGGGCCCGCGGATGACGATCCATTCGCCTGGAGGGGTGTTGTCCGCCCTCCCTTTAATGGTTGCCAACACGCTCTCTTTGGTGAGGATTTCTTCCGCCTCAAAAAAGAGTTGTTTGAAGGCTCGCAAT
This sequence comes from Acidobacteriota bacterium, assembly GCA_965218935.1. Classification (GTDB taxonomy): domain Bacteria; phylum Acidobacteriota; class UBA6911; order RPQK01; family JADFOI01; genus JADFOI01. Next base: position 7,948 of record CBDCMH010000008.1, read on the forward strand.
CCGTACTGAAAAGCGTGCATATGAGAGTCGATGATCCCGGGAATGACCGTCTTGCCCTCGAGGTCAATGATTTCGGTCCTCTCACCTGCCAGTTGAACCACTTCATCGTTCGTTCCCACTGCAATCAACTTCTCACCCTTAATGGCTAACGCTTCGGTAATGCTGAAGTCTTCATCCACAGTTACAATCTTTCCACTGTGCATGATCAGGTCCGGTGCCAGCTCGGAGGGGATGAGTTCTCTGGTGCAGGAGAGGGTTAACACCCCATTGAGGACCAAAAACAGAAGTCCCAGAAGGTTCGAAGCCCAGAGGGTTGTGAAGCTCTTTTCTTGTCTCATGTCAGTGTAACTCCTGTATGTTGTTATGATTGGTCGAAAAGAAAACGAACAGCTACCAAGCTACTGATTTTCAATATCTTACAACTCTGGCGGAGAGGGCGGGATTCGAACCCGCGGTACAGTTACCCATACACACGCTTTCCAAGCGTGCTCCTTAAGCCACTCGGACACCTCTCCGGAACTTTTGTTTGCAATAGTTTACAGTATTTCGTGAAACTTCAAGTAAGGGTTTTGTGACGTGGTTTGTGACGCAACCCCTAAAAAAGAACCTACTGGATTGGAGGTTCTTTTTGCTCCCGCTTGAGGGATTCTTCTCGTAGCGCATCCAGTTCTTCGAGAACCTTTCTCTTAGGCTCAAGCCTGATCTTGCAATAGTGCTCCAACATTCTCCGTGAGAGATGACCTGTTATTGACTCCATAACGTGATCAGGCACTCCCATTTCAGCTATTTCGGTGATGATTGTAAATCTCAAGTCATGAAATCGCAAACCAGGGAGTCCAGCCGCTTTACACAGGCTCCGCCATGCGGTATCCCATTTTTTGATTGGTCGATTTGGATCTATCCTACCCCATTGGCAAGCAGGCCAAATATAATGTTCTGGGTCAGTAAAACCCAAGGATTCTCCCCTCTGGAGCATTCTTATTAGGGCATCTTGCGCAGGCCGATTCAGTGAGATCACTCGCTGGCTGCTTTGAAGTTTGCTGCGCTCAACGCTGACCCTCCCCTTAAATACGTCGGCGTGTTTCCGCTGGAGATGCTTTACTTCGACTGGCCGCAGTGATGTGTTAGCCGCAAGCACTGCTGCGCAGTAAATATGTTCCCAGGCAGGGTTACTAACGGCAGTCTGGAAAAGGCGAGTTTGCTCTTCCGGTGTTAAGGCACGACCAATCGGCTTCTGGTTTTCTGGCAGATTCTTCACGCGATCTTGAAATCTTCGCCACTGGCCAAAATGTTTTAGCACTCGTCTCAGGGCTCCGACATCCATATTGATTGTACGATTGGCAATACCAGCTTCGTGCCGAGTTTTTTGATACCTTGCAACAGCCTGAGGGGTGATGCTTGTCAGTTTGGCATCTCCTATAATGTTTCTTTACGATACTTAAGCGTTCACCCTCTAGCTCCACCGTTCGGGCAGCACACACCACGGCCTTATACTCCAAGTAGGATTCCACCGCTTCAAAAAGGCGTTTCGGTCCCCTCTGCGTTTCTAATTGGCCCTTTGCTGCGACCTCTATTAACTCTCGCTGACGCTTGATGGCTTCTTGCCAATTACTAGTTTCTAAGGACTTACGATAACGTATCCCGTCAACGGTGAAATCCGCCCAGTACCAATTACCTCGCTTATAAAGACTCATTGTGCTCTCCCAACTTTCTCTCGTCCTCTTCTTGCTGTTCTTTTGTTTCTTTCTCTTCTTGCTCCTTCTCCTTCGCTTTACCTACAGAGTTCTCTTCGATGAAGTCTTCCAGGTCGGATTTACTATACCTGATTAATCTTCCTACTCGAACGAAACGTGGTCCTCGTCCCTCCCGCCGCCAGCGGCGCAGAGCGGACGTTGTACACTTAAGTACCTGGGCAACTTCACCCTCAACAAATAATTGCATCTTTCTCTTTCTTTCCTCGCTTCCTGCCCTCCTAACTACCTTTCGAGCATCTTTAACCTATCTGCCCGATAAGCGGCGTGGGCTCCGCCCCCAGAAGGCCCTGCGATTATCCCATACGAGTAGCACTGAAACGTCCAAAGGGCAGCTATTGAAACGACTGAGTACGACTCCGAGGCACGAAGGACTGCTAGCAGCCCGTGGTGGAAGTACATTTTCTGAGCTCAGGTGGTACCCACCGGTGGAAGCAGCGAAGGGATCGCTGAGTTGGGTTTTTCGGGCCAAGCAGCCGGAATCAGTCCGAACAGGCCCTTAAGACGCTTGAACAGCGACAAAATCAGTAGCATCAGGGCGCAAATCCGCCCCTGCAGACCCCGCGGCGTTCCCACACCCAGGCTCTGACGCATCAGCATCCCCAGATTGAAGGCGCTCACCTGGATCAGCAGTCGCTTCAACACATTCTCATGTCCCCGGACATGCAGCCGTCTCATCCCTCCGCTCCCGTACAGATGCGCACAGGGTCGCTCCAGCTGCTCTCCTCGTTGCCGCAGCAGCCGCTGCCCTCGCTCTCCCCGGATGCGCCGCCGATTCGCATACACCGCTTCCTGCCCCTGCCGGTCTCCTCGCCAGCGTCGCTTCCCTCGCCTCGGTTCGCTCACATAGCTGCGCAGTCCCACCGCATCCAGGTCCACCATCCGCTGCGTGCTGTGATACCCCTTGTCGGCCACCACCTCTTCGATGCCTCGTCCCTCCGGCAGCGCTTGTTCCACCTTCTCGGCCGCTTCCGTCAGGGTCTTCACCATGGTCTGCGTGTCCCCTTGATCGGCTCCCTGTACCGTCACCGAGACAATCGCTCCGGTCTCCAGATCCACTGCATGCTCCGCCTTGTGCGCCAGGTGCGTCCGCCCGTCCTTCATTCTGGTAATCCGCGCATCCGCATCATGCGGGTGCTTCCAAACCCGGTTCGATCCTTTGCCCGTGCGCTTGCGGTCCAGTTTGGCCAGATCTTCCCGTCGCGGCGTCTCAATCCCGGAGGCTTTCGCCAGCTCCATCAAAAACTCTTCATACCCCTGCTCGCTGTCCCGGCGCACGATGCTGCGCAGCGCTGCATTCGCTTCCAGCGTAGTGGCATCGATGCCGATCGTCTTGCCCCGCAGCAGGCCGCTCGCCCCGATCCGCTTCAGTACCCAGTCAAAGACTGCTTCGTGGGTAGCCACATCGATCAGTCGTCGGGTTCGGGAGATCGTGGAGTGATCAGACGGCGACTCGCTCAGTTTCAATCCCAGAAACTCTCGCAGTGCCAGAGAATCAGCTGCTCTCCAGGCTATTCCTCGTTCCGATCCGATCCCTTCGAAATACCCCACCAGCAGCAGCCGAAAGTACACTCCCGGAGCCAGGCTCGGTCGCCCCATCTTGTCTGCATAGAACTTCGCACACAGTCCCTCCACGAAGTCGTCAAAGCCGTGTTCGTTGAAAAGGCCATTCAGTCTTTCGTAGAAGGGATGGCCGGCGGTGCGGGGCAGCTCACTGGTGGCGACCCACAGGTCTTCTTGCTGTCGACGTTTCTTTTTCCCCATTGCCATGGGGTCACTCTAGTGTCGCTGTGTGACCCCTTATCCTCGACTTTCACCACGGACTGCTAGGAGTCCTTTAATGTAAAGGAGTTTGAAGAGAGTCTGGTTGAAGCGCAGAATTTCCAAACTAACTTTGCCCATTACAACAAACAGAGAGTCATCCTTTCTATCGTTTGGTGGTCCGGCACAGGAACTTTGATAAACTCAGAGAGTGGGTAGCCATCCTACTTGCTTCGGTACGATCTTTGATCGAACCGTATGGGGATCTTTGTTGCAACAAACAGCAACCATTCCAAAAGGTGGGTGGCCACCCTGCTTATTCCGGCATACCTCCCCAAAGGCTGACCCACTGCTTGCTAACGGCCTTTATTGCCACGTGGCAAGTCACCCACACTCATGCCATGGGCAGATTACGCCGGTTCGCAATCTCGGCGCATTCATTCTGGATTCTTAGTGTTCGGAACGAACCACAAATCGAAAGTAAACCAGCTAGAATCCCGCTGACGGCGATTTTTTCACATGACCCAGTTCCGGCAGGAATGTGTAGTTTTAAGGGCGCACGCGCCATTTTTTGTAGGATAGGCGCAAACGACAAATATGTCGCATTCTGGGTGCCGCGCTCTCAGATTTCTCACCTCTCTCGTGTTACGCTTTCCCATCTCCGATGCCCCGTTGTAGCTCACCGATTTCAGATCTCCCCGATCCAGTTCCGCACCTCTCGATTCCAGATTCAGATTCCAGATCTAGGTTCTTAGATATATGATCTTTGAATCATGATCTTCGGATTACGATATATGATATAGGCTCTCCCGCTCCGCTCCACTACTTAGCAAGCAAAACTTGCCATTTATTCAGACTGTACTCTATATACTTTTCACATGAAGCAGGAAGAGACATTTGACGACCTGGTCGATAGGCTTGCCGCCAAAAACGGAGGTTTAGACCTTGGGGCTGTTGAGGCCATTCACCGTGATCCCGATGCTTTTGTCGGCTTTGTGCGAAAACCACAAACCCCACGCATTGGAAGAGACGGCAAACCGATCCAGCTTGAAAGCCTCTGCTCCATCCCAGTTTCAAACCTCCGCCACTTGGACCCCGACTTGATCGCTGGGGAAAACACCTATATGACGGTAAATGATTACTACCGAACGGCCCCATGGGTTAACAGTAAGACCGACTTGCCAGGCGTTTGGCGTAAGGAGAAGTACCTCAGGTGGCTCTGTGCTTGTTATGTGGATCTGGATGTTGGACGCTCAGAAGAAGACTCAAAGAAACCGGAAGACCGGCTGTCCTGGCGTGAGGCTATGAAAGAGGTAGGGAAGCTCATGTACTCTGGAGTGCTCCCTCAAGTCTCCCTCTTTGCACGCTCTGGACGGGGTCTCTACGTTTTTTGGCTGCTCAGAGATGAAAAAGACCCTGTCATGGCTCCAGGTGCCTGGCCTGAGAAAATCGTTCTCTATAAGCAAATAAACCGCGCTCTGATTAACCGGCTCTCACACCTGGCAGCGGACCCAGTGGCCATAGATGCGGCCCGTGTGCTCAGGACACCAGGCTCTTACCACACTGGGGCAGAAAAGGATGTCCAGTACATTCAGGTGGATAAGAGCGGACCAGGCCCCCTCTATACGCTTAAGGAGCTTGCGGATATTCTGGACGTGGAAGCAACCGAAGTCAGTTTGCCGGATGGCACACGCAAGATAGTACTTTCCGAAGTCGTCACCTACAGACGCCAAACGAAAAGACCTGGGACGGCTCCAAAGAGGGGGCGCGGTCCTAAGGTTTTAGCAGCCAAACGTACTCAAGACGTTGTCACCATAGAGGCAAACTTTGATGGTTTTAAACATGGCATTCGGCGGCGTACACTGACTATTTATGGTGGATTCCTAAGAGACTCAGGAGCCGCCCCCTCTAAAATCCTGAAGGCCCTCCAGGCCATGGCTAAAAATTGCCAACCACCGTATCCAAGCGAAGCGAACGACCCGCCAGTCAAGACCATAGTAAAAGACATACAGAAGTCCAAACCAAGGTTTTGGAGGGATGAAAAACTGCTTCAGCTTTGGGGTATTACTCCCGATAACGAGTGGGAATTTGACTTGCTCACTATCCTGTCGGCAGAGGTTAGGGAGAGAAGAAAAACTGCAATGGGCGGCAAAGATCCGTCCGGCCCAGTTGCTTACAAGAGTGAACGCAGTTGGCTACAAGAGGACAGGCGTCATCTTATTCGTTACTGTATCCCGTCAGCGAAAGTGGGACACATAGGGCCGAGAGTTAAGAGAGAGTTGGAAGGTTTGAGGGGGTGAGATCTCACCCCCTCAAACCTTCCAACTCTCTCTTAACTCTCGGCCCTATGTGTCCCACTTTCGCTGACGGGATACACCCAAGGCCCCCTTGGGCCGGCCGAGCAGTTTCCCCTTGGCTTTGGCAGCGGCGAGTCCTTCCTTGGTTCGTTCTGAGATCAGGTCCCGCTCGACCTCGGCAAACAATCCGAACAGGGCGATCATCACCTTGGTCCGCAGGTCCTGCTTGCCGTCAAACTCGATCGCCTCCTTGATGGCGATGAAGCGGATCTTGCGCCGGACCAGGGTCTCCACGATCTGGATCACCTGAGAGAGGCTGCGGCCGAGCCGCGACAACTCGCTGACCAGCAGACGGTCGCCGGGCTGCAGCGTCCCCAACATTTCGTCGATGCGGCGCTCGAGCGGACTCTTGCGCGACGAGATCCGGGACTCGATGAATTGGTCGATCGGGAAGCGGCGTTTCTGGCCGAACTCGAGGATCGCTAGTTTCTGGTTGGCGAGGTCCTGCGAACGAGTGGAGACGCGGAGGTAAGCGACGGTTTTCAAAGCGGCGTCCAATAAAAGGTCAAATGGGGTCTATTTCGGACTGTTAAAGACTATAGTATCCAGAACATTGTAGAGTCAATTAATGTCGAACAAGACGGGCATTATTATAGACACCTGGCCATGATCTTCCCGTCTCAAAACCAATTGGCAAGCAAGCAGATCACACGGACGGGCGAACGGGGGCTGTCACCAAGGAAGGCATTGACGCAACCCTGCTCTCAGCACGTCAGCCCGATCGAATGGGACAACGTCATCCTCTACGGCCAGTATGTCCTCGATCGCGCCCTGATCCGCTAAGGAACGGGTCCTTATGTTGTATTTCGACACAAATGTGGGCGCTACCCTTGATGGGGATCTTGACGGGCGGCGTCCACGCCTTCATTACCGCCGTCGCCGGGAGCATCATCATGGCGTTGTTGGTGCTCCTGCTCATCGTGTTATTCGCTGTCACCTATGCTCAGGTGATCTGGGCTCAAATCGCCCTGGCAATCCTCATCATTCTAGGGCCGATCTTCATTCCGTTTCTCGTGTTCGAGCCGCTGTCCTTTCTCTTTTGGGGCTGGTTCAAAGGGATGCTCACCTATTCGCTCTATGCCGTGATTGCCGGGTGTGTGTTGCGGGTGTTCAGGCGCCGTGGGGATTGCGTATATCACGACGCTGGGCGGCGCGAACCTGGATACCCAATCTATGACGCAAGTGGGCCTATGGACGCTGGCCGTCATTCCCCTTTTTATTGCCGGACTTCTCTCATCGCTCAAATGGCGGGGAGCTGGCTTCGATGCTCGTCACCGGAGGCGGAGCGGGAGGAAGCGGACTCATGGGTATGGCGACAACGGCAGGGATGGCAGCGGCCAGCGGCGGAGCGGCGGCGGCCAAAACAGCAGCATCAGGAGGGATCAAGTGAGCCAAGATAAGACGCCCCCGGCGAAGGACGCGGGCGGGGGAGTACGCCGAGATATGGGGCGAAGCGATCCATGCCAACCGTCACCTTCGGACGATCACGGTTGGGCTTGGCATTGCGGTAATTTTGTTGATTATCGTGGTCATCCGCATTGCCTCAGTCGATCCCCCACGGCCTATTGTGGTGAGGGTGGATGAAATAGGCCGGGCCGAGGCCGTCGCCTATGACGTGATGGAGGCCCAGGCCGACCCGCTGGACCCGACGACCAAATACTTTCTCAATCGTTTCGTCTATGACTTCTATTCCCGTCGCCGGGCGACGGTCGAAGAAAACTGGTCCCGCAGTCTCCGCTTTCTCACAACCGATCTAGCCAACGCATCCTTCCGGGCCGAGAGCCAGAATATCGCCCTCCTAGCGGCGGGCGCGGCCCGCGATGAGTTGCAGGTGGATCGTGTCGTTTTGAGGATTCAAGCCAGTCCCCAGGAGCCCCACAGCGCGACGGCCGATTTTGACCTGGTACGCCTGGTCGCACAGGGCGAAGTGGACCGGGAGCGGTGGAGCTTATCGCTTCAATTCCTATTCCTCGATGAGATCCCCCCCGATCTGATTGTTCACAATCCTATGGGTATTGTCATCACCTACCTGCAAGGAGATCGGGCGGGTGGTGACGGGCGAACGATGATCGAGCATTTGAAGGGACGGGAAGATGCGCTTGCGGCGCTCGGCTGGACCGGGCGGGAGGCCGAATGGATTGCGCTTGTTTGTCTGCACAGCGGTGTTTTCACTCGGCCTCAGTTTTGTCATTACTTCGATGCGGATCGAAAAACAGGCGCTTCGCCTTGTCAGGGCATTGTTGGAGCGGCGGGCAGCGGTGGAGGGTGAATGGCCGTTAGTCAATGGCGGAGGCCGGACGTGCCGGATATCGAGCAAGCCGATCTACCGGGCGCTCGGAGTCGAGAATATCCGGCACCGGAGGAAAGCTACCGTTTCCGTTCTGAGGAGGCGGCTTCTCTCGCTTGATTTTGTCCTGGAACATCCGGGGTTGAACTGGCTTCCGACCGAGGGAGAAAAGGTCGAATTTATTGAAGGGATAGGGGTCCATTCCAACCTCATTCCCCGGCGAATTTACTACGGCGCTGTTCGCGCTCAAGCTGCCCGTCGCCGGTGGCAATGAAACCGTGACCTTCGCCTATGTCGATCCGGGCCATGCGACCGCCGTGGAATTGAACTCATGGGGAGCGGCGCATGGACCGCTTTGGGATGCGATTCGCGCCAAGGAGCGGCGGGTGGAGGTGATCGCCATCGGCGCGGAACTGGATATGGTTTTGAGGGCGGATCGGATGCTACAGCTTTGGGCGGCGGCCGATCCTGGAAAGGTGATCGAAGGGGTGACGGTGAAGCAGGAGATTAGCGCGATTAGGGAGGCGCTTCACAGCGACGACGACGAATTTATGAGCCACTACGGAGGACTGCAAGGTGCGGCGGATCGGTACAAGGAACTCCTGATGCTTCCCGAAGCGGAGGTTGTGAAAGGGGTCTCGATTGACGGCTACTCGACGTACCGAGCGCACCGTTTTGCCGACCCGGTATGAAAGGGCCAAATCGAGGGGAATTTTCGTGTCCCAAAAGACCGCATGTTTTTCGCCCCAGGGACAAAGGGGGGGTCGGGACATGAAAAAGCGTGAGCATGGGACATCCTTACATTCCTCGAAGTCTTTTGTTTTCTGTAGTTTGCTCCTACTATTCGGCTTCCCGCGTGCTGATACAGAAAAATCAGAGAAGACGATAGCGACCCCCCCCGAAACGGGGGGTTCCTACCGGCCCCGATAGCGGCACTGAGTACCGTGCCTCTATCCGGCCCCAGGGGGTCGCTATCGTCGGTATTTATCCCTGCGGGAAGGCTCGGAAAAGACGCCCCGGAGCGGCGTGGATTAAGCGGAGAATGGCCCTATGGAATTGCGGAAGAACTGGCGGAAACTGACCACGGCCTTGAGCCGGTTTTGGCACCGGGAGGCCGGGCCGATGAATTGGAAAAACCCCGTCCGCGTGACGGCCTATATCGGCTGGGAAATTCTCAACGGTGTTGCTTTTTTGTTGGGTGAATGGGTCCGGTCCGGCGTCCGGGCCAGTCAAATTTTCATGACAATTCCCCCCACCGTGATCCTCTTTTTCGGAGGGGCTTGGTTCGCCGTTTGGAGCTTTGTCCGGCGTCCTTTTCCGGCGCTTGAGACGGTCCCATTGCTCGATCTTTTAGAGTATCACAACCCGAATTTTTACAGCGCCGTTGTGGTTTGGTACTACCTTTCGCCGCTGGTGGCGGTGATGCTCACCGGGTCTATTGCCCTGTCCGTTTGGAAGGTTTGGCTTGAGGCGCGCAAACGTGATCTTTTGCCCTTCGGGGCGCTTCCCGCTTGGCCGCTTTCGCCGGAGCAACCCGGCCCGGAAATCGTCATCGGAGAAGTGCATCATCCGGTCGAACCCAGGGAGATTTTCAACCCCGAATGGCTGACCATCCCGGAGCGCGGACTGTACACCGGCGTGGCTATTTTTGGAGCGGTTGGCAGCGGTAAAACTTCGGCCTGTATGCACCCCTTCGCCAAACAGCTACTTGGCTGGCAAGCGGACGATCCAGAGACGCGGGCGGCGGCGCTTATGCTCGAAGTGAAGGGGGATTTTTGCCATGACGTGCGCTCGATCCTGGATGACGCGGGCCGGGGAGACGACTACTTGGAGCTTGGAATGGGAGGCGTCTGGAAATGGAATCCCCTCTCCGCGTGGTGGCTCGATTCGTACTCGCTGGCCTACACCGTTGCCAGCCTTCTCAATCAGCTTTTCGGGAAGGGCAAGGAACCGTTCTGGCAGCAAGCCTATACCAATCTGGTGCGCTGGATCATCGAGCTTCACCGGGTGCTACCGGAGCAGTGGGTGACGTTGCAACAGGTCTATCGATGCGCGATTGACCCGAATCTTTTCGCGGCCAAAATCAAACAGGCCGAGAAGTGGAGCGCAGAGCTAAACACCGGGGAGGTTTTCATTCCGGTCGAGAAGTGGACCGAGCGGGCCGTGGAGGTTGGGGAGTGGGTATGGACGCCGACGGTGGACGGGAAGGAAATGCGGGCCGAATGGAGCCCGGAATTGGAGCATAAGCTAGAGGAACTGACGATCCAATCCCGGATTGTTTGGGAGCCCGGAGCCGGTGACGATGTGAGAGAGCGGGTGGCCGCTGTGAAGCGGTGGTTTGATAATGACTGGCAAAAGCTGGACAACAAAATCAAATCCTCGATTGTCGAAGGCGTTTCCGTATTCCTGTCGATGTTCGATATGCCGGACGTGGCGGCGGTGTTCTGTCCCCCGCCCCCGGAAGTGTCCGACGATCCCCGGCGCATTGGCCCGAAGGCCAGGGCCGCGATGCTGGCCGAGGCAAAGGCCCAGGCCAAGGGCCAGGGGGAGGACAGCGCCGAGAAGAAGGCCCAGGAGTCCCGGCAATGGCCCGGTGACACCATTACCGGGAGGCCGCGTCACCTGCCCCCGCTCTATGAATTGATCGAGGACGGCAAGGTGCTGGCCTTGAATATGCCAGCCGGGAGCAACCCGGCGCTGGCCCGCGCCATCGGCGTGATGCTCAAAAACGCATGGCTTCAAGCCTTGCTCATGCGGCCCGCGCAGATGAAGGAATCCCCAAGCACTTACTTCCGTCCCGCTGTCTTTATTTGCGACGAGTACCAAGCGTTCGCGTCGGTAGGCGAAGACGATCCGACCGGCGATGAGAAATCCTTTGCCTTAACCCGGCAATGCCGGTGCATCCCGATTGTTGCGACCCAATCCATATCCTCATTGCGGTCGGTGCTGGGCAGTTCGGAGGCGTGGCGGGCGCTCTTGCAGACGCTTCGCACCCGGATCTTCCTATCCTTGAGCGACGACGCATCCGCCAAGATTGCATCGGAATTGTGCGGGCAGGTTGCCAAGATCAAAGGATCGTACACGATCAGCGAGACCTCCAAGCGGGCGGGCGTGTCCCCGCTATCGGGCCGGGCCGGGGGAGGCGGCGGGAGCATCGGCGCAACCAAGTCTTTCCAGGAGCGCCGGGAGGCCGTCTTTCACCCGCGAGACTTCACCTTGCTTGGAAACTGTCAAGCGATTTGCTTGCCGTATGACGGAGCGCAATCGCTGGAACCCCGGAGGGTCTATCTCAAACCTCACTACCTTCCCCTGGATCATTCTTATTGGAGAGCAAAAGAGGCCGGAGAGATATGAGCAACGCGGCCAGCGGGCTTGCACACCTGAAACCTTTTTTACCAGGGCTTGAACCCCTGCTAGAAGACGCGGAAGCGTCCGAGATCATGATTAACGGCCCCGGCAATGTTTGGATCGAGGCGCGAGGCCGGTTAACGGCTCATGCAGCGCCAGGGCTGGACGAATCGGCCTTGTTACGGGCGGCTATTCACATCGCCCGTCCGTTAGGCCTGGACCCGGCCACCACGCCCATCATCGACGCCCGGCTCGATGATGGTTCCCGCGTGGCGATCTGTGTTCCCCCGGCCAGTCCCCACGTTGCGATCACCATCCGGCGATTCGGCAAGCGGACGTTCAGCGCGGTGGATCTAGTCGAGCAGAAAGCCCTACCGGAAAACGTCTTGGAAGCGGCGGCGCAGATGTTGATGACCCGGCGCAACATTCTGGTTTCCGGTGGGACCGGATCAGGCAAGACCACCTTGCTCAATGCACTCATTGAACTGTTACCCGTTGACGAGCGCATTGTGGCAATCGAGGACACGCTAGAGCTACGCATTGACCACTCGAATTGTGTCCGGTTTGAGGCCAGGGGCCTACAAGAGGGCGCGGTGACGATCCGCGATCTAGTACGCCACGCCTTGAGGCACCGACCGGATCACATCGTCGTTGGGGAGGTCCGGGGAGGCGAGGCGGCGGACCTCCTGCAAGCTCTCAATACCGGACACGGCGGGAGCCTGACCACTGTACACGCTAACAACGCCGAGAGTGCCCTATCGCGGATCGCCAGTTGCGCCATGCAGGGCGGCAGCGAGCTTCCCTGGGAAGTCACCTGTCGCGGTGTGGTGGACGGCATCGCTATGGTAATTCACATGACGCGGCGGGAAGGGCGACGATTCGTGGAGGAAGCCGCTTTCGTGAAGGGCTACGAAGCCAAGGAGAACCGATGGGACATAGAACGGCTCGAACGAGTCTCACTCACAAGCTGAAATCGAAGCGATCCGCCAGGATCGGCGTTTTGATCCTGATAGGGGGATGCTTGCGCTCATCACGGAAGCGCGATTTGAACCCCGGACGGTGAAGGTGGCCCGCGTCATTGACGGTGACACAATCCAAGTATTGAGCGATGGAAGACAGTACGCCGTGCGCTTGATCGGAGCAGACACGCCAGAGACGAAGCACCCGACCGAGGCGGTGCAACGCTTCGGCCAGGAGGCCAGCGCCTTTACCACAGCGGCGTTCGAAGGCCGCACAGTGCAGCTAGAGACCGACCGCACCGGAGACACCGTGGACCGCTATGGGCGCTTGCTTTGCTACGTCTACCTGGACGGCCAGAACTTCAACGCCCGGCTCATCAGTGAGGGATACGCTCACGCCATCCGGGGCTTTCGATACTCGGAGCGGGCCGCGTTCATACGGCTCGAAGAAGCAGCGAAGCGGCTGGGAAAGGGCCTATGGTCCCCGCCTTGAATCCAACCGGCCAGGACTCGCCCCGGACCGGTGTCCCGGCGTACCTTCGCGGGGAGATCCTAACGCCACTTCCGGGTGACGGACCTTCTCTCTGTGATCCACTGACCGGAGCCCGAAGAGGCGGAGACGTTGCGGGCCGCTCGATGCGCCAGAATCGAGACTTGCGCCGACCGGATAACGGGCGCGGGTGTCGCCATGTACCGCTGGCCTTCGCCGGGTCCGGTTTGCCCCGGCGCAAAACCCGCGCCAGACCGGGCAAGCCCTCACCTTCGGCGTCTGTCACGCACCTTGCTTTAAGCCGGTCCTGCCCGTCCCCGACTGCGGCTGTCGCTTTCCCTCCCGTGTCAGGGTTTGGCCGTTGCCGCCTATCCACAAGTGAGCGGCAAACGCTCACAAACCCTTAACTTCTTAGGAGGAAACACAAAATGGCTAACCAGAAACCCGTTGATGAAATCCGGATCGGTCGCGTCAAAGCTACGATATGGCGCAATGGCACCGATGAGCAGCCCAGGCACAACGTCACCTTCGGACGCCTCTACAAAGAAGCCGATCAGTGGAAGACCACGCAGAGCTTCGGGCGCAACGATTTGTTGGTGCTTGCGAAAGTGGCCGATCAAGCCCATTCGCGCATCTTCGCGCTTCCGCAGGAAGAAGAGCCGGAAGCCGAGGCCGAGTCGTAGCGGACGCGGATTAGGGAGCGGCGGAGATCATCGCTTCGCCGCTCTCGCTCTTTTCCCTTCACGGCAGGCCGGTCTCATTTGGGACTGCCTAAGATGGCGGTATGAGACACGGTTTTGTGAGACGGCAAAACAGGACGGTTTCAGGCGACGTTCGGCCCCGAAATCGCTCTAGCTTTGGTCGCCGTGCCAGCGGCCAGCGGAGCCGTCCTCATGGCTTGGGTCCGAACAGGCGGCGATACCATCCAGGGCGGCGGAGTTGCCATCGCTTGCTTCATTCTCGGATTCTGGCTTTTCCGGTGCTGGGTCCGACCCGCTCTCCGGAGGGAGCGGGTCGAGGCTCCGCCAATGATTACTGTGTTCACAGATACAAGGGCAGCGTGTCCACGCGGCTTCAAGTCTTAACCCTTGTCGTTATTATCCAGATGCGTTAATATATAGATCGTGTCGCGATTCAAAGACAAAGACACCGAACATATTTTCCAGGGACGCGCCGTTCGCCGTCTGCCGACTGACATCCAACGCCGGGCACGCATGCGGCTCCAGCGTGTGGTGGCGGCAATCGCTTTATCCGACCTGCGGCTCCCGCCGTCGCATCGCCTCAAAGCTTTGAGCGGCGACCGAAAAGGCCAGAACAGCATCCGGATCAACGACCAATGGCGTGTGTGTTTTTACTGGACAGAGCAAGGCGCAATGGAAATCGAAATCACAGACTACCACTGAGGATAAAACCATGACCAAGATCGATCCGATTCATCCTGGAGAACACTTGGCTGAGTTTCTCGACGAACTCGGAATCAGCCAATACCGCTTGGCGAAAGTGATCGGCACCCCTCCGCGCCGCATCAATGAAATCGTCCACGGACGCCGCTCCATCACGGCGGATACGGCGCTGCGTTTAGGGCAGGCTCTCGGAATCACACCGGAGTTCTGGCTGAACTTGCAAAATTTGTACGACCTTGATGTTGCCCGCGCTTCAATCGATATCGGAACCATCGAATCATTGAGTGTGGCCCCATAGCCGTCCACGTCAATTCGTGTACAATGATTACTGTGTTCACAGATACACTGATACAATGATTCTTTCCTTCCTCAACCAAAAAGGCGGAGTGGGCAAATCGACCCTCTCCACCAACGCCGCCGACTATCTTCATCGGCAGGGGTCCAAGACACTGTTGATCGACGCGGACCCGCAAGGCACCACGAACAATTGGGCCGCGCTGCGAGATGAGATGATGTTTCCCGTGATAGCGCTCGCTCGGGGCAACATGGCTCAGGAAATCCTGGATCACGCCGTCAACTACGACCATATTGTGATTGATGGCCCTCCGCGGGCCGAAGCCCTGAGCCGGGCGGTGATTATCGCCTCTGATCTGATCGTGATCCCCATCGAGGCTTCCGGCGCGTCCGATTGGGCCAGCCAGACCACCATTCAGCATGTCCAAGAGGCGCGGCAATATAAAGAAACACTTAAATCTGTGTTTCTGGTTTCCCGTGTTATAGTCAACACCGTGATTAGCCGTTCGATTCGGGATCATGTGGCGGATCACGGTATTCCGTTGCTCCGGGCCACAGTAGCCAACCGCGTGGCGTTCGCGGAAGCGCTTACTATGGGAAAGACCATTTTCGAGTGGGCTCCCGATAGCACTGCAACCCTGGAGTTTTCAACTGTCATGCAAGAAATCGGAGCGTTCTATGAGCAAGAAAAATCTGACGAAGCCGATCCCCAACAAGCAACCCACGTCTGACGAAATAGACACTTTTGTCAGAGGCGGCGCGAAGAGGAACACAGAAAAACAGAGTTCTGTTAACACAGAGTCAAAGACTTCTGTGAAACCAGAATACTCCCGCCTAACGGTCGATCTGCCACTAGCGCAACATCGGCGCTTCAAGA
The DNA here is from genome assembly GCA_965218935.1 of Acidobacteriota bacterium. Classification (GTDB taxonomy): domain Bacteria; phylum Acidobacteriota; class UBA6911; order RPQK01; family JADFOI01; genus JADFOI01. Next base: position 23,475 of record CBDCMH010000008.1, read on the forward strand.
TTGCCTGCACAGTCGCGGGCGCGAAGATGAACGATGAAATCCGGCGATTTATTGATCGCCGCTGCGCGGAGCTCGAAACTTCATCAAAATGAGCATGGCGAAGCACTAATCAAGGAGCAGAGATGATTCGGCCAACTGAAGTAGAACCACGAGAGGGGGTACCGGATATGGCTTCGGTACTCGGACGCTACGGCGGGGGGGGAATCGACCTGTCTCATCTGGCAGGGCGTGGTGTATTCAAGGACTGGAATGACCGCGCTTTGCTTGACGACGAGCACTAGTGGACTGTCGCAGAGTAACTTTATCTGCGGGTTGGGCGGAGCTTACGCATGAGTCGACACAAACAGCTTCTGCAGAGAATTCTCGGTGGTCGCTCAGATGCCGGTACCCGCTTCGACGACTTGCGCGGTCTGCTCCGGAATCTGGGATTCATCGAGCGGATACGAGGAAGCCATCACATCTTCAGAAGGGAAGGCGTCCCCGAGAGAATTAATCTGCAGCGCGAAGATGGCCATGCGAAGCCCTATCAGGTACAGCAAGTTCGGCTAGTGATCGTGAAGAATAAACTGGAGGCGGACGAGTGATGTATAAATACGAGATTATTCTCTATTGGAGCAGTACAGACCGTGCTTTCGTGGCTGAAGTGCCCGAGCTTCCCGGATGTATGGCTCATGGCGACACGCAGGAAGCCGCTCTCAGGTGCGTCAATCAAGCGATGGAACTCTGGATTGATACCGCGAAAGAGTTCGGTGATCCAATACCGGAGCCCAAAGGCGAGCGGCTGATGCTGGCGTAAGACCTATCCAGGGTAGGGAAAGCGACGCCAAGCCAATACAGTGCAGCGATGGCTTTTTCTGGCGCCAGGGGGCGGTGACCCAGAAACTAAACCGTGACGAAATCCGCGACTTCTTCCGGGTGGAAGGTGTAATCCGGTTCGATCTCTCACCCTGCCCTCGGTTCAGGTACCCGGAGGACTTCGACCGCGAGAAGTTCGACACTTGGCTCAGTCATTCCGGCATAACCGGCCAGCCGCCGGTTGAGGACGTGCTGGCCAACATCGAGGCAGCCGAGCGAGTGGCCGACAAATTGCTCTTCCGAAATGCGGGTGTGCTCTTCTTCGCCCGCAACGTGCGTCATTTCTTCCCGCAGGCCTACATCACCTGTCTGCTGGCAAAGGGCAAGGACAAGGTTCACATCCTGGATCGCAAGGATTTTGACGGTGGGCTTGTGGCCGACATCGAGAACGCCCTGCGTTTCATTGAGCGCAATACTCGGACCGCCTACCGGATCGAGGAGCTCAAGCGGCAGAACATCCTGGAGTACCCAATGAAGGCCCTGCGCGAGGCGATACCAATGCGGTCATGCACCGTGACTGGTTTTTTGACGGTGCCAACGTCTTCGTCGAGATATACACCGACCGGATTGAGGTGGTCAGCCCCGGCAGTCTGCCTAAAGGTGTGACCTTGGCTGATCTCGGGCGCAAGAGCGTCCGGAGAAATGCACTCGTCTCCGACCTCCTCCATCGGATCGACTTCGTAGAGAAGGCAGGCACCGGCATCCGGCGCATCCGGGACGAGGCCAGCGCGCAAGACTGCCCGGAACCGCAGTTCGAGGCCAACAGCTTCGTTACCGTCACCTTCCGACCGAACCCGGAGGTTCGAGCGGACGCGGAGGAACGCCCGATGGATCGAGTTGCAGGGGAAGTCGCCGGGGAAGTTCGAATACTACAGGTGATGTCGGGTGAAATGACCAGGCAGCGCCTCCAAGAAGCTCTTGGCCTGAAGCACGAGGACCATTTCCGCAAGGCCTATCTGATCCCTGCCCTGCGGTCCGGTCTGATCGAAATGACGATCCCGGACAAGCCGCGTAGCAGCAAGCAGCGCTACCGCCTGACGGCGGCGGGAAGCGAATACCTGAAACAAACCAGGGAATCACAGTAAGTGGCGAAAATCAAAATCAATAGGTAGTGTCTCAGCTTGAGGCGAAATCATCAGACCCTGCTTCCGTGACTGCCGTTAGGACGCTTCCCAGCAGTTCCTCCAACGGCAAGTTTTTCTCCACAAATGTACATCCATTGGCTACACTCTCTGATATGAAGGACACCGGTTTACGCATCAGAGTGCAGCGCGGTCTCCGTGATCGCTTTGTGCATGTGTGCCAGGCGCAGGACAAACCTGCCGCCCAGGTGCTCCGTGAGTTCATGCGGACATATGTTGACGAGCACCAGACATTACTTGAGGATGCCCCTCCCACGAGTTCCAGGCCAAAGGCTAAGGGAAGGTGATCTGAATGTCGAAAGCCAACCAGACACCCGAACAGAAGGCCCGCAACTGTATCCCGTCAGCGAAAGTGGGACACATAGGGCCGAGAGTTAAGAGAGAGTTGGAAGGTTTGAGGGGGTGAGATCTCACCCCCTCAAAGGGCTGATCTTGACAGCCCATCAGAGCAAGCCGATGCTGGTCATGGCACAACCAAAAGGAGAACGCTATGACCACAGACGTCGTCAAACAGATCCGTAGGGCCACCCGCCGGAGATTCACGGCCGAAGAAAAGATCCACATCGTTTTGGAGGGGCTCCGCGGAGAGATTCCCGTCACCGAACTGTGCCGCAAAGAAGGGATTCAACCTTCGATCTACTACAAGTGGTCCAAGGCCTTCCTGGATTCGGGCAAAAACGGTCTAACCCGGGAGACCCAACGGAATGCGACTTCCGGTGAGGTGCGTCGCTTGAAGGAGGAGAATGAGGCCTTGAAGAAGGCGGTGGCCGAGACGGTAGTGGAGAACCAAAAGCTAAAAAAAAGTTTGGGCCTGTAAGGCGAAGGAGGTATCAGAGGATGCTCAGCGAGCACAAGCTGGAAGTTTTAAGGACAGTGGAGGCCTCCGAGTTACCGGTCCGGGAGGTGCTGGATCAACTCGAGATCCCCCGCTCGACCTACTATCGCTGGAGACACCACTTTCGAAAGAGGGGGTTGGCAGGCTTGCGGGACCGTCCCCCAGGATCAGGACGGGTTTGGAATCAGATCCTGCCCAAAGAACGGGACCGAATCCTGGAGATGGCGCTGCTGTTTCCAGAGTGGTCCTCACGAGAAGTGAGCTGCCAGGTGACGGATAGGTGCGGGTTTACGGTCTCGGAATCCTCGGTCTACCGGATTTTGAAAGCGGAAGGGCTGATTCGGGAGGTTCAACTCCGGAGCTTTCCAGCCGAATCGGAATATCGAATCAAGACGACCCGACCCAACCAGCAGTGGCAAACGGATGCGACCTATCTTCTGGTCAAGAACTGGGGCTGGTACTATCTGATCTCAGTACTGGATGACTTTAGCCGGAGGATCCTGGCCTGGGGACTTCACACGGCCATGCGTGCTGGAGACTTCAGCCAGGTGGTCGAGGCGGCTTGTGAGAGAACGGGTGTGGAACAGGCTCCGTTGTCTGATCGGCCCCGGCTGGTGACAGACCGCGGACCGGCTTTGATCTCCAAAGACTTTGGTCAGTATCTGGAGACCAAGGGACTGGGCCACATCCTGGCCTCACCCTATCATCCCCAGACCAACGGGAAGATCGAACGCTACCATCGTTCCTGCAAGGAACGCATCAACCTAATGGTCTGGGAGACACCCGAGGAGTTGGAGCGAGAAATCGCGGTCTTTATCGACTACTACAACTCCAGGCGCTATCACGAGGCCCTGGGTAACGTCACACCCGATGACATGTACTTCGCAAGACGAGATTCCATCCACACAAAAAGGAGAAGATTGAAAGGAGTCACCCTTGCCCGTCGGCAGGCGATCAATGCTAAACTAGCCCGATCAGCATCGGTTCCCACTGTCTCTTAGCTTGGAACCCCAAATGTCCCATTCTCGCTGAAGACGTACAATCAGAGCTCGAAAATGCGTACTTACCCTTTTATTTCCAACTATTTACAGTCTTCCGGATGGGAACTAGCTAGTACTGCTTTGCTTTCCCCGTTTGTGATCGGCAGCCGAAACATAGACCAAGCCATAGCTTTTCAATGGGCATTGTCTACCATCATATTCTGAGATCGAATCCCTCTGCAAAGGCTGTCTTCACAGTAGCAGTAGAAGCGGTGGGAACGGTGGAAAACGGAGAGCGTGAGCGAACCGTTTTCCAAGCCGTGTGGAAAGGATTTCTGGGTCTTGGATCGTGTCTTGATCGTTTCCATAGGGCGGCAGTTTCCGCAGCTGGGCCGAGGCCCGAAAGTGAGCGGTCGAGGAGCCCAGCTGGAACCGACGGTTGGAACGGTCTAGGATGGAGGCGGACGGGGGTGTGGCCTGCGCTGTCGGTCGCCGCTTTCGAGGGGACGACTCAAGTTGAAGTGCCGCCCCTGTCCATCTTTGTGTTCATCCAAACGAGCCTACCGGGGTGGTGCCTTCAAGTGGCTTCGGTGGTAGACGTGGTGGTTTGGATGATGGTCGGCAATCCCCTGTACAGATGAAGGAAAGGCGGTGGTATGCAAAGAGCGAAGACCATTCAAGTGGCGATCGATGTGGGAAGTGAACACCACTGGGTAGGCATTGGGGTGTCGGAGGGAGAGGTATTGGAAGAGTTCGAAGTCGAGCACACGCAAGGAGGGTTCGAAAACTTCTTCCGGCGAGTGGAAGGCCACCGCCGGCGACTGAAGCGACCCGTGGAGGTGGCGATGGAGGGGTACAACGGCTGGGCCCGCCCGTTGGACACTCAGATCCAGCAGCGGGGCTATCGACTCTGGAACGTCAACAATCTGAAGCTGGCTCGCTACAAGGAGATCTTTCCGGGGCCGGCCAAGAACGACCCCATTGACGCGCGCAAGATGCTGGAACTGTTTCAGCTGCAGCGATCACTGCCCTTGGCCAAGGAGGTGCTGCAGGAGGTCGGAGAGCGGCCAGTCGAAAACCTGAAACTGAAGCGCTTGACACGTCGTCGCAGGCAGCTGGTTCAGGAAAAGGTGGGCCTGGTCAGCCGCCTGCATTCGGACTTGCAAGCGGTGTGCCCCGAATTAGCCTCGATCACGGGAGCGCTGACCAATCTCTGGTTTTTGCGGTTCTTAACCTGCCGCAAGGACCTGTGCCAACTCTCGCGAATCCAGCTGTCCTCGCTGCTGAAAATCCAGGGTGTCGGCCGGCACTACGCCCAGATCATCCAGGAGTGGCAAGCCCAAGCGTGTTTCGCTTCAGAGGTCTCTTGGGTGGGACCGATGATTCGGAGTGACGCGCGACGCCTTCTCGAACTGCTGGCTCAGATCGATCAGCTGGAGCAACAGATCGTCCCCGTGGCCCGGCAATCGGCGATGGCCAGGCGAATGGACACCATCCCCGGCTTTGGAACCATCTGCAGCAGTGAACTGGCCGGCGAGATCGGAACGTTGAAGCGCTTCGAAAAAGAGGCCAGCCTGGCTCTGTACCTGGGGATGGCCGTGCTGGAGCACTCCTCCGGGAAGCAGCAAGGCACTCAGCGAACCCGTCAGGTCAACCGCAGGGCCCAGTTGGCCTTAATGACCGCCGTCGCCCAGCATATCCGCCAGGTCCCTGAATCGAAGGTGTACTACGACAAGAAAAGAGCCGAAGGCAAACGCCACAATCAAGCGGTCCGGGCTCTGGGACGCCACCTGGTGAGAGTGATCTGGTCGATGCTCACCCAAGAGCGAAACTACGAAGTGAGATCTGAATAATGCTTGAAAATCCTGGCGGGATGTTCAAGTTAACACATCACAAGCTGAGATAGCCCAAATACATGGGTAGCGAGACTTTATTTAAATGCTCGATATAGTGGCTTGGTTCCTTCGGCGACCAGTTAACTTAACAATACTTGGAAAAATCCCCCGGTCAAAATCCCGTAGGAAAGCCCCAGGAATGACTCTCAGTAGGTGAAGAACCACCCGCGACTTACAAAACCGTCAGGGGTAATCCTTGAGGCCGGAAGGGGCTATTGGGGAGCCGTGTCTTTGTCCGCAATGATGGCGCGGGCTTGATTGGTGAGGAGTTCCTTCTCTTTGGGCGTAAATCGGATATCTCCGCTGACCCACTTGCTGAGATCCCGGGTTGAGATCTCGGTGATGCGCATCGGTTCACCCCGCAGTGTGATGGAAATGCCGCCGGCAATCTCAATCGCCTGCTGGCACTCCCGGATGGATATCGTTGGCGGGGCAGGAGGAAACCGCTCGATGCGTTGGCGTTCTTCTTCCGCAATGATGGCGCGCGCCTTCATGGTGAGATCTTCTTGGCTGTCGCGCGGAAGCCGGATCTCTCCGCAGACCCAGTGCTCCCCCTGTCTTTGGAGGGCTCTGGTGATGACCACCTGCTCCCCACGAATCATCAGCGGGATGCCGCCCCCGGCGATCCTAATCGCCTCGTGGCAAGTTCCGATGGATATTTTCGGTTTCATCTTCCCTCCCCTCCAATTGGAGGAAGCCCCCCGGATTATACCACCAGCACAAGCTGCTGCCCCGGAGGGTCTTGCACAAGCCTATCGCCAATCAAATCTCTCCTGCAATACCGTTTCGCAACGCCTAAGCCCTTGAAAACACGATCGGCACCGGATCGTTGCGTAACCGCTCCTTTGTGCAACCGGCCAATAGGGGCTGGGCCCGCTCCTTTGGGGCGAGTTCGCTACAGCCGTGGTGGGGGAGGACACCATGGGAGGTGCAGCACGGGGATAGACCGTGCCCGCGAAACTAGACCTGACCTTCGTCGTCGAGGAATCCGCGCCACGGAGTAATGGGGCAGATGCGCTCTTGGCAGAAGAAGTCCGTACATGCAACAATAAATCGCGGACTGTTACAATCAAGTATGCAGTTTGGTCACCGAAAGAAATTTGAACTGGAGGGAACATGCACACTCTGACTGCCGTTTCTATTGGGGTAATCCTTCTCCTTGGCGCCTGTGCCGGGTCGACGGATGAAGCTATGCCAACGGATGAAGCCATGCCAATGGACGAAGCTATGCCAACGGATGAAGCCATGCCAATGGACGAAGCCATGTCAACGGATGAAGCCATGTCAACGGATGAAGCTATGCCAACGGATGAAGCCATGCCAACGGACGAAGCTATGCCGACGGATGAAGCTATGCCGACGGATGAAGCCGGTACCAACGAGAGATAACCAAGAAAAGACAGCCAACGTCTTCGGAAACGCGTGTGTCCTGACCTGGAGGCCCCCTCCATCCTCGCCAATCCGGGCATTGTCACATTAACAATGCAGTCGGCGGGCCTAGGTGCCAGCACACAACCCCCACTCGAGTGCCGTATGTCCCGGGAGCAGTGCGGGCCGTGTAGGAAATCTATGCGTTTTGCATCGTTGATCGCATCCACCGCCGGTGGAATCCTGGTGTTTTGTTCCATCCCCGGCGTGGCCGCCCAGAGTGGGGCCGGGGGCCCGCCGCGCTCCAGGTGGTACGTTGGTGGGGGCATCGGATCGCATTGGGCACCCAGCATCGGCCAGGAGGGGTGGAATCGGGACCCGGCCTGCTATCCTCGGGATGCTTGTTTCGATGCGGATCCCGTTCCTTAAATCTCCGGATACCGGTGGCGTTATGATATCGGCGCGGATGCCGGAGCCGCGTTCGAACTTTCGGCCGGGCGCATTTTCAATCGCACACGCCTGAAGCTATCGTTTGCGCAGCGGAAGAACGGCCTCGGCCAGATGTTACGCAGCATCACCCAACCGGAACACCGGGAAATTCCGCGCCTCGGGGATCCCTTCCGCGAGCAGCGTCTGGATCTCGCTCTCCGTCAGTTTGATTTCCTGCGACAGGGCGCCACGATCATCGATGTCGATCCGGAAGTAGTCGGTTGTTCCGGCTGGAGCTGCCCGCCGCCCCTCGCGGCGGCCACCGCGGATGTGGACGGGACAACGCCGTTGGGCAACTGCCCGTCGATGAACGCGTTCTGCTGTCCCGGGGTCGGCCCCGGAACCCGCTACTCACGGCGGCACGCAGCGAGAACGCGTCGGTCATCTCAACGCGCGCCGCGAGTTTGCCGTTGGTCGTAGATCTGAGCTGGGTTGCGCAGGTTCGTATTGCTGGCCGCGATGATTGCCTGCGCATCCTCACGCTGAATGCTGCGGTTGGTCGGGTTGGCGTTTGCAAGGGTTCGGAGGACGAGACGCGGGCCGGCTCTTTACACGCGGAGCGTCGGCAGTAATATTGTACTAGGCTGGCAAGGGGGGGACCTCGGAATATGATAGTTTTGGAGGCATAATGATGAAACCTAGTCTCTCCCCATTACTGATTCCCTTGATCTTGCTATGCGCCTCGCCGCAGGCGTTCGGTGACGATGAACCGCTGTCTTGCGCGGATCGCTCCGTCACCGCCCATGCTGTGCGCACAACGGAGGACGTTCAGGCGTTCGTTCAATGTGCCTACGAGTTCGTCCAGGACATGGGGTTTGCGGCGGCCCGATGGGCCTTCAACGAGGACGAGCGTTGGAAAAGCGGACCGACCTATATCTTCGTCGACGAAGTAACGCCGGTGAGCGATCAGTCTCGATCATTCGTCTACCCGCCCGATCCTTCGCGGGAAGGAGAACCGTGGGGATTTTTGATCGACGCCTTCGGCAACGACTGGTACGAAGAACAGTACCGCCTTATGAGCAGCTTCGACGAGGGCTGGATCTACTACTCCTTCACCAACCCAGCTACGGGCCGGGACGAACCGAAGGCTTCCTACCTCAAGAGCATCGACTGGGAAGGGAACCCGGCCACGATCGGAGCGGGCATTTACCGCCGCGACCTTCCCGGCACCTGCGAGAGCGAAGAGGTCAACGCCACGATGCTTGACGAGCACCCGTCCGAAGGACGGTTGCAGGAGTTCGTCCGTTGCGCCGCCATGGAACTCGAATCGATGGGATACTTCGGACTCGCCTCTTTATCGGGCGATCCGCGCTGGAGGAGCTATTCGATCTACCTGTTTGGCGTGGACATGTACGGCAACACGCTCTTTACCGGCAGCCCCTACAACTGGGGAGCGGGCATGAGCCCCTCTGAGCTGACCACCATCGCCGCCCGGGATGACGTGGCCGTGGCGGAGGCGTTCGGGGAAACCTTTCTATACTACTCGGCGGTCAATCCCTCCACCGGGACGCCGCAACGCAAGGTGTCTTTCGTCAAGCGGGTGGTCTCCTTCGGGGTGCCGGTCCTGCTCGGTGCTGGCTATTATTTAGACGAGGGCCCGTAGGCCAGGACGAGAAGAATTCCTCGGCACGAAGATCTCATTCTTGCCGGCGTGTTGCCGGGCCGACCGGGGTCGTCTCTCTGTACAGACCCTTGTTGGCTCCGTTGTTGGGCCGCAAAACAGATTGGGCCGGCTCACTCATTGAGTTCGGGGCTCACCAGCACTCTCACCTCGACTCGCCGGTTCGACTCGCGTCCCTCCGGGGTGGTATTATCTCCGACCGGCTGCGCGACGCCATAGCCAAAGGGCGCCACGAACCGGCGCATCGGGATCTGATGCTGCCCCACCAGATAACGGCGCACCTGGTCAGCCCGTCTTTGGCTGAGCTCGAGATTGGAGAGCGCAACCCCGTCTGAAGAGGCGAACCCTCGAATCTCGACCAGGTAACCTTTCGTCGTGGTGATCGTCTCCGCCAGTACATCCAGTTGAGCCTTGGCCTCCTCGGAGACCTCGGCACTGTTGACGAGGAACTGGACGATGAGGAGATCGCCGGTCTGGTATTGGTCCAGCCGACTGAACCGCCGGTTGGTGGCCTCCACACCGATGAGTGCCGTCTCTGCCGTCCCCTCAACTCGTTTCACCTCGGACAGGGTCTGCCTGGCGGCGGCCTCGAGCTCTTCCATTTCTCCGGCGTGGACCTGGTCCCGCTGTTCGTTCTCCTCCAGACGGGTGTTGGCCTCAGCCAACTCGGCCTTTAGCGGCTCCACCTGGGAGGTGATGGTTCTGGCAATCTTCAGAGCGTCCTGGGTGAACTCCACCTTCTCTGCCAGAATCCGGCTGGAAGTTTGGGTGCCTTCCACCTTGACTTCGAGGCCGGCGACCAGGTCGCTCACGGAATACACGATGGCGTCGCGCAGGAAGTTCTTTTTCTCTTCATGAATCTGGGTGGAGCTACTCAGCTCGACCGTCAACTCTATTCCCCGGTATTCCTTCAGGGTAAAGCCCTCGGAAAGGCGCTCCATGATCACCCCCCGAACCTTGAACTCCCGCGAGGGAGAACTGGCCCCTCTCCCTTGCTGGGCCGCCAGCGGCGCCAGCACTCCCGTCAAAAGGAGCAGCAATAGGACCCAGCCAGGGGAAAAGCCCCCCCTGACCTTTGCGGTAGATCGCTCCCCAAACCCGTCTTTTCTTCTGCTGACCTTCATGACCTTCAGGCTCCTTTCTCTTAGAAGATGAATTCAAATACGCAGCTGCGTATATTAAAACAGACCGGGGTGTGCTTTTGGTCCACGGCTGTCGTTCTGAATCTTTTCCGATTGGGTTGGCACCGGCTGAAATCGGTTCATCACCGGATGTTGAGGACGCATTCTTTTTCGACATAGGAAGCGGCCACGGCAACGTGATCAGCCCGCGCCCATACGGTACACGTTCGACCTTTGGACCTTAAGTTGACAACACCACCCAGAAGGTGGAATCGCGGGATTCTAATCCAAACAGTTCACGGTCTTAGGGGCATCGGGTCGGCTGGTGTGAAACTTCCGCTCTGCTGTTCGCGACCCGGACGGGGCGGGATCGTTGCAAAACCACTCCTTTGTGCAATCCCTCTCGCTGGGGATTCTCTTCTGTGTGGTTGATTTTTTGTTCCAGTCGGTTTATCCACAGTAGTCGTTGTTCCTACTACTTGTTCTTATTACTTGTAAGGGGGGGTAGATTTATGCGGGGAAAACTCCCCCGAAATCACCGGCCCCTGTGGATAAACTTCGCGGTGGCGGTTTCGTAGGAAAGCCCCAGGCGCGGCTTTCAGCGGTGCAGACCAAAGTCGCGAGCTCGTTCCTCGCGGGACCGTGAAGGGCGAACCTTGCGGCGGGAAAAGGGCTATTGGGGAGCAGTCGTGTCCTTGTCCGCAAGGATGGCGCGGGCCTGGTTGGTGAGGAGTTCCTTCTCTCTGGCCGTAAACCGGATATCTCCGCTGACCCACTTGCTGAGATCCCGGGTTGCGATCTCGGTGATGCGCATCGGTTCGCCCCGCAGTGTGATGGGAATGACCCCGGTAATCTCAATCGCCTGCTGGCATTCCCGGATGGATATCTTTGGCGGACCAAAACTAATGCGGTTGCGTTCTTCTTCCGCAATGAGGGTGCGGGCCTTCATGGTGAGCTCTTCCTGACTGGCCCGCGGAAGCCGGATATCTCCGCTGACCCAGTGCTTCCCCTGGGTTCGGAGGTCTCGGGTGATGAGAACCTCCTCCCCACGAATCATCAGAGGGATGCCATCGCCGACGATCCGAATCCCCTCGCGGCAAGTTCCAATGGATATTTTCGGTTTCATCTCTCCTCCGTGGGGTGAACCCTCGGAGCTCTTTCCACGAGGCGAAAGGTGCTGCCCCGGAGGGATCGCGGCGTCGCGGATCGCTTTCACCGGTCCGCCCAGGCCGGACACGGCTTCACCGACGGGAACCAGCTCGCCGCGTTTGCGCTGCATGGCTTATTCTCCCATGCGCCTCCGACCAGAAGACGAGTGCCGGAGCGCTTTAAGAGAGGAGTGTAACCCTCTCAACCCCTTCCGGAGAACCTTTAGTGTTCGCTGTTTTCTAGGTAAATACTCTGTTGCCTCACTTTCCCATCCCAGATAGACTAGCCTCCAGAAAGCAACTTCTTATTTAACTTGAGGAGGGGAACATGAAGGGGTTCAGGGCAATTTGTAACGCATTACTCGTGCTCGCGATCAGTGTGGGTACGGTGGTGGCTCAGGGTAAAGACGTCGGAACGCTCATCTTTCCGACATCGACGAAATCACCCGAAGCGCAGGCACGGTTCCTGCGTGGTGCCGCCATTCTGCACAGCTTCGGATGGAAGCAGGCCATCACCGAATTCCAGGCGGCACAGAAGCTGGACCCGGACTTCGCTATGGCCTACTGGGGTGAGAGTCTCTGCTACAACCATCCGCTCCTCGGTGACCAGGATCTGGATTCGCCTCGTGCGGTGTTGAAGCGGCTGGGAGCAACGCCTGAAGAACGGCTTGCGAAAGCCCCCACGGATCTGGAAAAGGGCTTTTTGCAAGCGGTCGAGACGCTGTGGGGCGAAGGAGGTGTCACCGAGCGCAAGATTGGCTATATGGAAGCCATGCGCCGTCTGTACGAGAAACACCCCAAAGACGACGAGGTGGCTTCGCACTACGCGCTGGCCACGATTGCCGCGGTGCGCCCCTCCGGTGACACCACCTTTCGGATGTACGTCGGGGCAGGCGCGGTCGCCATGGAAGTATTCGAGAGGAATCCGAATCATCCGGGGGCCGCTCATTACATCATTCATGCTTTCGACGACCCGGTGCACGCGCCGCTGGCGCTTCCCGCCGCTTATCGCTTCGCGGAGATTGCGGAAGCAGTATCGCACGCGCGGCACATGCCCTCGCACATCTTTATTCAGCGCGGCATGTGGGAACGGGTCTCGATGTCCAACCAGTCTGCTTACGATGTGGCCATCGACCTGTGGGAGCCGGAAGACCCCATTGGTGGTGCTGTGCATCCGCTTGACTGGGGGCAGTATGGCGACCTTCAGCGCGGCGACTACGCCAAGGCCAAGACCTGGATCGCAAGGCTCGAGGAGCTGACTGAGAAAAGTGGCTCGCAAACTCGAGGTGTGGAGACCCTACCGCTGGTGGAAGCGCGCTATGTTCTGGAGACGGAAATGTGGGACGTGAAGCCGGTGACGGAGAAATCGTCCGTGCACGAGCTCCTGGCGACCGGTATCAGCGCGTACCACACCGGAGACAACGCGGGGCTCGAAAAAGCCGCCAAACAGATCCGTTTGGTGGCCGACAAGCAAGCTGCTGGCGCTTCGCTGTTTGATCGACAGGCTAAACCGGCGCGCGTCGCGCAGCATGAGGTCGAGGCGCTCGACGCACTGGCAAAGGGTGACACGATGGGCGCCATCGAGCACATCAAGAAGGGCGTGGAGCAAGCCAAAAGCATGCGTCCACCCAGTGGGGCTCCAAGCCCGGTGAAGCCGGTGCACGAGCTTGCCGGAGAGATTTCCTTGAAAATCGGCCAAGCGGAAGAGGCCGTGCGCTTCTATCAGACATCGCTCTTGCGCACGCCCAACCGGGCCCTGTCCGTTCGCGGACTGGCACGCGCTTATGCGGCGCTGGACAATCGCGCCCTGGCCGGCGAGCAATACCGGAAGCTCCAGAACATCTGGAGCGGGTATTCCGTGCCGGGTCTGAAAGAGGCGTCGGACTATCTCACTTCAACGGATTTCGAAGGCCAATAAGCTGATCCGGTCGCGCGCGGCCGGCCCAACAAGTATCAAACTTTGCTATAATACCTTCGCAAAAGCCCACTCAACTAGGCATAACCCTTAAGCAAATAAGCATATACTCAACTGAACCGAATACGCCAAGGCCGCTCGGGAAGGCAAGCCCGCCCTTGGCTACCAGTTAACTTGACAATGCTCTCTGAGAGAGGCTCACCTGCCCCAGCATCGCCAACCCCACGTAGGCTATGCGCTGGGAACGACGGTACGAGTCCGTCAGCGGGGTGCGCAACCGCTCCTTTGTGCAAGCACCTCCGTCGCTGGTCTTCGGACCGAATTTCAGCGGACTTCACGGGCTGGGTTAATCTTGTTCCGAGGACCGTGCCGACCGAGCGGGAGGGAGGACTTTTTACACGAGCGCTCACGTGTCGGTCGGCCCCCTGTGAGAGGTCGCTCCCGTCTCAACAGCCCCTCCGGGAAGAGGGAAGTTTGGTCTCCGGCGCGGCCTACCTGTAGAGCCGGTACAGGCCGTTGACACGCTTGTATTCTTTCCGGTGTGCGGGGTTGGTGAGGCATGGGAAGTAGCTCGCCTCCTGCGTAGATTGTCGATTACTGGAAAGCCGTGCCGAAGGAATAACTGAGACGGGCATAGTAGTAGGCGCCGTTGAAGCCCCACGGCGTGAACGGGCTGTAGGGCATGCCGAAGAAACGCATGGTGATCGGCGCACCGCCGATATCGGTGAAGGCATTCTCGTACTTGTCCGAGAATGTGTTGAAGACGTTCTGTCCGCCGAGAGCCAGCATGACCCCGTCGGCGAGCGGCATGGAAACCTCAAGATCGACAATCGGCTTGCCATCGAAGACTGGGGCGGCTTCGCCCCGCCCGAGTAACTTTGCGTCCCAGGAGTCTATCCACGATCCGTAGTAGTTCAGGCGGCCGAGGATACTCACCCGGCCGGCGTGCTGTGTGACGCTGACGTTCCAGCGGGTGTCCGGCACGTAGTTCTCTAGGGCGACGATGTCCCCTTCGCCGAGCAGGCTGGTCTCACCCGTCACCTCGGTGCCGGTGTAGTTGTAGGCGGCGCTGAACGCCGTATTCCCGCCAAGGGCGGGCGGCGTCCAGGTCGAAACCAAGTCGATTCCCCGCGTCCGGGTCGAGAAATCGTTCGTGAAGAAGTTAAACGAGGTCAGGGTGCTAGCACCCTGGACGCCGGCCCTTTCGACTTGGGCGACCTCGTCCGCCGTGAGGGTGAAGTCCCGCGTCAGCGTGAGGCGGTCGGAGACGTTGATGTGAAAGTAGTCGGCGGTAAGAGTGAACGCCCCGGTATCGATAATCGTGCCGATGGTGTAGTTGACCGACGTCTCCGGCTTGAGTACCTGTCCGCCCTTCAGCATCGCCACAGGGGAGTTCGACTGAATGGTGCCTCTATCGACCAGATTTCCGTTCGAGTCGAGCGTGGTCTGCACGTTCTGCGCATATTGCTGTCCAACCGTCGGCGCGCGGAACCCGCTGCCTACGCTGCCGCGCAGGGCGACTGAGGGAGCGAACCGGTAGCGCCCGGAGAGCTTCCCGTTCGTCGTGGCTCCGAAGAGATCGAAGTGCTCGAACCGGACGGCTCCGCCAATGGTCCAGGCGCCATCCAAGTCGCGCAACTCGAGGTCTCCGTAGACCGCGCGGCTGTTGCGGTTCCACCCTCCCGACCACGCTTGGCTGAAACCGGGAAAGCCGTTCGACCCGGATGTGAAGCCCTGGTTCGCGTAGGGGCCGATTTCGTACGATGCCCGGTCACCTGCCCCGATCTCAAACCGCTCATGACGCCACTCGGTGCCCGCGGCGATGTTCAACCGGTCAGTAGCGGCGTAGGAGACGTCGAAGTTGAGACCCAGTTCCTCCTGCCGTACATAGCCGGGGTCGAATTGGGTCGGGCTCTCCAAACCGAGCGAGGCGTTGACCGTGTCCCGCAGGAAAAAATCGGTCTGATGGGCTCCGTAGCTGGTGCTGACGTCCCAAATGAGGCCGGAGGACGTGAATCCACGCAGACCGGCGACCATTGACCCATCGGTCACTGTGCCGCCAAACCGCGGCGTGAATCCACCCGGGAACCGCTGTGCAAAGGCGAAGCAGTTCTGGTTCTGGTTCAACCGGTCGAGGGCCGCTGGATCCGGCACACTGTCGACGATCGGAACCGTGGGGCAGTCTGCGGAGCCCTGCCCTCCCGCCTGGAGCCGGTCGCCGACCAGCAGTTGCTTGCCGTCGCCAAAGAGCGCATTATCGGTGGGGTTCCGATAGAAGAAGTTTCCGGTCACCTTCCGTCCGGCATAGTTGGTGTGGCCGTAAAGCTGCAGGCCGTTCGCAAACGGGTGGCCGAAGTTGCCAAAAAACTTGAAGTCGTCGTTGACATCGGGCGCACCCCACGGCTGCGCCGGGATAGCGACGGCGTTGTTGCCAGCGGCGATGAGTCCCGCTGCGTCGGCACGCTGGATGCTGACGTCAGTCCGATTAGTATTGCCGTACTCGAGGCTCAAGTTGGCGAATCCGGTCTGGCCGATGGGAAGCCCGACATTGCCGGCGAAGGTGTAGCTGCCTCCTCCTTCCTTGCCATAGGTGCCGCTGTTGATCTCAAAGCGGCCGCCCGAGTTGGTGTCCTTGAGTTGAAAATTTATCACGCCGGCGATGGCGTCCGAGCCGTACTGCGCCGACGCGCCGTCGCGCAGCACCTCGACCTGCCGTAGCGCGATTGACGGGATGGTCGATATGTCTGGGCCGTGATTGCCAACCGTCGATCCGAACTGCCAGGCGATGACTGACGAGCGGTGGCGCCGCTTGCCGTTCACCAGCACTAGCGTATGCTCCGGTGCCAGGTTTCTCAGGCTCGCTGGCCGGACGATCGTCGCCGCATCGGCGATCGGGTGCACGGAAACGTTGTAGGAGGGAATGACCGTCCGTAACTGGTTGCTCAGGTCGGTGTCGCCTTGACTAACGATTTCTTGGGGCGAGATGGCGTCGATCGGCACCGTCGACTCAGTGACCGAGCGCGGCTCCGCGCGAGTGCCAACGACGACGAGAGTCATGTCGACCGCTCCGATCTCGAGGCTAAAATTCTGCTGAACCGGTTGGCCGGACCCGAGGTCAACATTGTTGTAGGTGCCCGTTTGAAAGCCGGGCTGGGCCACTGTTAGCGTATAAAGCCCAGGTGGCAAACCAGTGAACTCGTAATTCCCACTTTCGTTTGTCAAGCCTGTTGTGGCTTCATCGGTCGTTTCGTGGATCACCGTGACTGTCGCACCGGGAATAACGGCTCCGGTGCTGTCGGTCACGGTTCCCCTCACGATAGCGTTCTCCTGGGCCAGCGCACTGGCCGGCACACTCAACAGCAACACAACGCCCATACCGAAGATCTGATCCAGTCCCCTCATAATGACTTCCTTCCCCCTAGCCGTCATTATGGCACGGACTACCGCCGCCGCAACGCGATATATCCGCTTCGCTCCTCGGACGCCGTGAACGGGCGGTTCTGTCTCAAATTGGCGCACTTGCAGCCTGGGGCAGTTTTATGCTCTGGTAGCTGCAGGATAGCTGGCTGACTCATCCGGTTCGTTTGCTCGTATCGGGAATTGCGACAGAACCCTTGAGAACCCGTTGGGCGCCGGATTGTTGCGCAACCGTTCCTTTGCGCAACCCCTTGCCTGTGGACCCTCAATCCAGGTAATAGCCAGCACCGATCAGGATCGGCACCCCAAAGGTGACCACCCGCTTGACGAAGGATGCCTTGCGCTGGGGCATTCCATTGGAGGGGTTGACCGACGTGTAGTACAGAAAGGTTTCCCCGAATGCTTCCGCCACGGCCACGTCATCCCGGACGGCGATGGTGGTCAACTCCGAAGGGCTTATGCCCATCCCCCAGTTGTAGGGGTTGCCAGTAAAGAGCGTGTTGCCGTACATGTCCACACCAAACAGGTAGATCGAGTGGCTCCTCCAGCGCGGATCGGTGGACAAGGAGACGAGGCCGAAGTATCCCGCCGTCTCGAGTTCCATGGCGGCGCAACGGACGAACTCCTGCAGCCTCTGGCTGGACGGATGCTCGTCGAGCTGGTTGGCGTTGACCTCTTCCCTCCAGCACGTGCTGGGGAGGTCGCGGCGGTGGATCCCGGCGCCGATCGCCGCCGCGTTTCCCTCCCAGTCGA
Source organism: Acidobacteriota bacterium (assembly GCA_965218935.1). Classification (GTDB taxonomy): domain Bacteria; phylum Acidobacteriota; class UBA6911; order RPQK01; family JADFOI01; genus JADFOI01. The sequence goes on from CBDCMH010000008.1 coordinate 41,014, forward strand.
TGCCCTTGATGTGTACGTCTTCAGCGAGAATGGGACATTTGGGGTTCCAAGCTAAGAGACAGTGGGAACCGATGCTGATCGGGCTAGTTTAGCATTGATCGCCTGCCGACGGGCAAGGGTGACTCCTTTCAATCTTCTCCTTTTTGTGTGGATGGAATCTCGTCTTGCGAAGTACATGTCATCGGGTGTGACGTTACCCAGGGCCTCGTGATAGCGCCTGGAGTTGTAGTAGTCGATAAAGACCGCGATTTCTCGCTCCAACTCCTCGGGTGTCTCCCAGACCATTAGGTTGATGCGTTCCTTGCAGGAACGATGGTAGCGTTCGATCTTCCCGTTGGTCTGGGGATGATAGGGTGAGGCCAGGATGTGGCCCAGTCCCTTGGTCTCCAGATACTGACCAAAGTCTTTGGAGATCAAAGCCGGTCCGCGGTCTGTCACCAGCCGGGGCCGATCAGACAACGGAGCCTGTTCCACACCCGTTCTCTCACAAGCCGCCTCGACCACCTGGCTGAAGTCTCCAGCACGCATGGCCGTGTGAAGTCCCCAGGCCAGGATCCTCCGGCTAAAGTCATCCAGTACTGAGATCAGATAGTACCAGCCCCAGTTCTTGACCAGAAGATAGGTCGCATCCGTTTGCCACTGCTGGTTGGGTCGGGTCGTCTTGATTCGATATTCCGATTCGGCTGGAAAGCTCCGGAGTTGAACCTCCCGAATCAGCCCTTCCGCTTTCAAAATCCGGTAGACCGAGGATTCCGAGACCGTAAACCCGCACCTATCCGTCACCTGGCAGCTCACTTCTCGTGAGGACCACTCTGGAAACAGCAGCGCCATCTCCAGGATTCGGTCCCGTTCTTTGGGCAGGATCTGATTCCAAACCCGTCCTGATCCTGGGGGACGGTCCCGCAAGCCTGCCAACCCCCTCTTTCGAAAGTGGTGTCTCCAGCGATAGTAGGTCGAGCGGGGGATCTCGAGTTGATCCAGCACCTCCCGGACCGGTAACTCGGAGGCCTCCACTGTCCTTAAAACTTCCAGCTTGTGCTCGCTGAGCATCCTCTGATACCTCCTTCGCCTTACAGGCCCAAACTTTTTTTTAGCTTTTGGTTCTCCACTACCGTCTCGGCCACCGCCTTCTTCAAGGCCTCATTCTCCTCCTTCAAGCGACGCACCTCACCGGAAGTCGCATTCCGTTGGGTCTCCCGGGTTAGACCGTTTTTGCCCGAATCCAGGAAGGCCTTGGACCACTTGTAGTAGATCGAAGGTTGAATCCCTTCTTTGCGGCACAGTTCGGTGACGGGAATCTCTCCGCGGAGCCCCTCCAAAACGATGTGGATCTTCTCTTCGGCCGTGAATCTCCGGCGGGTGGCCCTACGGATCTGTTTGACGACGTCTGTGGTCATAGCGTTCTCCTTTTGGTTGTGCCATGACCAGCATCGGCTTGCTCTGATGGGCTGTCAAGATCAGCCCTTTGAGGGGGTGAGATCTCACCCCCTCAAACCTTCCAACTCTCTCTTAACTCTCGGCCCTATGTGTCCCACTTTCGCTGACGGGATACACCGAAGACACATCATCGGGCTGAAACTCTTGTTGGAAGAGCATCAGGTGACAACTGGTAACTGTGGGTGTCCGAGTGATTAGGCAATTTCCAAGCGTGCTCCTTAAGCCACTCGGACACCTCTCTGGAACTCGCCAGTATGCGAATCGGAGGAGGTGGGATTCGAACCCACGTGCCCAGCTCATCACCAGACAACCCGATTTCGAGTCGGGCCCGTTACGTCCACTTCGGTACTCCTCCACAGTTGAAACGATTACAACGAGCCGGGAGAGAGAAGTCAAGTCAGGCGAGGAGGGTCAAAATTGGGGCATCAACCTGGAGGTCAAGATGGTATAGTATGGTTTTTCGCTGGACAGCAAGGTACTTTTGACAGGTCTCGGGCCTGTGCAACATGCCCTTCGAACCATGTCAGGTCCGGAAGGAAGCAGCATTAAGAAGGTAGCGTGTGTGCCGCAGATCCCCCGGGACCTGACCCTCCTGCGTAGTGTTTATGAAACGAGGCACTGAGTTGACATGAGCTACCAGGTCCTGGCACGGAAATGGAGGCCCCAAAACTTTGACGAGGTGGTGGGGCAGGAGTCCGTCACTCAAACCTTACAAAACGCCATCAAGAGTGAGCGCATTGCCCACGCCTTCCTCTTTGCAGGGGTCCGTGGTGTCGGCAAGACCACGACGGCACGCATCCTGACCAAAGCCCTGAACTGCCAGGAGGGTCCTACGCCTTCCCCTTGTGGGGAGTGTGTTTCCTGCCGGGAGATCACAGAGGCGAACAGTATCGATGTTCTGGAAATCGACGCCGCTTCCAACACGGGCGTGGATAATATCCGAGAGCTTCGGGAAAGTGCTCGCTACGGAACGGCACGGGACCGTTTCAAGATTTTCATTATCGACGAAGCTCACATGCTCTCCAATGCGGCCTTCAATGCCCTGCTGAAAACCCTGGAGGAACCGCCCCCGCACGTGAAGTTCATCCTGGCAACCACCGAGTACCCCAAGATTCCGGGGACCATCGTTTCCCGCTGCCAACAGTACGATTTCAAGCCCATCCCTTTTCCACTGATTCTGGAGCACCTGAAAGTGCTCAGCCAGGAGGAGGGAATTGAGATCAGCGAGTATTCGTTGAGAGCCATCGTCTCTGCCGCCCAGGGCAGTATGCGCGATGCCCAATCGGCGCTGGATCAGGTCATTGCCTTTGGCGGCAAGGAGATCCCTGACGAGGATGTCCGGACCTTGCTGGGTGTGGTGGACGAAAGAGCCATCATCTCCCTGGTTGACGCCGTTCTGGCCAGAGACGTCAAGCTCCTGGTGGAACAGGTGCAGGAGCTGATGAACTCCGGAGTGGATCCGCAGAATTTTTGCCGGAGGCTGATTCACCATGTGAGAGATTTAATGGTGTGTGGAGTGACGGGATGGGATGAGGGTCTTTTGAATCTTCCCGACACGGCCAAGGACGAGATTCTCAGGCAGTCCGAACAGTTTTCCGAACTCGACCTGATTCGATTCTATGACATTGTCAACCGCGCCGAGAACGATCTTCGCTGGAACTCCCATCCCTGGGTCCATCTTGAAATGGCCCTCCTTAAACTCGTTGAGCTTGCGCAACTGCCCAGTTTGGAGGACGTGATCGGCAAGCTGAACCTGGGAGAAAAAGTCTTGAAGTCATCACCGCAGGCTGATTCGGCTCGATCCGGCGACACAGGGGAACTTTTTGCGACCGGCAATAAACGCCCGGCGGGCAAAGAGAAGAAGAGCAGCCAGTTGGAAAAACCTCCTGAGACGGAGACCGAAGAAGAAGAGAGTGCTTCTGAAAATCAGGTGATTTCTCATCTGCTTTCAGCCGTCCAGACGGAGAGTATTCGTCTTTACTCTTCTTTGCAGCACGCCTCCCAGACCACTCTCGAGGGAGGAAAGCTTTTCATCTCTTTTCCTCAAAGTGAGGCCTTCCACCGGGGGGTGGTCCTTCAGTCAGACCATCAAGATCGCCTGTCCCGACTGTGTGCTAAAATCATGGGCTCGGTACCGGAAATTGAAGTCCAATTGGAAGAGCGTTTGAAGGAACAGCTCGATCCGGAGGAAGATCCCAAGGTGAAGACGTTTATCGAGACCTTTCCAGGCAAGGTGATTGTGGAGAAGGAAAATGCAGACTAAGAATCTTCAGCAGCTGATGAAACAGGCTCAAAAGATGCAGGAGAAGCTGGAATCCCAGATGGGAGACCTTCGGGTCGAGGCCACCAGCGGAGGCGGAATGGTTCGGGTGGGCATGGATGGGAAAAAGCAGCTTCTCTCCATTGCCATCGAGCCGGAGTCTGTTGATTCGGATGATCTGGAGATGTTGCAGGATCTTATCCTGGCCGCTGTGAACGAGGCGGGACGAAAAGTGGATGAAGCCCTAAGTGACCAGCTCGGTGGGGTGACTCAGAGTCTCCTGGGACACTGAACGAGACACTAAGGTCCATGACCAATCAAGACAATCCCGTGCAGCGACTCGTCGAGGAATTCAAGAAGTTGCCGGGCATTGGACCCAAATCAGCCCAGCGGCTGGTTTTTCATCTGATTCGCAGACCCGATGAAGACTGTGAGAAGCTGGCCGAAGCCGTTTCCCGGTTAAAGGGAAGTCTGGCGCTGTGTTCCGTCTGCAACAACATCACCGAAGTGGAGCCCTGCCGGATCTGCAGCAATCCTAACCGCGATTCCAAAATGGTCTGCGTCGTGGAGGAACCTTCCAATATCCTGTCCATTGAAAAGACCGGGGTTTATCAGGGGCACTATCACGTTTTGCACGGTGCGATTTCTCCCATTGATGGCATTGGTCCAGATGATCTGAAGTTGAAGAATCTGCTCGACCGGCTCAAAAGGGACCAGGTCGAGGAAGTGATCGTGGCCACCAATCCCACCAGCGAAGGCGAAGCCACGGCCCTCTATCTCTCCAAGCTCATCAAGCCTTTGAATATCAAGCTCAGCAGAATCGCCTCGGGAGTTCCAGTGGGCGCTGATCTGGAGTATACCGATGCCGCCACCCTCTCCCGCTCACTGGCGGGACGACAACCGATCTGAGCGCGCTTCGCGCCAGAGAAAAGAAAATAGAACATAGAAAAAAGACCCAGTCAGGCGGTCAGGTGGTCAGGCGGTCAGGTAGTGCTAGAATAGGCCCACATGCTGAAAGTGCGCTTTTTCGCTTCCTTGAAAGACCTGGTCGGGGAGTCTGAGATGGAGATGCAGCTGGAGCAGCAAACCTCGGTTCGAGAGATCTTCCAAGAATTGGAAAGGCGTTTTCCCAGGATCAAGAGCTACGAATCGAGCATGTTGGTGGCGGTCAATATGGAGTACGCAGATCTGGATGCCACCGTCGCTCCCGGAGATGAAGTCTGCTTCTTTCCTCCGGTGAGTGGAGGGGCGAGGTGATTCGAATCGTGGAAAGCAAGATCGATCGAGAAGAGATTGTCCAATCCGTTTCCACTCCGGAATCGGGAGCGATCGCCACTTTTGACGGTACGGTCCGCAATCATGCTCGGAAAAAACCGGTCACCCATCTTCACTACGAAGCCTTTCCGGAAATGGCCCTCAAGGAAATGGAGAAGATTCGAGCTGAGGCCCTGCAGCGTTGGCCCTTAAACGGCATGGCCATCGTCCACCGGGTAGGACGAATGGAGATCGGCGAAAGCAGCGTATTTATTGCGGTTTCCTCCGCTCATCGGAGTGATGCCTTCGAGGCCTGTCGCTTTGTCATTGATATCTTAAAAACAACTGTCCCTATCTGGAAAAAAGAGCACTACGAGGATGGCGAAGTCTGGATTGAGGGCTACGGTCAATGAAGGCCGCAGTGATCACCATCAGCGACGGCTGCTATCACGAAAAGAGGGAAGACACCTCCGGGCAAAAGCTTGCTGAGATGCTCACGGAGAATCAGTGGGAGGTGCTCAGTACCCATATCGTGCCCGACGAGCTGTCTGAGATTCAGAAAAAGGTCCGGGAGCTCAGCCAGGATGCACAGATCGATCTTATCGTCACCACGGGTGGAACCGGCCTTGCTCCTCGCGATGTCACTCCTGAGGCCATCCAGCCCCTCCTGGAGAAGGAAATCGCCGGACTGCCCGAACTCATGCGCTTGCGGGGTCTGGACAGCACTGATTTTGCAGCTCTGTCGCGATCTTTAGCCGGAACCCGAGAGGAAACTCTGATCTTAAGTCTACCGGGAAGTCCCAAAGGAGCTGCCCAATCTCTTCAGGCAGTCTTAAAAGTCCTGCCTCACGCCGTGGACATCCTGCATGGGCGCACGGCTCACTAACCCGGCCGAGAGCGGGCGAAAAGCGCCTCTCTGTGCTAGTATGAGCCTAAAATGAGACAGATTTTTCTTCTGGTTTTCGTGCTTTCGGTTTCCACGGCCCACGGTGAAATTCTCAAGGTCAAGATCGATGGAGTCATCGATCCCATTACCTCAGAATTCATTACCGATGCCGTCCAGGCAGCTGAGGAGCAAGAGGCTGCATTCCTGCTCATTGAATTGTCCACCCCAGGAGGCCTGGGGGTGTCCATGCAGGAAATCATCCAGACAATCCTGAATTCCGAGATTCCCATTGTCTGCTATGTACAGCCCCAAGGCGCACGGGCGGCTTCTGCCGGCTTTTTCATCCTCCTGTCCGCCGATGTGGCGGCCATGGCTCCCGGCACCAACACCGGGGCGGCTCATCCTGTGTTCCCGTTCGGGATGGAAGACGAGACCATGCTGGAGAAGGTGACCAACGACGCCCTGGCTAACCTGCGGGCCATTGTCAAAGAGCGGAACCGAAACTATGAGCTGGCCGAGAAGGGCGTGGTGGAGAGCAAAGCCTATACGGCTCGGGAGTCTCTGGAGGGAGGTCTCATCGACCTTATTGCCGAGGATGAAGAGGAGCTTTTAAAGCAGCTGGATGGAAGAGAGATCACCCGCTTCAGTGGGGAGAAGCAGATCCTTGCCACCCAGGGACAGCAGGTGAGACTGCTGGAAATGACGTTTCGCCAGAGAGTCCTTTCCACCATAGCCGATCCCAATATGGCCCTGCTTTTAGGAGTGGTGGGTTTGCTCGGGCTTTATTTGGAGTTTACCAACCCGGGTTTGATGGTCCCCGGGATTGCGGGCGGAATCTGTTTTCTTCTGGCCCTGCTGGGTTTTTCGCTGCTGCCCATCAATCTGATTGGAGTGCTGCTGATTCTTCTGGCCCTCGGTCTTTTCATCGCCGAACTGAAGGTTCAGGGTTTCGGGCTTTTTGGCTTTGGAGGAATTGTGGCCATGACTCTGGGTTTTCTGCTTCTGGTGGATGCACCCAATCCGGATGTGAGGATTCAACTGGGACCTGCCCTGGCCGTAGCGGGTTCATTCGCCTTTATTATGATCTTCCTGTTGCGACTGACGATTCAGGCGTACCGGGCAAGGGTAGTCACAGGTACAGGGTCCCTGGAAGGTGCCATTGGGCAGGCGCGTTCTCAGGTGGATCAAGCCGGGGGTAAGGTTTTCGTGAGCGGGGAATGGTGGGAAGCCGTTTCTGATGAGCTTATTCCGGAAGGGACTCAAGTTCGAGTCTTGGGATCGACCAATCTGATCCTGAGTGTGGAACCTCATCCGCAGTCGGATTTAAAATCGGACGAGTAACCGGGTCCCATCGCTCGGCTTCTCGGAAAGGAAGGCACACATGCAACCAACATTGATTATTGTTGTCATCGTACTTCTCTATCTCGTCTCTTCCATCAAGATTCTCCGGCAGTATGAAAAGGGAGTCATTTTCCGTTTGGGTAAGCTGTTGCCCGATCCCAAGGGACCGGGGATCATTTTCGTTTTTTGGCCCATCGATCAAATCGAAAGAGTCAGCCTGCGTACGGTGACCTTCGATGTGCCCGCTCAGGATGTGATCACCCGGGACAACGTCACCGTCAAGGTCAACGCCATCGTTTACTTCCGGGTGGTGGATGCCAACAAAGCTATTGTCAGCGTGGAGAACTATCTTTATGCCACCTCTCAGCTGGCTCAGACCACTCTGAGGTCGGTCCTGGGTGAAGTGGAGCTGGATGATCTACTGAGCAAGCGGGAGCAATTGAACGAGCGGTTGCAGACGATTTTGGATCAATCGACCGATCCCTGGGGGATCAAGGTCTCGATGGTGGAGGTAAAAACCGTCGACCTGCCGTCGGAAATGCAGCGAGCGATGGCAAGACAGGCTGAGGCTGAGCGTGAAAAGCGTGCCAAAATCATCCATGCCGATGGAGAATTTCAGGCCGCCCAAAAACTTTTGGATGCAGCATCAACGTTGGCTAAAGAACCCCTGACCATACAACTTCGATATCTGTCGACTTTGACGGAGATTGGAATGGAGCAGAATTCAGTGATCGTTTTTCCGCTACCCATCGATATGATCAGTCACTTTTTTGGCGACGCCAAGCAGCCTAAAAAAGAAGGTTAGGATGAAGCGCAGACTCAACCCTCAGGAATCCATCACGCTTTATGGCGTCCTGGTGGGGCTCATTTTCACCTTCTATATTCTGGGACTCTTCATCGGGAAGAATCAGTTCGTGGAGGCCGGAACGAACGATACGAGCCTGCCTCTGACCGAGATACCTGTTGAGGATCTGGAGCCGGGTCTGGAACCTGAGCTGGACTTTTACCAGAGGGTGACGGTTCCCGAGGATATCGAAGAAGAAAATAGACCGTCCGAAGAAGTCTCTCCTGTTCCAGAGCAGGTCACCCGGGAAGAAACCTCTGCCGCTGTGGAAGAGCCCCAGACCAGCGCCGTTGAAGCCTATACCGTGCAGGTGGGAGCCTTCACCCGCGAGGTGGATGCCCGGCAAACGCTGGTTCGCCTGGAAGCCAAGGGCCATTCTGCTATTGTACGGAATTCTACGGCAGAAGACCCGGTTTATCGCGTCTGGGTGGGCGAGTTTAAGACCCCACAGCAGGCCGCCGAGAAGAACGAGTTGCTTCGACAGGAAGGCTTTTCTACCTACATCCGGAAAATTTTGGTTGCGAGTCCAACCCCTTGAGTTTTAGCCTGCATTTCTCACACCTGATTGTAGCGAGGCAGTGGAGATGGTTGTGGATGCAAGGCTTGCGACGGAGGCCCCCGGAAACGTACTCTCTGCAGTACGTTGAGGAGGCCGACCGAGTGAAACGCGGCAGGCGCGGCCAGATCCGCTGCCGGAGTAGATTCGGTGTGAGAAATGCAGGCTAGACGTCCTCTTTATAGTGGGTTGCTGTCCCTGATCTCGGGGATTGCACTCTGGCTTTCTTTTTACAACCCCCTGTTCCCCCTGGCCTGGGTGGCTCTGGTTCCCTATCTCTATTTTCTTTTACAAAAACCGGCCTGGCGGTGGGTGCTCATCGGCCATGGGCTCATGACGCTGGTATACCTGGGCGGAGTCTTGTACTGGATTCCCCGGGTTTTGTTGGTTTACGGGAATCTGAGCTGGCTGGCGGCTCTGCCGACTTTCCTGCTCATGGTGATCCTCTTGAGTTTGGTTCTTTTGCCCTTTTCTCTGTTGACCCGTTGGACGGCCGAGAAGTCGACTTCTTTGACCCTGCTGTGTGTTCCCGGGTTCTGGCTCTTGACGGAGGTGTGCCGGAATTATTTTCTCCTCAATGGATTTCCCTGGGCGCTGCTCGGCTACTCCCAATATCCCTACTCCTGGATGATACAGATAGCGGATGTGGGTGGAGTGTATCTGGTCTCGCTGCTGGTCGTGGCAGGCAATGCCGCACTTCTGGGCGTACTGTGGTTCAAGTCCTTCCGACCCCTTGTGCTCTTTGTCCCGCTGTTTCTAGCCGCCAACCTGTATGGTGCATACCGCGTCTACTATTGGCAGCCCGATTCAGGATCCGCCCTCAAAGTAGCACTGGTCCAGCCCAATATCGGGTTGTCCGAGGGAAGGGAACACTACGCAGGGAAATACTTCGAGACCCTGGCCGGCTACTACCAGCAGGCCGCAGATGAAGGTGCCCAGTGGGTCATTTTCCCGGAGGCTCCCAATCCCTTCTTTTATGAGCAGGATTTTTACTTCACACATTTCTGGAAGAGACAGACTTCAAATCATGGAGCCTACTTACTTTTTAACAGCGCTGTGCTTGAAACCGACCCTCAACTCCACTACTACAACAGTGCCGTGCTTCTGGACCCTCAGGGCGAGGAGGTGTACCGCTATCACAAGACTCACCTGGTTCCTTTCGGCGAATACCTGCCTCTGGCCGACTACCTGGGGTTGTTCTTTGAGCCGCTGGTGCAGGAGGTGGGCGGCTTCTCTCCCGGCGAGGAGCTCCGAGTGGGAGAGATTTCGGGAACTCGCTTTGCCACCTTGATCTGCTATGAAGGGATCTTTCCGGAGCTCAGCCGTGAGTGTGTCCGCCTGGGTGCGGAGGTTCTGGTGAATATTACCAATGATTCCTGGTATGGCCGCACCGCCGCCCCCACTCAGCACCTCCAAATGGCCGCTTTTCGTGCCATCGAGACTCGTAAACCGCTTCTTCGCTGTGCCAACAGCGGCTATTCGACGGTCTTTGATCCTTGGGGCCGACAGGGCCAGCAGATCGGACTTTTCGAAGAGGGAATGTTCATCACCGAACTTGCCGGGAACAATTACCGTTCCATTTACTCTTATACAGGGGAATGGATTAATATAATCTTGATAGGAACTACACTATTGGTAGCTTTTTGGGGACGTTTTCGAAAGAACTATGGAAGATCTTCAGGAACACTACAATAATCTGAAAAAGCGCATCACCCACCTCTGGGAGTATCTTTGACGTAGAGGGAAAACGGTCGGAGCTGGGGGATATCGAAGTGCGTATCGCTGATCCCGCCTTTTGGGGGAACCCCGAGGATTCACAAAAGCAACTTTTGAAGCGGCGAAGCCATTTGGAAGAGAGTCTTCAGTTGGCCGAGGAGTATCAAAGTTCCCTGGGTGATCTGGCCGCCTTGATCGAGCTGCAGGATGAGGGTGAAGACGTCACCTCCGATCTTCAGGAGGAGCTTTCCAGGCTGGAAAAGAGCCTGTCGGAAACCGAGCTGCAGACTCTTCTTTCCGGCCCTCACGATCGGAACGATTCCATCGTGACCATCCATCCAGGGGCCGGTGGGACGGAGAGCCAGGATTGGGCTGCGATGCTTTTGCGCATGTACCTGCGTTGGGCTGAAAGGCGCGGCTATCGCACAGAAGTCACCGATTACCAGGCGGGTGAAGAAGCGGGGATCAAGTCCGTCACCTTTCTGGTGGAGGGGGAGTTCGCCTACGGTTATCTTGCCCCGGAAATTGGGGTCCACCGGCTGGTCCGGATCTCTCCTTATGATGCCGCTGGCCGGCGACACACTTCGTTCGCTTCGGTCTTCGTCACTCCGGAGGTTGAGGAAGAGATCGATATCGTGATTGACGAAAAGGATCTCAGAATTGATACCTATCGGTCCTCGGGGGCGGGCGGACAGCACGTCAACGTGACCGATTCTGCGGTTCGTATCACTCACGGGCCCAGCGGAATTGTGGTGCAGTGTCAGAACGAACGCTCCCAGCATCGAAATAAAGCTACGGCCATGAAGATTCTCAAGTCCAGACTCTATGAAGTGGAGATGGAGAAGAAGAGGAAAGAGCTGGATCAACTTGAGGAAAATAAAGCCGAGATCGCCTGGGGAAGCCAGATTCGATCGTATGTGCTGCACCCCTATCGTCTGGTGAAGGATCATCGAACCAAGATGGAAATCGGAGATGTCGATTCCGTTTTGAATGGGCAATTGGATCCCTTCATCAACGAATATTTGAAGAAAAAGAGTGAAAAAAGAAGCAAGGTAGCCAAGTCGTAAATGGAAGATCCGGAAGAAGGTCAGACAACAGTAGAGGAGCACGAACTGCCTGAGATCAGCTCCGAGCATCTGAATGAGCAGATCGAGTTGGTGCGTCAGCTGGCCCAGGCCGTACCGCAGGGTTTCCGTGAACCATCCCTACCCAGCTGGAAGAAGGTCCTGTACCCGGTTCTGGTTTTCGGAGTGCTTTTTTTCGTGGTGTTCCTGCTGATTTTCGACCGAAGCCGTAAACAGCTGATTTCCTCGGTGGGAGAGGGATGGAGCAGTGTCCGGCAAACCGAGATCCTTCGACTGCCTCCTCCTCCCCCCAAGGCTGTCCAAACCCGCACCGTGATTCCAACCGGGCGGGTCACTATTGGTGGGGCCGGAGAAGAAGAGGGGGGGGTACTTTTTTTGGATAGAAAACCCCCTGCGCTGGGGAAGGAAGAAGAGGAGGCTCCCACTCAAGCCGTTATCCTGGCCAAGAACTCCTTTAACGAAGGTGCCTACGATCTCTTGAGGGCTACATCGGAGATTGCCGGTGAGCTGATCGGGAACAAGATTTCCGAGTTCGAATTCCAAGACTGGCGACCGGTTAAGGACGATCCACCGGAGTCCTGGATCGATCTGGTTGTCAAGCGCCAGTCCGATGGAGAGCTGGTCCATCTGATCTGGTCGGTGAACACAGAAACGAAGAGGATGGCCCCTCTCAGTCAGGCCGCCCGGGATGTGGAAGCTTCTCGGTAGAGCTCTCGCCGGGACCGTCAGGATTGCAAAGACCTCCGGAATGTAGGAGGCACTCCTCAATGAGGCAGGGATCTCCGGAATGTGGGAGGCACCTCAGGTGCCGAATCCGAAACTCTGGGGCGGTTTGTGACCGTTCGGCACCTGAGGTGCCTCCTACATTCCGGAGGTTCTTGCCACTCGCGATTCCTCTCCTTGGATGAATGTCTCGAAGCTGCTAGAATTGCCTTAAATGGGCCAGTCTTCGGAAATAGAAACATCCCAGGCCATCGAAGAGGAATTGGAGGTTTTTTCCCAATACCTCAAGAAGGGCGGCCTGAAAATGACCCGCCAGCGCCAGTTGGTGGTGGAGAGCTTCCTGTTGGCAGGGGGCCATCTGAGCACGGAAGAGCTCTACGAACTAGTCAAGAAGAAGGATGAGAAGATCGGCTTTGTGACCGTCTTCAGAACCTTGAAGACTCTGGCCGATTGTGGACTGGCCCGGGAAACCGTCCTTCATGACGGACCTACCCGATTCGAGCATACCTACAAGCGCCCTCACCATCATCATCTTGTGTGCGTCGAGTGTGACCGTACGATCGAGTTTCTGAGCCCTGACGAGGAACGCCTTCACGAAGAAATCACTTCCGAGTACGGCTTCAAGCCGGTAGGCCATAATCTGCAAATCTTCGGAGTCTGTCCGGACTGTCAAAAGAAGCAGAAAACCAGCCAGGAGATAGTGGATTCCGATTTGGTCTTTGCGCGAGACGCTCTAAAAATTGCTATGGCCACCGAAAGAAGAGGGATGAACTTCTACAAGACCGCCTCGCAAATCGTCACTCACGGGCCCACCAAAAAAACCTTTCTCAAGATGCTTGATGAAGAAAAGGGACATCTCAGTCGACTGCAAAAAGAGTGGCAACGGCTCATGAAAAAGGACAGGAACCTGCTGTCGGCGCCTGTTTTTTTGCATTTCGATTACGAAGCCCTGGAGAACATCTTTCCCTCCCGGACTGAGGTCAAGGAAAAACTGAAAACCAACATTCGCGAAGTCGATGCTCTTGAATTGGCGATGAAGATGGAGATGGAAGCCTGCCGATTCTTCACCGACTATGGCGATCGATTCAATGACACCAAGGGCAAAGACATCTTCCTGCAGTTTGCCGCCGAGGAAGAGGAACACTACGAGTTGATCAAGGAAGAATACGACCGGCTAGTGCAGCGAAGAGGTTGATCGCCGGCCGAAGGCCGGTGGTTTGGGATTTTGAATTTGGGTTTTTGGATTTCCTCTGACCGGCGGCCTTTGGCCGCCGGTCAGAGGTGGTTGATAGAATTCCCAGGTGAAATTTCACTGGAGTGTTCTCTCGAGTTTTCCTGAGCAAATCCAAGCGCTTTCCACTCAGCTGGAGATTCCCCCTCTGGTAGCTCATCTGCTGCTTCAGCGGGGGTTTGAGGATCCTAATCAGGCTTGGAAATTCCTCAAACCCAGCATTGAAGACCTCCATGATCCGTACTTGATGAAAGATATGGATCGTGTGGTTGATCGTATTCTTCAAGCCCGGGACCAGGGAGAGAAGGTACTGATCTATGGGGACTATGATGTCGATGGCATTACCTCTACCGTAGTCTTGAGGCGGGCCCTGGAAATGCTGGGCGCTTCGGTCGGGTTTCACCTGCCCCGGCGGCTGGAAGAAGGATATGGCGTTCAGAAGGATGTCCTGAAGAAGGCTTCTCAGGATGGGTATCGTCTGATCATCACTGTTGACAACGGGATACGGGCCTTTGAGGCAGCGGATGTGGCCCGTGAGTTAGGACTCGACCTGATCGTCACCGATCATCATCTGCCCGATAGCTCCTATCCCAATGCCTATGCCATACTGAATCCCCACCGCGAGGACTGCGCTTATCCGGACAAGAATTTGGCTGCGGTAGGAGTGGTTTTCAAACTGGTTCAAGCCCTTTTTCGAACCGCCGGCAGAGAAGGAGTCATCCGCCATTTTCTGAAACTGGTGGCTATTGGAACCATCGCCGACGTGGTTCCTCTGGTGGGAGAAAATCGAATCCTGGTTCGCTTCGGTCTGGAAGGATTGGCCCATCCGCAAAATACCGGGCTCAAGGCGCTCCTCAGTGGTGCCGGGATCCAGGGGAAAGTCGATTTTTCCGATGTGGGCTTCAGGCTTGCGCCGCGCATCAATGCGGTGACCCGAATGGGTGACGGTCGTGAGGTCGTAGATCTGTTCAGTGTCGATGATCAGGGCGATGCCCAGGCCATCGTGCAGGAAATGAACCACAAGAATGTGCTCAGGCAGCAGGAAGAAAAGCGTATTTTGAGTGAGATTGAAGATCGTCTAAAGCAGGACCCCGAAGCCTTTGACGGCAAATTTTTGACGGTGGCTGGACGGCACTGGCATCGAGGGGTTATAGGAATCGTAGCCGCCCGACTGGCGGAACGCTTCTATCGTCCGGTGCTGGTCCTGTCCATTGAGGATTCCTTTGCTCAGGGCTCGGGAAGAAGTATTCCCGAGTTCAACCTGCTTGAGGTTTTCGATGAGTGTCGTGATCTTTTCGAACAATATGGCGGACATGCTCAGGCAGTGGGCTGCCGGTTGGGTGAAGAGTTTTGCAAACCCGGTAAAGTGGATGAACTGGCTCGCCGACTGGAAGACCATGCCTCAAAGAAGCTGCTTTCCGAGAATCTGGTTCCTTCCCTCCGTATTGAAAGTCTTCTCTCCAACCAGCAGGTGAACCTCCCCCTCTACGAAGCGGTCGAGCAACTGGCTCCTTTCGGTAGGGGAAACCCGGTCCCGGTATTTGCATCAAAAAGGATGAGCGTTGTGGGCGGGCCCTGGGTCCTGAAGGACCAGCACCTGAAGTTGCAGGTCCAGTGCAATGGCTCTCGGGTGGACGCCATCTGGTGGAAAAATGGTGCTCTTGCGGATACCCTTACGGCAGGCTCTCAAGTGGATTTAGCCTACACCATGAGCCGGGACAATTACCTGGGAAAAGACAAGTTGTTGTTGACCATCCGTGATATGCAGCTGCCCTAGAAACGAAGAATCAGGCCCCCGCTGAATTCGAACTGGTGAGAGTAATTGGGTTCCTCGATGATCCAGCAGACACCGCCTACCCAGTAGGGGCTGCACCAAAAGCCGCTGGGATCTGATCTGATGTAAGTGGGAGTCCAGCGACCGGTAAGCCTGACTCCCAGATGCTCAGTCTGAAACAACTTCACGCCGCCTCCCCCGGTGGTGGAAAATTTACTCTTGCTATCGACACTGTTTCCTTGGATGTCGTTGGGAGAGTATTGGGTCATTCCCAATCCAATGAAAAGGAAGGGTCTGAGGGGGTCATTCGGTGCCCCAAAGTTAAAGGTAAACATGCCGTGGTAGTTTCGAACACTCATGTCCGTGATTTCCACTTTCTGTCCATCCGCAGCGCTTAACTCCATCTTGCTCCATTGTTCGCTGAATTGAAACCCGAAGCCGTTCATTTCACCGGCCAAAAGATCCGCCTGAAAACCCCAGGTAGGGCCACTCGTGGGAGTGATCTTGTCGATGAGTAAGCCACCGCTAATGTTATCGGGACCAAAGTTGATTCCTTCACTCAAGGTGTAGCCAAAGAAGCCGGTGAGCTCCATCTTGTAGTCCTGGGCCACCGCCCGTGGACTCAGAGCAAACATGAGCACCAACACCGCAAGAATTCTACATTTCATTTCCTGACTCCTCTTCTTCTGGTTCATTCAGATCGATTCAACTGCGGCCCATGATAGACCAGTAAACCACTTATCTGAAAGAGCGGGCGCGCCCAGGGTGCGGTAAATGCTCTGAATTTGCCCGATTTGGCGAGAGGCTCGGCCCTAAAGTGTTAAAATCCTGAGTTGGTAAGGGTCATTGTCTAAAGGTGCTTC
Source organism: Acidobacteriota bacterium (assembly GCA_965218935.1). Taxonomy (GTDB): domain Bacteria; phylum Acidobacteriota; class UBA6911; order RPQK01; family JADFOI01; genus JADFOI01. Next base: position 56,984 of record CBDCMH010000008.1, read on the forward strand.
ACATTTCGATTCCAGACAAGCTCTATGAACCTCTCCAAGGTCGTTCGCCTCCTCTTGCTCTTTTGCATCCTTATAGCGGGTGCGGCCATCGTTTGGAGTTTTCTCTCCCGCCGCCAGGAAGGGAGGGTCCTTCCTGACGTCCCTATTCTCTCAGCCGACATTAGCCGCCAGACCACACAGTTTGAATACACCGAGCACAAGAGCGGAAAGACGGTGTTTACGGTTTACGCGGAGACCAGCACCGAAACGGTCAGCCAGGTTCACACGCTGAAGAATGTGACCTTTACTTATTATGACGAAGGCGAGGAGCCTTCCGATGTCATCTCGGCTCAAGAAGCGGTCTATCGCATCCCGGAAAAGCAGATTGAGTTCTCCGGCGATGCCACCATTCAGTTGGCCGATGGCACCGAGGTGTTCTCAGATGAGCTCCGTGCCGACCTTGCTCAGGAAAGTGCCGTGATCCAACGCAGTTTTCGCTTCAAGAAGGGAAATATCGAGGGAAATGGCGAGTCCCTGAACTATCTCTTTCCCCGACGGGAGCTTCAAGTGGAAAAGGGACTGCACTTGATGACCGATTCCGACTCAGGTCCGATCGAAGGGGAGGCTTCTCGGGCCGTCTATTTGCTTTCGGAGGGCAAAATTACCCTCAGTGGGGAGGCCTTGATCTCAGGGAGTGAGACCGATCTGAAGGCAGATCAGATGATTGTTTTTCTGACCCCGGAAAACCGAATTCAAAAAATCCTCAGCTCGGGTCGGGCCCGCCTCGAATCTGCTGCCTCAAAATCACTATCGGGTGATCAGATCAATGTGCTCTTCAATCCTGCTGAAGGCCGAACGGACTCTGTTGAAGTTCTGGCCCAGCAGCCCAGGACCGCTCAAAGAGCCGTCTACTCGGAGCAGCTACCTGGGAGGCACTACTTACTGGAGGCGAATCAGATTATCGTTTTCCCGAGCAGGACAGGGAACTTTCAGAGGCTGATCCTGGAGAGATTTGCAGCTCAGGGGGAGGTGCGGTTTCAGTCTCCTACCCTGGAAATTGAGGAGTCCAACTCCAACCAGATGGAAGGGCGCTTTTCCGAAAACGGGGAGCAGTTACAGCAACTCGATCTGCAAGGGCAGGTGTCGGTCACCCGAAAGTCCGATTCTCAGGCCTCGCTCCAGGAAAGACTGCGTAGTGAGGCATTGAGCCTGCGCTTGGGGCCGACTCAAGAGATTGAGCAGGCCAAAGCCACTGAAAATGTGGACTTGAGATTGGATGACGCGCAGGGTTATCGTCATCTCTCGGCTCGGGAATCTGTGGATGTGAGCTACCTGGAAGGGGTTCCTCAACGCATTGTGAGCAGGGGAGACAGCCAAATGGAAAGGGTGAGCCCTGACGAGAAAGCTGTTTTGAAAGCCACTTTGATCGATATCCGTTATCGGCAGGGTCTTCTGGATCACATGACGGCCCAAGGGGGGGTGACTCTGGAATCAATCGATCAGGGGAAATCCAGATACACGAGCAGTCAGCGGCTGGAGGTCTCTTATCAGGACGAGAAGATGGAGCGGGCCATCCAGTCGGGTCATTTCCACTTCTGGGAGGGTACTCCTGCCACTATTGATGTGCAGTCGGATCAAGCCGTCTATGATCCCGGAAGCCAAAGAGTGACCATGACGGGACAGAGCCCGATACTCAAGTTCATGGATGCAAACAGCGGCGCTGGCGCGTCACCGATGGAGACCCGAGCCGAGCGACTCGAGGTGGATCCGCAGACCGGCGAGGTGAGCGCCTCTGGGCAGGTGAGAAGCTTCCTTCGAGAAGGGGACGGTCCGATTGTCATCACCTCGGGTCGTATGGAGGCCGATCCGAAGGGGGGGTGGATCAACTATTATTCCAATCCGAGAATCGTGCAACAATCCAACTCCATCACAGGGAACACCGTGCGCTACAATCATCGAGAGCAGCAACTGGTGGTGGAAGAGACCGTAGAGAGCTTCCTGATCCAGGAGAGCCCAACCGAGGAGAAAGTGTATAGGGTGGAAGCCGACCACCTGCTTTACAAGCGCGCCGACCTTCGAGCACGATACAAAGGAAATGTCCGGGTCAAAACAGACGATCTGATCGTCGATGCTCCCTTCGTGGACTTCGTTTTTGCGACAGCCGATCAGAACCAGCTCGAAGAAATTGTGGCCTGGGGAGGTGTGGAGGTTACGGAAAAAGATAGAAGCGCCCACGGGGATCAAGCGGTACATTATCCGTTGCAGGAAAAGATTGTCCTGACCGGAGATCCCGCCCGGGTCATTGATAGTAACAAGGACACGGTCACCGGTCGTCAACTCACCTTCTTCATCGGAGATGAAAGACTCTTGATTGAAGATCCCGCTACTCCTGAGAAGCCATGAGCCCGGAAGAGTCCTCTCTCACGCTGGAAGCCCAGAAACTCGATAAGTCTTATCGCGGAAGAAGAGTAGTCAGCGATGTCAGCTTGACGATTTCCTCGGGAGAAGTGGTGGGGTTGCTGGGGCCCAATGGCGCCGGAAAGACCACCACCTTTTACATGATTGTCGGTCTGACGACTCCGGGACAGCGGCAGCGTACACTTGAATGGCCAGGAGATTACCTCCCTGCCTATGTACTTGCGGGCCAGACGAGGAATCAGTTATCTCCCCCAGGAACCCTCTGTATTTCGGAAACTCTCCGTGGAGGATAATCTCTATGCCGTTGCCGAGACACTGGATCTTGCGCCGGGAATGGCGGATCAATCGGTTAGCGAATTACTGGAGGAATTTGGAATCGCTGACCTGAGAAAAAGTTTGGCCTACACCCTTTCGGGAGGTGAACGCCGACGTCTTGAGATTGCTCGTTCCATGATGATCAAACCGAAATTCATTCTCTTGGATGAACCTTTGGCGGGAATCGATCCGCTGGCCGTTTTGGAGATACAGCGCATCGTTGTTCAACTCAAGTCCAAGAACATTGGCGTCCTGATCACCGATCATAACGTACGGGAAACCCTGAAAATCACAGACCGGGCCTACATCATCAACGAGGGAGCAATCTTTCGAATGGGAACTCCTGATCTGCTTTCCTCCGATATCGAGGTACTCAAAGTTTACCTGGGTGAAAACTTTAGATTATACTGATTTACAGGGATAACACAGTGAGGAGGCTGTGAGTTTTCCGTCGTGTTGTGTTAGCGGTTTTAGAACGTCTCGATGAGCAAAAGAAGCCATTTAAGGCCGAGTTTAGGATTAACTCTCTCGCAGCGGTTGGTGATGACACCGTCGCTGTTGCAGAAAATTGAACTCCTCACCCTGAACCGATTAGAGCTTTCCGATCTCCTGAACCAGGAGCTGGGCGAAAATCCCGTATTAGAGGAAATTGCAGAACAACCGGAAGTTGAAGGTGCCGAAAGAGGAGAAGCCGAAAAAGAGACTTCAGACGATACGAAAGAGTACGAAGACTTCGATTATGAATATTTTTTCGGTGAGTACCTGAGCCCCAGTTTTCGCACCCGTGAGTGGGAAGGTAAGAATGAACAGCCCTCCTTTGAACTGTTTTTGGCTACCCCTTCCACATTGAACGATCATCTCAACTGGCAGCTGAACTTGACTGAAGTGGACTCGGAGGTTCTTAATATTTGCTACTTCATCATTGGCAATATCAATGAAGACGGCTACCTGATTCTTCCTGTCGAGGAGATTGTACAATCCCTGAAGGTTCCAGAGGAGAAGGTTGAAGAAGCCTTGCAAGTAGTCCAGAGCCTGGATCCCATCGGCGTAGGGAGCCGGAACCTGCAGGAGTGTCTGCTGATCCAAATTCGAGCCACCGGATTTGGGGGATCCCTGACCGAAAAACTTGTGCAGGATCACCTTCCATTGATTCAGGCCAAAAAATTTCGGGAACTTGCCAAGCAAATCGGCTGCGCCCTGGAAGAGATCGCGGAAGCCATGAAAACGATCCGAAGTTTTTCGCCCAAGCCGGGTCAGAAGTACAGTACTCAAAGTCCGGTCTACATTCAGCCGGATGTTCATATTTACAAGGTGGGGGATGAGTACGAAATTTCTCTCAACAATGACGGCTTGCCCAAGCTACGGTTGAGCCGCGCTTATCGTGAAATGCTCAAGAAAAAAGACGTTTCCAAGGAAACTAAGAGTTTTGTTAAAGAGCGCTTTCGCTCGGCGATGGAATTGCTGAAAAGTGTGGATCAACGTCAGCAGACCATCTATAGAGCTTGCGTAGCCATTGTGAAGCGACAAGCGGGGTTTCTGGATGGCGGAGCTCCCTATCTCAAACCGATGTTGATCAAGGATGTAGCGGAAGAACTGGGTGTACATTCTTCGACCGTCAGTAGGGTTGTGGCAAACAAACACGCCCATACCCCGCAGGGTGTCATGGAGCTCCGAAAATTTTTCACCAGCGGAATCGAAAACTCCGACGGTGAGAACCTTTCCGTGGTGCAAGTAAAAGAGAAAATCAAAGGAATCCTGGCTAACGAAGATACCCTGAAACCTCTCTCGGATCAGAAGATCTCCAGACTCTTGAACGAGGATGGAATTCAGATCACTCGAAGGACCGTAGCCAAGTATCGCGATCAGCTGCACATCCCTGGATCCCGCGAGCGAAAGATGGCCGTGCTCTTTTAGTGTGTTTCGATGGCCTCTGAAAATACGAAGCCGCCAAAGCCAACCACCACCGTCAGGGAACTGAGTCAGTTATCGAGCCCACGTCTGGAGCTTACCCTTCTGGGTGGTGAGGATGGCCTGGATAACCTGATTACTGCCCCGCGAATTCAGAAGCTGGGACTGGCATTGGCCGGTTATGTCGACTACCTACATGAGGGAAGGGTACAGTTGGTCGGCCGGACGGAGCTCCACTACCTCAAGACTTTGTCCACGGGAGATCGAACCAAAGCCATCAAGCAAATCTTTGCCCGGAATTTGTCCTGTGTGGTGATTACCGCAGGGCTAAAAGCTCCGGCTGCCCTCCTGCGCAACTGCGAGTCCAATAAAGTGCCGATCTTTGAGGCCGAAGCCTTGAGTTCGATAGTCATCACCGAAATCACCGGTTTTCTGGAAGAACAGCTGGCCCTGAGGACCACGATTCATGGAGTCTTGATGGAAGTCTATGGACTGGGGCTTCTTCTCATGGGGCCCTCCGGGATTGGAAAGAGCGAGTGCGCCTTAGATTTGATCTTGCGAGGTCACCGGTTGGTTAGCGATGACTTGATCGTCATTAGAAAATTCGGTTCCGGCCAGCTGATGGGTTCCGGTCCCGGCGATTTCCAGTTTCATATGGAACTGCGCGGATTGGGAATCGTCGACATTAAGGAACTCTTTGGGATTTCGGTGTTGAGTCCAGGAACAATCATCGATATTGCCATGGATCTGGTGCGATGGAATCCTGAGGAGGAATACGATCGACTGGGTCTGGATGAGCGGCAATACGCCCTGATGGATGTCTCGGTTCCCCTGATCACGATGCCCGTGGCACCGGGCAGAAATCTGGCCACGCTGGTGGAAGTTGCCGTACGACTTCAAATGTTGAAAAGCCAGGGATACAGTCCCTCCGGAGAGTTCTTCAAACGATTGGATGCACGCCTGAAACAGCCTCGGTCTTCTTCCGATGAAGCATGGCGCTTGTGAAACTACAATCGCTTGTCATCATTACCGGGATGAGCGGCTCGGGAAAGCGTACCGCTTCCAAGGCCTTTGAAGATTTAGGGTATTTCTGCGTCGACAATCTTCCCACCTCTTTGATCTCTCGTCTCATCCAGATGTCCGAAGCATCAGGGGGTGAGATCCGGGAATTAGCGATTGTTATTGATGTTCGACTCAGGGAGCCGCTGGAAGGCTTCGAAAAGCTCTTTGGTGAGATCAGGCGGCTTCATACTAATGCCAAGATGATTTTCGTTGATGCCTCGATAGAGGTTTTGGCAAGGAGATACGGTGAAACCCGACGCGTTCACCCGCTGGCCCAGGGCAAGACACTGCTCGAAGGCATTCGTGCGGAACGAGACAAGCTTTCCAGTGTCCGGGCTCTGGCCGACCTGCTGATTGATACGAGTGATTTTACGGTTCACGACCTCCGTAATTTCATCTACCAGAACTTCCAGCAGACGGACAAGCAGGAGGTCCTGAACGTTTCCCTGGTCAGCTTTGGATTCAAGAACGGGATTCCTCACAATTCCGAGCTGGTCTTTGATGTACGATTTCTTCCCAACCCCTATTTCGTTCCCGCTCTGAAAGAGCAGACGGGAAATGATCCTGATGTGGCCGAATATATGCTGGAAAAGTCGGAAACTGGGGAAATCCTGGGCAAAATCCACGATATGTTAGAATACTTGCTGCCCAAATACAGGAGAGAAGGTAAGAAATATCTCACCATCTCCATTGGCTGTACCGGCGGAAGACACCGTTCCGTACTGGTGGTCAATGAGTTGCAGAAGCGCCTGAAAAAGAAAGGGCGCAAGGTTAATCTGATTCATCGGGATCTACACAGCGAATGACTAGCCCGGAATTCTCACACCTGCTCGTCACGAAGCGGCGGAAGGGCCGGGCTGGCAAGGCGCGCGACCGAGGCCCCCGCAAACGTACTGTAGGGTACGTTGAGGAGGCCGACGGAGTGCAACGCAGTCAGGCCGGATCATTGCGCCGATGCAGTAGAGGGGGTGTGAGAAATGCGGGCTGAGGGTTCTTTGGTGGGTGCGCTCGTGGTCACGCATGGCCAGCTGGGGCAGGAGCTCGTCTCTGCTGCACAGGCTATCGTGGGTGAAGTCTCTCATATGGCGGCGGTTTCCATTGGTTGGAATGACGATGTCAACGAATCCAAGAAGAAGATTGAGCAGGGGGTCTCAGGGGTGGATCAGGGCAAAGGTGTCATCATTCTTACAGACATGTTCGGCGGCACGCCTTCGAATCTTTCCCTTCCTCTGCTAAAGACAGATGAATTGGAAATCGTAACAGGCGTTAACCTGCCGATGGTCATCAAGCTGGCCAATCAGTCCGGCAGTGACTCGCTTTCAGAATTGGTCACGAAAGTGAAGAAACAGGGACAAAGCCATATCTCCATTGCCAGCGAGCTTTTGGGAGAATGATTCGAAAAACTCTTCGAATCCAGAGCGAATTGGGCCTGCATGCCCGTGCCGCTGCCAAGCTGGTGAAACTGACCTCCCAATTCGAGTCAGACATCAAGTTGTCCCGGCTCAACACTGAGGAGCAGGTTGACGCGAAAAGCATTTTGGGGATCCTGCTTCTGGCCGCCTCACAGGGGACTGAGATTCAGGTGATGACCGATGGAAAAGACGAAGAGGCGGCCATGGGAGCGGTAGTGCAATTGGTGGATAACCGATTTGGTGAAGAGAAATGACCCAATCTACCCGGGATCGTTCTCCTCAGGAACTCTCCGGTGTTGGACTCTCCCCCGGAGTCTCGATTGGCACCGCCTATGTAGTGGAGCCGCAGATAGCGACCTTTTACCCGATTCGCATCGCTTCCGATGAAGTCTCCAGCGAGTTAAAAAGACTTCATGCCGCCCTCAAGGAGTCCCGCCGTCAACTGGAGAAGGCGAAAGAAAAACTCGCGGCGGAACTCGGAAAGGAGCACTCTCACATCATCGATGCCCATCTGCTGATTCTAGAAGATCCTCTCTTAATGGAAGAAATCGGAAGGAAGATTCAAGAAGAGCTACAAAGCCCGGAGCGAGCGGTTCGAGAAGCCGCGGAGAATTGGATTTCCGTCTATCGCTCCCTGGAAGACCCCTTCTTTAGGGAACGGGGTTCCGATGTGGAAGAGGTCGTGCAACGCCTGATCTTCAATCTCATGGAACTCGGTACACATCACGACGGTTTGCCGGAGGATCTGATTCTGGTGGTTTCTGAGGCCAGCCTCTTTCTTCTGGTGGAGTATCCTTTGGAGCGCATCAAAGGCTTGGTAGTGAAAAAAGGGGGAACGACTTCCCACGGCATCATTATCGCCCGGTCCTATCAAATTCCCGTGGTAGGTGGCATTCAAAACTTGAAGGAAGTGATCCGCACAGGGGACACGCTCATTGTGGATGGGACGTCAGGAATGGTCCAAGTCCAACCCTCTGAAAAGGAAATCAGAAGCTCCGAAGCTCGAGTCCGGAAAGAGAAGAAACGTCAACAGGAGCTGGTGGGAGACACATCTCCATGCCTGACTTCCGATGGCGAGAGGATCTTCTTGTATGCCAATGCTGAAATCGACAGTGAAGTACCGCTTGGAATGAAACTCGGTGGGGGGGGAATCGGATTGTTTCGCTCAGAATACATTTACATGAAGGACAAACAGAAGCCTGTGAGTGAAGAGGAACAATTCAAGATTTACAAAAATCTGGCCACAGTGGTGGGAAACCGGCCCGCCCTGATTCGAACCGTAGATTTCGGGGGGGAAAGACATCCCTATTTCTCTTCGATCCTGGGGGAAACCGACAGTGCGTTGGGTTTGCGGGGCATTCGTCTGAGCTTGCAGTACCCGGACATTTATAGGGATCAGATCCGGGCCATCTTGCGAGGCAGTGCTTACGGTAACCTGAAAATCGTTCTCCCCATGATCTCCGACGTCGATGAAGTCATCCAGGCCAAACGACTCATTCAAGCGGCTAAAGAGGAACTTCTGGGAGAGGGTGTTGTCCTGAATGAAGACATTGAAGTCGGTGTTATGGTGGAGGTCCCTGCGGCTGTCATCATGTTGGAGACGCTTTGCTCACATGTTGATTTCTTTGCAGTCGGCACCAACGATCTGGTCCAGTATACCCTGGCGGCAAGCAGAACGGACGACCGCATCGCCAACCTGTTCAATCCCTTACATCCTGCTGTTTTGAAGAGTCTTTGTCGGGTCGCCCAGGTGGCGGCGGAACAAGGTGTGATGGCCTTGGTTTGCGGTGAAGTTGCTTCCCATCCTGCCTATGCCCGTCTTCTTATCGGAATGGGCTTCCGGCATTTATCCATGAGCCCCTTTGCCATTCCCGGGGTCAAGGGCAGGCTCAGGGAGACTTCCTGTATTGAGGCAGGTGCCCTGGTGGAGGATGTGCTCAGGCAAGCCACCTTGGAAGACGTGGAAAACTATGTCGACGAGTTCCTGAAGAAACAGAAGACAACAGTCTGAGGATAATACGTTTTGTGCGCAGAACAAAGAATAGAGGAAGTCACAAATTAGAAAACAGGAGATAGCTGTCAGCTGGTCAGGAGGTCAGGTGGTCAGCTTGTCAGGGTTCCCCCCATGATCTCAGCAAATCAACTCACCATCTTACGTATGGCCTTCGTGCCGCTCCTGGTCTTGCTGGTAGTGTACGATTACGTTGTTGGCGCTCTGGCTGTTTTCATGTTGGCCGGCGTAACGGACTTGCTGGATGGCTTCATTGCTCGGAAGTTTGGCCAGAATACTTCCATTGGTGCTTTTCTGGACCCGATCGCCGACAAGTTACTGCTGGTCAGTTGCTTCATCCTACTTTCACGCAACGCTGTTGAGCTGAGTGTGAAGATTCCTCTCTGGTTGACCATCACGGTGATTGGCCGTGACATCCTGCTGGTGGTGAGCGTGGTCATTATCAACCTGACCATGGGAAGACACCTGTTTTCTCCCTCCATCTATGGAAAGGCGACTACGTTTTTGCAACTCTTGACCGTGTTTATGGTGCTGGTGGCAAACGCTTTGAACATCGGCATGCCTCTTTGGGGCTCCGTCTTCTATCTAACGGCTGCCCTAACCGTCATCTCGGGGCTGCACTATATGGGTAGGGGTATGAAGCTCTTTGAGTATAATCAGGAAGAGGTTTGAGAAGTGCCTGAGTTCAGGAACCTGAAAATTGAAATCGAGGATCGGATTGCTCTGGTCACGATCGATCAGCCGGAGGTTTTGAATGCTCTGAACCAGACGACGATGGAGGAATTGGAAGAGGCTTTTCTCAAAAGATTGACGGAGGATGATGTAGGAGCAGTCATCTTGACGGGTGCAGGGGAAAAGGCTTTCGTAGCGGGCGCAGATATTAAGGAACTGGTTCAACTGGGTCCCCTGGAGGCCAGGCTCATGTCCCGTCAAGGACATGGGCTCTTGGAGGCGATTGAGAACTTTCTAAAGCCGGTGATTGCCGCTATCAATGGCTTTTGTCTGGGAGGTGGCTGTGAGCTGGCTTTAGCCTGTCATATCCGCATCGCTGCTGAGAGTGCTCAAATCGGCCTGCCCGAAGTGAAGCTGGGATTGATTCCCGGCTACAGTGGAACCCAGCGATTGCCTCGGTTGGTGGGCAAGGGAAGGGCTATAGAAATGGTCCTTTCCGGAGAGAGTATTGGCGCCCAGGAAGCGGAGCGAATCGGGCTGGTGAACAGGGTTGTCTCCCGGGAGGATTTGATTCCACGGTGTCGAAAATTGGCAGCGGCGATACTGGCCAATGGCCCACTGGCGGTGCGATATTCCCTCGAGGCCATCAACAGTGGGCTGGACATGCCTCTGCAGGAAGCGACACGGTTGGAGGCCTCATTATTTGGCCTTTGTTGTGCCACGGAAGACATGAAAGAGGGCACCCAAGCTTTTATAGGAAAGAGGAAGCCGCAATTTAAGGGAAAGTGAGGATTCCCAAGCGTGAAAGAGTTTGTCGGGAAAACCGAGTCCCAGGGATTAAAGATCGGAATCGTCGTCAGTCGGTTCAATGAGATGATCACGGAGGGGTTGCTGGGCGGAGCCTTGGACACGTTAAAGGAAGCGGGCGTTGTCGATGAAGACATCACTCTGGTGCGGGTGCCGGGAAGCTTTGAAATTCCGCTGGCGGCCCAGCGACTAGCACAGACGGGAAAATTGGAGGCGATTGTTTGCCTTGGGGCTGTGATTCGGGGGGAGACACCCCACTTCGACTACATTTGCTTGCAGGTCAGTAACGGAGTTTGCGAAGTCGCCCTGAAATACGATCTTCCCGTAACCTTTGGCATCATCACGGCCGACACCATGGAACAGGCCCTGGCTCGAGCCGACGAAAAGAGAAATAAGGGAAGTGAAGCCGCCATCAGTGCCGTTGAAATGGCCAATCTGATGAAGGACCTGGAGGCGGACGGCAAATGAGGAGACAACGGTCAGGGTTTCTCCCGGTCAGGTGGTCAGGGTCCCTCCCATGAGTAGCAGGAGGAAGGCACGTGAGTTGGCTTTGCAGTTGCTGTTTCAGCAGGATCTCAATGAGGTCGCAGCGGAGGAAGTCTTAGAGCTTTTCTGGAAGGTCAATCCAGCCGATCCGGGAAATCGCGAATTTGCCGAGCTTTTATTCAGGACAACCCTTGAAAACCGATCCCACATCGATGAACTGATTCGTCGGCATGCCCAACACTGGCGATTGGAGCGAATAGCTGCCGTGGATCGGAATATTCTGCGGGTGGCGATAAGTGAATTCCTCTATACCGAGACACCTCATGTTGTGGTGATTGATGAGGCCATAGAAATCGCCCGCAGATTCAGCACCGCCGAGTCCTCCCCATTCGTCAATGGTATTCTGGATGCCATTCGCAAGGAAATGGAAGATCGGTCCGTAAAGGAAGGTCAGCATGGGTGACAAAACCGATCTCATCGAGCAGCGCTCTCTGAAGCTGGAAGAAATCCGCACGCTCGGACATGATCCTTATCCTCACAAATATGAGCTGAGCCATACTGTGGCTGAGCTGGTACACGAATATTCCGAAAAATCGAGAGAGGAGTTAGAGCAGGAACAGGTGTCTGTGCAGACGGTCGGTCGGCTGGTCAATCTCCGAGGTCATGGAAAGGCCGGCTTCGCCGATCTCCAGGGCTCAGGTGAGCGGATCCAGATCTATGTGCGGCAGGATCGGGTCGGAAAAGAAAATCACCAGCTTTTCCGCTTGTTTGACATCGGGGATATCATCGGCGTGCAAGGTTCCCTGTTTCGTACCAAGACGGATGAGCTGACCATCATGGCCGAGCAGCTGGACTTTCTGGCCAAGGGGCTGCTGCCCCTGCCTGAGAAGTGGCACGGTCTGAGCGATGTGGAGATCCGTTATCGTCAGCGCTACCTGGATTTGATGGCCAATCCGGATGTGAGAGAGATTTTCGTTCGCCGGGGTCGCATCGTTTCTCAGATGCGAACGTTTCTGGAATCGAGAGGCTATCTGGAGGTTGAGACCCCGATGATGCAGCCTGTAGCGGGAGGAGCCACTGCTCGACCCTTCAAGACCTTTCATGAAGCTCTCAGTATCCCTTTGTTTTTGAGAATCGCCCCCGAACTTTATCTGAAGCGGTTGATCGTTGGAGGCTTTGACCGGGTCTACGAAATCAACCGGAACTTTCGAAATGAGGGAATTTCCACACAGCACAACCCTGAATTTACGATGTTGGAATTTTATCAGGCTTACAGTGATTATCAGGATTTGATGAATTTAACTGAGGAGATGCTGCAGACGGTCGTTCAGAAGGTTATCGGCGGTCTCGAGGTGGAATTTAACGGCAATCGGATCGACTTCAAGAATTTTGCCCGTTATTCCATGATTGAAGCCATTCAAAAGTTCTGGGAGGGAGAGAGTGTTCCTTCAACTGAAAATCTTGGTCAGCAAGACCAGTTGAGTGCTTTGGTGAAAAAGGCAGGCCTGGAATGTGAAGCAAGTCTGAATTGGGGAAAACTGCTGATGTTGCTGTTTGAGCATGTGGTGGAAGAGCATCTCATCCAGCCAACATTTATCTATGATTTTCCGATTGAGCTCTCTCCGCTTTCCAAGACCAAGGATGAAGATCCCCGCTTCGCTGAGCGATTTGAACTATTCATTGGCGGACTTGAGATTGCCAACGCTTACAGTGAGTTGAATGATCCCCAAGAGCAGAGAAAACGTTTCCAGGAACAGGTGGAGGCCCGTGCCCATGGAGATTCCGAGGCCCACGAGATGGATGAGGACTACCTGAAGGCTCTTCAATATGGAATGCCTCCAACGGCCGGAGAGGGCGTTGGGATCGACCGCCTGGCCATGGTGTTGACTGATTCGGACTCCATTCGAGAGGTGATTTTGTTTCCACATCTCAGGCCCAAGTCCTGACTATGCATACATTCTCTACTGCCGCGACGAGAATCTATTCATAATCAGGACTACCTGAATCGATTGACTCATGCGATTTTTGTCCTTCACAAGATTCGAGCTTTTTGTGGCCCTGAGATATCTTCGAGCCGGGCGCAAGCAGGCGGTCATCTCCGTCGTCACTTTAATCTCGGTGGTGGGGGTAACGGCGGGGGTGATGACCCTGAACATTGCCTTGGCTTTAAACGCAGGTTTCAGAGGAGAGTTTCAGAACCGGATCCTGGGTGCCACTTCTCACGTCAACGTGTTGAGGGCCAGTTCGGGACCGATCTCCGAGTATGAATCCCTGGCCGATCGAATCAGTGAGATGCCTGAAGTACTGGCTCTCATTCCGACCATTTATGGTCAGGCTATTCTGGTGAGTGATGTGCGCGAACAACCCGTCATGCTCAAGGGGATAGACCTAGGCAGAACAGAGCAATCTTCCGATCTCTTTCCCACCATCATCGAGGGCAGCCTGGACAGTTTTGACCAAGTGAGTTCCATCCCTGCTGTTGTTTTAGGAACCGATCTGGCTCAGTCTCTGGGAGTGGCTGAGGGTGAAAATATCCGCGCCATGGGCCTTCAGGGAGAGCTTTCTCCGCTGGGTCGGATGCCGCGCATTCAGACGTTTCGGGTGATCGCCATTTTCGAGTCCGGTCTTTGGGAATACGATGCAAACTGGGTCCTGTTTTCCATTGAAGCCGCACAAAACTTCTTTGGACTCGCTCCCAACCAGGCCTCAACCCTTGAGTTGCGGATTCAGGATATTGACGAGGCTCCCTCCGTAGCCACCCAGGTGAAGAGTATCGCCGGTTCCGGTTATCTGACCAGTACCTGGATTGAACTGAATCGTCCCCTGTTTTCGGCTCTGGAGTTGGAACGGCTGGCCATGTTCATCGCCATTGGCCTGATCGTTCTCGTCGCCTCCCTCAACATCGTTGGAACACTGACACTGATGGTGATGGAGAAGAGTCGTGACATCGCGATCATCACCGCTATGGGAGGGACCACTCGGACCATCATGGCGGTCTTCATGTTGCAAGGTTTGACGATTGGATTGGTGGGAACGATTCTGGGCGATCTCCTGGGGAGTGCAGCAGTTTGGTACTTCGATACTTACCAGGTGTTTCGCCTTGAAGCGCAGGTCTATGCGATCCCTTACGTACCCTTTGAATTGAACTCCGGTAATCTGCTCCTGGTGTCGGTTCTGGCGATCTTGATCAGTTTTTTGGCCACCTTGTATCCGGCCGGAGCTGCTTCCCGATTGGATCCCGTCGAAGCATTGAGGTATGAATAACTTCCTGAAGGTTCAAGGACTTTGCAAGTCGTTCCAGTCTGGGAGTGAGGAGCTCCACATTCTGGTCGATCTGGATCTTCAGCTGGAACGGGGACAGATGTTGGCCGTGACCGGCGCCAGCGGATCAGGCAAGAGCACCTTCCTTCACCTCGTTGGGGGCATGGACAGAGCCGACGCCGGAGAGATCTTCCTGGCAGGGGAAGACGTCACTGGCTTAACGGGTCAGGAGTTGGCCACATTTCGCAATCGGGAAATCGGATTCATCTTTCAATTCCATCATCTACTTCCGGAGTTTTCTGCCTTGGAGAATGTGATGTTTCCACTGCTGCTACGGCGGGTCCCTTTTTCTGAGGCCAGACAGAGGGCACGCGGCCTGCTGGATGAAGTGGGCCTGAGCGATCGAGCTCATCACAAGCCAGGACAGCTGTCCGGAGGCGAACAACAGCGGGTTGCCGTTGCCCGTGCGCTGGTGGGCAAACCAGGGCTGCTGCTGGGGGATGAGCCAACGGGCAACTTGGATGAACACACTGCAGAGGCGATCTACGAGCTTCTTCTGGAGATCCAGAGCCGTCATCATTTGACCTCCATCATCGTCACCCATAACCCCAAGCTGGCTGCCTTGTGCGGATTGGAAATGAGTCTTCAAGAAGGGAAGTTGGTATAAACGGGAAATTAGTGAGGATCACTAATTTCCCGTAAATTCCAAATTCCAAATTCCAAACCTCTGAGTCTGGCTTCAGGCGGACTGTTTTAAACCGAATTCGTTTGTGATTGGTTTAGGATTTGGAGCTTCTTTGTGATTTGTCTAATGTCAGAGGAAATCTTTATCGTCACAGCTGTTGTTGCAAGTTGCCGGAGGAAGGCAATTTCTGTTAAAAGATAAGAACAGGTTGTTGGAACGGTCGTATGTTTGAAAAATACACGGAAAAAGCCAGACGAGTCATCTTCTTTGCACGTTATGAAACCAGCCAGCTAGGTGCCCGACGAATCGAAACCGAGCACGTTCTGTTAGGGCTGCTCAGAGAAGATAAAGCTCTTAGCAGCCGTTTTTTCCCACATCCCGAGGCCGCCCTCGAAAGCATCCGAAGACAAGTTGAGACTCGCAGCTCCGTGCGGGAGAAAATCTCCACCTCTGTAGAGTTGCCGCTGAGTGATGAATCTAAAAGGGTCCTCACTTATGCCGCCGAAGAAGCCGATCGGCTGATGTGCAACTACATTGGAACAGAACATATCCTGTTGGGTTTGTTGCGCGAAGAGAAGTCCCTGGCGAGTGAGATTCTCTATGAAAACGGTCTCAGGCTTTCGCGTGTGCGCGAGGAGCTGGCGGGGGCCAGCAGCGATCGGATCGCACCTTCTAAGTCCAAAGAGTCGCTGATCCTGGCCGAGTTCAGCCGTGACCTTACCGAAGCAGCCATCAACGGAGTACTGGATCCCCTGGTGGGACGGGATGCTGAGATCGAGCGCGTGATTCAGATTCTCTGCCGGCGCACCAAGAATAATCCGGTGCTTATCGGAGAACCGGGTGTGGGGAAGACGGCAATCGTGGAAGGTTTGGCCCAAAAGATCGTGAAAGGGGAAGTGCCTTCCATGCTCGTGGAAAAGCGAGTGCTGGCACTGGATATCTCGTTGATCGTGGCAGGAACAAAGTATAGAGGTCAGTTTGAAGAACGTCTCAAAGCCATCATGAAGGAGTTGGTGGAGAATCCCAGCTTCGTCATCTTCGTCGATGAGCTGCATACCCTGGTGGGTGCAGGTTCAGCGGAGGGTTCTCTGGACGCGGCTAATATTTTAAAGCCTGCCCTCTCTCGGGGTGAGATCCAGTGCGTTGGGGCCACAACTCCCTATGAGTACCGGCGTTCCATCGAAAAGGATCGTGCTTTGGCGCGGCGCTTTCAGGCCATCAAAGTGGCTCCTCCTACCGAAGAAGAGACACTGGAGATTATCAACGGGATCAAGGGCCGCTACGAAGCGTTTCATCAGGTCGAGTACACCGACGAGGCTGTGCATGCCGCCGTGTATCAGTCCAGTCGCTATATCACCGATCGCTACCTTCCCGACAAGGCCATTGATGTTCTGGATGAGGCCGGTGCTCGAGTGAAGCTTGCCAACACGGTTCTTCCCGAGGGTGTCAGTGATCTTCAGAAAAAACTCAAGGTCATCGTCCGTCGGATGGACGACGCCATTCTGGCCAAGGAATTTGATCGGGCCGCCCAGCTGAAAGACGAAGAGTTGCTGGAGCGCGAAAACCTGCAGGTCATCAAGGAGCGCTGGGATGTCCGGAAACGGACCTCTCCCCAAGTGGAAAAGGAGCATGTGGAACATGTGATTTCACGCTGGACGGGTATCCCCGTCACCTCTTTGCACGAGGAGGAGATGGAGAAACTGCTCCGCATGGAGGATCAACTTCACGAGAGAGTGGTTTCTCAGGATCGAGCCATCTCGGCGCTTGCCAGAGCCATTCGTCGCAGTAGAGCAGGAATGAAAAATCCCAACCGGCCGGTTGGATCCTTTCTTTTTCTGGGGCCCACAGGGGTGGGAAAAACGGAACTGGCCAAAGCACTGGCTTTCGCACTGTTTGGCAGCGAAAAGGCCCTGATTCGCTTTGACATGTCCGAATATATGGAGAAGCATTCCGTGTCGAAGCTGATCGGTTCTCCCCCGGGTTACGTGGGCCATGAGGAAGGAGGGCAGTTGACCGAGCAGGTGAAGCGGAATCCTTACTCCGTTCTGCTGCTGGACGAGATCGAAAAGGCTCACTTTAGCATCTTCAATATTCTGCTCCAGGTTTATGAGGATGGTCAGTTGACCGATTCCCATGGGAATACCATTGATTTCAAGAACGCCATCATCATCATGACTTCCAATATCGGAGCCCGCTATCTGGTGGATCGATCCCAGATGGGATTTTCCGCACAACAGGGTGAGAGCCAGGAAAAGGTGGAAGACTTGATCATGAATGAGGTTAAAAAACTCTTCAATCCGGAGTTTTTGAATCGCCTCGACGAAGTGATCCTTTTCGAGTCCTTGACCGAAGAGGATCTGCGCCAGATCGTGGAGCTCCTTCTAAGACAAGTCAACGAGAATGTGGCAGCCAAGGAGATCAAGATCAATCTCAGGAAAGAAGCCAAAGATTGGATCATCCGCAAGACCTGCCACGATCGTTCCTACGGAGCCCGTCCGCTGCGCAGGGCCATTCAGCGCTACATCGAAGATTCCGTCGCCGAGCTGATTATTCAAGGAAAATTGAAGGAAAAACAGACCCTGACCATCTATCTGGAGGGTGACGCCCTCTTCTGTCGACCCAAAGGCTCCCAGAAGCAGGGAGCACCTCTCTCCTACACGGTTTAGGCTGGCCGGGTGGTTGTGTATCCGTGCCTTCGTGCTGTCGTGCCGTCGTGCGATCGTTCGCTTTTTTGCAGTTTTTGTGTCGATTCTTGTTGGAAAGCCGACCAAGCCCATCAAATGGCAAAATAGACTGAGTTTTGCCCCAGGGGGAATTTAGGCAGTTTAATGCGAGAGGTACCTCTCAGTGCGCCAATAAGGCTCTTGCCCGCACTCACACCCCCTCTACTGCATCGGCGCGCAATGATCCGGCTTGACTGCGGGTCACGCGTGGCGCAACGCACTCAGGCCGGCCCTTCCGCCGCTTCGTGACGAGCAGGTGTGAGAACTGCGGGCTAGTGGGCTGCTTTCCAGGGGTCTTCAGCCGAGCTCCCGACAGCACGACAGCACGACGGCACGAGCGCGCGAAGCGCGCCTCACGCCCACACGGTTGCTCTTGGACTCCATGCAGGATAAAATTGGGCAGCCATGACTCCTCTTGAAAGCGTTAGTCAGGTTATGTCCGGGCCACGGTGTGTGGTCCGCACATTGGAAGCCTTTTTGGCGCTAACCCTGCTCTCGTCGTCTCTCCTTGGTCAGGGAAATCAGCTTCCCGAGCAGAAAATTGAAGAGATTCGGATCGTGGGCAACCGCCGCATTCCCGAGAGTACCGTTCGCTACTACGTCCAGAGCAAGGAGGAGCTTTTATACGACGAGCAGCAGGCCCTGCGCGATTATAACACCCTCCTGAATACCAACTTTTTCGCCGACGCCAAGATCAAGCGGATGGAGGGAGAAAATGGCATCGTCTTGATTTTTGAGCTCGTCGAGAGACCGCTCATTCGGACCGTCGAATATGAAGGGATGAAATCCTTCAAGGAGTCCGACGTTCTGGAGCGATTTCGCGACATGAGGGTGGGGCTCTCCGTGGACTCGCCCTTTGATCCGACCAATCTTCCCAAGGCGCGCCGAGCCATTAAGATTCTCCTGGACCAAAATGGACGACCCTTGGGCCGGGTGGAGGTGACCACCGAGTCCCTGACAGCCACTTCCGAGAAAATCATTTTCAAGATTGACGAGGGACCCAAGGTTCGCATCGGAGATATCGGTTTCGCAGGCAATACGGTCTTTACGGATGATGAGCTGCGTGGGTCACTGGAGTTGACCAAGGAACGGAACATGATGACCGTTTTTAAGGGCACGGACAAATTCATCCAGGATAAGCTTGAGTATGATGTCGGGGTGAATCTTCTCGAGAAGTACCGTGAAGTCGGTTATCTCTTTGCCAGGGCAGGCACGCCTGAGGTCAAGATCGTCGAAGCCCGCAGACCCGGAATGATCGGTTTTCGTAAAACCAAGCAGCAGTACTACCTGACCATCCCCATTGAGGAAGGGGAGCAGTTTTTTTGGAACAGTTTTGAGGTCGAAGGAATCACTAACATGGATCCGGCAGCGGTGAAGGCGAGTTACGGCATCATTCCCGGCCAGGTGGTCA
This sequence comes from Acidobacteriota bacterium, assembly GCA_965218935.1. GTDB lineage: Bacteria > Acidobacteriota > UBA6911 > RPQK01 > JADFOI01 > JADFOI01. Next base: position 76,134 of record CBDCMH010000008.1, read on the forward strand.
ACTACACCGCTCTCAAGCAAGCCAGCGATTCTTTGAAAGAGATGTACTCCAGCACCGGATATCTGGACATGACCGTTGTTCCGGACATGCATCCCGATCGGGAAAATAAGACTGTCGATGTGACGATCCGGGTGAGCGAAGGAAAACAATACATTGTTCACCGAATCGATTTCGCTGGAAACACCAAAACCCGGGATAAGGTCATGCGAAGGGAGTTCTTCCTGGAGGAGCAGCAGCTTTTCAACGGTAGTCTTCTCGATTTTTCCATCCTGCGACTCAACCAAATAGGCTTCTTCGAGCCCATCGAGGAGAAGGACTACGAAGTCATCAAGAGAGCCCCTGAAGGGGAGGTTGACATCCTGGTGACGGTCAAGGAGAAGAGTCAGCAATCCATCGGTCTCAGTGGCGGGGTGAGCGGCATCAGTGGCAGTTTCTTCGGCATCAACTACTCGTCCACCAACTTTCGTGGTCTGGGACAGCGAATCGACGTTAATATCACCACCGGTACCCGTACCTCAAATTACATGTTTTCCTTCACCGAACCCTATTTTTTGGACAGCAAGATTTCCATGGGGGCTTCGGTATTCAATCAACGTCTTCGCTTTGATACCTTTGCCGCCAGCGGTGGATTCATCCCAGACACAAACACTACGCTCTATACCCAGATCACGAACGGATTCAGTTTAACCGGCAGTTATCCTATGTGGCGATGGACCCGAACGGGCCTGGCTTATACCTTGAACAGAATCAAAATTGACGATATTGATGACTCTTTCACCGACTTCGCCTTGAATCAGCTGGTGGGATTCACTCCTGGAGGAAGCCCCGAGGATGCCGCAGCAGGGATCATCCGCAGCGAGATCAAGCCCAGCATTCAGTACAACACCAAGAACCAGGTCTTCAATGCCACCCAAGGAACCCTGCTCAGTTTCGAACTGCCGATCGCCGGAGGACCCCTGGGCGGGGATTTCAATCTGATTCGACCTTTCGTGGAAGTCCAGAGGTTTATGCCCGACCGGTTGATCAGCAAGGGTCGGAACACTTTGGCCTTTCGGGTCCAGCTGAATCACATCATTCCCTATGGACAACTCCCCAACGGGGATCCCATGACGGCACCTTTTTTCGAAAGGATCTTTGCGGGAGGTGAATTTACACTTCGCGGATTCGACATCCGGTCCGTGAGCCCCTGGGCCATCACTCAGACGGCCAGCCTGGATTCTGTGGGTAACCCCCTCATCGATCCAGCCACGGGATTGCCTTTGATTAGCGAAAGTGCCATTCCGGTGGGCGGAGACACCAGCCTGATTATGACCACCGAGTACCGTATGCCCATCTTCGGTCCCTTGCAGGTGTCGGGATTCTTTGACTTTGGGACGGCTACCTCCATCCAAAAAGATAATCTGCGTGTTTTTGGCCCCAACACCAATGTGATCTTGCAGGAGAACACCAACAATGTCTGGCGAGCATCGACGGGTGCCGAGGTTCAGTTCCTGTTACCTGTAGTAAATCAGCCTTTTCGTTTGATTTTCGCCTATAATCCACTCATCCTGGATACAATGATCGTCTCCAACGGTAGACGGTTCTTTCTGGAGGAGCCGCGATCGGGCGTTAAGTTTACAGTCGGCTACACATTTTAGTTAGGAGAATAAGTTATGAGAAAGTTGATAATGATCGCTTTGGTCGGGTCCATCACTGCTGGAGTTTTCAGCTCGGCCAGTTGGGCCCAGGACACCAAGATCGGATTTGTCAATACCCTGGAAGTGCTTTACGCGACCGAAGAGGGTAAGAGGGAATTGGAACAGTTGAATCAATTCGCCTCACAAAAGCAGCAGGAAATCGGTACCCAGAGTTCGGATCTGCAAAAGCTTCGGGACCAGTACCTCACCCAACAGGCCACTCTCAATGCATCGACCCGCGCTCAAAGTGAGCGAACCATTGCTGACAAGGAGCGGGACTTGCAGAGGCTGCAGGAGGATATCGAGTTGGAATACAACCAGCGCCGAGACGAGATGCTGGCCCAGGCGAGTGAGAAAATTCAAGTGATCATCAATGAGTACGCTAAATTGAATGGCTTTGGCGTGGTTTTCCTGCGCAACGAAGGACAGACTTACGTGAATCTCTCACTGGATATCACTCAGGAAGTCATCCGGATTTACAACGAGCGCTATCCTGCCGTTGGCCAATCCGCTTCCCAATAAGATTTAGGAAAGAAGACCGTTTTATGAAAAAAGCAACATTGAGGACACTGACCTGGGTTGTTGTCTGGGCTGTGGGAGCCGGCATTGGTTGGGCTCAAACAGGTTCATCTTCGGGAAACCTGAAAATCGGATTTATCGATAGCCTCGCGGTTCTCTACGGAACCCAAGAGGGGCAGCAGGAGATAGCGAGGGTCGAACAGATCATTGGAGAAAGGCAGAAGGAGTACGATTCACGGGTCGAGGAGTTGGCAAGACAGCAGCAGCAGTTCCAGGCTCAGCAGCGAACCCTGAATCCTCAGACCCAGGCGGAAATGCAGCGTAAGATCGAGAACGAGGATCGGGCGCTGAGAAGATTCCAGGAGGATAGTCAAACCGAGATCACCGCCAGGCGAGACGAACTCATGGGGAAAGTGGGCGAAAAAATTCAAGCCATCATCGAGGAGTACGCCCAGAAGCAGGAATTCGGAGCCATTTTCCTGCGCAGTGAGGCCCAAGTCTACGTAGCGCCCTCCCTCGACTTTACTCAAGAGATTATCCGCCTCTACAACGAGCGCTATCCGGTGAGCGGAGGCAGCTCCGCGGGCACCAGTTCTCCCTAGCCCGGGCTACCCATCAATTCTCTACTGCAGCGACGAAATCATCTGCCCTGACGGTCCCGGCGAGCCCCTACGTCGCTTCGTGACGAGAACCTATGTGTAGTCCGGGCTCAACCTTGACCCTCAGGGCGCTCTTGGTATAAAACTCCCGGCGTGTATACCCTTCAAAAACTGGCCGAGCACGTGGGGGGGCGTGTGGCTGGAGATTCCCAAATTGAGATTCGTGGGATCCAGCCTTTCGAAAATGCAGGGCCGGGAGATCTCACTCTGGCGGGTCAGAAAAAATACCAGGAGCACTTGCATCGAACCCGCGCTTCAGCCGTGATTGTCTCACCCGGTGTTGTGTCCGACGAGAAGCCTCTACTTCAAGTGGAAAGACCGAAGGTTGCCTTTGCTCGCCTCCTGAGTCTGTTCCACCCGGGGCCTGCCGTAGCGCAAGGGATCTCTCCTCTGGCTCATATCAGTGAGAGTGCCCGGATCTCCGAAGAAGTCACCATTTATCCTTTCGTCTTTGTGGGGGATCACTGTGTAATCGGCCGGGGATGCGTACTGTATCCCAATGTAACCCTTTATGAAAACGTTTCCCTGGGTGAGCGGGTGATTCTGCACAGTGGTGCCGTCATTGGAGCCGATGGCTTCGGCTATGTGTTTGACGGCCAAACGCATGTGAAGATTCCTCAAACGGGAAGTGTCACTATTGGTGACGATGTGGAAATCGGGGCGAATAGCTGTGTGGACCGGGCTACTTTTGGGGCCACCGTATTAGAACGTGGGGTGAAGCTGGATAATCATGTCCACATCGGTCATAACTGCAGGATCGGAGAGAACACGGTGATCGCAGGCCAGGTAGGGCTTTCCGGTAGCGTTGAGGTGGGGGAAAATTGTACTTTTGCAGGCCATGCGGGTGTTGTGGATCATGTCAAGATTGGAGACCAGGTTATTGTTATGATGAAGTCTGCGGTGAGCAAGGACGTTCCTTCCCAATCGGTTGTTTCCGGGCAACCCGCCATGGAGCACCGCCAGTCGATGAAAATTGAAGCGGTCACACGACGCTTTCCAGAGATCTACCGGGAGTGGAAAGCTTGGCTGAAGGAAAATCGTAAGTAGAGGGACCATGAGCGATCCGGTAACTCTTATTGAAGTTCAAGAGATCATGCGATACCTCCCCCACCGGTATCCCTTTTTACTGGTGGACCGTGTCGTTGAATACGAGGAACAGCACCGAATCGTAGGCATCAAGAACGTCACCATCAATGAACCCTTCTTTCAAGGTCACTTTCCCGGTGTGCCCATTATGCCGGGAGTTCTGATCATCGAGTCGATGGCCCAGGTGGGCGGCGTTCTGGTCTTTAAAGCTCTTCCTGATCGGGACAAGAAGTTGGTGTTTTTTGCGGGTATCAAGAGCGCCCGTTTTCGCAAACCTGTGGTTCCCGGAGATCAGTTGCGCCTCGAGATGCTTCTGACCCGAGCCAGAACCAGTCTAGGAAAGCTGCAGGGAACGGCTTTCGTAGAGGATCAGCGAGTGGCCGAAGCAGAGATTATGTTTTCACTGGTGGATCGTCCAGGCTCAAACGAGTAATCACATGGGCGAGGAACAAGGCCGTGAAATCCACGAAACCGCCGTCGTTTCTCCAGATGCCGAAATCGGTAAACGGGTCCGAATCGGACCCTACGCCGTTATTGGCGATCGTGTCACCATCGGAGAGGGAACCCTAATCGGTCCTCATACCGTGATCGAGGGACCCACGGTTATCGGTAAGGGAAATCAGATCATCGGTCAATCCGCCATAGGGACCATTCCTCAGGATCTCAAGTATCAGGGCGAAGAGACTCTTCTTTCCATTGGCGATCTCAATGTCATTCGGGAGTTCGTCACCATCAATCGAGGCACCGAGGGCGGAGGCGGGAAGACCACCATCGGAAGCACGAATTTGCTCATGACGGGCGTGCACATCGCTCACGACTGTCACGTGGGAGAGCGAAACATACTGGCCAACGCGGCTACCCTGGCTGGACATGTCGACGTTGAAGATGATTCCACAGTAGGCGCTTTTTCCGGTGTTCACCAGGAATGTCGTGTGGGTGCTCATGCTTTCGTTGGAGGTTATTCCGTGCTGACCCGAGATGCGCTACCCTTCGTGACGACGGTGGGCCACCGCAATCAGGCCAAGATCTACGGTATCAACAGCCTGGGCCTGAGGCGCAAGAAGTTTTCCGCCAAACGAATCAAGGCCCTAAAGGAGGCCTATCGGTGGCTCTTCCAGAAAGGGTTGAAACTCCAGGAGGCGATTGAGGCGATTCGAAGTGAAGACCTGGAGACGGAGGATGTCGGTGTTCTCATTCAGTTCGTGGAAAGCTCCAAAAGAGGATTTGTGCGAGACGTAAGCAGCGACGAATGAACATTTCCAAGTTGGGACTCATAGCCGGAAATGGCCGATTCCCGTTCCTGGTTCTGGAAGAAGCTCTGAAACGGGACATCCCTGTGGTTGTGGCCGCCATTCGAGAAGAAACCTTTCCTGAGATTGAAGATTTCGCCTCCCGGCCCGAAGTGTCTTTTCACTGGCTGGGACTGGGGCAGCTGGGAAAGCTGATCCGCCTCTTCAAGAAGGAAGATGTCCAAAAGGTCGTCATGGCCGGACAGGTGAAACACGTTCAGATCTTCTCGCGTAAGGGAAGTGATTCCTTGAAGCCTCGAGTCATCCTTCCCGATATGAAAATGGCGCGCCTCTTCATGTCTCTTCCCCATAAAAATACCCAGTCTCTGATTGGGGGAGTGATCGGCGAGCTGGAGAAGGAAGGGATGCAGTTCATCGATTCCACCGAACTTTTGCAGCCGCTGCTTGCAGAGGGCGGGGTCCTGACGCGGCGCAAGCCCGATCGTGGTGAGACCAGAGATATGGAATATGGAAGGCCTGTTGCCCGTGAAATCGCCCGTCTCGATCTGGGTCAGACAATCGTGGTAAAAGACCAAGCGGTTGTGGCGGTCGAGACCATGGAAGGCACGGATGAGACGATCCGTCGTGCCTCCCGCCTGGTGCAGGGTGGTCGTCTGACCGTGATCAAGGTCAGCCGGCCCGACCAGGATATGAGATTTGATGTGCCCGTGGTGGGGCTGGATTCCCTCCAGGTGTTTCAGGAATGCAAAGTCTCGGCGCTCTCCCTTGATGCCGGAACCACCTTGATCCTGGATCGTGAGAGCTTCATCCAGGAGGCGGATCGCCAGAAAATGACGGTCGTCGCCCAATGAAAGTGCCTCGCTTCATAAATACGATAACGTTTGCTGAGGGGTCTTGCGAGGCGAGGTCAAGGAACGAGGAGAAGGTGATGTCAGAGGCATCGGCGACGACGAGAGACACAGAAATCGCCCGCAACCCCCATCAGCCCAAAGGGTGGCGGCGGGACGGCATCGATTTCTTTGTCGCTCCTCCTCCACGATGTACACTGATATCGTGTCGTCGTCGCTTCGCGAACTCGACGCCGTCGCGCTCGCCACAAACGGTACCGTATTTATGAAACGAGGCACTAGAGTTGCCGTAGTGGGTGTGGGAGCGCTAGGGGAGCACCACGCCCGAATCTATTCTGAGCTGCCGGACGCGGAGTTGGTGGCCGTGGTGGACATCGACGAGCAAAAGGCCCGGCAAGTTGCCTCCCGCTATCAGTGTCAATCCTACCAACGATATGAAGAGATCCTGAATTCCGTAGAGGCGATTAGTCTGGCCGTTCCCACCTGTGATCATGCCCGCATCGGGGTGGAGTTTCTGAAGCGAGACATTCATGTACTGGCCGAAAAGCCCATCGCTTCAAATGTGGAGGAAGCGGATCAAATGATCCAGGCCCAAACCAAAAGCGGGGCCCTGCTTCAGGTCGGTCACTCGGAGCGATTCAATCCTGCTCTGTTGGCGGTCAAGCCCCTGTTTCGCCAGCCCAGGTTTTTTGAGACCCATCGCCTGGGTATCTTCGTTCCCCGAAGCCTGGATGTGGACGTCATCCTGGATTTGATGATTCATGATCTGGATATCATTCTCCATGTGGTGGACAGCCCGATTCGGGAAATCCGTGCCGTGGGGATACCCGTTGTAACGCCGCGTATCGATATCGCCAATGCCCGCTTACAATTTGAAAATGGCTGCGTGGCCAACGTCACGGCCAGTAGGGTCTCCAGAGAGAAGATTCGCAAGCTCCGTTTCTTTCAGCCCCTGGAGTACGTCTCCATCGATTTTCACAAGCAGGAAGTGGAGATGTTCCACCTCGAGGAGAAGGGGGAGGCGAGGCAGATCGCCGAGCGGAATTTTGAAATCAAGCGGGAGGAGCCTCTCAGGCTTGAGCTGGAGACCTTTTTGAATGCCATTGCTGGCAAGAAATTCTCCGAGCAGGAGCCTGCCGGTTGTTCCGGAGAAGAGGGAAGACGGGCCCTGGAGGTCGCTTTGGAAGTGAAGAGCAGCGCGCTGAGCGCCTAGCCCGGACTATGCATAAATTCTCTACTGCACCGACGAAATCATCCGCCCTGACTGCGTGACCCGCAAGCGGGTACCCCCTCGTCGGCCTCCTCAACGTACTTCAGTGAGTACGTTTGCGGCGGCCTCGGGGCACCCGCTTGCGGGTCTCGCGTGGCGCAACGCACTCAGGTTGTCGCTTTCGTCGCTTCGTGACGAGAACCTATGCATAATCCGGGCTAAAAGGGCAAGAAAAGCCACCGAAAGGTAATAGAATAGAGGAGCTGTGAAAAACAAAGAGGCTCAGCTCTCTATTGCTCTCTTTCTCGCTCTTGCGCTGCTCTTCGTGAGTTGTGGAGGGGGGAAGAGGTCGCCACCTCCGATCAGTTCCACTCCCGGGAGAGTTCCATCCCCACCCTCAGTGGCCAGGAGGCCGGTCAAGCTCGATGAGGCGCCTCCCATCCGTATTCTGTTGAAAGCGAACTTCGGGTCAGTGCCTGTTGAGGGATCCGATGTGGATTCGCTTCGGCTTCTCCAATCGGGAGGCGGTCAGATTCAATTAAATGACGATAAGGGTCGAGTGCTTCGCTCCGGCAACGGTTTTCGTGTTCAACCGCGCAAAGGGAGGACTTTGCAGCTTGACGGGGTCACTTATCAAGGTGCTCTGGAAGTCTTCATCAATCCACTGGGAAGTCCGGTGATTGTCAACGAATTGAGCATGGAGACCTACTTGAAAGGAGTAGTGCCCAACGAGTTGAGTACCCAAAACCCCGCTCAGCTGGAAGCCCTCAAGGCGCTGACTATTGCCGCTCGAACCTTCGCCTTTTCTTCTCTGGGCCAGAATGCCAGCCGCGGCTTCGATGTGTATGCGGACAACCGTTCTCAGGTTTACCGGGGCGCCCGCAGCGAACAGTCGCTTTCCAACCGAGCGATCGAGGAAACGTGGGGCACCATTGCCACCTATCGAAACCAGGCCATCGTGGCCTTTTACTCCTCGACCTGCGGCGGGGTCACGGCCGACTATCAGGAAGCCTTTCAGAGACCCGGTATCCCTTATCTGAAGGGAGGAGCGCAGTGTCCGGATCATTCCAGCCCCTATTCTTCCTGGGAGGAACTGATTCCCGTTGCTCGAATCCAGAGGGATCTGGATCGGGTGGCAGGAGTGGGAAGGTTAACGAAGCTGGAGTCGCTGCAAAAAAGCCGATGGGGCAGGACTGTGGAAATGCGTTTTGTCGGGGACCAGAGTGAAAAGGTCTTGAAGGGCCTGGCTATTCGTTCTGCTTTGGGACTCAGAAGCAATTGGATTTTCGGTCTGGAGCCCCACTATGATAGCTCGGGTTATATTTCTGAGATTCATGCAACAGGGCGAGGATGGGGACACGGAGTGGGTCTGTGCCAGATGGGAACCGTCGAGCTCTCCAGGCAGGGGTGGAGTTTCGAAGAGATTCTCAAGCACTACTACACAGGGATCACGCTAGCTCGTCGCTGGTGATGTTGCAACACCAGGGACTCCTCGTTGCCATCGTTGGTCCAACTTCTTCCGGGAAAAGCAGATTGGCTTTCAAGGCTGCCCAGGCTCTAGATGGCGAGATCGTCAACTGCGATTCCATGCAGATGTATCGTCTGCTTGAAATCGGTACGGCCAAGCCCACCCCGGAGCAAATAGCGGAGATTCCCCACCATCTCTATGATCTGCTGGATCCTGAGGAATACTTTGGCGCCGGCCGCTATATGGTGGAGGCCAGAAAGGTCTGCCAGGAGATTTCAAAGAGTGGGAAAATTTCTTTTGTTGTAAGTGGAACCGGTCTGTATCTTAAAGCACTTCTTGAAGGTGTTTTTGAGGGTCCGGGTCGCTCTCAGGACATCCGAGAACGCCTCAGCAGGATCGGTGCTGGCAAGGGATTTGATTATCTGTACCGCTTGTTGGAGAGAAAAGATCCTGCAGCCGCAGGGCGCATTGAACCGGGCGACAAAGTGCGGATCGTCAGAAGTCTTGAGATCTATATGCTCACCGGGCAGCCCATCAGCCAGCTCCAGCAGCAGCGAGATCCTCTGAAAAATGTCTCTATCCTCAAGATTGGCCTCAGCTTACCTCGTCCCATCCTCTATGATAGAATCAACCGCCGCGTCAGCGAAATGTTTCACTCAGGCTTGCTCAAGGAGGTCCAGCGGCTCCTGGCCAAGGGTTGTCGTCCTGATTGCAAGGGCTTTGAGGCGCTGGGATATCGATATGCTGTTGCTGTGCTGGACGGCGATTTGAGTCAGGAAGAAGCCATCGAGAAGACACAGACCGAGACTCGTCGTTACGCCAAGCGTCAGATGACCTGGTTTCGCCAGGAAAAAGAGGTTCATTGGATTGAAGGTCCAGGAGAGGAGGCCTCCCCGTTGGAGTCTCTCCTAAAGCTGGTAGAGGAACACCATGGAATTCGAAGCCGTCATCGGCCTTGAAGTTCACGCTCAGCTCCTGACCTCGAGCAAGATCTTTTGTGCCTGCAGCATAGAGTTTGGGGCTCCTCCCAACTCCAATACCTGCCCGGTTTGTCTGGGTTTGCCAGGTGCCCTCCCGGTGCTCAATCGTGAAGCCGTGGCCATGGCGGTCAAGGCGGGATTAGCCTTGGGCTGCAGCATCAACCGGCACTCCATCTTCGCCCGCAAGAACTACTTCTATCCCGACCTCCCCAAGGGGTATCAAATCTCCCAGTACGGCCTACCGCTGGCCCAGGATGGCGAAATCGAAATTCTCACAGGCGTTTGCCAGGAAGCCGGCAATGTTGTCGAGTACGAGCCAAAAGTCTTTGGAATTACGCGGGTGCATCTGGAGGAGGATGCCGGAAAGTTGATCCACCAGCAAGGCGGGGATAGCTATGTGGACTTGAATCGCACCGGAGTTCCCCTGATTGAGATCGTCTCGGAACCTGATTTCCGTTCCTCTCGGGAGGCCTATGATTATGTGAACTATCTTCGCCGCACGCTGCTTTATCTGGAGATCTGCGACGGCAATATGGAGGAGGGAAGTCTTCGTTGTGATGCCAATGTCTCGATCCGTCGTGTGGGCTCCTCTGAACTGGGGACTAAAACCGAGATCAAGAATCTCAATTCTTTTCGCTTCCTCCAGAAGGCCCTCGAATACGAAATCGAAAGACAAGAAGAAGTGATCGGCGGTGGTGGTAAGGTGGAGCAGGAAACCCGGCTGTGGGATGAAGAAGGTCTAAAGACCCTGGTCATGCGAAGCAAAGAGGAGGCCCATGATTATCGTTACTTTCCGGAACCGGACCTGCTTCCCGTGGTCGTTTCCGAGGAGTGGATCTTAGAGCTGAAGGCCCAAATCCCCGAGCTTCCCGAGCAGCGGCGCCAGCGGTTCGTTACAGGGTATGCCCTGACGCAAGAAGAGGCTCTGTTGGTGACTCAAACTCGGCAGTTTGCGGAGTACTTTGAGACGGCTGTGAAGTCCTACAATCAGCCCAAAGCGATCTTTAATTGGATCATGGGTGACCTGATGGGACATCTCAAGAAGGATAATCGCGAGATTCAGGAATGCCTGGTCAAGCCCGAACATTTGGCCAACCTGGTGCGTCTTATCGATGAAGGGGAGATCAGCGGCAAGATGGCCAAACAGGTGTTTGAGAAGTTGTATGAGAGCGGGGAGGATCCGCAGAGCATTATATCCCAGGAAGATCTTCAACAGATCAGTGACGAGGATCAGCTCACCAGCATCGTCGATCGTGTTCTGGAATCCAATCCTGAAAAAGTCGAATCTTACCGGTCGGGGAAGGAAGGACTATTAGGGTTTTTCATGGGACAGGTGATGAAAGAAACGCGCGGACAGGCCAATCCTGAGATGGTCAGTCAAATGCTGGAGGGCAAGCTGAGGTCAGGCCCATGAGCAAGTTTAAGAGCGAGAAGAAGATTGCTGTCATCGAAGAGGTGGCCGATAACATCTACTCCATAAAGTTCATTCTTCAGAGCATCGGCTATGAGGTCGCTTCTCTCTCCTCCCACGATTCTTACGAATCGTCCCTGAAGGAGTTTCTGCCTGACCTGATCATCGTGGACATGATGATTGCCGGGGGAGAAGGCTACGACGTGATTCACCAACTCCAGAAGAGCTCTCTGAAGAAGGTCCCCATCCTGGCCGTCACGGCTGAGGCCATGGAGGGAAAAGAAGAGGACGTCTACAAGGCCGGCGGGCAGGACATCCTGTCCAAGCCCTACAGCGTCAAGAACTTGAAAAAGAAGCTCAAAAAGTGGCTGGCTTAATCAACTCTCTTGGGCTGCAGCATCTTTCGTCGAATGGCCAGCACCGCAGGTCCAACCAGTAAACCGGAACCGATGGCCATGAGTAACCCCGGCACCATATTGTAAGCCGGATTCAACAAGACCCCCTGAAGTGCAGTCACCTCTTCGCTGACTACGCCCCCTCCGCTGAAGCGAGGAGCGCCCCATTGAAAAATGTAGGCCAGGGAATAGCTCCCCGCGACCATCAGGCGAACGCACACTCCGTAAAGCACAATGAGCTTGACCAGGGCCTTGTAAGGGTGGGCTTCTCCGCTGGCTGCCAAGCCCACTGCGAAATAGATGGGAATCAAAAAAGCGAGCCAGGCCACACTAAAGATATTACTGATGGCAGCGGGGGTTCGCATCTCCTCCAGAAGGATCCGCACCGTAATCACCACCAGGGTAATCATCAACGGCCACTTGATTTTATTGATCATCCTCCTGTGTCCAAACCGGGAACATCATATACAGAACAGGCCGGTACATCGCTTACACCCTACCATTGTAGCTATCCGTTCAGCCAGGGGCATCCACAGTCCCCGGAAACGGTCACGTCCGGAGTGTAGGAGGCACCTCAGGTGCCGAATCTTGATTGGTCAGCACAGTCTCCGGAGCCCTGAAGGGCCGACATGAAATAGCCCAGGGCCGAAGCCCTGGGTATGCAGTAGGACCTCCCAGGAGCCCTGTAAGGGCGGCACAGACGGAAATCCGGGCTAGCTGTGAACTCTCAACAGGTTGTTCAGTAAAAGGGGTTGTCCATCCGAGTCTTTTCGGCAATGCTGATTGGAAGATTAGACCATCAGCACCGAAAGGAGAACCCGAATGGACATCCACCAGAATGCCCGAACCTGCCCAAGAAGTCGAGAACTGATCATCCGACGAGTGAAAGAGCAAAGACAATCGGTCCAGGAGGTGGCTCAGTCGGTGGGGATCAGTGAGCGGACCGTCTACAAGTGGCTGGCTCGTTATCAAGCCCAAGGCCGAGCGGGTCTGGAAGACCGGTCTTCCAGACCCGCTCGGATTGCCCGGCAGACCCCGAGGCGGGATCGAGAGGCAATTTACCGTCTTCGCCGTCGTCGAATGGTGGCAGCCGAGATTGCCGCTCGTTTGGGTCTGGCCCGCTCCACCGTGGCCCGGATCCTGCAACAAGCCGGATGGGGACGCTTGAAGAGCCTGGAGCCTGCACAGCCCGCTCGTCGCTACGAGCGCGACCATCCTGGGCAGTTGTTGCACCTGGACATCAAAAAACTGGGCAGGATTGCTGGTGTGGGGCATCGCATCACTCGAGATAAACGGCGTCGAGCTCGGGGAGTGGGATGGGAGTTTGTCCATGTGTGTATCGACGATAACTCTCGATTGGCCTATGTCGAAGTTCTCCCGGACGAGCGCAAACAATCGGCTATGGCTTTTCTCGGTCGAGCCGTCCTCTGGTTCCAAAAGCTGGGTATCCGGGTAGAACAGGTCCTGACCGATAACGGTTCCTGTTATGTCTCCCACGCTTTCCAGGGTCTTTGCCAGCAACTGGGGCTTCGCCACCTCCGCACCCGTCCTTACCGGCCTCAAACCAACGGCAAAGCAGAACGCTTGATCCAGACTCTCCTCCGTGAGTGGGCCTACCGCTTCCCCTACCGCACTTCAGGCCACCGTTTTCGCTGGCTTCGCCCCTGGCTTCACTTCTATAATCATCACCGCCAACATCAGAGCCTGGGTGGTCTGTCTCCTATCAGCAGACTTCCCCTTATGAATAATGTCATGAGAATGCACAGCTAGCCACAAGCGTTGCTACTCGTTAGAATCTTCTTGTGAACGCTGGCCCGTCATCAACCCATTTCTACTGGAAGTGGCTCAAAGTCGTTTTTCTGAGGCCTTTTGGGCCCGCACCTGTAATCTTTGGAGTTTTGACGGTCCTAGGCTCAGCGATTTTTCTATTCAGCCCGGCTCTGTTCGGTGAGCTGAGTTGGCTCTTGTGGGCCGTGCCTCTTTCCGTTTTCCTTCTTTTCTTTCTCGCGGGTATTCTCTGGGCTCCATGGATCATGCATCAGGAGCGGAATACGGAGGTATCTAAAACAATCGCGCCTCCGAAGGTAACCGTTAGCACCCGCATGGAAGGGCTCGTTCAGGTTGAACAGGAAAGAAAGACCACCAGAGTGAACGAGCAAGCCCTGCTTGAAAAAAGAGTAGGAGCCAAGAAGGTAGAAAGTCCCGTTCGAAAAGAGATAGAAACCAAGAGAGAGGAGCCGTTCAAAGTTGAAACATTTAGTAGTCCTCTCTTAAGGCAGATGGAAGATCATTTTGAGGCCCAGGGTGAGGCGGTCGCCTACCCGCGCCTCTCTGAGAAAGAGGAATATCTGACCAGGGGCTTTGAGATCGCTTACAAACCGGGCACCCGTCAGGAAGTCTGGATCACCTACAGCGGTGGTGATCACATTATGATGTTGAAGCCGAAGTAGGGGAACCAGCGAAGAAGTAGAGGCCGTAGGTTCCGGTGAGCTATTCTAGACGGCTAGTTGGTAGGCACCAGGCGTTCCCATCTACTGGCGTATGGTGAAGCCGACCCCGAAAGTGCTTTGGCTGGAGCTGTCGGTGCGATCCTGGTGGCTGAAGTTCAGGTCGAGGGAGAGGCCTGGAGCCAGCTTGAAATCCACACCACCCGAATAGGTGCTGGCCTTAAGCCTTTCGATGGGCTCGATCGTCCTTAGAGTATCGTCCAACAGGCCGGCTCTCCTGAGTCGTTCGATGGTCCTGAGGCTATCGACCGTTCCCAGGCGATCCTGGGGCAGGGCGGAAAAAGTCTCGTTGCCGTGTGCAAATCCGAAATTGAAGACTACCGGTTGGATGATTTGCTGATAGTAATGAACCCGAAATGATTCATTATCGTCCACTGTTGCCGCGGGTTGAAACTCCGTCCAACTCTTGAAGAACATGGCCCGAACCCAAATCGGTGTCTCGAAGTAGTACTCAAGCAGTGGAGCAATGACATGAGTCTTATCGAATTGAAAATCCAGGTAACGGTAATCGGCTCCCACCACGACACCACTGGGCAGCGACCAGGCCAGACCCGCCGTGTAGTCCTGCTCTGCCAACACGGTCGCTCCCGGGGCTAGCATAGCGTCCCCGCGCAGCCACAAACCGTTTCCAAATTGCTGAGAGAGGCTCAACCCGCCAAGATCGACTTTATTGTCAAACTCGTGCCATCTCTCATAGTGACCGGAGATGCGGCCGCGCTCGCTCACATATCCTACGCTTAGCGACGCCATGTCGCTGGGAGATACGGATGAGAATCGATCGTGTCCGTAGCCCAATCGAACCTCGATAGGGCGAGGCCCAGTGAGAAGGGTTGTGAGCTGTTCAGCTTCCTGATTCTCGGGATCGAGGCTGAGCACTTGCTCGATGTACTCCCTGGCCGCTTGGGCTTCACCTTGGTAATAGTAGGCTCTGCCCAGCGCCAGCAGCACGTCCGTGTTGTTGGGTGCAACCAGCCGGGCCAGTGAGAGGGGCTCAATGGCGGCTTGAAATTCCTGCTGCCGCATCAGTGCATAGGCCTTTCCCACCAGAGCCTCAACGTTTAGCGGCTCAAGAGCCAGAGCGCGATCATAGAACTGGGTGGCGGTGATGGAATCCCTCAACCAATCGGAGAGTGTGGCGACCCACAGGAGAAAATCGGTGTTCCAAGGATCCTGCTCTGAGAGTTGGAGGTAGAGATCGCGAGCCTCTTCATAACGCTCGTTCTCCACCGCCTCTCGGGCAGCCGTCTGTAAATCCTGGGCCAAGAGCGATCCGGCCAAGAAAACGGCCAGAAGGCCCCCAGAGATTAATTTTCTCACAATCATCGTCTTGCCAAAGCCTTTCTCACGGGGGGGGCATGTTGTCCCTTTCCGTGTACGTTCTTACACAAAAGCCCCTACAATCAATGCACGGGAGATGCCATATGTCAGCGGCCCAGGCATATTTATCGTGTTTTCGACATAAGTCCAAACTAATCAAACAGTTATGGTCTTGATCCGGGGGTGGATGGAGTCGCGCGCGGTCACGCCTGTCTGTGAACTCAAGTTGACACAGGAGCAAGACGACTGCCTGCTTAGACCGCGAAGAAGGTGGGCGGCACCTAGGCGCTGAAGGGAAAGGTGGGGAAACCCCCAATGGCTATGGAATCAAACCGCTTTGCTGCCACTGAGCCAACTGGTCCATTAACTTCTGGGCCAGGGGAGCGTTGGGTTGGATTTCCAGGAAAAGTCGGTAATGTGTAGCAGCCGCAGAAAAGTCCCCTCTTTGCGACTCGGCGAATCCGAGCACGTAATAGATCAAAGGATAGGCCGGGGCTTGATTGCTTTTCAGGACCAGCAAGGCCGACTCTTCTGCGACATCCAGTTTCCCCAAAGAGCCGTGGGCCAGAGCATTCAAGTAGTGGGCTTTGGCGAGTTGAGGGCTCAGTTCAAGAGCGTGGCTGCACAACTCAGCTGCCTCCTGCCACCGCTCTTCCTCCAAAGCCATCTGGGCCAAAGACAGATAAGGGTTGACGTACTCGGAATCTGCGGCTTTAGCGTGTTCAAAGGCTTCGCTGGCAGCCGGTCGATCGTTCTGTGCCAAACGCGCTTGTCCCAGCATATTCCAGGCCGAGGCAAACTCAGGATAGATCTCGACCGCCTTCTCCAGCTCTTTGGTCACTTCGGAATAATCGGGCTTCTCTTTGGTGAACTCCTGGCCGGCCTTTTGGTAAGCCTCCTTGGCTTTTTTCGGCGCGGCCAGAGTCTTGAGGCTAATTGTTCCACCTCCAACGCCGTCCAGGCTGTGCAGCACAAGCACACCTATATCGGGGCTATCCAGGACTCTTCGCCGACCGAGCGGGAGGACTTCCGATTGGTATCCTGGCAGGATCGCTCGGAGGTCACAGGCGCTGAGATCGACTTGACGCCGTTCTGTGAAAGCGGGGGAACCACCTCCCTGCGAGCCGGAGGAAAACCTGCCGGCCCCCGGTGAGTAAGAGGCGGTTGATGCTGACGCGTCTATGGGCTGCAGCGTATCTGCTGCACTCCCGCCCTGGGAGATCGCGAGGCTGAAAACGCCGCTATGGGAGGTATATTCCTGGCGGACCATCGTTCCCCGGCACACCAATTCGATTCGCACCAGCTGCCCGGGTTCCTGGCCATCGTCGAGGAGAACTTTTCCAGTAAGATACATCGGCCGTTCACGTTCAGCCGATCGCTGCCCTCCGGTGGTCGCTCCTCCGGTGGTCGCTCCTCCGGAATCTCCTCCTCCGCCTCCGCCTCCACCACCTCCCCCCCTGCGCCTCCGTCTTGAGCCCACACCCAAGCTGAAGAGAGATGAAAGAAGGAGAGAAGTAACAGGATGGCAAAGAAGAGGTATTTCTTTCCGATCATTCCAGAAGAACCTTCCCTATTATACTCAAAGAAGTACGACGAGAATGCTCTACTTGGGCTGGAGTGTCAACCTCAAAAAGATTTCGACCGGGGTTGTCTGGGTGGCGGGGGAGCAGGAGGAAGCAGACAATCGACATTCGGGAAGACGGCAAAAGCCAGGGTTTAATACCCGCGAACATCCGTCAAGATCCGTGTCATCCGCGGGCTCCCGGGACAGGCGCGAAGCGCTCTTGGGTACTCAGTCGCGCCCCAGCAAACGCTACCGTATCTACGAAACGGGTAGTACTCTCAGCTCGATGCCTCACAAACGGACCGATGAAGGATTTGATCGTAGTCGGTCAAAGAGAGCGGCCGTTTTCCCTCTTCACTGAGTATTCGGTTCACGGCTTGAAAACAATCGATGTGGTTCATTCCCTTGTTCCACCACATCTGGTCTACGAAAGTTGAGATTGCCGTGGGATTTGTTTCCAGGATCTGCTTCTTCAGTTCCATGCTTGTCGGGTCCTTCCAAAAACGGTAATTTTAACAATCGGCCCTGGGGGTTTTCCTTAGCGGCTGATGTTGCTGAAGTGATTCAAAAGAAAGACCATCAGCCCAAAGCCGCCTAAGATCACAATTCCGGCTATGGCCGGCATCTGATTTAAGAACGGTAATAAAAGCATATCTGCCTCCTTCGGTCAAGTGAGTGCAGACAGATCTCATTTCTTTACAGAAAAGAGCTGGGAGAGGGCGAAAAGGGCGAAAAAGCCCAGAGTTACCAGGATATCCACCCAGCTCAAGCTTGGGCCGGTCTCAGGAGAAGGAACCACCAGCCAAAACCTCTCCAGCCAAATGCCCACGACCGTGATCAGCGAGATAACAAACAGGGGAGTGGGCCGCTTCATACTGCGGCTGAGCAAAGCAGCGAAGGGAACGATAAAACAGAGAGCCAGAACCATCCAGGTCAACATCCCCCAGTTGCCTGTAGTCCTGACCACGAGAAAGCGCAGCTCCTCGGGAAGGTTGCCGTACCAGATAATCAGGTACTGAGCGAACAGCAAGTAGGTCCAGAGAAGTACGAAGCCCAGTAACAGCTTTCCGAGATCGTGGGCCGTGGAATCGCTGAGCCAATCCTCGACACCGGTGAACCTGCGCCACAGAAAGCTGGCCGCCGCTATGGCGGCAATTCCTCCGCACAGATTTCCCATAAAAAAATAGGCTGGAAATAGTGTGCTGATCCAGTAGGGATCCAGCGACATGATCAGATCGATCGCCAGCAAGCTGAACACCGCTGTATAAAGGAGAATGGTGGCCACGGCCAGGGCAGACAGGTTAGAGGGAGAGGCATTTTCCCTTCTGCTTCGTCGGGAGGCCAGAATAAACCTTCCACCCACTGTGTAGAGCAGCAGCAGGCCGACTCCGTTACGTGCTCCCAGGAAGGGCAGTGTGAACCAACCGGCTCTGCCTGCCGGGGGATCGGAGATCCAGGGGTAGAGAGATCCGGCTCCAAGCAGAATCAGGATGAGATAGAGGAGTAGGGACATGGGGAGAAAGTAGGCAAAGCTTTCGGCCACGGTGCGCACTCGCTCAGAGGCCCAGCGGGCCTTGGTGAGTTGGAAAATAGCCGAGAAAACCACACCCGAGATGGAGACTCCCGACCAGAACAGAAAGTTGACGAGGAAGATTTTCCAGGTCTCGTGGGGACGCTGGGCCACGCCCACAACCAGGGCAAGAACCCCCAAAAGGGCTGCCCCCAACAGCAGGACAGTGGTCTTGTCGAGCTTGAAAAAATGGGATCGAGCTTCGGTCATGGGGCAGGCTGCTTGAGCGTTCTCAAATAGGTGACGATCTGCCACGATTGATGTGAAGAAAGTTCGGCGCCGTAGCGGGGCATCAAGCGAATGCCGTTGCGAATGGTCCCATAAAACCAGGCGTCGCTGTTCCCCTGAAAGAAAGGACTGCTCAGATCACCAGGCGGAATGAACTTGGCCGCAACCGGACCATCCCCTTTGCCCGTCTCCCCGTGACAGGGTGAGCAGTAACTGCTAAACAGAGACTTTCCCCGCTGCACATGGGAATCGGATGGGGGCAGCGGGTTGCTGGGATAAAGATCCTCGAACTGAGCGCGGCTCCAGCCGAATTCACCGTCGATGGGGAGGGTGGCATCCGGGGCTGGACGAGGGCCGTGATAGGGTGCAGGTGCGGGTTGTTTCGCCATATCCGTATTCCAAGGCCAGCCCGTGGCATAAAAGGTGACCAGGATCGCGATGAGTGTTGCTAGAAGTGTCTTTTTCAACGTGTCTCCCATTCCGTAGCCCCCCTCTCTTCGAGAAATTCCGCCACTTGCTGCGTGTCCCCTGAAGGGCACTCAATCCAGAGGCCGTAATGACCCTGGCTGAAGCGGGTATCATAGGGCACGGTCCTGCGATGCTGTGCCCAGATCGACCAGTACAAGAATCCGCTGACCGTCCCCAGGGCACCGAACAGAATCGTCAGCTCAAAAGCGATGATCAAAAAAGGAGGAATGGAAATAAGCGGCTTTCCTCCCGTAATCAGCAGTGGCCACTGGGCTGTGGTCCAGATGGTCAGCGCCATTCCGCAGATGGCGCCGGTCACCCCGCCCAACAGCGTCATCCTGCGCACCGGGCTTTTCCCGGGCGAGGCCGCTTCAATCAAATCCTCATCCGAGGCAGGAGCGAAGGCCTCCAGCGGACCCAGGTTCTCGGTGCGGGCCTCTTTGACGGCTCTTAGAAGATCCTCTCTCTGCTCAAAAATGCCCAGTACTCCACTCATGCTTGACCCTCGGATCGGTGAAGCATCGTCTCTTTCACTTCGGCGATGGGAATGGCAGGCAGATGGCGGATGAAGAGAAGGAACCAGAACAAGAACCAGCACAGGCTCCCAAACAGAATGCTCCACTCCACCCAGCTGGGACCGTAATCTCCCCAGGTGGTGACGTTGAATTGCCGGGCCAGGGAACCGGCGATGATGACGAATCGTTCCATCCACATTCCCACATTGATCATCAGGGAGACCACGAACAAAAGGGCAATGTTGCGGCGGGCGGAGGGAATGAAAAACAGAAGCGGGGCCAGGCAATTGCACACCACCATGAGCCAGAAGAAGGGGGCGTAGTCGCCCACGGCTCGCGACATAAAAACGGTTTGTTCATAGGGGTTTTCACTGTACCAGGCAAAGAAGAACTCGATCAGGTAGGCGTAGCTGACGATCAGAGAGGAGACCAGGATCAGCTTGGCCACATTTTCCAGATGGTGTGCGGTAACGTAGTCCTCCAGATGCAGGATCTTCCGTGCCGGGATGATCAGAGTCAGGACCATGGCCAGACCCGAGAAAATGGCGCCGGCCACGAAATAGGGTGCAAAGATGGTGCTGTGCCAGCCGGGAACAATGGCCACGGCAAAGTCCCAGGAAACCACGCTGTGAACCGAGACCACCAGGGGAGTGGCCAAGGCCGCCATGAAAAGATAAGAACTGTTAAAGTGCTTCCACTCTCGGGTACTTCCCGACCATCCCAGCGAGGCGATGGCGAAGATGCGGCGCCTCCAACCCGTGGAGTTGTCGCGCAGGACGGCCAGATCGGGAACCAGGCCTAGGTAGAAAAAAAGAGCGCTCACCGTCAGATAGGTGCCTACGGCGAACACATCCCAAAGAAGGGGCGAGCGGAAATTAACCCAAAGGTCGCGCTGGTTGGGATAGGGAAGAAGCCAGTAGAAGAACCAGGGGCGGCCCAGATGAATAATGGGAAACAGGCCGGCCGTCATGACGGCAAAGACCGTCATCGCTTCTGCAGCCCGGGAAACGGCGGCCCGCCAGCGCGCTCGGAAAAGGAAGAGTACCGCTGAAATCAGAGTGCCCGAGTGAGCGATACCCACCCAGAAAACAAAGGTGGTGATGTAGGCTCCCCACATCACCGGGTTGTGAAGACCGGTGACGGCCAGGCCGTTGTACACTTGCTGGGTCCAGGACCAGACTCCCCAAGCGATCCCCAGCAGACAAAAGGCTAAAGCGGCGAAGTAAATCCGTCCCGGCTGGAGGGTTCCCAGGATATCCCGATTCACACGACCTAAACGGGCCGTCGAGGAATCCGGCGAAAGAGGGTGGGAGGCATCGGTTGATGACATGAGGTCGATATCTTACTGCTCGTCAAACGGTTTTTCAGGCACCAGTTTCTTTAAATAGGTAATGGCCGGACGCGTGTTCAAACTCTCCAGCAGGTGGTAGCCGCGGGGATCTTC
This sequence comes from Acidobacteriota bacterium, assembly GCA_965218935.1. GTDB lineage: Bacteria > Acidobacteriota > UBA6911 > RPQK01 > JADFOI01 > JADFOI01. Next base: position 97,249 of record CBDCMH010000008.1, read on the forward strand.
CACCTTTTGAGAGAGCCGGCTGTTGGGGTCGTTCAGGTCTCCGAATACGATGGCCTCGGCAGGGCAGGTTTGAGCACAGGCCGGGGTGATGTCCCCATCACGAAGGTCCCGCTCTTCCCTGCGAGCCTGGTTCTTCCCGGCGTGGATACGCTGAACACAAAAGGTACATTTTTCCATCACTCCGGAAGTGCGAACCGTGACATCGGGGTTGAGCTGAAGCTCCAACGGTTCCGGAAATTCAGATTCGCTCCAGTTAAATCGGCGGACCTTGTAGGGACAGTTGTTGGAGCAGTAGCGAGTCCCCACGCAGCGGGCGTAGACTTGAGCATTCAACCCCTCCGGGTTGTGATAGGTGGCGAAAACCGGGCAGACTGGTTCGCAGGGCGCGTTGTGGCAGTGCTGACACAGGGCGGGAACAGGAGTGAGCAGGGGCTGAACCAGAGCTGTCTCCTGGGAGAGGGGATCGTGCAAGTGTCGCTCGATTCTGAGCCACGACATCTCCCGTCCCTGGGCACACCGTTCCTTCCCCACAACGGGGACGTTGTTCTCGGCATAGCAGGCCGCCACGCAGGCGTTGCAACCCGTACAGGCGTCCAGATCAATGGCCATCGCCCACTGATGATCCGGGTGTTCGTGGGGAGGGTAGTAATCGATCGGTTCATGGGCACTGGAATCTGTGTGCTCCTCCGGGGCTGGATCGGAAAGCTGGCTGGGGAAAATCTGTTCGGCAAAAGGGGTCTGCTGGACTTCCAGAGAGATCAGAGTATCTCGAGGATGATCCTGAGGTCTGGCCTGAAGAGAAACGAGACGATGTTTCTCTCCCGTTTTGGCCAGGCTGACTCGAACCGATCGCCACAAAACCGAGCCCGATTCCTGTTCGGCTTCAGGGGAGAGCAGTCCCATGGGATTAGCGCCTCTGCCTGAGGCATAGCGCAGATCGCCTGAGCGGCCCTGTCCCAGGGAGATGGCCACAATGCCCGTTTTCAGTCCGGCAAAAAGGTGAACGGGGAGGGTCACGATGCCGTAAGGCGAAGTCACGATGAGCACATCCCCCTCCTCGAAACCCATTTGCAGACCGGTGTCGGGGTGAACCTCCACCCAGCCATCCCAGACCAGTTGGGTGACCGCGTCGGGAATCTCGTGAAGCCAGGGATTATTGGCATTGCGGCCGTCAAAGAAAGCGGCCGAAGGATAAACCAGCAAAGCTTGTCCGTCCTCAGGTCCTTCCAGCCGCTCCGTCTGCAGGCGGATCTGCCCGGAGAAATCCCGTAAAGAAGCTGTTACCGGCGCGACTTCTTCAAAGAGCCCGCCCTGTCTCAAGACATCAGGCCAGAACTCCTCCCAGGAGCGCTCCGGTGCTACCTCAGTACGAAGGGTGTCCCAGTAAGCGTGAAGCCAATCGAAATAATTGGAGTGCTCGAACGTGGAGGCCATCTCTTCGATGTTTTGAGCCGTGCTCAAAAGAACGTCGCCGGTAGCTTTGGTGTCAAAGACCGGCTGCATGGCGGGCTGCTGAATGGTGATCACTCCGGCCCGTGGACTGAAATCACCCCAGCTTTCCAAAGAGTGAGGGTCGGGCAGAACCAGATCGGCCCGGGCCGTGGTTTCATCGGGAAGACGGGAAAAACTGACCACCAGGGGGACTTTTTCCAAGGCCTCGGCAAAACCGCAAGCCTGGGGCAAAGTGAAGACGGGATTGGTCTCGTCAAGAAAAAGAACCTCGATCCTTTCCTGGTTCATGTCTTCGATCAGATCGAGGATCTCCTGATAGGTGGCCAGCTGGTCCAGGGCTGAGGGAATGCCCAAGGTCATCGTTTTGCCCAGGTTGCCTGCCACGGAGTTGAGCAGCAAAACCGCCAGTTCCAAAGATACGGCCTGTTCTCCTGCACCACTCACTCCACCGCCCAGCGCCAGTGAGGGCGATTCCTGGCAGAAGCGCCGGGCCAGTTCCTGAACCGAGGAAACCTCCACTCCCGTATCGTTCTGGGTTGCTTCAGGTGAATAAGATTGCACCAGCGACTCGATCCATCCCAGATCCGATTCCACCTCGGCCGCGGCCAAACCCTGATCCAGGATGGAATGGATGATGGCAAGCGCGAGCTGAACCTCGGCGCCGGGAGTCATGGGAATCCACCAGTCGGCGTTGGAGGCGGTCAGGTCAAGACGGGGGGAGATATGAACAAAGTTGTCGGGGCGCTGGGTGGAACGGGCCCGGCGCATTCTTTGAAAATCGCCCATCAGCTCGACATTGGAGCGCCAGGTCTCCAGAAAATCGGCGCCAAAGGAGAGCAAGAAGCGGGCTTGGTCCAGATGATAACTGGGGAGTTCGGGACGATCGAAGGCGATCTGGGTGGCCCGGCGAAGAGGTTCGTACTGAAAGGTTTCATAAAAAAGCAGCCGCTGGGACCCCAGAGCCTGCAGCCACTGGCGCGTGAGCTGTTCCATCGATCCGGTCAGGAGCCGGCCCAGCCAGGCCACCTTCTGCTGCTCGCCGCTGGCTTTGATCGGGCCCAGGCGAGAGGCCAGCAGCTCTTCAGCCTGCTCCCAGTCGGTGGGTTGCAGCTGACCCCCTTCATCTCGAAGGAGGGGGCCGCGAAAACGATCCGGGTTGTAAAGGGATTGAACGGAGGCCTGTCCGCGGATGCAAAGCCGTCCTTTGTTCACCGGATGGTTGGGGTTACCCTCAGCCTTGATGACACGGCCCTCACGAGTCTTGGCCAGCATGCCGCATCCGGCCGGGCACTCGCGGCATTGGGTCGTATAGTAGGCGGCCACACCGGGGACGATGTTGTCCGGAGAAACCAGATAAGGGATCAGCTGCTCGGTTTGTGGAGGAGCACAGGCGTCGACAAGGGCCGCCGATCCACTGACTCCCATGACCTTGACAAAATCTCGTCGGTTGATCATATCGTTTCTAAGCCGGGATTATTCATAGGTTGTCGTGACGAAGTGCCGCATGCGCCGCGATGACAAGGCGTGCGAGGGGTACCCGCTTGCGGGTCGCGCGGTCAGCGTGGATGATTGCGGCACTGCAGTAGATAACTTATGCATAATCCCGGCTAATAGTGACAGGTGAGGCAATCCACCGAAGCCTCCTCACTGCGATGACAGTCCAAACACCATCCCATCTGCAGATCACGGACCCGGGTGACCTTGGTCATGGTCTGGACCGCTCCGTGGCAGTCCTGACACTGAACCTCGGCACGCACGTGGGCTGCGTGATTGAAGTGAACGAATCGGGGTAAGGAGTAAACCTTGACCCAGGGAACAGGCTCTCCGCTTTGCCAGTGATTGCGAAGCTTCTCCACTTCAGGGCTATCTCGGGCTACGATCAGGTGACACCCCATGCAGCGCTCAACGGAAGGAACCCCGGCGAAAGGGGATCGAGCGGCATAGGTGTGACAATAGAAGCATTGGATGTTGTAGTCGGTGACGTGAAGCTTGTGATCAAAGGCGATGGGTTGATCCGGTGCATAGGGCTCCTCCGCCTGCACCATCCAGACCGCTCCTGCCAGCAAGCCCAAGATCACGACACCTACGGCTGCCGTCCCTACGCGTTTGCCCATCGCAAAAATCTCTTCGTGCTTCGAGTAGCAGTGCCTCCAGTGTGAGTGGCTGCAAAATGGTCCTACGAGAGCCTTCGAGAGCCCCCTTATATGGCCGACAAGTGTAAGTTATTGGGAACCAATGTCAAGGGAGGTGCAGTTCGATTTCCCACAAGGGGACAGAAGTTTTTTCTCTCCACAAGGGACAGAAGTTATTTCGGAGAAGGGGACAGAAGTTTTTTCTCTCTTTGGGTTATACTCTCACCCCGGAAACATCCAACCTGAAAATGGCACAAAAACAACCAGCAGACACCGTCACCGGACGCTTTATTGCTCATCCCGATGGCTACGGCTTTGTCATCGCGGAAGATCCGCCGATGGACCAGGATGTGTTTGTTCCCCCGAGCAAAGTGGGGAGCGCCGTTGATGGGGATACGGTGCGGGTTCGTCTGGTTCCTTCTCGCCGCCCTCGAAAAGAAAAGGGGAAGAGTTCTCTGGAAGGGGAGATCTTTGCCATTGTCTCTCGGGGCCGAGAGACCATCGTGGGAAAGCTCTTTCGATATCGCCAGGATATCTACGTGGCTCCTCTGGACGAGCGCTACCGCTACACGGTTCGACTCACCGATAAGCAGGCCACAAAAATTGAAGATGGAACCATTGTGGTGGTTTCCATCGTGGTTCAGCCGGGACCGAATCAAAGGCCTCTGGGCAAGATCAGAGAGGTCCTGGGAGATCCGGATGATCCGGAGATTCAATACAAAATCGTCTGTCACACCTACGAGATTCCGATCGAATTTCCCCCGGAGGTTTTAGAGGAAGCGGAGCTCGCAGAAGAGCCGGATGGGAATAAGATACTGAAGAGAAACGATTTTCGAAAACTGCTGACCGTTACCATCGACGGAGAGTCAGCACGTGACTTCGATGACGCCATTAGTATTGAAAAACTGAAGAACGGCCGTTTTCGGCTCTGGGTTCATATTGCCGACGTGTCTCATTACGTCCGCACCGATACCCCACTGGATCGGGAGGCCTTGCTTCGAGGTACCTCGGTTTACTTTCCGGATCGGGCCGTTCCGATGCTCCCTGAGAGGCTTTCCAATCAGGTCTGCAGCCTCAATCCCAAGGTGGACCGGCTCACCATGAGTGCGGTGATGGAAATCGATGATCAAGGGAAGGTTGTCAACGCGGAGTTTTGCCGGTCGGTGATCTGCAGCAACGAGCGGATGACCTACAGCTCCGTCAATAAGATTCTCATCGATCAGGATGAGGCCTTGAAACGCCGCTACAAATCTCTTTTGGAAAGTTTTGGCTGGATGTTCGAGCTGTCCAGGATTCTCAGGGCGATGCGGGTGAGGAGGGGAGCCATCGATTTTGATCTTCCTGAAGCGCAGGTCGAATATGACGCCAAAGGGGAAATTGTCGACATCGGCCGTTCCGAGCGAAACGAGGCTCATCGGATTATCGAAGAGTTCATGCTCTTAGCCAACGAAACCGTCGCCCAACATCTGGCCGATCAGGAGATTCCTTCGATTTATCGAGTCCATGAAGATCCTGATCCCTCCAAAGTCGAAACCTTCCTGGAGTTGGCAAGCGAGTTCGGATATTCGTTGGAGCAAAATAAAGACGGTCGGTACTCCTCCCGAGCCTTTCAAAAACTAATGGTCAGGATGAGTGACAAACCGGAGCAGAAGTTTCTTTCCTACCTGATGCTGCGCTCCTTTAAGCAAGCTCAATACCTTGAAGGGAATCAGGGCCATTTCGGTCTGGCTTCCGCTTGCTACACTCACTTCACCTCTCCGATTCGGCGCTACCCGGATTTGATCGTTCATCGCATTTTGAAAATGGCCATCGACAAGAAGACCTCCGGCCGCAGCGCTGGGGAACTCTATAGCCGCCTCCAGGAAATTGCTGGCCGCTCTTCGCAAAGAGAACGAAAGGCGGTTGAGGCGGAGCGGGAAATCATGCGCTGGCTCATGGCCCAATTCATGGCCGACCGGCTGGGCGAGGAATACGACGCTTTTATCATTGGAGTGAAGCGCAATGGCTTCTTTGTCGAACTGCTGGACCACTTCGTGGAGGGTTTTGTTCCCGTCGAGACGATTTGGGACGACTTCTATGTCTTGAACCAGCGCCACCACTGCTTAATCGGGGAGACGACGAAAAAGGTGTACCGGCTCGGCGACCGGTTGAGGGTCCGGGTGGATAAAGTCAATCCCCATCGGCACCTGATTGACTTCTCGCCTGTTATTTCCGCGAAGCGATCTCGGCGAAAGCGGAAACGATAAGGTCTTCCTGCTCCGGGAAGACGGTCCGCAAATCCAGAATCAACTGATCATCCTCAATCCGCGCAATCACCGGCGTGGGAGATTTTCTCAGCTGCTGTTCCAGTTTGTTCACGGAATGTTGTTTCGAAGTAATGGCCAGCACATAGGTGGGGATCTGTTCTTCCGGCGCGGAGCCACCTCCGATCAGAGAGGAGCCGGCTTTAACCTGGCTTGAAAAGAGTTTGGAGTCCAGCAAGCGCGCCAGGCGCTGGGCCCGCGTCTTGATTTCCTCGGCACTGGCGGAAAGCATCCGCTGAACGGGGATGACCCTTTCGTAGCAGCCCTTGTCGTACTGAATCAGGGTCCACTGCAGGGCCGCGTAGCTAATCTTATCGACACGGCAAGCCCGCATGAGCGGATTGCGGCGAATGGCATCCACCAGTTCCTTTTGACCCACCATGATACCGGCCTGAGGACCTCCCAACAGCTTGTCTCCACTGAAGCAGACCAGGTCGACTCCCTCTGTCAGAATCGATTGCACGGACGGTTCCTCGCGCAAAAAGGGATGGGATGAAGAAAAGAGAAGACCGCTTCCGGCATCCTCCACCAGGGGAATTTTGCTCTCCCGGGCCAACTCCACCAGTTCCGAGAGTTCGGGGCGGTGAGTGAATCCGACAATCTTATAGTTGCTGGGGTGCACTCGCAGAATCAAGGAGGTGTCCTGATCGATGGCATCGCGATAATCGGAAATCTTCGTTTTGTTGGTGGTCCCCACTTCCTTCAAGAGGGCGCCACTGCGTTCCATGATGGCGGGGATACGGAAGGAGCCTCCGATTTCAACCAGTTCTCCGCGGGAGACCAGGACTTTCTTGTTCCGGGCCAGGGTGTTTAAAATCAGCAGGACCGCTGCCGCGTTGTTGTTGCAGGCGGTGGCTGCCTGGCATCCCAGCAAACGACGGATGCGCTCTTCAAAGTGAAGATCTCGATGCCCTCGCTTGCCGGTCTCCAGATTGTATTCGAGATTGGAATACCCGGTGGCCAACTCCTGGATGGCTTCGGCCGCCTCAGGGGCCAGAGGGGAACGGCCTACATTGGTGTGAATGATGACACCGCTGGCATTGATGACTTTACGAAGAGAGGGGGAAAGTCGCACCTCCAGTTTGGAGCGTACCACGGAATCGAGCGAGTCGATGCGCTCGCTTAAGACCTGGTCCGAGAGCTGGCCCTCCTGAATGGCCGTACGCAGCTCCTCCAGATATTCTTGAATGCCATCCACAACGAGCTCTCGAGAATAGAGATCGATCAGAGCCTGAACCGAGTCCTCTTGCAAAAGCTTGCTGACGGAGGGAAGGCGCTGCAGTATCTGACTATCCGCGGACACGGGGAGATTATACCTCTTTTCTCTGTTCGTGAAGCGCACTTAGAGGTATGCTGTGTCCGAGGTAATCATAGGCTTATGAAGCGATGGAGGGCTCAAACGGTTCGATTGGACCAATTGGAAGATCATCTGAACCAGCTGGCCCAGGACGGCTATGAACTCTTTGGTCTCTATCCCGTTCTTGTCCCCGTGGGAGGAGATGAGAAACTGACCACTTTCCTGGTGGTGGCCAGGAAAAGCTTGGACTACATCGGAAAGGAAATAGCTGAATTGGAAGTTGAAGCCACGGAACAGTAAGGCAACAGACAGCTGACAACAGGCACGGACCGTGGAGCACAGACCGGCTTAATATCCTCGTATCCCTTTCTCTTCTTTTTTCTTTGTTCTATTCCCTGCGTGGGAAGCAGGCTATATGATGAGCGAATGAGGAGGAAGGGAATGTCTGTATGAAGATCGAGACTGCATTGTTGAGTGTTTACAATAAAGAAGGGGTTGTCGAGTTGGCGCAGCGCCTCACGGAAATGGGGATTCGAATCCTCTCCACGGGAGGCACTTCCACTGTTTTAAACGAAGCGGGCATCCCGGTGGTTGCCATCTCCGAATACACGGGTTCTCCCGAGATTCTGGATGGTCGAGTCAAGACGCTGCATCCGCGTGTTCATGGGGGCATCCTGGCCCGTCATGATGATCCTAGCCACCAGCAAACCCTTCAGGAAAACGACATTTCAGCCATCGGTCTGGTGGTCGTCAACCTCTATCCCTTCAGCCAGACGATTCAGGCCGAAGGCGTGACTGTCACCCAAGCCATTGAGCAGATCGACATCGGTGGACCCACCATGATTCGGGCTGCCGCCAAGAACCACAAGTTCACCACGGTGCTGGTGGACCCTGCGGACTATACAAAAGTTGCGGAGGAAATGGGGAGTCAACGCGGAGAAACCAGCGAGGCCACTCGGGGTTTGCTGGCCGGCAAGGCCTTCCATCATACGGCTTCTTATGATGCGGCCATCGCCGGCTACTTTGAAGGACTCGATTCCAAAGAGGAGGGTCTCCCTGCAGCCCTCAATTTAGGGTTACTGCAGAAAAGCTCTTTGCGCTATGGTGAGAACCCCCATCAAAGGGCGGCCCTTTACCAGCCCTGGTTTTCGCCCAGTGCGGGATTGGTCAGTGCCCGGCAACACCAGGGAAAGGAGCTTTCCTTCAATAACTATCTGGATTTGGAGTCGGCCTGGAACCTGGCCGGTGAATTTGAGGATCCCTTCTGTGGCATTATCAAGCACACTAACCCCTGCGGCGCAGCTCTGGGGGCGGGCTTGTCCGAGGCCTATGAGAAGGCACTGGCCTGCGATCCGGTTTCGGCCTTCGGGTCGATCGTGGCCTTTAATCGGGAGGTGGATGGGGATACGGCCGAGCTGATGAGGTCGCTCTTTATTGAAGCGGTGATCGCTCCTGGTTACGATAAGGATGCTCTGGAGATCTTCGCCAAGAAAAAGAATCTCCGCGTCATGGAGATGGGAGAACAGGCCCTGCAGCCGGATCCCGCCGGAAAATGGTTCGATTTCAAGAAGATTTCAGGAGGCTTTCTGGTCCAGGACAGGGATCTTTATTATATGAAGAGCGAGGAACTCAAGCCGGTGAGCAAGCGTCCCCCCACTGAGGAGGAAAACAAGGACCTGCTCTTTGCCTGGGAGGTCTGCAAACACGTCAAATCAAACGCCATCGTCTATGTACGCGACGGACAGACACTGGGAGTCGGTGCCGGGCAGATGAGCCGGGTGGACTCGGTTCGCCTGGCCGTAGAAAAGGCCCAGCTGAGCCTGGGAAATTGTGTCCTGGCCAGCGATGCCTTCTTCCCCTTTCGCGACGCCATCGACGAGGCCGCTAAAACGGGCGTTAAAGCCATCATTCAACCGGGAGGATCCATCCGGGATGGGGAAGCCATCGAAGCAGCCAATGAGCATGACATGACCATGGTGTTTACGGGCATTCGACATTTCCGGCACTAAGTGCCTCGTTTCATAAATACGATAGCGTTTGCTGATGGGTCTTGGGAGGCGAGGTTAAGGAGCGAAGAGGAGGCGATGTAGGGACATCGTCGACGACGAGCGACGCAGAGATCGCCCGCAACCCCCATCAGCCCGAAGGGTGGCGGCGGGACGGCATCGATTTCTTTGTCGCTCTTCCTCCACGATGTACACTGACATCGTGTCGTCGTCGCTTCGCGAACTCGACGCGTCGCGCTCGCCACAAACGTTACCGTATTTATGAAGCGAGGCACTAAGACCATGCTATTGGCTATTGATATCGGGAACACTCACCTGGTCCTGGGAATCTTCAAGGGCGATCAACTTGTCCACTCCTGGAGAGTGGTGACGCGAATAAACCAGACTTTTGACGAGTACGCCGTCGTGTGCCGCAATCTTTTTGACCTTGAGGGGATTTCTTCAAAGGCCATCGAGGGCATCGTCATCAGTTCGGTGGTTCCCCCTCTCAACGAGACGTTTGAATCGCTGGCCAGGCGATACTTTGCGCTGGAGCCACTTTTTATCGAGCCCACCCGTCAGGATGTGGTGCCCATTCCTCTTTATAAGCCTCCAGCCGACGTGGGTGCGGATCGCATCGTCAATGCCGTGGCTGCTTTTGACCTGATCGGAGGACCCTGCATTGTGGTGGATTTCGGAACCGCCACCACCTTTGATGCCATCTCAAAAAAAGGGGAATATCTGGGTGGAGTCATCGCTCCCGGAATCGGCATCTCCGCAGAGGCTCTCTTTAGCCGCGCTTCCAAGCTGCCTCGAATCGAGATTCGAAAGCCTTCCAAAGTCATCGGAGATTCCACGGTGGGCAGTATGCAGTCGGGACTCTATTTCGGTTACGTGGGATTGGTGGAGGGAATTCTCCGCAATATGAAGGGAGAATTAGGAGAGGCCCAGGTGCTAGCCACAGGGGGACTGGCCTCTCTGGTTGCTGCCGCTACAGAAGAGATTGACCGGGTGGAAGAGGATCTGATCCTTTTCGGATTAAGATTATTTCATAGTAATTTAAGCTAAGATATTTGGAACAATACTTTAACTATTTCACAGAGGTCGAGGAGTACTTTGTCCGCAAGCGGGGCAAGAATTTACTGGTCTCCCCACTGGACTGGTGCCTCATCGAGTTGTGGAGGGACAGCGGGATTCCCTTGCACATCGTCCTGCGGGGAATTGAAAGAAGCTTCGAGTCGGCCCAAAGCAAGCAAAAGAGGAGTCCCAACACTCTCTTTTACTGCCACCCGGCCATTCTCGAAGCCTTCGACGAATACAATCAGGCCATGATTGGCGCTTCCCAGGAGAGCAGGGAAGAGGAAACCGGCCCGGATGGGGATCCTTTTCAGGTAGAGGCCGTCCTGAAGTTCCTGCAGGAACTGGAGAATGCTCTAAAAGCACACCCCAGTGAGGTGGCTCAAAGGTCGAGTGAACGGGTGGCTGCTTTAAGGGCTGAGGTGTCCTCTGTTCAATCCGTGGATTATCGAGAGCTGGATCGTGACTTGGCTCAGACGGGAGTGGCGCTTTCTGAGTCCCTACAAAAAGAGATGGGTTCCGAGAGGCTAAAGGAGCTGCGGGCCGAGGTCAAGCAGGAGATGAAAATCTACCGCAAGCGTCTTTCCAAGGAAATGTACCAGCGCCTGGGAAAAAACTACCTCGACCGCAAGATTCTATCCCTTCAGGGACTGCCTGAATTCAGCTTGCTGGGCCTGGAGTAGGCGTAGCCCGGACTATGCATAATTCGGGGTAGGGTCAAATTTGACAACAGTGCGCCGTCTAATTCACTGGACATGTGACATATGCGGTAAGGAATTTGTTACCGATATCGGACAAAGCCGTGAGTTCGATTGTATTCGGACCGGGAACCCCATATCCTCTATAGGTCCAACCCGTTGTAGACGGTCCGCCTTCCGACCGCACGCAGTTACTCCAAGCTGAGCAACTGAGATCTGACCCCAGACCGGCGGCATAAAACTCTGTTCCCACTGGGCCGGAGACACTACCGCTAATCTCGCCGGTGCGGGATATAATGGTTCCCCAGGAGAATCTCTCAGCAGTGCAAATCCCGGGTTCGGCTGTAATGGACACCTCCTCTGAAGGAGGAGGAGGTGGCTCGACTGCGGTTACCGTCAGCAGCACCGAGCGAGACGTATTGCCATTGCCGTTGGTCGTGTTGGTGAAATTGACCGCGTCCGAGTGAATCCCTGCGGCCAGGCTGACGGCATTGCTGTTAACCGCTACCAGAACACTCGTGCTTAACCCCGGCTCAAGGGAACCGCCGGTGCTCTCCAGGCTTACCCAATTCTTAACATTGTAAATGGTGTAGCTAATTGTCGTGCTGCCGGTATTCGTAAGCGTGTAGCTCTGCGACGGAGGAGTAAAGGGGCCACCCACATCTCCCGTCATACTTAACCCGGTGGCGGGACTTACCTCGAGAGTACCCGCCAAAAGAGCTGCGTTTACCGTCAGTGCCACCGAGCGAGACGTGGTGTCATTGCCGTTGAGCGTGTTGGTGAAAGTGACCGTGTCCGAGTACGCCCCTGCGGCCAGACTGACGGCATTGCTATTGATCGCTACCAGAACATCCGTGCTTAACCCCGGCTCCAGGAACCCGCCAGTGCTGGATAGGCTCACCCAATTCTGGTCATTGGAAATGTTGTAGCTGATCGCCGTGCCGCCGGTATTCGTGAGCGTGTAGTTCTGGGACGGGGGAGTAAAGGGGCCACCCACATCTCCCGTCATGCTTAATCCGGTGGCGGGACTTACTTCGAGATTACCCGCCGACGGAGGCACCGTGACTTGGACATCGGTGGTTTCGACCAAGATTGTTGTCTTGTTCTGGGTGTTTTGGTATTTCAGCAGGAGCGACGCTACCAGGCCGGCTCCCTTTTGGGCTTTATCAAGTCCCAGGGTAAGGATGGGCCCGTATATCCCCTCCAACATGCCGGTCAAGGAATTCTTTAAGCTCTGTTTCTGCTCATCCGTCAGCGTCCCATCCGGGGAGACCATCTTCTGCGCCATAAGCAGCTGTGCTGCAATCGCGTTACTATGCATAACAAGAGTTCCGCCAACCACGCCCACAATTGCGGCGGGTACGGCACAGAAGGGTCCCGTTGTAAAGAAACAACCCGCCGAAATCGCCAGTAATCCGGTACCAACTGTTTTCGTCAGTAACTCAAGCGACTCCACGCTCTCTGTCAGGCCAACCTGCAAACAAGTTTGATGAAATTCCCTGGCATTGTCTCTCTGTAGTCCAAGCCCAGCCTTCTCGTTCAGAAGCTGTGTAAGGGTCGGGTCGTTCGTGCACTTACCCGGTGAATTAGGTAGGAATGTCGTCAAGAAATTGGCCATCATTCGATCGAGTTGGACCAGGTTTGCCGTATTCAAGACAAGTGAGGTCCCGTCAAAGCTACCAATGCTCACGGACTGACTGGGGTTCTGGATGACGGTGATGATCGAATTCCTTAGATCATCGACCGAAGCCTCGTAATCATCGAGTGCACTCAATACGTCCGCTGCCGCCGTTCCACTCATCCCAAGCAAGGTGTCTCGAATAACGGGCAGGTAAACCTCGATGGCTTCCAGTGCCGCAATGCTGACATAGCCCGGTGTTGCTGTCGGTGACAGCAAGTCCTGGATTTCAAACCCTGAAACCGCATTGGATGTTCGTGTACCCGCTTCTGTCGACTGAACCACCTGCACGTCAACCGTACCTGGTGTAAATGCTCCCGTCACAACGTCAACGAAAGGAGTTACGGCAACCGTGACCGAGGTAGCGCTGGCGTCCACCACGGGAACGTCCACAGTAAACCCTTGATCATTAGAAAATCGGACGGAAAGATCGGCACTGGAATTAAACCCTGATCCGGTGATATTCAGTGTCTTCAGAGGTGCTACAGAAGTGGCGCTCAAGGAGGTGATAACGAGCGGAGGAGCAGTCGTGTTGCCGATGGTGACCGGCTCATCTCCCGCCAGTCCAAAACCGATGCAGCGATCGGTCACGCAGTCGTCAAATTGCTGGTTGCCGTTGTAGTCCAAAAACCAACTCCCGTCACGATAGATGCCGATCTTGCTGGTTCCCGAGCCATTCCAATCTCCAGTGGCAGGCTCATCCCCCGCCAGCCCGAAACCAATGCAGCGATCGGTCACGCAGTCGTCCCATTGCTGGTTGCCGTTGTAGTCCAAAAACCAACCGCCGTCACGATAGACGCCGATCTTGGTGGTTCCCGAGCCGTTCCAATCTCCCTGGACAGGGATATCCCCCGGTATTCCGAAGCCGATGCAGCGATCGGTCACGCAGCCGTCAAATTGCTGGTTGCCGTTGAAGTCCAAAAACCAACCGCCGTCGCGATAGACGCCGATCTTGGTGGTTCCCGAACCGTTCCAATCCCCCGTGACCGGTTCATCTCCTAGCAGTCCAAAACCGATGCAGCGGTCCGTCACGCAGTCGTCCCATTGCTCGTTTCCGTTGTAGTCCAAGAACCACATTCCTTCACGAACCAACCCGATCTTTGAGTAGTCGTCGGAGATTAGCTCCGGTGAGGGCTCTGGAGATGGTTCCGGAGTAGGTTCTGGAGTAGGTTCTGGAGATGGCTCCGGAGTAGGTTCCGGAGTAGGTTCCGGAGTAGGTTCCGGAGTAGGCTCCGGAGTGGGCTCCGGAGTAGGTTCTGGAGTGGGTTCCGGAGATGGCTCCGGGCCATCACCGGAGACCTGGCTGGTGTGATTCAAGTTGCGCTGAAACATGGGCCAGGGCGAGTCCGACAGCAGTCCTCCCGAGCTCCCGTTTAAAGCGTACAGGTTGCCGTCATCCGAGCCCACGTAGACGGTACCATCCGCGGCAATGGCCGGTGAGGATTCCACGAAATCCCCAGTTGGAAAATCCCACTTCAGCGTTCCTTGCGGGTTGATCGCATGCAGATGGTGGTCATCTGAGCCTACATAAAGGGTGCCGTCCGTGCCAATGGCTGGCGAGGAGCCCACCGAAGCTCCCACCAGGAAGGACCACTTCAGCGTCCCGTCCGGGTTGATCGCGTAAAATCTGCAATCATCCGAGCCAAAGTAGACAGTGCCATCTGCTCCAATGGCCGGCGAGGACCAGATGCTGGCCCCAGTCGCGAAAGACCACTTCAGCGTCCCGTCCGCGTTGATCGCGTACAGCCTGCCATCAAACGAGCCCACATAGACGGTGCCATCCATACCCAAAGCTGGAGAGGATTCCACCCAACCCCCCGTAGAAAAAGCCCACGTCAGCGTCCCATCCTGGCTATGAGCGGCCGTTGATGCCCCCATCAACATCACGAGAAGGGCGAAGAACAATCTGAGATATGGCCAGTTACAGGGATATATTTTGTTTGCTTTCATGGTCGTTTTCCTTTTGTGAGAATCCACACATCTTGATAGGCCCTGGAAGAGTCTAAGCACGTAAGGCGCCACCCAACAGGCTGGTGGATGAATGGATATAACTATTGATTAATCAGTTGTTTAAGCTAGAATTAGCTCACAAGGAAAACTTTGTCTTCGGTCCAGAAATGTCAACCTGAGTTTACGGTCAAACAACGAGACGTGTCACCCGTTTACCGGTTAACTGGGGCTCGCTCTCAATTTGTCAGCTTTCTGTCCTCAGTCCTTCCGCATCTTGATTTCCCGAAAAGTGTCCTCCTGCCGGGAGTAATGAAACACCTGCCACTGAATGCCGTCGGTCTCAATTCGGAGAGTCCCCCACTCAGATGTGGCCAGGACGGGCACGCCAGCTTCAGAGAAGCGCTTGAGAGTGTCCTTGGCGGGGTGTCCGAAGAGGTTTTTTCGTCCCGCCGATATGATGACCAATCGAGGTTGGGTCTTTTCCAACAATTGTCGTGAATTGCTGGTTCGAGCTCCGTGGTGTGCGGCCTTCAAAAGGGTCACTGGACTCAGTTTGTCGACTAGATATTGCTCAGCAGCCTGCTCGATGTCTCCGGTGAAGAGCATTTTGAAATCCTTGTACTGTAGCTGCACCACCAGGGAATTGTTATTTGTGTTCCAGCGACTTCCCAAAGGATTTTGGCTCGGTGGATGGAGGACCCGATGATCGACTCCAGAAATGGAAAAGCGATCGCCCTCCTGAAGCTGCTGGCGAGTTGTCCCGAATTCTTGATTCGGAAAATCGTGGAAGAGAAGGCGGCCGATAGGAAAGGCTTCACGGATGAAACCGTAGCCTTGAATGTGGTCGGCATCAGGATGGGTCAGAAGGACATATTCTAGTTTCTGCGACCGCTCCGCCCAAAGATAGCGGGACACCAGGCGCTCTCCTACGAATGGATTGTCCTTGTCCGGAGAATAGAAGAGTCCTCCCGTATCGATCAGTGCGTCCTTTCCGTCGGGATAGCGAATGTGAAGACTCTCTCCCTGACCCACGTCCAGCATGGTGATCACCAGCTTTTCCTGAGGATGTGCAGGAGATTGTTGAACCACCAGCCAAAGCCAGAGAGGAGCCAACAGTATTGCCACCCTGGCTTTTCCAGAAAGAAAGTAATAGGCGGACAGGAAGAGGAGAAAGTAGATTAGGATTTCGGAGGGTTCCGGCTGTCGGACATAGGTGATCCAGCTCAAATCCCCTAGGCTGGTCATGAGGTCAAGCAAGCTCTCTGCATACATACCCACGAGTCGAGCAAAAAGGGGGCCTGTTGGCAGCCAAAAGGTCAGAAAGAGCACAAGGCAGGCGGGAACGAAAAGGGTAAAAAAGGGAACCAGTAGGAGGTTGATCACCCACTGCGTCCACACCCATCGGTTGGTGTAGTAGAGAGTCACCGGAAGTGTGAAAATCTGGATGACCAAGCCGCACATCGCCAGGCTCAGGAGATAGCTGAGCACCCAGCCCAAGGGGGAGAGAAAGATGTTCCATGGGCGGGGCCAGAAATAGAGTTTTTCTTCGAGAAAAAAACGAACGTTGCGACGTAGTTTGGCCTGAGCAGTCCGGTCGATCGAGATCGTTTCTGTAAAGGCATCCTTAAAGCCTCGACGCAGGCTCTGAATCTGAGGCTCATAGGGGAGAACAAAGAGTCCTATCGCGCAAAGACACAAGTAGGAAAACTGAAAGCCCGAGGAAAAAAGAGCATCCGGAGATACAGCCAAGAGGATCAAGGCTGAGAGGCCAAGGGCGTTGAGGAACTGCCTGGAGAGACCAAAACCTAGAAGGAGATAAAAAAGGGTCATCATGATCCCGGCTCGGAGGGTGGGGAGACCTGCTCCAACCAGGATTACGTAAGTCCATAATCCGGCCAAGGTGAGGATTCTGCCCGAAAAGCCCCAGCGATGGAGCTGCCAATGAAGGAAAAGGACAATGATGGAAACGTGGAATCCCGAGACGACAAAGAGGTGAAAGATGCCTAATTGCTTCAGGAGTGCTTGATCGGTTTCCTCCAGGACTCTCTTTTGTCCCAGAAATACACTTCGAACAAGTTTGAGGGGATCGGTTTCAAGATGATCCTGAGTAAAAGTGTGAAACTTTTGCACATATCCGAAAAGGGGGCTCAGAAATCGCCCCATGGGATGGTGACCTTTTCGTTCCACCTGCAGCGGAGATTTGAGGCGCATCCGATGAAGGAGTCCTTGGGTCCAGAGCACCTGGCGGAAGTCGGCCACTCCCGGAGTCTCATAGTAAGAAGGGTCTTCCAGAAAGCTGTTGAGTGCGAGGATCTCACCGTAGCCCAGAGGTGGATCGAAATAGGTTTCAGGATCCGGATGGGATGAGGAAATGTAAACCGCCAGGCGTCCTGGATAAGAGATGGCTTCCTCTTGTTGATGGACATGAAGAGGGGAGAGTTCCAGGTAAATGTGATCGTCAAGGACTTGAGGCGGTCGAGAGATCCAACCTTCCACCTGGGTCAGGCGATCGTCTTTGAGCGGCACGTGAGGTCGAGTCACTTCATAGCAGCTTCCCAGGACCGCACTCACCACCAGGGCAAGAACAAAACAAGGATTGAAAAGACAGAAGGTTTTCAAGCGATCCCTCTGGCTATAACGGCGTAAGACCAGAAACTACGAACACTTTTTCAGAACTCCGGCCTGGATGCTATCGCCTTTGGGAAGTCAAAGACGCACTCTGACTTTTTGCCAAGGAACGTCATGACTTTTCAAAAATAGACTTTTGCACTGTTCCGTCCAATCTATTGATCCTTCTTCGTTTGCCGCTCTTTTCCACACCTTGTGAATGCTGGTCCCTTGATTGCAATGGCGAACAGGCAGGGAGGCAAGGAAATGCAGACATTGAAGGATGGCGGTTATCGGTTGGTTCTATGTTTGGTGGTGTTGGAGATCGGCAGTTTGGCCTTACCGGCCCAGCGTGGAGAGTTGGCATCGACAGGTCCTGAATGGATCGATGCCCTCTGGGTGGCTGGAGACCAAGGTCTCCTGAAGATGGACACCAGCGACTCTGGCGCCTTGGTGGAGATTACTGATGCAGATGATGTGAGAGTTGCGGACATCGATGATCGCCGAGGTTTGGTGTGGGCTTTCAGCAAAAACCAGCTGCGCGGCATTTCTTTTAGTGGGGAAACTCGTTTTACGGCAGGGGAGGACGAGGAGGTGCGAAAGGATCGCAAGCGAGACGATCGCGACCGGGACGATGATGATGATGACGACGACGACGATGATGGCGATGATTGGGAGGATGGCGACGGGAACGATTTCAAGTTGCGCGGCAAGAAGCCTTTTGGTTTGCGGGTAAATTCCAACACGGGAACGGTGTGGCTTGGCCTGGAACGGATGCTCCATCAATTTGACTTTGAAGCCAATCGGGTGAGAACCGTGACTCTGCCCGATAAGGGACAAGCTCTGGCCTTGGACGAGTTGGCCTCTCTTCTGTGGGTCGCCACCCGAAATGCACTGTTGTGCTATGACGAGACAGGCACCCTGATTCAGGCCATTGAGCTGGATAGAAAAGCTCGTGTGCAAGACATCGATATCGATCCTGACTCCGGAGACATCTGGATCGTGGGAAGAAATGGCCTGATTCGCCTGGACACAAATGGGGAGCTCATTTTTGAAACCAAGATCAAGACGCTCAACCACGTCGTCACGGATCATCGAGGGGGAGCCTGGCTGGCTGGTGGCAAAACGCTGGTTCGCATCGGTCCTTTTGGGGAAGCGTTTTTTAAAGTGAGGCCGTTCGGCAAAAAGGGCAAGGAACTTCTTGCCCTGGCGGTTGATCCACTGGATGGCTCGGTGTGGGTGGCCAGTAGGGAACAGGTGGACCAGGTGAGTGCCGACGGTGAAGTCCTGCAAATGGGCAAATCCGCCGGTTTCAAGAGAAGGAAGGGACGAATTCGGGACTTGGCTCTTTACGTGGACGTGGTGGCTCCGGAGATTGCCATCAACGTTCCTGTTCAGGGATTCTTGAGCAACATCAGCCGACCGGTCCTCATGCTGACTCTTACCGACATAGGCGAAGGTGTGGACCCATCCACTTTGGGCTTCGAAGTGAATGGAGAGGAATGGCCTGTTGACTGTGTTGTCGATGGAAAAGAAGAAAGAGCTACTTGCGTTCCTATGATGGCTTTGCCCGAGGGCTTGATGGAGCTTTCAGCCACGGTTCAGGATCTCAATGGCAATCTGTCCGATCCGGACGAAGTGAGTTTTACCCTAGACAGTATTTCCCCGGAGGTCCTGTTTGTGACTCCTTCACAGGACGCGATCCTCGACACCGACATTCCGAACATACAGCTCGATTACGGCGATCCTGGCTCGGGTGTGGATCCATCGACCTTCAAGCTTCAGGCCGACGGCGGCAACCTTGACTTCGACTGCGATGTGGGTCTGGCGAGTGCCACCTGCACCCCGGCCACGCCGCTGCCCAAAGGAGTCCACACTCTTTCGGCCACCATCCAGGATGTGGCCGGCAACATTTCTTCACCGACTGGTGTCCGTTTCACCGTTGCACTGGTCGTTATCCCACAACCCCCGATTCTGGATCCGATCGGGCATCAGACCGTTAACCTGGGGAGGACCTTGATCGTGCAACTCACGGCAAGTGATCCCAACGGCGATCCCCTGACCTTTGCTGCCTCACCCTTGCCCCTGCCGCTGAATATGGAGTTGGATGCCGTTGGCGGTCTTTTGATTTTTGCTCCGGATGAAGCGCAGGTGGAGACTCTTGATTTGACTCTCATCGTCAGCGATGGCGCCTTCACCGATTCTCAGACGATCACCATCACTGTTTTGGATCCGGATCTCAGTGGCGTGACCGCTTTCGTCGGGAGGGTGCTGGATACCTCTGACTTTGTTCAGGGGCTGGAGACCCCGGTGGTAGGGGCCACCATCTCTTTGCTGGGCACGGGTTTTTCCACGACCAGCCATGCTGACGGGAGCTTTACCCTGAGCGGAATTCCGTCAGGCAGTCAGATTCTGGACATCGACTCATCGACCGCCGGTCCGGCACCTGACGGCTCACCCTATTCCGGTTTTCGGGAAGAAATCGAGCTGATCGAAGGGGTGAGCAACGTTGTGGAGCGTCCCTTCTTTTTGCCTCGCGTTGAACAGGAGAGCCTAACCCTGGTCCGGTCCTTTGAAACCACGATGGTGGAGAACCGTCGGTTGGGTGTGGTGATGGAGGTTCCTGCTTTTACGGCCAGGAACGAACAGGGCAGCTTTTTTTCAGGGGAGCTCTCCATTTCCGAGGTTCCCGAAGGCCTGGCCCCCGCGCCGCTTCCTGATCAGCTGGATCCCGGATTGCTCATCACCATCCAACCGGTTGGTGTCCGGTTTGATCCCCCGGCTTCCATCACCTTTCCCAATATCGATTCCCTGAGTCCAGGCAGTGAAATCAACATTTGGTCCCTGGATCCAGAGACGGGAAGCTTCATCATTGTGGGCAGGGGCCGCGTCAGCGAGGATGGTACGGTCATTGAAACCGTTTCAGGTGGAATCCATGCAGCCGACTGGCATTTTCTGCTGCCCCAGGCTCCCACGGTGAACACCCCTGCCGAGAGCAGTGAAAATAATTCTAACAATCAGGATCAGAGCAAATGCACCGATTGTGCAGGCGGGTCTCGAACCGCGGTGAGTTCGGGGAATCTGAGGATCGCACATGGCCTGGCAAACTATCGCTCCCTGGGGCGTTCGAGGGAAATACAGTTGATCTACAACAGCTCCAGAGCAGATCCTCAGCCGGTTGTTAGCGCCCATACTGGAGTTGCTGCACAGGCAGCTGTTCCGGGCACGCTCTCATCGCGCCTAAGCGTAGCGGGAGTGGATCAGGCGGTTGAGGTTTTTACCGATACGAGCGGGTTAAGCGCAGGCGTTGAGGTGAGGCAGGCTGTACAGTTTGATGCCGGTTCATTTCAGGCGGGAATTTACCCTTACCAACTGAAACTTTCCGGAAACTACACTCGGTCTTCCATTTCAACCGTTCTATCCGGGCGTGTCCTGGTCAACAATCAACAGAACAGCCCTGCTGGTGCCGGCTGGACTCTGGAGGGAGTGGGCCGGCTGATTAAACAAGATCGTGACCTTCTCCTGACTGAAGGGGATGGGTCGGCCCGCCTCTTCATGGCTACGAGTTCAGGAAGCGGCGCTTTTTCAGGTTTAACCCCCTTGGCGCTCGCGGGTAGTGCGGCAGGTGTTGCAGTTGGAGACTTCGACGGGAACGGGATCCTTGACCTGGCCGTGGCAACGAATTTCAACGTCTCCATTCTCCTGGGTGATACGGCTGGCACCTTCTCGGGGCCGAGAGTGTTTCCCGCCGGAGAGCTGCCAAGATCAGTGGCGGTGGGGGATTTCAATGGCGATACACTCCTTGACCTGGCCGTGGCCAACTTTCTGAGTGATAACGTTTCTATTTTATTGGGCAATGGCAGAGGTGCTTTTTCGAGGCCGACCCACTTTCGGGTTGGAGATGGACCTGTTTCCGTGGTGATCGGGGACTTCAATGGTGATGCCATCCTCGACCTCGTTTCCGGAAGCAGTAACCACGTTTCGATTTTGCTGGGTGACGGCAGCGGTGCCTTCTCGGGTCCCACTCATTTGGCTGCCGGAGCCGTACCCCGGTCGGTGGCGGTCGGGGACTTCAACGGCGATACTCTCCTCGACCTGGCCGTGGCCAATTTACAGAGCGGGAACATTTCGATCTTGTTGGGTGATGGCACGGGCACGTTCTCGGATCCCACCCACTTCAGAGTGGGAACCCGGCCGGTATCCGTGGCAGTTGGAGACTTCAACGGTGATGCCATTCTCGATCTGGTCGTGCCCAATTTTTTGAACAACAACGTTTCGATTTTAGTAGGTGATGGCACCGGAGCTTTCTTGGGCCCCACCAACTACCCGGCGGGAAGTGGGCCGGAAGATGTGGTGGTCGGAGACTTCGATAGCGATGGGTTTTTGGATCTCGCCGTTATCACCGGAAAAAGTGACACGGTTTCGATTCTATTGGGGGATGGCACGGGGGCTTTCTCGGACCCCACCCGTTTCACGGTAGGAGAATTACCGCAATCCTTGGCCGCCGGGGATTTTAACGGCAATGCAGTCATGGACCTGGCCGTGGCTAACGGGAGAAGTAACAATGTTTCGATTCTTCGCGGCGTTCCCAGTGGGCAGACAGGATTTCGAAGTCCTCCTGGAGACTTCTCCATTTTGGTGGAAAACGGTGACGGCACCTTCACTCGCACCTTAAAGGATGGGACCCGGATTCACTTTGGCTCCGAGGGCCTTCAGAGGTTGATCGTTGATCGAAACGGCAACACAACGGAATTCTTGTATGACGCCAACGGCCGGCTCATTTCTATTAGCGATCCTGTGGGACGGATGACGATTTTCTCATATGTAGGAGAATGGCTTCGTTCCATCACCGATCCAGCCGGTCGCAGGACCCGGTTTGAACACGATGCGGTGGGCAATCTCATTCGCATCAGCGATCCCGATGGAACGAGTCGAAGCTTTGAGTACGATTCCCGTCATCGACTGATTGCACAGACTTCCAAGCGGGGTTTCCGGACCACCTATACCTTCGATTTTGCGGGCCGCAACGTTGGGGTGAGACGGCCCGACGGCTCCACTCGGGGCATTGCCTCGAGTGAGACGGCGGGGTTGGTGGATTCTGCGAACGGGGTAGGAACGCCAGCAAATCCGGCTCCTTGGGTGGGTTCGGGAGATACTGAATCCTTTTTCACCGATGGTCAGGGTGGCGTCACCCGATTCATCACCGACCGCTTTGGTGCAACCACAGCAACCGAGGACGTCTTAGGGAGGCAAACCCTGATCGAGCGGGACGTGAACTCCAATCCGACGAGAATTACAAGGCCAAATGGTGCTGTAACGGCCATGACCTACGATCAACGAGGTAATTTGCTGACCTCGACGGAACAGGCTATCGACGCGACGACAACCTTCACTTACCAGTCTGTCTTCAATCAGGTCAGTTCCGTGAAAGATCCGAAAGGCAATAGGACGACCTTGAACCACGACACTCAGGGCAATCTCGTCCGAATCGTGGATGCCCAAGGAACCGGGACGGTCATGACGTACGACGACTTGAACTGCCCAGGTCAGCGGACCAGTGTCACGGCGACCGTCGGGTTAGGGGAAGAGCATACCACCCGTTTTGGGTATGACCCAGCGACCTGCAATTTGGTGAGCACGGTTGACCCCCTTTTCAACGAGACCAGGCTGGTCTACGACCACGCCGGAAACGTCATTGAATCCACCGACGCTGAGGGTCGGGTTACCCGCTTCGTTTACGATCCGCTTGATCGGCTCACCCAGGTTGTGGATGCGGGTCACTCAGGTTCGGACCCTCGCTGCGGGACTGCAGGCGTCACCTGCTACGACTACGATAACTCAGGTAATCTGACGCGCGTCACAGACGCCAGAGGCAGTGTGACTACCTTCGAATACGATACCCAGGATCGACTGATTCAAACCATCGACCCGTTGGGTCACTTTGAGACTTTCGCCTACGACGGCAATGGCAATCTCCTCTCGAGTACAGACCCTAAGGACCAGACGATCGAGTTTCAATACGATGCCGCAAGCCAGATGGTCAACAAGACCTTGCTTCCCGGGACTCCCGAGGAGGCGATAACGCATTTCGGGTACGACTCGTTGGGTCATCTTGTTTCTGTGGAGGACCCGGACAGTTCGCTCACCATGACCTACGATCCGTCGAACCGTATGGTTAGTGTTTCCACCACGGGCTCACCAAACCAGCCGGATGTTCTGCTTGAGTACACCTATGACAAGAATAACAACCGCGTCAGTATGACGGGTCCGACCGGTCAGACCGAGTATTTTTATGATGAGCTAAATCGCTTGACGCATCTTGTTCATCCCACGAGGCAGACGGTGACTTTCGACTATGACGCGCTGGGTCGCCGCACCCGGATGGTCATGCCCAACGGCGTGAGGACCCGGTACCAATACGATGAGGCCAGTAGGCTTTTGAGTCTGGTGCATCAACTGGGGGCGACCACGATCAACTCCTTCGCCTATACCTATGACAGGGTGGGAAATCGAACCGCCAGGACGGATAGCGCCGGGACGGCTGAATATAATTATGACGCACTGAACCGGCTCCTGGAGGCGATGAGTCCTTTCCCCTTCGATCCTGTAGAGAAGTTCGCCTACGACGAAGTCGGGAATCGTGTGGACTCCAATCAGAACGGCCTCTCTACCTTCAGTGTGACCAACCAGTTGGAGGAGGACGCCGAATTCTCCTACACCTATGACGCCAATGGTAATCGAATCCAGAAGACGGAGAAGGTGACGGGACGTTCGATGCACTTCGAATACGGTGCGGAAAACAGGCTGATTGGGATCGTGCCAGAGGATGCTAGCGGTGTGAACTACCGGTACGACGGATTAGGGAGGAGAATCGAGAAAAACGTCGCGGGAGCTATCACTCGTTATCTCTATGACGACGAGGACATTTTGCTGGAGTTGGATGGAAACGACAACATCGTTGCCGTCTATACTCATGGGCCGGGCATCGATGAGCCACTGATCGTGGAACGGGACCTGGATTCCAGCGGCACGTTTGAAGCCAGCGAGCGGTTTTTCTACCACGCCGATGGCCTGGGGAGTGTGACGGAACTGACGGACACGAGTGGCACCGTCGCTCAATCCTACGCTTACTTACCTTTTGGCCGAATTGGATTCCAGCTGGATCCTACTTTTGTCCAACCTTACACCTTCACTTCTCGTGAGTTCGATCCAGAGAGTGGCTTGCATTTTTATAGGGCCCGAACCTATGAGGCGATCACAGGTCGATTTCTCCAGGTGGACCCGATTGGATTCGCGGGTGGAATCAACCTGTACGCCTATGTCGGCAATAATCCGACGAACATCGTGGATCCTTTTGGGTGGGTGAGTTTTAAAGATATTTTCAGGAACCCCAAGGTTAAGGCCATAGGCGGTGCTGCAGCTGGGTTCTTGATAACGAAGCTGACGGAACAGTTGTGTCCCGGGCCGGCAAGAGGTTTGGTCAATCTCGCGGGCTTTGCGGTTGCTGTGGAAGCGGGTGTCTCGGCGACAGCGCTATCGGTTGCATCGGCTGTGGCCGCTTTTGGCTCCGTTCCCACAGGGGTAGGGGCGGTTGCGGGTATTTTCGGTACGGTGGGCTTCGGAGCATTGGCGATTCAACAGGGTGTGACCGCAAGCCATTTTCTGGAGCAGGCCATTGAGGATTTTCGATTCAGCGGCGTGGATTGTGATCTTGTTTGTAACGAGGCCAGGAGTCAGTGAAACGTCTCTCGAAAAGACAAAACACTGCACTGATGACCCTGCCGATTGCGATCGGCGCCATGGTGGCCGCGTGGGTGTTTCTTCCCGAGCGCTACTTCTTCTTTTTTTTGATAGGCTGGTGCATCTTAGTGACGGTCTGGGAATGGTATGTGGGGTCTCGGAGCAAGAAGAAGGATTCGGAGTAAAACCCTTTAGTCCGAACTCCCTTGCATGGTCAGGCGATCAGAGGGTCAGGGTTTCCAGGTGAAACTTCTGGGAAAAAATCCCCTCTTAAGAAGTAACACTTCTTACCATATGAGAGGGGGCTCTTATGAAGGTTTTCAAGTTCATTCCTATCCTGGCTGTTGCCTTGCTCATTCCCAGTTTTGCCGAGGCCCAGCGCTCTGATAGAGGGCAGCATCGGCAATACTCGGAACGCGACCATGGCCGTTATGCTCCAAACCGGGCAAATTATGGACGTCGAGCAGAGTATGGTCGAGACCACGATCGAGGCCACCACCGCAGGACCACCTATGGGCGTCGTCAGCACGGACACCATGATGACCACCGCTACTGTGACCATCGGAGTCATGACCGCTATGGACATAGTCGTCAAGGTAGGCACCATCGCGGCAGAAGAGGGATACACTTCGGTGGTGTGATTGTCATCAGGTTCTAAACAAGAATTCTGACCAGCCGACAAAACCTACTGAACCTGTGGGACGTCCCCCTGTTTTAGTACACTGAATATTGTGGCCGCGATCACTTAATATTGTGTGATTGGCGGTTAAGATAGTGGCGCGGATGTTGGCATGAAGAGTTGGCTCAAGACAGAACTTCACTCACACACCATTGACGACCCTCAGGACGGCAAGTCCATCGTTGTCCATTCAGCGCAGGAGTTGATTGACCAGGCAGAGGGGCAAGGATTTCAAGTACTGTCGATTACCAATCACAATCAGCTCTTGTTTTCTTCTTCTCTGGAGGAATATGCCAGGGAGAGGGGCATTCTTCTGATACCCGGGGTGGAAGCCACTCTGAAGGGGAAACATGTTCTTCTCTACAACTTTTTGAACTACGATCGTTACTGGAATACCCCTGAGATCGTAGCTCGACACAAGGGACCGAACCAGTTGGTCATCGCTCCTCATCCCTTCTTTCCGATTCCAACTGCCTTGGGAAAACGGGTGACCCGTTGGGGTGGCTTGTTTGATGCCATCGAATACAATCAGTTTTATCTTTCCTGGATCAATTTTAATCAGCGGGCGAAAGAACTGGCACGGCAGTTGGACTTACCGGTGGTCGGTAACACCGACGTCCACTGGCTCTTTCAGCTGGGATCGACTTATAGCCTGGTCTATGCTGAGCAGAATACGGATTCGGTACTCAATGCGATAAAACAAGGCCAGGTTCGCCTGGTCACCCAGCCAGTCGGCCCGTTGTTTATCGCTCGATGGTGTGGACTCAATGTTCTCGCCAAGTCACAGTACGCCAGTCAGACGGCCCTGTCACGCGTTCAGCAGCGACTCGGGAAACGCTTTCCTAAACCTCAAGAAGAAGCGCGGCCTTCCCGTGACTGACGTTCTGGGCGATTCCCTGCCGCCCCTTCAGGGCTCCAGAGGTGGTCTTCGCCCGGGACACACAGAAGCGGACACCGTCGTCTATTGGCCGGATGTTTCAGAGCTCTACCCAGGTTGTTAGTAGACAACACCCTCTGGAGTGAAAGCCAGGAAGGACACGGAGTCCGAGTCGTTCAAGAAGTACACGTACAGAGTTCGTTCTTCCGGGTAAATGTAGAGCCAGCTTTCCAGGGAGTCCCCCATCTCGACTTGGTCCCACCATGTTTCCTGGGGTCCCCAGATGTGTTCGGTTTGTTTAGCGAAGGTGTTTCTGACTGAAGCTGGGCCCAGTAGATTGAGAATCTGGATCTTCTTCATACCAATTTCGATTCCGCGGCCCTCCTTCTCTGGGATCTGGCAGGCAGACATGAGAATCGTCAGGGCGAAAAAGGCTCCAATGCGGGTCATGTGCTGAATTGTGATTCTCCAGGTACCTCGAAGTCGGTGATCCCGATCACGCACAACATCCAGGGACCTGTCGTCGGTTCACCGGATCTTTAGTTGAGGAAACCTTGCCGAGGGAGTAAAGTATGGCCATTGGCTACTATGCCTCCATCAATATCAACACCAAGGAGACTTTGACATGACGAGCAGACGTGATTTTCTCAAAGGAGTCGCGGCCGCCGGCACGCTGTCCGGACTCGCCCCGAAATCGGAAGCGCAAGCCGCGCCAGCCCAGACCCAAACGAGAGCTGCAGTGTCCGCCCTGCCGCCTTCGAGCTACGTGGAAGCGATGGAATCAGATGTGCCAGAAGGCTATACGGAAGCCAATGCCGCCCATTATTTCGTTAGGCACGCCGCTTCCGATTTCATGACCGATGTGATCAAGAGCCTCGGCATCGACTATGTGGCCTCCAACCCGGGCTCCAGCCACCGGGGACTGCAGGAGTCTCTCATCAACTACGGGGGGAATAGCCGGCCGGAGTGGCTGACCTGCCTTCATGAGGAATCCTCCGTGGCTATAGGCCATGGCTACGCCAAGATCGCCTATAAGCCCATGGCTATGGCATGTCACAGCACGGTGGGCCTCCAGCACGCGTCCATGGCCATCTACAACGCCTATTGCGACCGCGCACCTGTGATCATCTTCGGAGGGAATCACCTGGATGCTGCCGATCGCCGACCTGGAGCGGAATGGTCCCATGCGGCCCAGGATGCTGCCAAGCTGGTACGCGACTTCATCAAATGGGACGATACGCCCAACTCAATACCCCACTTCATGGAGTCGGTGATGCGCGCTTACAAGATCGCTACCACTCCTCCTATGGGACCGGTGGTGATTATTGTCGACGGCCATCTGCAGGAAAAGGAGTTAGGCGATGCGGTGCCGGCCATTCCTGATTTCGCGCCGACTACTCCGCCTCAGGGCGAGATGGGTGCCCTGCGCGAGGCTGCGCGGCTGCTGGTTAACGCCGAGCGTCCCGTGATTCTGGCCGACCGGATGGCACGTACACCGGCTGGAATCAGCCGTCTTGTGGAGCTGGCCGAAGCGCTGCAAGCTCCGGTTGTGGATCGAGGGGGCCGCATGAACTTCCCCAACGATCACTATCTCGCTCAAGGGGGGCGCAGTGGGCGACTGATACGGGAGGCCGACGTGATCCTGGGGTTGGAGCTGTACGACTTCTGGGGTGCCGTAAACAGCATGCGCGATCTGGTACACCGCGAGACAACCAGCCGCACACGTTCTGACGCCAAACTCATCAGTCTCGGTGTCAATGACTTGTTTATCAAGTCGAACTATCAATCCTTTCAGCGTTACCAGCCCGTTGATCTTTCCATCGGCGGCGATGCCCAGGCAACCTTGCCCAGTTTGACCGAGGAAGTGCGCCGTGCCCTGTCAGCCGGACGTCGTTCCCAGATCGCTGGCCGAGAGCAAGAATTGAGGGAAGCCTATGTCAACATGATAGCTCAGTCGCGAAAACAGGCCACCTACGGGTGGAACGACAGCCCGGTCAGCACGGCCAGACTGACCATGGAACTCTGGCAGCAGATCAAGGACAGTGACTGGTCCCTGGTCTCCGGGAAATTGAGCGGTGTACCGCGACGTTTGTGGAAGATGAACCGGCATTACCAGTACATTGGCGGCTCGGGCGGCGCCGGGCAGGGCTATGGAGTGCCGTCGGCAGTGGGTGCCGCGCTGGCAAACCGCGAGCATGGTCGCCTTTCGGTCAGCATCCACGGGGACGGCGATCTGATGTATGCACCAGGCGTGTTTTGGACGGCGGCGCATCACGGCATTCCCCTGCTCTCAATTGTGCACAACAACCGCGCCTATCATCAGGAGGTGATGCACCTGCAGCGTGTTGCTACACGGCGGCAGCGCGGTGCCGCTGGCTCTGCCAAGATCGGCAATACTTTTGAAGATCCCTTTATTGAATACGCTGAGATGGCCAAGGGCCTGGGGGTCTGGGCCACAGGTCCCATCAGCGATCCGGCGGATCTGGCACCAGCGCTCAAACGAGCCGTCGATGTAGTGAAACGGGGCGAGCCTGCCCTCGTCGACGTCGTATGCCAGCCCCGATAAGGAGAACAGCCATGCAGAGCAAGAATCGTCAAATTTCGATTGCCTTCACTGTACTGACCCTGGTGGCCGGCATCAGTATCGGGGCCGCAGCCACACAAGAGGAGGAGGCTGCCGATCGTGGAAAGAAGGACTATGTCGAGATGGGCTGCTATCAGTGCCATGGCTATCAAGGCCATGGTGGAGCCGGCCCACTCATTGCGCCGGACCCTTTGCCTTTCGAGGCCTTCGCTGAAATCGTACGAAGGCCCCCGAATGTCATGCCCGCCTATTCACCCAAGGTACTGAGCGACGAGCAGTTGAAGCGTATCCACGAATACCTGGAGTCGATCCCGCAGCCTCCCGACGTTTCTACCTTACCCCTCCTTACCGAGGAGTAGGGAACCACGATAACCGGAAACCTGGGTTAAGCCATCAGGGAGCTTGGTAGATTGTCTCGGTTTCTCCGTGTCTGAGCGATTTATCCAGGCTGAAGCCAACTGCAGCCCCTATTCCGGCTCCCGCCGCGCCGGATCCGAGAACCCATGCGGTGGCTTCGGCGCTCCATCCGCCACCTTCATTGTTGGCTATCGCGCCAAGGATGATAGCAGCGATTAAAGCCCCTCCAGCGAACCCTGCTACTAACCCCTTCAGGGTTCCATCTTGGGCCCCATCGCTTTTTTCACTAACGATCAAGAGAACTTCCGATTTGGCAATCTTCAGCTCATTGCCGGTTGAGGTAACCACAGTCAGATCGTCGGCCTCGGACTCCTTGAACGAGTACTTCATGCGGTCGCCAGCCTTCAAGGTGATCTCGATCTCTTGACCCGACGGTAGTGAGTCCACTTTTTCCCAACGGCCGGGGACAACCTGGGCGTTTAGCAATCCAGACGAAATGAGGACGAGTAACGGAAGACGCTTGATGTTAACGGTTCCCCCCTTCCCAATTTAAAGTCGTAACCCGGTTCATTATCGTCATCGTCGTCGCCACCGTCGGCATCATCATCATCATCGGTAAAGCCGTCGCAGTCGAGGGCACACCGTCTGCCCCTATGATGATGTTACCCTAGTGGTCTTCAGTCAGGGTGGTGTCCCCAATTATGGTGAGGGTTCCGGTGGTCTGCCCTAAGGCTGGGTAGGGCAGAAGGAAGAAAATGACAGTAAAGAAACTGAGAAAATAGGATGGTTCTTTCATAGCCTTCCGCCTCTTAGGTCTTCCCCCTCGTGCCTGAAAGCGGACAACGAAGTGTGAAAGGGTTCTTTCGGTAGCCGAAGGGTAACACGGCTACATCATTAATGCAATGCACTAATAGGGGCTCGAGCGGTTTGACGGAAGTTCCGGCTATTTCGCAGGAAGCGACAGGGCATAGGTGATGCCCAGGTTGACCCATCTCTCCAGGCTGGCGTGCGCCTCATAGCCTGTGACGCTAGGACCCCCGCCACTAGAGGGTTTCAAAACTTACAGTTGCGAGACGCGGCGAGAAGCGGAAAATAACCGCACTTTCCGCACCCTATACGCACCCAGCTACGCTCTTCTTGTTCCCTGGTTTTTCTGCTGTTCTGGCGGTTCTGTGGTAGAAAAGTGGATGATGACACCGTCCCATGGCAGGCAGAATGGATGGGACGATTCTACCCACCACTCAGGGCATCAGGTTCATCCGCCACAGATAAGGATGAGAAGGACAAACTCCTCAGAGGCAGTCTCTAAAATGAGCTGCAATTAAAGGAACGCAGTCCCAAAGCTTGGGCTGCAAAATATTCACTCTCAGCAAAGGAGCTTGGCCATGAAAGATTCTATCAGAGAGATCAACGAGATTCCGGAACTGACCATGGGTTTGGACCTGGGAGACCAATTTTCCTACTACTGCATCATCGATAAGTCAGGGAAGAGAGTGGAAGAGGGTAGGGTGAAGACTCAACGACGAGCCATGGAAAGGTTCTTCAAGTCTCAGCCAAAAATGCGGGTGGTGGTGGAAACGGGAACCCACTCTCGGTGGGTGCAAGCGATAGCCAAGGAGCAAGGACACGAAGAAATCGTGGCCAATCCCCGACAGGTTCGACTCATCAGCCAGAACCGAAAGAAATCGGACCGCAAGGATGGAGAGCTTCTGGGACGTTTGGGACGAGTGGATCCCGAGTTGTTGTATCCGATTCAGCATCGAGGCGAAGCTGCTCAAGCGGACCTGGCGGTTGTTAAAGCCAGAGATGAGCTGGTGAGGGCCCGAACCCGGCTCGTCAATCATGTCCGAGGGTCTGTGAAAGCCTTCGGGGAGCGTCTGCCCAGTTGTTCCACAGAGGCTTTTCCCCATCGGGTCCAACTCCACATTCCAGATTGCCTGAAGACGGCTTTGGAGCCCCTGCTGGAGATAATCCAACAGCTCACCGCACAGATCCGCCAATACGATCGAGAGATTCAGCAACTGTGCCAGCAGAAGTATCCGGACACCGAGAACCTTCAGCAAGTTCGAGGAGTAGGACCGATCACCGCTCTGGCTTTTGTTTTGACCCTCGAGGATGCCCATCGGTTTGGAAGAAGTCGCCAGGTAGGAGCGTATCTGGGGCTCACTCCCAGACAAGACCAATCCGGGAATCGGGATCCCCAGTTGAGGATTACCAAAGCCGGCGATCGGTTTGTTCGCAAACTACTGGTCGGTAGTTCCCAGTACATCCTGGGACCTTTTGGCTCGGATTGTGACTTACGACGCTATGGGGAGAGGATCGCTTCCCGAGGAGGAAAAAGCGCCAAGAAGCGAGCCGTAGTGGCCGTGGCTCGTAAACTCTCCGTCCTGCTGCACCATCTGTGGGTCACAGGAGAGACCTATGAACCGCTGTACAACAGTGAAGAATACCTGGAAGGGGCCGCCTAAGAGATTGAACCCAGGAGGGACCCTGCTGAACGTGACCCGCCCATGGAGTTAACCTCAATGATCCAAATGCCCCGTTCGGGTGACTGCGAAAGACCTGCTGTTCCTTCCTTTAGAAGAGAACGAGCCGCAGATGGCAGCGCCCCGTTTGACGAACCCTTACATGCACCCAGTCCAAGTCACGGGCTGAAAAAGAGTGCGGATGGAAGCAAGGCAAACAAAATCTGCATCACTGGATCGACCAAGCGAACTCCCATCAGCTGGCTCAATCACCCGGTCCCGGACTTTTGACCGCCAAGTCGGTCTTGACAACTAAGGGCCTTCTCATGGAAGCAGGTCTTGGAAGCGAGGGTCGTCGCGGAGGGGGCCAAATTCTGGCGAAAAATTCACGGCCAAATTTTCGGATAGGACGGGATCTATTATTTGGCGGGGAGAGTCTTCAGATACTTCCCGAAAAAGCTGGCCAGGCCTTTCGTGTATGTATCTTCGGAAATCCAGAATCCGTCGTTGTGGCCGCCACGAAGTTCTAGAAATTCCTTCGGCTCCGTTGATGCGCCGAATAGAGCCTCGCCGTGTGAGTATGGGATGAGTTCGTCCCCGGGGCTATGGATATGTAGGATCGGCTCTTCGACATTGGCGACCTTTGAGCCACTATCAAATCGATGACGTACAAAAAGTGATGAGGGAAAGACGGGGTAGAACTCTTGAGCCATGCGGGGAATGGAGAAGAATGTGCTTTCAAGGATAACGGCGGCGGCATCGACCTCGGTGGCAAGCTGGGCGGTGACGGCACCGCCGAGTGATCGACCGAATAGCACGATGGACGAGGCCGCGATTCCTCGCTCTTCCCTCAGGTAACTCCAGACGGCTCGTGCGTCGGCGTAGCATCGCTTTTCAGATACGCTACCTGTGCTGTTTCCGTAACCGCCATAATCGTAGATGGCGACGTTGAAATCGAGTTCGTGAAAGATTCGGATTGTTTCGAGGCGATCCCCAATATTGCCAGCGTTGCCATGGGAAAAGAGGACAGTTTGGCTGGTTTCCGTTTGGGCAGGTATAAACCAACCGAAAGTCTCGAAGCCGTCAATGGAGAGAATAAACTCTTGGAAGTCCCAATCGTTTGAAGCGGGCGTGACTCCGATTTCGGTTGTTGGAAAGAAGAGAAGCTTTTTCTGAAACACAAACAAAAGCAGCGCGAGGACGACGTAGATCGAAATGCCAATTTTTAAAAGCGAAGAAAGGACCTTTCGAGGGGAAGATTTCTTTCCGGCCTGCTTCTTGTTCACGACGCTTCACCTGTCAGTAGCTGGGCAAAACTCAATTCATGCCCATCAGGGTCTTTGAGGTGAAAGAAGCGCTCACCCCAATCACCATCTCTGGGAGATTCAGGCTCCAAACCGCTTTCCTTCAGTTTGTTGTACAACGAATCCACTTCCTCCACTCGCAGGATGACACGGCCCCACCATCCCCGGGCCTCGAAGCCGGTGCTGATGAGGTTAATAAAGCCCTCACCTACACGAAAGCTTGTAAAGTGGGCATGTTCTCCACCATACAGAAGTTCCAATCCGAGCTTTTTGTAGAAGTCCACCGATTGAGCCATGTCCTGGACAGCCAGGGTGACCGCACTGATGTGCTGTATTTTCATGATGCAGAAGACGGTCCAGGAGGAGGACTAGGAGGTTTAGGTGTTGGTGGAGGGGGTGCTGGAGGTTTAGGCAGGGGTGGCCTATCGTTCATGATAGGGAATCATTGTATATCGCTTGGCTTTTCTTCACACTCTTACAAGACTGATAGTCCCGATGTGTACACCCGAGGGCTATAGATCGGAAGTACACCAACACTCCACAGCAAACAGCGGCTTTACTCGCTGGAAAAAGTAGTCCACCCCTCCTCACCTCCTCCTGGCTTATTTCGACAAGGAGAGAAGAAGGATTTGGAACTGATCGTGAACTGGCAAGCAAGATTATGGGAGGATGTCGGGACACCAGAAAGGGCTTCAAAGCACCGCACTGAACAGCTAGTCAAGGAAGGCTCTTTGTTTCTGTGGGAAGATGGCGAACCGAGATCGATGGCCGGCAAGGAGGCTGAAACCCCAACTGGAGCCAGGATAGGCTATGTCTACACACCTCCAACATTCCGGAGGTGTGGATACGCTTCGATCAGCGTAGCTGAGTTAAGCCAATTTCTCCTGAATCAAGGCCGGAGTTATTGTTGCCTTTATGCAGATCTAGAGAACCCTACTTCAAACAGTATTTACGAACGTCTCGGATACGAGCCAGTGTGTGACGTGGCATATTTTAAGTTCGTCTAAACTTTGATTTGGCTACTCACGGCTCCAAATTCATCCGCAGCAGCAGGTCGTGGAAGCGAGGGTCGTCGTAAAGGGGGAGTCCATGAACGGTCGCAGGTTCGAATCCTGCCGGGCGTACCATTTGTTTTCAATGGAAATGATCCGTAAGAGGCCTCCGATATCCGTCAGTGATCAGTCTGTGGCCCGACAGGTCCAGCATAACCAAACGGGCGATCACCGAAATCGACGCGAAGAGGTCCTGGAGATTCTCGCCACCGATCCAACGACCCGATCGGACATTGCGAACTGGACCAAACGAACGGGATACGCGATGTTCGCACCGGGAAGAACCGGACCTGCTGATTCTCCACGTCCGGAAGCGTGTTCGACCCGGTCTCGTTGCGCTCCCTTGAAGACAGGCGCACGCTGTGCGCCCCTACACTAATCCTGCTCAGCAATGCTGATCAAGACGGAGCTGTTGACGATTACCCTGCTGAGCTGTTCCTGTAAAAGCTTTTCGTCTTGCCCTGATTCGGTCAAAAACTGCAAATGGACTGCGAGGGCCTCGATTTGAGTCAGGAAACCATCGGATACCGCTGCCGCGTTCCATCCATCTTCGGTGAGCCCTGAATTGGTTGCTTTCGGAACATCCTCCCGGCTGAGGTTCAGACCTTCCAGCCGCTGGATTGCCTCGTTTAAAGCAGCCCGAAGATTGGAAGTCTGGGACTCCGCTTTCCTGAGGAAAGAAACTGCCTGACCCAGTGCCAGAATCGCGCCCTGCTGGCGGGCCCTGGCGGTGGCGAACATGGCAGAATCTCCATCCGGTTCCCCGCCCACAAACAGTGCTACCTCCAGAACAATTGTCTGCAAGTGGGGATCGGGTTCGCCCTCCTGGAGCAGTTCTTCTTCATCATGGTCAAGTGGCGGCAGACGCGCAATCACCACATCAAACAGGGAGCCCGGAGCCACCGTACCGATTTCCGGAGGATGCGCTGCTCCACTTTTCTCTTCCTCGGCTCGCCAAATTCTCCATTCGAGCCGGCTCAACGGGTGAGCCGAATTGTTTCGCAACATCAGCAGGTAACTATCGACAGCATCCTCAAAGGCAATCACTTGAACTGACGGAATGGAGTTGACGATTTTTGGGGGAATATCCCCTTCATCGTGAGCTAGAAGCGAGCTCCAGCCAACAGTTAAAACAAGGAAGGAGAAAACTAAAATGACTGATCGCATCTCAAAAAAAGCTGGCAGCCGTACCCCCGCTGTTCAGAAACAGCTTGGGTTCAAATTTTTCACGGCCTGAACCCAAGCTGCATGCCTCCAGAAAGCGTCAGAATCCCAATCCCTCAGTGCAGATGCCTGAGGGTGGTCAATGGCGAATGGTTTCCGCCCTCTTCAAAGTTGTAACGAAGTTGCGCTCCTACGGGAGCTTCCCCAACTTCGGAGGCGAATTCGTCTCGAAGATAGCGTACTTGGCCTCCGACTACGGTCATGAGGGGGTAGGTCTTATCAATCTGCTCAAACGGGATCGTAAAGTAGTCCTGATTTAACACCAGGAAATCGGCGAGTTTTCCAACTTCCAGAGATCCCAGCTTATCTTCTTTCGTCATGAACTCAGATCCCCAGGCCGTAGCCATTTTCAGGACCGACACACGATCCAGCGCCTGATCAGCACCCACGATCACCCCTTGCCGGTTCCTTCGAGTCATGAAACCCGTCATCAGCGAAAAGGCTCCGCTTCTCCAGGAGCCTTCCCCTTCCCAAGCCACCTTGACTCCACTATCCAGAGCCCTCTTAACCGGAACAACCCAGCCCTGGTACTTCTCAAAACCATACTTTTGAATCCAGGGAAAGCTGCGACTCAAGGGATTGGGACCCATGGCCAGCATCATCCCCAGATTCTTCAGTCGGGGCAGCTGGTCCGGACGAGGGTAGAGACCGCCATGGTCCATGCTCAGGCGCAGCGAACGGACGTGATCCAGCGTCACCTTATTAGGATTTCTGGCCATGGCCTCTTCGATCGCATCCATGAAATAATCTGCGGACAGATCTCCATAATTGTGGCCGGCTACGACTCTGCCGCCTTGAGCCAGGTAGGTGACTACCGCTTCATAGTTCCAGGCATCTTTGCTGTACCTGCACCACTCCAGTCCGCCTTCGCCCGGCTTTCCTCGTTCTTCCTCAGGTACGATCGAGCTGCAAAAAAGCGGAGGTCCATGGTCGATCATTCCCAAGCCAATGGCCGCAAACCAGAAGTGGTCGTCTCCAAGTTTATAGAGATCACCCAGGCGGCGGACAAAATTTTCGAAATGTTGGGTTACGGCCAACCCGGTATAGTGCGTGAAGCCAAAGCGAACGGGCATGCGCTCTTCACGATAGAGCCTCATGTAAGCATTCAGATTCTCAATCCCCATAAGATGAGACGAAAAGGTGGTGATGCCAGCGGCTGCCTCTTCAAGTAATCCGTAATGAATGATGTCCGCAAGCTTGTCTGTCTTGTCATTGTAGTATCCATCGACCACGATCTGGCGGCGGAATTCTATCCCCATATCAGCAAACCCGGTTTCCGTCCAGCCTTCCGGGAAGGGGGCAATCTCCCCGTTATACATCTTCTCCAGGGCCTCCATGGCTGCGCTGTTGATGATGTAGGCCGGATGAGCTGCCACGATGATCGGTTTTTCAGACCCGGTGTATCCGTCAAGCTTCAGGGCAGTAGTCATTCCCCCGTTCAGAAAGTGAAAACCAGGCCCGTCTCCTGTGCCGAATTGAGCATTCTGCAAATTGATAATGGACCATTGTCCGGGTTTTACTGAGGACATCCGCTCAGAAAGCAGAACATGCAGATTTCTGTCTATTTCCTCCGGCGTATCGCCCATCACCCGAAAGGCTCTCACGCCCGGGTGGTCGGGATTCGCTTGCAGGTAACGACCGAGCGCATGGTCATGGACATGCGTGTGGGCATTGATCAGGCCGGGAATGACGGTTCTCCCACCGGCGTCTATGCGGGTGGTGTCGGGCCCGGCAAAACGCAGAATCTCATCCGTCGTGCCCAGTCTCCAGATCTGGCCGTCTCTGACCGCCACGGCTTCGTAAATATTGCCCGGGTTGGTGTTGATGCCGTAGTCGTCCATGGTGACGATCTTGGCGTTGTGCACAATCAGATTGGGATAAACCACAAGTTCGGGTGGAGCCCCTTGGGCTTGCAACTCCCCGCCTGCCAGGCCGAGCATCCCGACTAATAGAGCTAAACTTAAAACCAGCATGTCTTGCGTTCTTATCATTTTCGATCCCTCCCACTATGAGATTAAGGTTTAAACCGCCTCCTGATCCTGGAAACGCATGGAGTTCCACCCGTTCATTTAAGTCCAATCTGGAGCAAGAAGTCAACCGAATCAGGCTTGGAACCATCCGTCCCGACTGCGTTGGCTTGTTTATGTTCATCGAGACTGGAAGAAACCTCCGCTTCTCTGCAAAACTTGTCGGGTAAAGACGCGTAAGCATTGGGCAAAGAAGCGAAAACGAGAGTGGGTCCGAGCCAAATGCAGGAATTGCGGTTCCGACATTTACCTTCGTAAGGAATGGCTCGATCCTCTCTACCTACTGTAAATCCAAATTCTGCAGAGAGGGAGAAAAGAAGGGACGTCGCGCAGGCAACTACGTTACCAAAGCGTTGGCTTCTAAGATGCCTAAGAGCGGATGGAAGGTTCCAGGAGGTCTGCCGTCTCTCGGGAAGAAGCGCTAGGGAGATATTGTAAGTCCTGGAAGTGGAATTTTCTAAGTGCCTTTCAAAGTGTTTTTTTGAGTCTGTCGATTGACGCGAAGGGCAGGGATTTTCGCTAAAAATCCCATTCCGGTCCTTCCTCTTCCTCGACTTCTTCCGATTCAACATCGACCACTTTCTTGGCGGCGGGAGGCTACCTGAGCAGGGCCGAGTCTAGGCTATATTGAAATTCAAGATGAAAGGGGACGATTCTACCCACCACGTCAGGGCATCAAATTCACCCGCCGCAGCAGGTCGTGGAAGCGAGGGTCTGAAGCCTTAATCTGGGGAGGCGCTGGAGTTGAGAGGAACACAAACCTTGATCTGGGTGCCAACTGAGGGTTGGGACTCGATCAAAAGCTCCCCACCTACAAGGCTGAGTCATTCCCGCATGCTAACAAAGCCCAATCCACCATCATTTCCCACAGACTCAGGACTAAATCCGACACCTGAGTCGCAAACACGCAGGTGGAGCTTATCGGAACCTCCAGCCAACTCCACCTGGGCTGCCTGTACCTCACTATGCTTCAAAATGTTGGTCAGCGATTCCTGTAGGACTCGAAAAAGGCAGATTGAGACATCCGGTGGAATTGGGCTGGGAACACTGGTGTGGCTGAAGTCGATCTGAATACCCGAAGCTTTTGAAACCTCCATGCACAAGCTCCTGGATGCCGCCACCAGACCGACATGCTCAAGCGCGGAAGGGTGCAGTTGATGGGACAGATTGTGCACCTGGGATAAAACTCTCCTTATCTGTATTGTCAGTTCTTGCAGTCGCTCAGCCAACTCAGCCTGGGATTCGGGAGCCTTTTGATTCAGTTGTTCGATGTCAATCGATAAAAGCAACAGCTCCTGACTCAACTGATCATGGAGTTCCAATGCGATGCGTCGGCGCTCAGTCTCCTGTGACTGGATCAGGCGCCTGCTCAAAGCCAACAACTGTGTGTGTGCCTTGGACAGATCCTCAGTGCGTTCCGCGACTCGCAACTCCAAACTCTCATGGCTCCTTGCCAACTTTTCCTCCGTCTGCTTGCGCTCGGTGATGTCATGGATGGCTAGAACCACAGTTTTGTCTTGCTCGTTAAGTTGAATACCTGCTGCCGTTATCTCCAAAATTGATCTACTAGCGCCCTTGGAGAACTCGTAAGTTCCATGGGCTTTGTCAGGACCTTTCAGCGCTCTAACCAGCGGGTGCTGCTCAGGAAGAAGGCCCCGACCCTCGTGCTCTATAGGGAGTAATTCAAACAGCCTGGCTCCCAAGATTCCAAGATGGGTCCGCCCGACTAAAAGATCAAACGAGGTATTACACCATTGAATACTTCCCTTCTCGTCGGTCCACACTATGGCGTCGTCGATAGCCCCAAGCCCTATCTCCACCTTGCCTAACGTTGCGCGAAGTTGGCTGATAAGGTCGGCTGATTCCGTAGTCATGGGCTGCCCCTGAGCGGACGGATCATAGCCCCAAAAGCCCACTGATCTTCTTGGTGCTCGGCGATAATGTAGTGCTCGGCCTCAAACTCTTTACCATCTTTGGTGACTGCTTTGAGCTTGAGAGGCTGACCGAGCAACGTAGGTGTCCCAGTTAGGAGAAAGCGGGAAAAGCCGAGATTGTGTGCGTCATGTAGGTTCCTTGGGATAATCGTCGTCAAAGTTTTGCCAAGGATTTCGTCAGAGGTCCACCCAAAAACTAATTGAAAGGTTTCGTTTACGTAAGTAATGTAGCCTTCGCGATCTGCGATCACAACCGGCAAGTCGGTCTCACGCTTCATCTCATCGATTGTTTTCACGGGTTCTTTGTCGGAGATCATTTGTATTTTCTCTGATGGTCGAGAGGTTGCTCCTTGTTCATGAAGTTCCCCTCAAGTGTGTTTTTTGCAAATGTTAAACCAGAAAGGAGTTAAAGGAAAGAAGACGAATTGCCTCATCAAAAATCTATTCGAAATGGATACGTTGCCTCATTAAAAAATCTATTCGAAATTGCCTGGCCCTGAGCAGGGGAATAGAAGTGTCCTCCATGAAGGAATGGAGGGCACCAATGAGGTTAACGATGGCAGAAAAGCGTGTATTGATCAAAAGTTTTGCCCCCCGCTACCGGAAGAAGGGCAAGAAGGTGAAGGGGGAAGTGTTGACGGAGTTTACCCAAATGACGGGCTACAACCGCTGCTATGGAGCCTATCTGCTTCGCCACCAGGGCAAGCGGATCCGGTTGAGCCCCAAGCTGGTGGCGGTAGGGGATATCGGCAAGAGAGTACGGCGAGAGCGGGCCCGCAAATACGACCAGAAAGTTCTAAAGGCGCTGACGATGATCTGGGAGATACTGGACTATTTGTGTGGCAAACGTCTGGTCGCGATTTTGCCGGAAGTGGTACCCATTTTACAAAGACATGGGGAACTGAAAGTGGATGCCAGCACCCATGAGCGGTTGATGCAGATCAGCGCCGCCACCATCGATCGGCTGCTGGAGCCCGAAAGGTGCAAGCACCGTCTCAAAGGACGATCCGGAACCAAGCCGGGAACGCTGCTCAAACACCAGATTCCGATCAAGCGTTTCGCCGACTGGCAGGAGGATCGCCCCGGTTTTGTGGAAGTGGACCTGGTGGGCCATGAGGGAGGCCAGGGTCGGGGGGACTACCTTCAAACCCTGGATGTGACGGACGTGTACACGGGCTGGACAGAGGTCCGAGCGGTGCGCAATAAGGCCCAGGTGTGGGTCCTGGAAGCGATGAAGCTGCTTCAGAAACGCTCGCCCTTCCCTTGGCTGGGGATGGCTTCGGACAACGGCAGCGAGTTCATCAACAAGCACTTGATTCGTTTTTGTGAGCAGGAAAAGATCAGCTTCAGCCGAACCCGCCCCTCGCGCAAGAATGACAACCCTTATGTGGAGCAGAAAAACTATTCGGTGGTTCGGCGGGCCGTGGGTTATGCTCGCTACGAGGGAGAGCGAGAACAGGAGCTGGTGAACGAGTTGTACGATCGGCTGCGACTGCAGATCAACTTTTTCAAGCCGGTCATGAAGATGGTGGCCAAGCAACGTCGAGGGTCTCGGATCTGGAAAAAGTATGATGTGCCGAAAACTCCCTACCGGAGGATCTGCGAGTCCCCTGAGGTGGCGGACAAGATCAAGCGGGAACTGGCCCGAGAGTATGAGAAGCTCAATCCGGCCCAGCTGGCACGGCAGATCGGCTGGCTTCAGAATTGCCTTTTGCTCAAACCGACTCCTGAGCAGAAGAAACGATGGGAAGCGGGCTGGATGTGAAAATCTTTCTCTTGCTGCAGGCTGCGGGTGTTGGGCAAGGGGTTGCCACTCCTCTGGTTGGTGCTTTTTACCACCACTTTTTGCAATCCCTTTCGGATAGATTCTTAGTGAGGCAACGAATACCCTTTGGAATAGATTTTTACGTGAGGCAACGGGGAAGAAGTCCCCAGCCCTTTTTTTGCTCAAGATCTGCACCCTATCTGCACCCAGGAGTTTTTTCTACTTTGCAGGAAGCGACAAAGCATAAGTAATACCTAGACTTACCCAGTTTTCAAGGTCGGTGTCTGTTTCATAGCCTGGCAAGCCCACCATGACCCAGCCCGTCATGGGGCGACCCGTGAAATCGAACTCTTTGGTATGGGGTTGTGCGAGTGCCTCCGGGTAGCGGTCGGGTCCGACGCGAACGATGAGGGAATTGTGAAGCACCCCACATACCATGTTGCCCTGGGCCATAAACCCGATTCCTCCGAACATCTGCTTTTCCAAAAGATCGGGATGATCGCTGAGGCTCTCACGGATGCGTTGCGCTAACCTTTCATCGTAGGCCATGGGGTTTTCCGGCCTTCAATCTACTACAGTCTGCAGCCTAAATGAAGGCCGGATCCAGCAACCACAGCGGTCCCTATTCTTTTCGTGTCACCGACCGCACATGTCCGTGTAGGCACTCTGCAATACCCCGATGTCGGACACGCAGGCCGGGAATTGGTCAGTGTTCACAGGTAATTCAAGGCCTGGTGTCGTGAATGTATATCCGGAAGAGAGGCGAACATCAGCACCACAGGTTCCTCCAAACGAGGAGGCAGGATCGGAGGTGAGAAAGAATAATGAGTCCTGCTGGGTGGACAAGTTGTTATTCCAAGTATTCACCGTTACACCCAGGGATATTAATGA
Source organism: Acidobacteriota bacterium (assembly GCA_965218935.1). Taxonomy (GTDB): domain Bacteria; phylum Acidobacteriota; class UBA6911; order RPQK01; family JADFOI01; genus JADFOI01. The sequence continues at coordinate 139,327 of CBDCMH010000008.1, forward strand.
TGACACGGGCGTACTAGGGGCGATATCGCAGGTTATACAACCGTCGAATGTCCCGTTGCACATGGGTATGCCGGACGGTAGGATTTGGGTTTGACCGGTCCAGAACTGGGCGTCGAAATTGCAGGGGCAGCTGCCTTGTGAAGGCTGGGGTGTAGTTGTATCCCGTCAGCGAAAGTGGGACACATAGGGCCGAGAGTTAAGAGAGAGTTGGAAGGTTTGAGGGGGTGAGATCTCACCCCCTCAAACCTTCCAACTCTCTCTTAACTCTCGATCCATCCTCATCAATAGAGGCCCTATGTGTCCCACTTTCGCTGACGGGATACAGTCACTGTAAACAAAGATTATATATTCTATTAGCGAAGGAAGGTTCGGTGGATCGGCGCGGGTAGCGGTTAGCGATCCGACCCTTCTGAGCCCAGCCAGGTATATTTCTTGCGATGGTAGATCCTGCCGGTGGCCTGGGTGCAAACGACTTCTATGCTACGGAATTTTTTCTCAGAGGAAGCGGGAGGTCGAAAAGTTAAAACGTATTGGCTCTTGAGCTCTTCCGCCACCTGCAGATAAGTGCTTCGGAGATCTTCCAGCTTTTCCGGAAAGAACACTCGACCGCCCGTAGCCTCGGCCAAATGAGATAGAGAGGTTTCTTTCTCTCGAAAGTAAATATCAATGAAGTCCTTTTCTTCGCGGAGCATGTTCTTCATCACCTGATTGAGAAAATCGGCCCGTTCGCTTTGTTGAATCTTGGGCTGGACCAGTCGTGTGCGGCTCACGATGTAAAGTGCAATATCGGATTCGATCAAAAGGTTCAGGACATCATCAAAGGTGGAACGGCTTTCGTTATCCAGCCCGTCCGTGAGAACGATGATGACTTTTTTTCCCGGCACCTGGACCAGTTGTTCACGGGCTATAGAAGCCAGTGCATCGTAAAGTGCCGTTCGATAGCCACGCTCAAGGTGCTCGAGTGATTTGCGAAGTTTCCTGATGTCACGGGTCCAATTCTGTAGGAGTTCCAGCTGGTCCGAAAAGGAAACGATGGCAATTCGGTCCTCCCGGCCGAAGGATTGGGCGAACTGCAGGGCTGCTTCCTGGATTTCTTCCAGTTCCTCGCCCAGACTGCTGCTGACATCGAGCAGGAGAATGACATGAATGGCGGTTTTATCGAGGAGGAAGTTTTCGATGGGACGAGGGTCATTCTCATCCAGAAGGATGAACTGCTCCTGGGTCAGGTTGGAGAGAATTCGACCGTTGGCGTCAAAAACACTGACCGGAACTTTGACGTAGTCGGCCTTGATCTGAAACGAGGGTGGCTCTTGAGCGAGAAGCAGAGGACAAAAGAGAAAAAGCCAGGCCAGGCGAAGCATAGCCCTATTATAGTACCAATCCCATCTCTGGACGAGCCTGGATCATTCATAGGCTGTCGTAGTGAAGCGGCGGAAGCGCCGGCGGGACAAGGCGCAACGCAGTCCGGTCGGATGATCCCGCCGCTGTAGCAGACCGTTTATGAATAGTCCGGGCTAAAGGGCAAAAGCTGCTCAGGCGGCGAAAAGATTACGGATCCCATCTGAGAATGGGGGAGCGGGCGGCACGAACTTCGTCCAGACGGGTCAGCTTGGCCGTGGTCGGAGCCGTGGTGAGCTTTTCCGGGTCTTCCTCGGCCTCACGGCTGATGGCAATCATGGCATCGATGAAGGCATCCAATTCCTCTTTGCCGTGGCTCTCGGTGGGCTCGATCATGAGCGCGCCCTGGACGATTAGAGGGAAATAAGTAGTGGGGGGATGAAAGCCGTAGTCGATGAGTCTTTTGGCGATGTCCAGTGTCGTCACTCCCTTTTCGCTCTGTCTCTTGTCGGAGAAGACGACCTCATGCAGGATCGGCGTGTCGTAGGGAAGGTCGTAGTACTCTTCCAGCCGCCGTCGGACATAATTGGCGCTTAGCACGGCCATTTCGCTCAATTCCTGAAGCCCTTCTCGACCACAGCTGAGGATGTAACAAAGGGCCCGAACCGCCATCCCGAAATTGCCATGAAAACCATGGACGCGACCGATGCTTTCGGGCTTGTCAGAGTTGAGCCGATACAGTTCCCCCTCTTGTTCCACCCGGGGCACAGGCAAGTATGGGGCTAGATGTTCCTTGCAGGCCACGGGACCGCTGCCGGGACCTCCCCCGCCGTGAGGGGTGGAAAACGTCTTGTGCAGATTAAGGTGAAGCACATCGATTCCCATCTCGCCCGGGCAGGCATAGCCCATTAAGGCGTTGAAATTGGCGCCGTCCATATAGATGAGGCCACCTTTCTGGTGGACAATCTGTGCGACCTCCTCGATGTGGGTTTCAAAAATCCCCATGGTATTGGGGTTGGTCAGCATCAGACAGGCCACGTCCTTGCTCATTTTCTCGGCCAGCACCTGGACGTCGATTCTGCCCTTCTCATCGGAAGGAATGGAGATCACCTCATATCCAGCCAATACGGCGCTGGCCGGATTGGTTCCGTGAGCCGAGTCGGGAATGAGGACGTATTTTCGAGGCTCCCCTTTCTGAGCAATATGATGGGCGCGGACCATCAGGATACCGGTCAATTCCGCCTGCGCTCCTCCGGCTGGCTGCAGACTCACGGCATCCATGGCGGTCAATTCCTTAAGGTGCTCTTGAAGCTTGAAGAGAATTTCCAGGCTCCCCTGGCTGTGCTGTTCCTCTTGAAGGGGATGGGTCAAGGCGATACTGGGAATACGGGAGACTCGTTCGTTGAGCTTGGGATTGTACTTCATGGTGCAGGAGCCCAACGGGTACATGCCCAGATCGATGTGGTAGTTCCAGGTGGAGAGTCGGGTGTAGTGGCGAATCAGTTCCACTTCGCTGACCTCGGGAAATCCACGGACCTCTGACCGTAGATATTTGGAGTCCAGGATCTCCTCCACCGGGACATCTTCAACGTCCAGCTGAGGGAGGGTATAGGCGGATTTACCCGGAGCTGATCTCTCAAAAATCAGGGGCTCGTTTAGATTAAAGGTGACCGAAGTTCGTGTCATAATGTTACTTTTACGCTTTTCAAGACTTCTGCAAGGCGCTCTATTTTTTCCAGACTGTTCTGCTCGGTCACGCAAACCAGCATCTGATTGGAGCGCTCAGGAAAATACCTCCCCAAAGGAAGACCTCCGATGATCCCCTCGCCCACCAGCTGGCGATTGATTTCAGCCGGGTCTTCGGTGCAGTCCATCACCATTTCGTTGAAAGTGGCACCGGAAAATACCAGGGAATCACCCAGGAGTTTTCGTAAATGAAAGGCCTTCTTGAGGTTTTGTTCCGCCAACTCTCGAATGCCCCGCTTACCTAAAACCGACAGGAAAACGGCAGCAATTAAAGCACACAGGCCTTGATTCGTGCAGATATTGGAGGTCGCCTTCTGACGGCGGATGTGCTGCTCACGAGTGGCCAGCGTCAGGACGTAGCCCTGCCGCCCTTCGCCATCGACGGTTTGACCTACCAACCGTCCCGGCATCTGGCGCTTGTACTTGTCTTTGCTGGCAAAAAGTCCCAGATAGGGTCCTCCAAATCCCAAGGGGATGCCCAGGGACTGTCCTTCTCCTACCACGATGTCTGCTCCCAGTTCCCCCGGGGGCTTGAGGAGACCCAGTGAGAGTGCCTCGCTCACCACCACGACGGACAAGGCGCCCGCCTTTTGGCTCAGACGAATGGCCTCTTCCACCTCATCCAGGACCCCAAAGAAGTTGGGAGACTGAATCACCACGGCGGCATGATCTTCGCTCAAGAGCTGTTCCAGACCTTCGACATCAATGCATCCCGATTCGGTGAAAGGGAACTCCTGGAGCTGGATGTCCAGGTTGCCCGCATAGGTTTCCAAGACCCGCCGGTACTCGGGGTGTACGCTTTGGGCAACCAGGACCTTCCTTCTCCTGGTGGTTCGAACGGCCATGAGCACTCCCTCCGCCAGCGCGCTGCTTCCGTCATACAGGCTGGCGTTGGCAACCTCCATTCCTGTGAGCTGACAGATGAGGGTCTGGAACTCAAAGGTAGCCTGCAGTGTTCCCTGGCTGACCTCGGGCTGATAAGGGGTATAGCAGGTGTAGAACTCGGATCGGGAAATGACCGAGTCAATCAGGGTGGGGAGAAAGTGATTGTAAGCTCCCGCTCCCAGAAAATACTCGAATTTGTCAGCGGAGGCGTTTTTTTCACCCAGCGACCTGAAATACTTGAGGATGTCCGTTTCTGAGGCGGCCTCCGGAATGTCCAGGCTTTTGCTGAGCCTGAGATTCTCGGGAATAGCGGCGAAGAGATCTTCCACTCGATCCACTCCGGTGGCCTTCAACATCAGCCGCTTTTCTTCCGGTGTGATCGAAACGTAGCGCATCGACTACTCCTGGGCCTCTTCCTCGACGTATTCGGAATATTCCTGGGAAGACATGAGGGTCTCCAGCTCTGCTGGGTTTTCCACATGGATACGAATAATCCAACCTTCGCCGTAAGGGTCGTCGTTGATTTTTTCAGGATTGTCCAGCAACGACTCGTTGGCTTCCACGATTTTCCCGGAGACCGGAGTGTAGACTTCCGAAACAGCCTTCACCGATTCCACGGAACCAAACGCGTCGTTAGCGTTGAAGGTCGCTCCTACTTCTGGAAGCTCAGCGAACACCACGTCGCCCAATTCCTTTTGAGCGTACTCGGTAATCCCAATGGTGGCAACGTCACTTTCCCTCTGGATCCACTCGTGTTCCTTGCTGTACAAAAGATCATCCGGAGCATCCATCTTTTACCATCCTCTCGTCTTGATCAAGGGATCATTGAACATGTCCAACAGCATGTCAAAACCGTCAGTTCTTTTATCCCAAGTCGAGAATTGAATCAAGGGGGACCACAGACCACAGACCACAGACCGCAGAGGAGAAAGAAGAAGTCAGGAGACAAAATCCACGAAGATCCGTGCTTGTGAAACCTGAAGCTTGGAGGGTGTGTGAAGTGCTCTTCCGACCAGACCTTCGTGATATATAGGAAGTCAGAGATGAATGGAACCCCGGAAATGAAGATCGAGGAAGTGACTGAAGTGAGTGGGGAATTGGTGGAGGCCTTTGCCCGGTTAACTCCGGAGCTGAGTCGTTCGGCACCCCCTCCCGGAGAGCGGGAGTTGGAGCGGATTGTTCAATCGAATGCCACCCGCTTGCTGATCGCTAGAATGGAGGGTGCTATCGTGGGTAGCCTGACCCTGGTTTTAATCCCGATTCCCACAGGCTTGCGTGCATGGATTGAGGACGTGGTCGTTGATGAGGCCGCTCGGGGGCAGGGAATTGGAGCAGCTCTGAATCAGGAAGCTTTGAAGGTGGCTCGAGATCAGGGTGCCCAAACGGTGGATTTAACTTCCCGGCCCAGCCGGGAAGCAGCAAACCGTCTCTATCGGCGCTTGGGATTCAAGCAACGAGAAACGAATGTCTACCGGTATTCGTTCGAGTGAAGTGATGCCAACAAGATCGCTCTATGATCGATCAACTCGCCGGCGGGGTGGAGCTGACTAAGAGGCCGGCCTGGCCGGCTCCGAAGACGATGTCGTCAAGGGGGGTTGCTTGCGTACCTGAGCCCTTTTGCAATATGGGGGGCTAAACGACTCGACCCGTGTGGGTCTTTCCCCATCTGGCCCTCAGCGAACCCAGCGTCTCATCCTCACCCACCTCGACTCGGGTCTCTTTGAGTTTTTCTTCCAGTTGAAGGTAATTGCCTGCAGCGGCGCTTTGGGCCTCTTTTTCTAAATGTTCCGGCCAAAACCCTTGCAGGTAGCCGTGCCAGGGCTCCTTCGGCTTGAGCTCAGGCAGACCCAATTCCTCCCAGATGGCTTTTGCCCGCTCCATATACTCCTTTCGGGGAAGGGAGAGTGGAGGGAAATCGGACTTCCGTGTGGCATCGATGAGCAGAGAGGATTCCTCACTGTCGTAACGGCTTCCCGGGTAGTTGGTGACCATGCCGATAGGGGTGGCACCAAAAGGTCGATCGCCCACAATTTTACTGTCCTGGTGAGGCTGGGAGCGATGGGTGATCGACCAAAGCACGGCGACAGGGTCCGCCGGATTGATGTCCTCATCCACCGTGACCACGAGTTTCCCAACGCGATCTCCGTAATCCAACACGGCCTGCATGACCTCCCACGGCTCCTGGTGATTCTCTTTTCTCATCCGTACCACGACATAAGGGCGCAGGTTCACCAGCGTCTCGGTCAGGGAAACCTCCAGCACACTGGAAAATCCCTTGTTTTGAAGATAACGGTAGATGAGGGTGGACATCCCCATGGCTTTGATCTTGGAACTCTCGCTGGGGGTCACCTGGCTGATAATCGACACCCAAACGGGATTTTTTCGGTGTGTGACGCAGGTCAGTTCAAAGACGGGGCTCAGGGTTCGGGGATCCACAACCCCCATCGACTCCCCGAAGGGACCCTCTTCCTCCAGGTATGAGGTGGGGATGATGCCTTCAAGAACAATCTCGGAGCTGGCAGGAACCTCCAGATCGACGGTTTGGCACTTGACGAGCTGAATCGGCTCTCCGATCAGACCGCCAGCCAGGGTTAGTTCGTCCATGGTTGGAGGAACTTTTTGTGTGGCGGCATAGGAGACAGCGGGCAGCGCTCCCACGGCCACGGCCACTTCAAGAGGCTTTCCCAGTCGCCTGCATTTTTCCCAGTGGCTGGACAGATCCTGGGGTGTACCAATCATCAGACCACTGAGTCCCGGGCCTCTAATCAGGCCACGATAGTTGCCCACGTTTCGCTGTCCTGTTTCTGGATCCTTGGTGATCCAGTGACCCCCGGTAATGTAGGGGCCGTTATCGAAGCCGGGAGTGGAAATGGGTATGGGGAACTCGGTGAAGCCACCGTGACTGAGAAGATCTGAACCGGTGTGAATCTCTTCCTGGACGGGACCGCTATCGACCAACACAGGGGCTATAGGATGGTCCATGGCGTGCAGCCACCGGTCTGTGATCTCACTCGGCTTGCATCGTACCCCCAGGCAGTAGATGGCAGCGGAACCGGCAAGACCGGCAACCAGAACAGAACCCTGATACTTCCTGTTTTTGGAATCGGTGACGTTCTCAAAGAGAAAAGCCTTTCGATCCTTCTCCTCCAATCCTCGGAACTGCCAGCGAACCAGAGGATGAAGCTCGGTGTCCTTGTTAATCTCCTTCTGGATGCGTATGAGCTTGTCGTTTTCCTCAAGTACTTGAATAAACTCTCGTAAATCCGCGTAGTAACCTCGTTCTGGTTTCATAGTGGAGGCATTCTACCCTCAATCGTTCAAAAATGCGAAAAGCGTCAGCGCGTGTAAAAGGGCGTTTTCACCACCTTGGCCTGGACCTGTTTGCCACGAATCTCCACCTGCAGCGGCTGACCGATCTTGCCATACTGGATGGGGAGATAGATCAATCCCACACTTTTTTGCAGGGAAGGAGCAAAGCTGCCACTGGTGACCTGGCCCACCTCGGCCCCATCCACTGAGACCGGGTAGTGATCGCGGGCGATTCCCCGTTCCACCATCTCAAAACCGGCCAGTTGGCGCTTTTTCTCCTCTTCTTTGAGCTTTTCCAGGGTATGGTGCCCGATGAAGTCTCCTTTGCCGAGTTGGACAATCCAGCCCAGACCGGCTTCCCAGGGGGTGGTGGTCTCATCGATCTCGTTTCCATAAAGGCAGTAGGCCACTTCCAATCGCAGGGTGTTGCGGGCGGCCAACCCGGCCGCCGTGATTTCGAAGGGCTTTCCCACCTGAAATAGTCGCTCCCAGATGGATGGTGCCGCCTCCACAGGGATATAGATCTCAAACCCATCCTCTCCCGTATAGCCTGTCCTCGAGATCAGGGCTCGAGTCCCGTTCACGTTTGCATGGGTAAACCAGTAGTACTGGATTGTGGAGAGGTCCAGGTCGGTGAGCTGCTGGAGCACGGCTTCGGCCTTGGGCCCCTGGATGGCCAGCTGCACATAGGAATCGCTGTTGTCGAGGATATCCACCTTCCCCTGCTGTTGTGCCTTGACCCATCGATAATCCTTGTCTCTGTTGGCTGCGTTGACGCAAACGAAGATGTGCTGCTCATTGATACGGTAAACCACGATGTCGTCAATGAAGGTTCCCTGAGGATTGAGGAATGCCGAATACTGCGCCTGCCCGTCAGACAGCCGGGAGATGTCATTGCTGGTCACCTTTTGGGCCATGGTAAGAGCATCTTGGCCGACAAGCTCGATCTCGCCCATATGGCTGACGTCGAAAACTCCCACCCCTTGCCGGACTGCCAAATGTTCCTTGAGAGCGCTGCCATAGTGTACGGGCATTTCCCAACCCGCAAAATCCACCATCCGCGCACCGTATTTCCTGTGAAGGGCATTCAAAGGCGTTTTCTTCAAAGTCATGAAATCACTCAAGGGTAAGTCCTGCTATAGTTGTGCCCAGCTCAACTGCCAGGAAGAAAACAATGACCAAGTGGCTGGACTCGACAAAGATTTTCCTTGCGGTGATGATTTATGTGGCCGTATCATGGTTTGCCGCCGGACAGGCGGCTTCCGGGACCCGCCACTATTTCTTTCTCTCCGATCAGCGCGTCATCACGGTCGAACTGATCAATGAGCAAAAATCAATTTTAAACTATATCAATCTTGGCGACTCGTTCGAGATTATTCAAGCACCAGAGCTTCTTATTTTAGATGCAGAGGGTCTCCCCTACCATGGACATGTCATCGAGGTGGAGAATGCCAACCATCCCGGCGACCGGTTCAAAGTGACGGAACTCGTTCAGCCCGATCGCTATGTGGGCTACAACATTTTGGGAAATTACCGGTTTCAGGCACCTCCGGAGAAGGTGTTCTTGAAGGTCGGCTCTCGCATCGTGGAACTCGAGCCTGTTTCCGAAAGTGACTTCAATTTGCTGGCCTCCAAAATCGGAAATCTGGATCTCGCCATGCAAAATGGAAAACAAATGGTTTTAATGGCGGGTTTTCATCAAGGGTACGGAACGATTTACGGGAGCGGTGCGGCTGAAGTGGCCCAAATCGCGAGTCACTTCCCGGATCTCGAGATTGTGCCTCCTGTGCTCATTGCCAGTGCGCAGCCGGTGCTTCCTGCCTCTTTTGCTCATTTGCCCGACCCGGTTGTCGTTGAGTTGAACGGCCGGGTGAGCCGGTCCGGAGCGCTATCCGATATCGAGGTCGTGCACAGCGTCGCGCCCCGCCTGGATCAGCTTGCCCGCGAGACGGCGCAAAACACATGGACCTTCCTGCCTGCTATTTCCAAAGGAGAAGTTGCCGACATCCAGCTGACCTTCAATGTGGTCTTTCGTAGAGGCGCCCCGGAGCGCCCGAGGCGCTAGCTCGTATTTCTCACACTCGATCTACTCCGTGGGCGGATCTGGCCGCGTCTACTGCGTTATGCGACCGGCAAGCGGGTCACACGTCTTGTGTTCACAGCCACCTCCCCCGCCTCGCTACGATCGAGTGTGAGAAGTGCGGGCTAGGTATGCCAGCTCTACGTTTCGGATTCGGCACCTGAGGTGCCTCCCACCTTCTGCTGAAAGTAATGCTCGATGGCACGGACGAGATCAGGGGCCGAGGATCTCTGGGCCTGGGCCACGATCTTGAATCCATGTTCCCGGGCGGTAGCTGCCGTAATAGGCCCGATCACCGCGCAGCGAAACTGTCGGACATCTCCCACCTCTTTTGCCAGGCTGGCGAAGTTGCTCACTGTCGAGGCACTGGTGAAGGTGATCAAGTCGGGAGGTCGGCTCTCTAACAGTTGAGACAGCTGGGAGCGGCTCTCCGCGGGCACGACCGTGTCATAGACTTCAATCAGCTTCACCTCGGCCCCTAGCTCTCGGAGTGCTTGTGGAAGCAGCTCACGAGCCCGGCTGGCCCGAGGCAGGAGTATACGCAAACCCTCGACCCGGTCGCCGTTGAAGTCCAGGAAGTCCTTGAGGATACCCTCGGCCTGATAGAGCTCGGGAACCAGGGTAACGGTATATCCGTAGCTTTTCACCCTGTCAGCAGTTGCAGGTCCAACGGTGCAGATCTTGGGTAATGGGGAGTCTCCCGCTGGATCAGGCAATTTCCCTAAAGCCTGAGCCCGATCCATAAAAATTTCGGCCGCATTGGAACTGGTGAACATCAGCCAGTCGCAGTTCTCCAACGCCTCAACAGCACGGTCCACTTCCGAATCGGGGCGAGGACGAATCTCGATGGTGGGCAGGTGCACGACTTGAGCGCCTGCCTCCTCGAGAAGATGCTGGAACTCAGGAGCCTGGCCCTGGGCTCGGGTAATGAGAATGGTGCGATTGTGCAAGGGTAGACTCATGGCTGGTATTGAATGGTGGACTCTTCGAGCAGTTTGTCTCCACCGTGAGCCAACAAGTAGCGGGCCGCCTCCAGGGCGAGTTCGTCCAGCTCCTGGGGCTTTCCCTGGGAGGCCGTCCTGGCCATCTGAAGAGTGCGAGGGCCGGCCACAAAGGCGGTGAAGGTGGCTTGTCCCTTTTCAATGGAAGCGTGGGCGCCCATGGGGACATCGCATCCCCCTCCCATTTTTTCCAGAAATCGTCTCTCGGCCAAGGCACAGCGTCGGGTCGAGGGGTCGTCCAACGGGGCCACAATTTGGCGAGTTCTTTCGTCGTCTATTCGGATTTCTACGGCCAAGGCACCCTGACCGATGGCCGGAACCATTTCCTCCACAGGGAAGAGGTAGGCAATCTCGTCTTGAAGTCCCAGTCGATTCAAGCCGGCCGCCGCCAGGATGGTTCCGTCCAGATTCTCTCGTTGAACCTTCTTGATGCGGGTGTCCACGTTGCCCCGTATGGGAGAGATCACCAGGTCGGGACGCAGCAGCAGCAGTTGGACGCGACGGCGAAGGGAGCCGGTACCCAGTCTGGCCCCCTGGGGCAGCGCCAGAAAGGAAGAGATCTCAGGGGATGCCGCCACCAGCGCGTCGCGTGCATCTTGTCTGGGTGGAAAGGCCGCCAGGGTCAATCCCTCAGGCGTTTCCGTGGGAAGATCCTTGAGACTGTGAACCGCCAGATCGATCTGCTGCTTTAAAAGGGCTTCTTCGATCTCTTTGACGAATAGCCCCTTAACACCGGTTGCCAGTTTGGAAAGGGCGGTGTGAGGTATTTTGTCACCCGTCGTCCGGATGATCTCGATGCGGGCTTCAAGATCCGGGTGGTGTTCGTGGAGTGCTTCTTGAAGAAGTTTGGACTGCCTCAGTGCCAACTGGCTGCCCCGAGAGCCAATGACGATTTTCCTCATGGGTCTTCGTCCAGGCGGAAAATTTTTCGGATCAGCTGGATCTTGTGAAGACGACGAGTCGGATCTTCATCCGCTTGTCGAATCTCAGAGATGAAGGGATGAGCAATCTTGTGGGCGGTGCTTCGAAGCGCCTTCTCCAGTCGCTCGTATTCCTGGGGATCCAGGCCCTTGTGGTTGCTTTTCAGTTCCTCCAAACAGATCTCCTCAATGCGATGCCTCAGAGAACGGATCAGAGGCCCGGCGCTGCGGGTGCTGAACAGGTTCATGTAGTTGCCGGTTTCTCTATCGACGATCTCCTCGGCAATTTCCGCTTCTTCGCATCGCTGGCGAATATTGGCGTCTATGACCGATTGCAGGTCGTCAACGTCGTAAAGAAAAACATTCTCCAGCTCATTGACGTGGGGGTCGACATTGCGGGGGACGGAGATATCAATGATAAACAGTGGCCGATATCGCCGCTTTTTGATGATGGCTTCAAGACGACTTTTGTCCAGCAGCAGGGAAGTGGAGCCGGTGCACACCAGGGCGATGTCCGCCCGAACCAAGTAGGCCTCGAGATCTTCGAACGGAACCGTCGTGGCCAGCAATTGGGCGGCCAGTTCTTGGCCGCGCTTGGGTGTCCGGTTGGCGACAAAGATCTGGCTGATTCCCGAATCGAGAAGGTTGCGCGCCGCCAGCTCACCCATTTCCCCCGCTCCCAGGAGAAGCGTCGTTTTGCCTGTGAGGTCCCCAAAGATTTTACGGGCCAGCTCCACGGCAACGGAACTGATGGAAACGGCCGAGACTCCGATTCGAGTCGAGTTTCTCACCTTTTTGGCTACGAAAAAAGCCCGGGGGATCAAGTCTTTGAGGTAAGTTCCTACACTTCCCACCTGGCAGGCCTCAGCATAAGCCTGTTTCACCTGGGAAAGGATCTGGGGTTCTCCCACCACCATGGAATCCAGGCTGCTAGTCACTCGAAAAACGTGCCGTACGGCGTCACGGCGCAGATAACTGTACAGGTAGTCCTCGAGAAACGGAGGCTTCAGGGTGTGATAGGAATAGAGAAAGTCCTTCACCGACTGGACGATCTGGGCCTGGCTTTTCTGTCCGTGGGCGAGAATTTCCACTCGATTACAGGTGGAGACGATCATCCCTTCCTGCAAATCAGACTCGGTTTGCAGACGCTTGAGAGCTGAGTGTAAATGCTCCTCAGCGAAGGCGATCCGCTCCCGTATTTCAACGGGTGCCGTTTTATGATTGAGTCCGACTAAAACGAGATCCATTAGAGAAAGGAATGCAACCCTCCCAGGTAGCGTGCCCCCAAAAAGGTGAAAAGAACGGAGAGGAAACCGGCCATGCTGATCACGGCTGCCCTCTTCCCGCGCCATCCTGCCGTCAAACGCAGATAAATCAGCACCAGATAGATGACCCAGGTGACGAGTGCCGCGATGACCTTCGGATCGCTTTGCCATCCCCCGACCCAATCCTGCTCGGCCCAAATGACACCCGCCAAAAGGCCCAGGGTCATAAAGCAGAAGCCGGATATCAGAAACTTGTAAAACAGGTCATCCAGAAGTACCAGGGAAGGCAGCCAGTAATAAAAGGTTTTCGGCTTCTTGCCTTTCAGCTCTCGCTCTTGAAAGAGATAAAGGAGACTGGCGATGAAGGTGACAAAAAACATTCCGTAAGCCAGAAAGAGGCAGATGGTATGCCAGTAGATCCAGGAGCTGCTGAGAATCTCAGGAACCGGGGAAGATTTGATGAAAATCGTTCCCAGCATCAAAACGGTGACCAAGGGGAGCAGGAAAAGTCCAAGAGGCTTAATTCGATAACGCAAATGGGAGATAAAAAAGCAGAGAGAAACCGTCCAGGCGAAAAATGCCAGCGCCTCTCGCAAGTCGGTCAGCGGGAGGTGGGATTTTTCCACAGCACTGTAAATGAGAAAAGCGGAGTGCAGAGCAAAACCTACCCCCACCGAAAAGATAGCGATTCTGTGGAAGACATTGGTTTTCTTGGACACAAAGGCTGCCACGCTATGGAGAAGTCCCAGCACGTAAAAGCCAAAAGCTGAGTTAAAGAGAAGTACACTCACGGGACGCCCATTATAGCAGCACGGTTGGGGCACTGTGGTATCATTTGTCGCGTGAATTTCGGTGGGATTGATCCGGTAGAGATTCTGATCGTTATTGCGGTTGTCTTATTTTCCTTGAGTATTCACGAGTCTGCTCATGCCTGGACAGCGGATTGGCTTGGGGATGCCACCGGTCGTCATTTGGGCCGGGTGACCTTGAATCCGCTCGTACATATTGACCCCATGGGAAGCATCGTTTTCCCGCTCATAGGATTCGTCATGGCAGGGTTTATCTTCGGTTGGGCAAAACCGGTGCCCGTCAATCCTCGCCACCTGAAAAACCCCAAAAGGGATCATATCTTTATTGCCGCGGCTGGTCCCGCCAGTAACGTGGTGGCAGCGCTGGCCTTTCTCATTGTGTTGAAAATCATGAATCTGCTGGCACCAGCACTGAGTGGAGGGAATCATCCTCTGTACCCCTTGTTTTTTTTCTGTTACTTGGGGTTGTTGCTCAATGTCATTCTGGCCGTTTTTAACCTCATACCCATTCCACCGCTGGATGGAAGCTGGGTCCTTTCCGGCCTTTTGCCCCATGATCTTTCCGTTCTTTATGATCGCATCAGGCCTTACGGGTTCATGCTTTTGATTTTGCTTCTGTTCTCCGGGGCTTTGGGAGAGATTATCGGTCCGATCTGGGGTTTCGTGCAGGGCCTGATCGTTTAACCAGATGAATGCTTTGAACGATGAAAAAAAGAATATTTAGCGGGATGCGGCCAACAGGCCGACTGCATCTGGGAAACTTCTTCGGAGCTCTGCAAAGTTGGGTGAATCTGCAGGATGAGTACGAGTGTATCTTCGGAATCGTGGACTACCATGCCCTGACGACCGATTACGAAGACGTGGAGCAAATCGGTCCAAGTGTCTTGCAAGTGGCCATCGACTGGCTCGCCAGTGGAATCGATCCCGCAAAGTCCACGATTATGATCCAATCCCTTGTTCCCGAGCATACCGAGCTTCACCTGCTGCTTTCCATGATTGTCCCGCTGCCCTGGTTGGAGCGCGTGCCAACCTATAAAGAACAGATACAGCAGCTCCCGGAAAAGGACCTTTTAACCTATGGCTTTCTGGGGTATCCGCTGCTTCAGGCAGCCGACATTCTCGTTTATAAAGCAGACGCCGTTCCGGTAGGCGAAGACCAGGTCGCCCATATCGAGCTGTGTCGGGAAATTGCTCGCCGCTTCAATCACTTCTACGCCGCCGTCTTTCCTGAACCCCAGGCCAAGTTAACCAAAATGGCGCGCTTGCCGGGAACCGATGGCCGCAAGATGAGCAAGAGCTACCGCAACGAGATTCAGCTCTCGGAGGACCCCAAAAGCATTTCCCAAAAAGTGCTGAAGATGATGACGGATCCTGCCCGCGTCCGTCGCACGGATCCGGGTAATCCCGAAGTGTGTCCCGTTTTTGAGTATCATAAGCTTCTCACCGATGGTGAAGGCCGAAAGTGGGTGACGGAGGGCTGCACGACGGCGGGGATCGGTTGCATGGACTGTAAGCAATTGCTGCTGAAAAACATGCTTCCCGTTATCGAGTCGCTCCATGAAAAAAGAGTGGAACTGGAAAAACAGCCCGATCGAGTCAAGGAGTTGCTCGTGGAGGGAAGCAGCAAGGCCCAGGGTATAGCCCGGGAGACCATGACCCAGGTACGTCAGGCCATGAAGATAGACTACTGAAATACGGTGCTGGTGCAGTTATGTTTGTGGATGGGCTTGCGAGGTCAGGGCAAGGAATGACTCACTGATTCATGCAGGTGCAAGGCGGGTCGCAGACACAGGACTATACCATTCAACTGGAGGTCTTTGAAGGCCCTCTGGACCTGCTTCTCCATCTCATCCGCCAGCAAGAGATCGACATCTACCAGATTCCCATCGCCCAGATCACCGATCAGTATCTGCACTATCTGGAAATGATGAAAGATCTCAACATCACCATTGCAGGAGACTTCCTGGTGATGGCCGCCACTTTGATTCATATCAAATCAGGGATGCTGCTTCCTGCTGAGCCCGGTTCTCAGATGGCCGAGGAGGTCGAGCAGTCGCGCAACGAACTGGTTGAGCGGCTGTTGGAGCATGAAAGGTTTAAACAGGCCGCCCAGATGCTTTATGAGCGTGAAACGGTCGAACTCTGTGTGTGGCCCCCGGAAGACAACGAGTTCGAAGAGGAGGAAAAGGAGCTGATATCGGCCGATGTGTTTGATCTGGTGAGTGCCTTTAACCGCATGGTGGAACGCTATAAAGATCAGATCGTCATGGAAATTAAACACGAGGCGGTGTCCCTTGAAGAGAAGATCATAGAGATTCGACGTCTGCTCACAGTGCAGGGGGAATTCCTTTTCTCGCTTTTTTTCCAGAAAAAAGTTTCCCGCCTTCATCTAGCGGTCACCTTCTTTGCTTTGTTGGAGTTGACAAGGCTAAAGGAGATTCAACTGGTTCAAAAGGGTCTTTTTGAGGACATTCGTATTCTGGCATGTTAGAAGAGGCATTACCCAACCAGATCCTGGCTATTCTCTTTGTGGCGAAAGAGCCGTTGACTCTTTCTCAGCTGCAGGACGTCTATCCCGACACATCGGCGGACGAACTCCAGGAAAACCTGGACCTGCTGGTATCGAAATTCAACTCTTTTCAGCAGGCTGTTGAGATTCGCGAAATCGGAGGGGGCTATAGGATGACCACCCTCCCCAATCATCACGAAGACATTAGAACCTACCTGAAAACAAAGCCTTCCGCTAAACTGTCTTTGGCGGCCTTGGAGACACTGGCGGTGATTGCCTACAAGCAGCCTGCGACTCTCCCGGAAATCATGGAGATCCGTGGTATCAAGGGAACGTCCACGATTCACACGCTGCTCGAGAAAAAACTGATCGAAACCCGGGGACGGAAGAAAGTCGTGGGGCGACCGATCATGTATGGAACCACCAAGGAATTCACCCTTCATTTTGGCCTCAGGGATCTCTCCGAGCTGCCCACCTTAGAAGAATTACAAGAGGTTCTCACCCAATAGAAGGGGAGAGAAGCTCGAAACGATCCGGTGGGGGAAGTCGTATTCCCTCCAGAAGGAGTGCTCGTGCCAGAGCGGCTACAGAAAATCGTGGCGGCTGCGGGAATTGCCTCGCGCCGAAAGGCCGAGCAGCTCATCCTGGAGGGACGTGTTTCGGTCAATGGCCAAACCGTCACTCGATTGGGTACCAGGGTTGATCCTCAGCAGGATCACGTCAAGGTGGACGGCAAACTGATTCGGCCGGAGCCTCTGGAATACTTCATCGTCAACAAACCCCAGGGTGTCCTGAGTGCCGCATCCGATCCTTTAAAACGCCCCCTTGTGACCCAGCTGGTGCGTTCGCAATCAAGGCTTTATCCGGTGGGAAGACTGGACTTTCAGAGCGAAGGATTGATGATTCTCACTAATGATGGAGAGCTGACCCGCAGGATCACTCGAGCCGGAACTCTGGCAAAGGTCTACCACGTTAAAGTGCACGGCCAACCTACCCAGGAGAAGCTGGACCGGCTTTGTAAGGGAATGAGCATCGAGGGGGAAAAGTTTGCCCGATGCGAGATTAAGGAATTCAAAAAAGCTCGGAATTGTTGGTTTGAAGTGGTTCTTCGTGAGGGAAGGAACCGCCAGATTCGGCGCATGTTTGAACACGTGGGGCATCTGGTCATGCGGGTCCGCCGAACGACGATTGGACCGCTTACACTGGGAAATCTTTCCCCCGGTGGTTATCGGAAGCTGAGCACCCGGGAAGTGCACTTGCTGCAGAATAAGAAAAAACGAAAGCAAAAAAGTAAAAAATCAGGATAATAGAAGAAGATGTTTACTGGAATCGTTCAGGCTATGGGGGAAATTCTCGCCAAGGAACAGAGCGAGGATGGAGCTAGTTTCGAAATCGGATCGGGAAAAGTCCTTGCCGATCTCAAGCCTGGGGACAGTATCAGTGTAGATGGTGTCTGTCTAACTGTAGCCGAGAAGAAGAAAGGGGCGATCCGGTTGGAGTTGGCACCTGAGACGCTCCGCTGTACCAACCTGGGAGAACGCTGTTCAGGCGATCAGGTTCATCTCGAGCGATCGGCCAAACTGACCGATTTTCTGGGAGGCCACCTGGTGCAGGGTCATGTGGACCAAACCGGCGAAGTTCTTGCCGTCACGGAGGAAGGGAACTCCAAGGTCTTTCGCGTTGCCGCTCCGGCCCAGATCCTGCGTTATTGCACGCTGAAAGGGAGTATCACAGTCAACGGAGTGAGTCTCACTCTCTCGGCCTTGAATTCAGAGAGCTTTGAGGTCACAATCGTTCCCCACACTCTCAAGGTAACGAATTTTGAGCAGCTTAAAGTAGGGGACAACGTGAATTTGGAAGCGGATGTAGTGAGCAAATACGTGGAATCCCACGTGAGTCAATACCTGGAAGCCCATGTACGGCGTCTTCTGGGGTTGCTTGCGGGTATCTTTCTCAGTTCGACACTCCTTTTTGGGGGCGATTTTGCCCTGGGGCCCAATTCGATACTGGTTTATTCCAATCAATCCCGCCAGCAGAAGGAAGCCCAATTTGTGTTTCGACTGGCCCGTTATCGCCCGGACATCTTTCTGGAGTGGGAATCGATCACCGATCAAGGCACCATTCACCTCCACCGCGGGGCGGTCAGCAAGGCGGGGAGGTTTACCGTCAGTTCACTGTTTGAAGTGGGCGTCGACGTGGAATCTTCTGAGATGATGACTCTCTGGTTGTCGGAGAAGATCTACCGGGATCTCACCGAAAGAGGGGAGGCCCGAATTGAACTCAATCGCTCGCCGGTGAAACTGACGCTCAAGGATGAGGGGACCTATCGTTTGACCATCAATAAGGAGGCTCAGGAGATCCCCGTCATCCATGTGGAGGACGATCGGAAAGGTTCCTGGACCTTCCATAAAAGTGGCGAAAACCCACTTCTTGTGGAGTATGTCACTCCTTATTTCCATCAACACCTGAAAATGGTCTCTACGGAGCCCAGCAATAAACTACGCTGGATCAGGGAGTTACCGGGCATAAAATAGAAAACGCGCATTTGTTTCTGGGGTGTGATGGGAAATTTCGCTAGAATGAGATTCGCGTATCAAGGAGAATATGCCTTTAAACGAAGTTAAAGAAGCCATCGACGACTTTCGCGACGGGAAAATGGTCATCGTCATCGACGAGGAAGATCGTGAGAACGAGGGCGATCTAACCATAGCCGCGGAAAAAGTTACTCCCGAGGTCATCAACTTCATGGCCAAATATGGACGGGGTTTGATCTGTATGCCCATGACGGGGGAGCGGTTGCGCGAGCTCAACATACCCCTGATGGTGTCCAAGAATGAATCAACTCATGGAACAGCTTTTTGTGTGAGCATTGAGGCACGCCGTAACGTGTCCACCGGTATTTCTGCCGCCGATCGCGCCATCACCATCCAAACCGCTGTGGATCCCAAGACCCAGCCGGAAGATCTGATCCGGCCGGGTCATGTTTTCCCGCTGCGGGCACGTCGAGGTGGGGTCTTGAAGCGAGCGGGACAGACAGAAGCCGCTGTGGATCTGGCTCGGATCGCGGGGCTCTCTCCAGCCGGTGTCATCTGTGAAATCATGAACGACGATGGGACCATGGCGCGGCTTCCTGATCTGAAGGAATTTGGCAAGAAGCATGACATCAAGATTATCTCCGTTGTCGATCTGATTCATTTTCGCCTCAAGACTGAAAAATTTGTCAGGCAGGTCCAAAGCATGCCCTTCAATTCCGAGTTCGGGCAGTTTGAGCTCCTCCTTTTTGAGAATGAATTAGAGGGTGATCTCCATCTGGCATTGGTGAAGGGAGATCTCAAAGGGAAGGAACCCGTCTTGGTCCGCGTTCAGACGGAATCGGTGCTCGGGGATGTGTTTTTAACCTTGAAGAGTGACCAGGGAAGAGAACTCAGGCGCTCGCTTGAAATGATTCAGAAGGCGGGACGAGGTGTCCTCGTCTATTTGCGGCAGAGAGGCGAGGAGAGAGTGCTGCTGCGGGAAGTACAAGAGCATCAAACGGCCGTACAAGAGGCGGAACTGCAACTTGGTCAACAGCACCCGATTGACTTCAGGGACTATGGGATTGGAGCACAAATTCTTGCCAGTTTAGGCCTCCACAAGATTCGGCTCTTGACCAATCATCCGAAAAAAATGGTGGGATTGGAGGGGTTCGAACTCGATGTTGTGGAACAGATTCCCATCCGGGTCACTGAATCCGTGCGTTAGCCCGGTTGGCCCTTCTCGACCAGGTATCCTTCCCGGTGCTGGACCTTGAGTTTGTCCGGCTTCCCGTCACCATCGACATCTGCCACAACCTCTACCTTGATCTTCCGAAACTTTCCGTCCTTCTCGGTATTGGTCGAGACATAGCCCAAGGAGTACTGGCTCCTGAGCAGTGCCGAGATGGTCTGAAAGATTCCCTCGTAGGCCTGCACAAAGCGAGGGAAAAAGGCCACTCCACCCGTGTATCTGGCAAAGTACTTGAGGACAGCTTCGGCTTGGAAAAGATCCATGCGGGTGCTGGTGTTGTAGTCATTACGAACGCGTGCATTTCCACCCAAGCTGATGGGATAAATCACCACGTTTCCCTCTTTCACTTTGTCCAGGGTCTCGCTGAGATTCCTTTTGCTGAAAGTATCCAGTCCTGAGGAGACCAGGACCATGGCTACTTTGCCATCCAGTTCCGATACCCGATCGAGCACGTCGTAGACGGTGTCATAGAGATTGCTTTCCCGAAAGGCGGGAGTGTTCAACTTGCGAAGGGCATTGTAGACTTCAGCTTTGTTTTGAGTGAAGTCCACAAGAATCTCAGGCCGAATGTCATAAGCCACCGCCGCAATCCAATCTTCCGGACGCATCAGCTCGGCGAACAGATGAGAGGCCAGCCAGGCCTCATACAGCCACTCCCAAGGGATCACACTGCTGAAAAAAGGTGATGTTCTGATCGACTTTTTCTTCGTAGATCCTGAAGTTTTCTTTCTGCAGTCCCTGGATGAGATTCCCATCCCTGTCCTGGACGGTGACGTCCACTTTCACCTGCTCGACGGCAACGCTCAGAGAGGCTCGGCCCTGCGGTTTCTCCTCTTCTTCTTCGATGGGCTTACCCTGTGTCTGACCTTGAACGGCATTCGTTGAGATACCCCAGATCAAGGTCAAAACGACCGCGAGGAAGGCGCACAGGAGTTTCTTCATGGATCGGGTACCCACGTTTTTATATTAGCACATGAGAGGGAAGGGAGAGAATCCTACTTCACAGAAGTTTGTCCAGAAAACGACACAGGCCCCGTGGGCTAGGTGTGCATTCTCATGACATTATTCATAAGAGTCTGCTGATAGGAGACAGACCTGTATCCCGTCAGCGAAAGTGGGACACATAGGGCCGAGAGTTAAGAGAGAGTTGGAAGGTTTGAGGGGGTGAGATCTCACCCCCTCAAAGGGCTGATCTTGACAGCCCATCAGAGCAAGCCGATGCTGTCATGGCACAACCAAAAGGAGAACGCTATGACCACAGACGTCGTCAAACAGATCCGTAGGGCCACCCGCCGGAGATTCACGGCCGAAGAGAAGATCCACATCGTTTTGGAGGGGCTCCGCGGAGAGATTCCCGTGACTGTGCCGCAAAGAAGGGATTCAACCTTCGATCTACTACAAGTGGTCCAAGGCCTTCCTGGACGGGCAAAAACGGTCTAACCCGGGAGACCCAACGGAATGCGACTTCCGGTGAGGTGCGTCGCTTGAAGGAGGAGAATGAGGCCTTGAAGAAGGCGGTGGCCGAGACGGTAGTGGAGAACCAAAAGCTAAAAAAAAGTTTGGGCCTGTAAGGCGAAGGAGGTATCAGAGGATGCTCAGCGAGCACAAGCTGAAGTTTTAAGGACAGTGGAGGCCTCCGAGTTACCGGTCCGGGAGGTGCTGGATCAACTCGAGATCCCCCGCTCGACCTACTATCGCTGGAGACACCACTTTCGAAAGAGGGGGTTGGCAGGCTTGCGGGACCGTCCCCCAGGATCAGGACGGGTTTGGAATCAGATCCTGCCCAAAGAACGGGACCGAATCCTGATGGCGCTGCTGTTTCCAGAGTGGTCCTCACAGCTGCCAGGTGACGGATTGCGGGTTTACGGTCTCGGAATCCTCGGTCTACCGGATTTTGAAAGCGGAAGGGCTGATTCGGGAGGTTCAACTCGGAGCTTTCCAGCCGAATCGGAATATCGAATCAAGACGACCCGACCCAACCAGCAGTGGCAAACGGATGCGACCTATCTTCTGGTCAAGAACTGGGGCTGGTACTATCTGATCTCAGTACTGGATGACTTTAGCCGGAGGATCCTGGCCTGGGGACTTCACACGGCCATGCGTGCTGGAGACTTCAGCCAGGTGGTCGAGGCGGCTTGTGAGAGAACGGGTGTGGAACAGGCTCCGTTGTCTGATCGGCCCCGGCTGGTGACAGACCGCGGACCGGCTTTGATCTCCAAAGACTTTGGTCAGTATCTGGAGACCAAGGGATGGGCCACATCCTGGCCTCACCCTATCATCCCCAGACCAACGGGAAGATCGAACGCTACCATCGTTCCTGCAAGGAACGCATCAACCTAATGGTCTGGGAGACACCCGAGGAGTTGGAGCGAGAAATCGCGGTCTTTATCGACTACTACAACTCCAGGCGCTATCACGAGGCCCTGGGTAACGTCACACCCGATGACATGTACTTCGCAAGACGAGATCCACACAAAAAGGAGAAGATTGAAAGGAGTCACCCCCCCGTTGCCTCACGTAAAAATCTATTCCAAAGGGTATTCGTTGCCTCACTAAGAATCTATCCGAAAGGGATTGCAAAAAGTGGTGGTAAAAAGCACCAACCAGAGGAGTGGCAACCCCTTGCCCAACACCCGCAGCCTGCAGCAAGAGAAAGATTTTCACATCCAGCCCGTTTCCCATCGTTTCTTCTGCTCAATCCTATCTTCCAGAAGTTTGTTCAGAAAATGCACAGGCCCCGTGGGCGGCATTCTCATGACATTATTCATAAGAAGTCTGCTGATATTCTGACAGACCACCCAGGCTCTGATGTTGGCGGTGCCGGATTATACTCGGGCCAGTTCCCGCTTGATCTTGTCCGCCACCTCAGGGGACTCGCAGATCCTCCGGTAGCGAGTTTTCGGCACATCATACTTTTTCCAGATCCGAGACCCTCGACGTTGCTTGGCCACCATCTTCATGACCGGCTTGAAAAAGTTGATCTGCAGTCGCAGCCGATCGTACAACTCGTTCACCAGCTCCTGTTCTCGCTCTCCCTCGTAGCGAGCATAACCCACGGCCCGCCGAACCACCGAATAGTTTTTCTGCTCCACATAAGGGTTGTCATTCTTGCGCGAGGGGCGGGTTCGGCTGAAGCTGATCTTTTCCTGCTCACAAAAACGAATCAAGTGCTTGTTGATGAACTCGCTGCCGTTGTCCGAAGCCATCCCCAGCCAAGGGAAGGGCGAGCGCTTCTGAAGCAGCTTCATCGCTTCCAGGACCCACACCTGGGCCTTATTGCGCACCGCTCGGACCTCTGTCCAGCCCGTGTACACGTCCGTCACATCCAGGGTTTGAAGGTAGTCCCCCGACCCTGGCCTCCCTCATGGCCCACCAGGTCCACTTCCACAAAACCGGGGCGATCCTCCTGCCAGTCGGCGAAACGCTTGATCGGAATCTGGTGTTTGAGCAGCGTTCCCGGCTTGGTTCCGGATCGTCCTTTGAGACGGTGCTTGCACCTTTCGGGCTCCAGCAGCCGATCGATGGTGGCGGCGCTGATCTGCATCAACCGCTCATGGGTGCTGGCATCCACTTTCAGTTCCCCATGTCTTTGTAAAATGGGTACCACTTCCGGCAAAATCGCGACCAGACGTTTGCCACACAAATAGTCCAGTATCTCCCAGATCATCGTCAGCGCCTTTAGAACTTTCTGGTCGTATTTGCGGGCCCGCTCTCGCCGTACTCTCTTGCCGATATCCCCTACCGCCACCAGCTTGGGGCTCAACCGGATCCGCTTGCCCCGAAGCAGATAGGCTCCATAGCAGCGGTTGTAGCCCGTCATTTGGGTAAACTCCGTCAACACTTCCCCCTTCACCTTCTTGCCCTTCTTCCGGTAGCGGGGGGCAAAACTTTTGATCAATACACGCTTTTCTGCCATCGTTAACCTCATTGGTGCCCTCCATTCCTTCATGGAGGACACTTCTATTCCCCTGCTCAGGGCCAGGCAATTTCGAATAGATTTTTTAATGAGGCAACGTATCCATTTCGAATAGATTTTTGATGAGGCAATTCGAACTCTTGCCCGTCGGAGATCAAGCTAAACTGGATCAACTGTCTCTTAGCTTCAAATGTCCCATTCTCGCTTACAGACAGACCACCCAGGCTCTGATGTTGGCGGTGATGATTATAGAAGTGAAGCCAGGGGCGAAGCCAGCGAAAACGGTGGCCTGAAGTGCGGTAGGGGAAGCGGTAGGCCCACTCACGGAGGAGAGTCTGGATCAAGCGTTCTGCTTTGCCGTTGGTTTGAGGCCGGTAAGGACGGGTGCGGGTGGCGAAGCCCCAGTTGCTGGCAAAGACCCTGGAAAGCGTGGGAGACATAACAGGAACCGTTATCGGTCAGGACCTGTTCTACCCGGATACCCAGCTTTTGGAACCAGAGGACGGCTCGGCCGAGAAAAGCCATAGCCGATTGTTTGCGCTCGTCCGGGAGAACTTCGACATAGGCCAATCGAGAGTTATCGTCGATACACACATGGACAAACTCCCATCCCACTCCCCGAGCTCGACGCCGTTTATCTCGAGTGATGCGATGCCCCACACCAGCAATCCTGCCCAGTTTTTTGATGTCCAGGTGCAACAACTGCCCAGGATGGTCGCGCTCGTAGCGACGAGCGGGCTGTGCAGGCTCCAGGCTCTTCAAGCGTCCCCATCCGGCTTGTTGCAGGATCCGGGCCACGGTGGAGCGGGCCAGACCCAAACGAGCGGCAATCTCGGCTGCCACCATTCGACGACGGCGAAGACGGTAAATTGCCTCTCGATCCCGCCTCGGGGTCTGCCGGGCAATCCGAGCGGGTCTGGAAGACCGGTCTTCCAGACCCGCTCGGCCTTGGGCTTGATAACGAGCCAGCCACTTGTAGACGGTCCGCTCACTGATCCCCACCGACTGAGCCACCTCCTGGACCGATTGTCTTTGCTCTTTCACTCGTCGGATGATCAGTTCTCGACTTCTTGGGCAGGTTCGGGCATTCTGGTGGATGTCCATTCGGGTTCTCCTTTCGGTGCTGATGGTCTAATCTTCCAATCAGCATTGCCGAAAAGACTCGGATGGACAACCCCTTTTACTGAACAACCTGTTGAGAGTTCACAGCTAGCCCACGGACCTGATTGGTCCTCGGTAGTTGTTGGAGTATTTCCTGTCACTCGGCTACCGGCCAATGAGCACGAAACGCAGGTCCATGACGTTGGTCAGGGTTGGACCGGTCATGATCAAGTCTCCCAGCTCAGAAAAAAAATGATAGGAATCGTTGCGGTCCAGATGGTCCTGTATGGAGAGATTTCTTTCCAGTGCCCTTCGGGCGGTTTCTGGGGAAGCCAGGGCCCCGGCAGCGTCGGTGGGCCCGTCTGTTCCATCGGATCCCACGCTTGCGAACAAGATCTTGGGGTGGCTCCAATCGGCGATCTCCCGGGCACACCAGAGAGCAAACTCCTGGTTTCTCCCTCCTTTTCCGGTCCCGGTCAGACGTACCGTGGTCTCGCCGCCCGAGATAATGCAGCATGGGGGTTGAATGGGATCTCCAGTCTCAAGAGCCTGCCGTGCGATGGCAACGTGTGAAAGGGCGACATCTGCCGTATTTCCGGTAATGGAGGAGGACAAGATCAGCGGCGAGAAGCCGAGTTGGCTGGCTTTCTCAGCGGCGGCCTGAAGAGCCTGCATATTGCAGCCGACGATGACATTGTGCACTCTCTCAAAACGAGGGTCACCCGGTTTGGGTGTTTCCTCGCTGCCCGGGCTGCCGGCCGCTCCCGATTGGAGATGCTTCAGTACCGACCCCGGGATCTTTTTTTCAAGACCATATCGACGAATGATCTCCATGCACTGTGAAAAGGTGGTGGGATCCGGGTTTGTGGGGCCGGAAGCAATGCTGGCCAGATCATCCCCCACCACATCGGAGAGCAGAAGTGTAATCACTTCTGCACCGTGGGTGTAATTGAGCAACTGTCCCCCTTTGACTCTACTCAGATGTTTGCGAATGGTGTTGATCTCCTGGATGGTGGCTTCGCTTTGCAGAAGCAAAGCCGAGGCAGCCTTCTTCTCTTCAAAGGTGATCGCCGAAACCGGTGCAGGGAGCAGGGCGGAGCCTCCTCCCGAAATAACGACGATCAGAAGATCGTTCTTCTGGAGGTTGTCCTGGAGAAAGGCCAGAACACGTTGGGTGGACTGATACCCTCCTTGATCCGGGTCAGGATGGTTTCCTTCATGGACCGTGGTCTTTTGAAGAGTCCCGCCATGCCCGTATTTCACGACCACCATTCCCGCTTCCAAGGCATCTCCCAGAGCTCTCTCCACGGCGCGAGCCATGGGAAGTCCGGCTTTGCCGGCGCCGATGAGAAATACCCGCCGTTGGGGTAGAGAATAGGTTCGCCCGGCGACTCGCAGTTGATCGTTCTCTCGATTGAAACAGCCGAGCACGGCACCTTCCGGATCGACGGCTTCAAGAGCACTCTGCTGAACTTGTTCGAGTACTGACCGTAGTTCCACGGAATCATTATAGGCTTCTTGTCCGAATCAGTCTCAAGTGATAAACTTCAGGTCGTGAGTGACTTCCACCAGGCAGGGTTGATCAGTACCCTTCATCGACTGGGAAACGTTGATCTGGAAGGCCTGGAGAAAGAGCTTCTAAAACACGCCAAGAGGCGCCCCATCGCGCTGGTGCTCCCTTGTTTATATTCCGAACTTGAAGGTGATGCAGTTCCCGTCATCGTGGAAGAGCTCAAGAAGGTGGAATATATCGATCAGATCGTACTGAGCATGGATCGGATGGATCTGAATGAGTTCAAATCCGCCGCCTCCTTCTTCTCAAAACTTCCGCAGCGTTTGCGAATTCTCTGGCACGATGGGCCCCAGTTGCAACGGTTGATTCAGGAACTGGATGACAACGAATTGTCGATCGGTGACACGGGAAAAGGACGGGGCAGTTGGCTGGCCTTTGGATATGTCCTGGCCACACAAAGGGCAGCGGTTATCGCCCTGCATGACTGCGACATCGTTTCCTACAACCGGGAGCTGCTGGCAAGGCTTTGCTACCCCATTGCCAACAAGAGTCTGGGATATGAATTTTGCAAGGGATACTATGCACGCTATGGGAGGCGTCTTTATGGACGGGTGACGCGCCTCTTTGTCACGCCGCTTCTGGAAGCCCTGACACGGTTAACCGGGCATGTCCAGCTTTTGGACTATCTGGAGAGTTTCCGCTATCCACTGGCGGGAGAATTCGCGATTACGACGGGTCTGGCGCGAACTAATCGCATTCCAGGGGACTGGGGTTTAGAGATTAGCACCCTTTGTGAAGTGTATCGGAACTGCTCCCTCAAGCGGATTTGCCAGGTGGATCTGGTTGAAAATTACCAGCACAAGCATCAGGAGCTCTCCCCTCAGGATCCCGCCAGGGGACTGATGAAAATGGCCGTAGACATTGCCGATACGCTCTTTAGAACTCTAGCCACCGAGGGGGTGATCATGAGCGAGGCTTTCTTTCGAACTCTCTCAACGGCCTATCAGCGCTCAGCTGAGGACGTGATTCGGCGTTACAACGACGATGCCGCCATCAATGGATTGGAATTGGATCGTCACTCTGAGAATCTGGCCGTGGAGACTTTTCGAAATGCTCTCGAGGTCGCCTGCGACAATTTCGTAGAGGACCCTCATGGATCTCTTCTGATCCCCAACTGGAACCGCGTTACTTCCGCGCTGCCTGACTTTCTCGATCGGCTCTACGAAGCCGTTGAGGAGGATCACCGGATGGTCATGCTGGAGGGAAGCCTGACCACAGCCGGAAGATCGGCTGAAATCTGAAATTCAAAATCGCCGGCCGGAAATCCCAAATCCCAAATCGCGAAATTTGGAATCAGTCCTGTCTCTTGTCTTTCTATTTTCTATTCTCTGTGGGCGAAGCGCTCTAGTGCAGCTTTAGTTGAATCGGATCACCCTTCTTGAGGATCTGGGGAAAGCGCCTCAGGATCCCAACCCGAGCGAATCCTGCAGTCACTCCAAGAACGAGGGATAGAGAAGCAAAAACGCCAATGATAATAAAGGTTTCTCTCAAAAACCCTAGAAACGACGTTATAGCTGTTCTGGTGATTTCCGCCGGTTCCGGATCCTTCTGGTAGAGCCATTTAATGGTAGGCAGGTAGTGGATCTTGGCCAGGACTTCCCGCGCCATGGCCTCCGGACCGAAGAAGATGGAGACGATAGGCCCCGTCCGCTTCATGTACACTCCCTCGATCGAAAAGTAGCCCTGCAGGGCTTTTTGCAACCTCACAAAGTGGTCAGCTGCCAAAGAGGCGGTAGGATATCCCACCAGGAACAGTTCGGGGCCATGTTCGGTGTATCGAGCCAGTGTCACTTCAATCTGTTTGTCGAAGCCGATTTCCGCAGCCAGGGCTTCTGGAAAATCATCGTTCAAGGCAAAGGAGGATTCTCCAAGGTAGAAGCGAATGGACTCGCGGATGAGTCCTTCTTTGGGTAGGTGAATGACGGTAACCGGATGGAGGTTGAGCAGGGGCATGGCTTCAATGAGGCCCTGGGCCGGGTCAAAAAGAGAGGGGTTGGGGCTCGTCCTTGGATTTGGCTCACTTAAGTGAAAGAAGTAATTTCCCCGCCAGAAAATGAGGCCATGGACGCTCGAGTAATTGTCTACAGAAAGGGTTAATCGTTCCTGAGGAGCTTCTTCCAACAGGCTGGGCCAAATGGAAAACATGCCGAAAGCCCCAAGGGTATCCTTCATCTCGTAGATCTCGAGCTCCAGGGGCGGTGACTGGGGAGCAGCCTCGGGTCGGACACTCCAACGGGAGTAAGAGAGCAGGATGTATTCGTCGAGAATGATGGAACTGAAGGGCCCGATTGCAACCTGTTTCTCTGTGGCTGAAATCTCAGTGAGTTTTTCAAATCGAAAGTCGTCTACCTGGGGGAAATACTGATCAACAGTGGTTTGTGCGAGTGTGTCCGAGGGAATCGAAAGTATGAAAAGAAGAATTGGAAAAAGACTTCTGCAGAGGTGCAATACCCAAATGAACGACATCGCATGGGTATTATATGATGAGATGCTTAGCCCGGACTATGCGTAAATTCTCTACTCAAGGTAGTCAGGTCGGCGTTGTCGCAGCTTCGTGACGAGAACCTACGCACAATCCGGGCTAGTCGCGCGGGATACTATTGATGTTTGCGGTGCTCTGGGAAGGAATCGTGCCCAGGGAATGAAAATATTTTTCGATGCCTTTATAGAGAGCTTCCGCGACCTGATCCTGCCCTTCTTTCTCTGTGAAGTACTTTTCTTCGGTGGGATTACTGATGAAGCCAACCTCGGTCAAGATGCCCGGCATGTTCAAATTGATGAGAACGATAAAGGGGGCCTTCTTGACACCGCGGTTGCGAAGGATGGGGTGATGGTTTTTCACCTCTGAGTAGAGACTCTGCTGGATGATTTGAGCCAGGTCTTTGGACTCCTCATTGTAATCCCCCAGCGCAATTTGTCTGAGCAAGTCCTCAAGTTCCCGAATATTCCTCTGTGAACCGGCATTTTCACGACTGGCGACCTCGCGTTCCTCAGCATTCGATGTCAGGTTTAAAAAGAAGGTTTCCACCCCGGAAACTTTGCGAATCCTGCTGGAGTTGGCGTGGACCGAGATGAAGAGATCGGCACCCAGTTGATTGGCAATGGCCGTCCGCTCTTCCAGAGGCACAAATTTATCCGTATCGCGGGTCAAGACCACATCCGTTCCCAGCCGCTCTTCTACAAGTATTTTCAGACGCTTGGAAACGGACAAAACCAGGTCTTTCTCCTTGAGGCCGGAGGACCCGATGCTGCCCGTATCGCCCCCTCCATGGCCGGGGTCGATCACCACCCGGCCCACCTTTAAACCCAGGACCCGAGTGAGGCTTCGATCACCGTCCAGATTGGAAGCAGGAACGGTCGGGGTTTCACTGACCCGGACCGTCGTGTCGGTGCCTGTTGCCAGAGAGAGCACGGCCTCTTCAGTGTTGACGGTTCGCTCAGCCACCTGGGGCGTATCCGGTGAGCGTCGTCCCCCCAACGTATCAATGACGATACGGAAAGGATCGTACAGTGCGAAAACAGTGTGTTTATTGATCTCTGCGAAATCGAGAACCAGGCGAACCATATCGGGCCTGTTTTGGGCAACGCGAACCTGCTTGATGAAGACATCATCGATCGGATAGGTCTTGCCATTGAGAGCCGACCTCAGGCGTGTGTCCTGCAAGTCGAAATAAATGCGATCGGGGTTGGAAAGAATGTGCTTTCGAAATTCGATTTCCCGGTCCAGCTGAACGACCACGCGTGTGTAGTCTTCATTGGACCAGTAACGGATCTCAGAGACGTTAGCCAGACCGGCTCCCTGACTTTTCTGCGCCCGTGGGGAATCAGGTGGAGCCTCAGGGGCAACCTTCTCCTGCTGTAGCAGTCTGGCCCGCTCCAGCGCCGCCTTCTTATGCTTGGTTGAGGGGTACTGATCCGCTACAAACTCGTAATAGTAAATAGCACGGTCGCGGTAGGGATCATTTGTGAAAAGTTTCGCCATCTCCTGGTACAGCGTTGCCATGGCGAAGATTGAGTCATCACAGGCACTATAGGTGGGATCGTGGTCGATGACCGTACGATAAAGAAAAATGGCGCGGCTGTACTTGTTTTGCAGATTCCGATCGAATTCCGGAGTCTGGAGGAGTTGGTCGTGGTATTGCCGGGCCTTTTTATAGGCTTCGCGCGCTGCCGGCCGATCGCGCCCGTAGACGGACGAGGAGATTGCCAAGATCAGGAAAAGTCCTACACTGAGCGCCCGATATCCACGCATCGGCTTCTCGAAAGACTGTTTTGGCGGTGCTAGCCGCCATTTCTCACAGGCAAGTTGCTACTGAGGCGGATTGGGCTACACCTATGGTCTCCCGCACGCGTGTGCCTGCCCCTACAGCCCTCTCACTGCCTAACAGGGCTTAGACGTAAGAAATATACCGCCTCAAGTATAGAACAGATGGGTGTCACTGAGGGCGAAAAGAGAGCTCGGCCCGCTTTTTGCCCTCTCCAGGTTCCAAGTTTCAGATTTGTTTGGACTTTTTGAATTTAGGCTTTGGGATTTACGCTGACCAGGGTCAGCGGTCCCTCTACTCGGTATTCGTGAAGAGGACGCTTCCGTTGGGCAGGGTGACTCGTTTGAGTCGAAACTTGCCTCGTTGCCACTCAACGGGGGCCGGTGCCGCTGCTGAATTCAAGGCATGGTACAGAGTCGTGACTTTACGGATATATTTTTGAGTTTCCGGATAGGGAGGCACTCCGTGATAACGAACCACCGTTCTTTCCCCGGCGTTGTAGCCGGCGAGTACGTGCTCAAGGTTCCCTTGAAAATAACTCATCAGAAAGTTCAAATAACGGATTCCACCCCGGATGTTGTCGGCGGGGTCAAAAGCATCACGGACGCCAAATCGCTTGGCCGTAGCGGGGATCAACTGCATTAAGCCTTGGGCTCCCTTTTTGGAGACGGCAAACCTATCATAATTGCTTTCCACAGCCACGATCGCCTCCACGAGATTGGCATCCAAATTGTATTGAGGCGCCCATTCGTTGATCAGAGAGATGTAGCCGGTTCGGGGATCCGCTTTCGTGAAGACCTCCGGGCCGGCCTTATCCGCAGAAGAACCCATACTGTCCGCCCAAAGAGAGGTGCTTGAAAGGATGACCAGGAAGGTCACGAAAATGTTGCTTCTAAGATGCATGCGTCCCGGAGATGATCAGTTTGGGCCCAGTTTCAGAGTTCAAGTCCCAACTACAGGTTACAAATTTAAGGTTCGACGTTGCAAGTCAGCGCGCGCGCAGCGCGCTACGCGCGCCGAAAGAAGACAGGAGACTTCTAAGTTTCGAATCTTGAATCTTGGGATTGTTTGGAATCTGGAGTTTTGAATTTCAGCCGGGCCACCGGCTGTGGTCTGTGGTCAGGCTAATCGAGAAACTCCTCCACCACCCGGTAGGTCTCCTCCAGGGCTTCACTCAAACGGGAAGGGTCTTTCCCACCAGCTTCCGCCATATCCGGCTTGCCGCCGCCCCCACCGTCCACTAGAGAAGCAATCTTGCCAATCAAGTCATGGGCATTAATTCTGTCGGTGAGATCGGAGGTCACCATAGCCACCAGACTCACTTTACTGTTGGTATGAGTACCCAGGACCACGACTCCGGTCTTGAGGCGATTCTTGAGCTGGTCGGCCAGCTGGCGCAGGCGGTTGCGGTCCAGATTTTCAACTTTTTGAGAGAGGACCTGCACGCCCTTGACCTCCCGAACCTCTTCCAGGATGTTGCTGCTCTCCTTTTGAGCAAGCTTCAACTGCAGCTCCTCAAGCTCCTTGTTGGTTTCCTTGAGCTCTCGCATAATCTTTTGGAGGGCGTCTTCCAGTTCCGTGGGTGGAACCTTCAGATTTCCGGAAAGCTTACCCAGCAGAGCCTCGTTGTCGAAGAACCGGGAGAGAGCGCCTTCACCGGTCATCGCTTCCAGCCGGCGAACCCCGGCGGAAACACCGTTCTCGCTCATGATCTTAAAGAGAGCGATGTCTCCGGTTCGATGGACATGAGTCCCTCCACAGAGTTCCATGCTGAAGCCAGGGAGTGTGACGACTCGCACCTGCTTCTGGTACTTCTCGCCAAACAACGCCATAGCTCCTTCCTGGATGGCTTCATCCAGATCCCGAACCTGGGTTTGGACCTCGATATTTTCTCGAATCTTACTATTGACCAGCTCCTCGATTTCGCGGATTTCCGAGCTGGTGAGCGGTCTGTAATGGGTGAAATCGAAGCGCAGTCGATCTGGAGCGACCAGCGACCCGGCCTGTTTAACATGCTCCCCCAGAACCTCGCGCAGGGCCGCCTGCAGAAGATGGGTAGCGGTATGGTTCCGGGCGGTATGGGTTCGCTCCACGAAGGAAACATTGCACAGGGCTGTCGCGTTCTTTTTTAACCGGCCACTGTCCACCTTGACCTTGTGGAGGTGCAGGTCACCGATAGGACTGTAAACGTTTCTTACTGAAGCGCGGGTGGTGTCATTTTGGAGTGTTCCTTTGTCGGCAACCTGGCCACCCGCCTCGGCGTAAAAAGGAGTTCGATCCAGAACAATCTCTCCTGTTTGGCCTTCGGCCAGCTCTTCCACCAGCTGGTCACCCTCGAGGATGGCCAAAACCTGGCAGGGGACATCACGGGTCTCGGTATATCCGGTGAATTCCGTACTCAGTTCCTGATCGGAGAGTTCCTGATAGATGGGCTTTATCTTTTTCTGTGCACCTTTCCAGCTGACCCTGGCCCTTTCACGCTGTTTCTCCATTTCAGCGTAAAACCCTTTCTCATCCACTTCCAGCTCGCGTTCCGTAGCAATCTCCTGGGTCAGATCGAGGGGAAAGCCATAGGTGTCATAAAGACGAAAGAGCTCCTCGCCGGGGAGTACCCGCTGGCCCTTTTTTGAGATCCTTTCACAGATTTCGTCTAGAAGTTGCATCCCGTGATCAAGCGTGGCGCTGAATTTCTCCTCCTCATGCTTCACGATTGTGGCCGAGTACTCACGGGTCTCTGACAGTTCGGGGTAAGCATCCTTCATGAGGTCGCAGACCATGGCGGTGAGCGTATAGAGGAATGGATCGGTCGTTCCCAGCATCTTACCGTGACGCACGGCCCGCCTGAGAAGTTTTCTGAGAACATACCCCCTGCCTTCGTTTCCAGGCACGACTCCATTGTTGATCAGGAAGGCGCCAGCCCGGCTGTGGTCGGCCAGAATTCTCAAGCTGACATCCTTGTTCTCGTCCTCTCCATAGCTCGTGCCGGTCAGGCGGCAAGCCTCCAGAATGATGGGTTGAAACAGGTCAGTATCATAGTTGCTCTGAACCCCTTGGAGTGCGCAGGCGATTCTCTCCAATCCCATTCCGGTATCGATTGAGGGGGAAGGAAGGGGTATCATTTTTCCTGAGGCATCTCTGTTGAACTGCATAAACACCAGGTTCCAGATCTCGACATATCGCCCGCACTCGCATTCCAGTGAGCAGTCGCTATGCCCGGCCGGACTGGTGCCCAGGTCATAGTGCAGTTCTGAACAGGGACCGCAGGGTCCGGTGTCCCCCATGGCCCAAAAGTTCTCTTCCTCACCCATTTTGAAGATACGCTCTTCAGGAATGCCCACCCGGTCTCTCCAAAGCGCTAGAGCCTCATCGTCTTCTCGGAAAACGGTGATGTAAAGACGCTCCGGAGGAAGCTTATAGATCTTTGTGCACAACTCCCAGGCGCAATCGATGGCTTCTTTCTTGAAATAATCGCCAAAAGAGAAGTTGCCCAACATCTCGAAGAAGGTATGGTGCCGACTGGTGCGGCCTACCGTCTCCAGATCATTATGTTTTCCGCTCACGCGCATGCATTTCTGACTGCTCGTAGCTCTTTTGTAGTCGCGCTTTTCAAGGCCCAGGAAAACATCCTTGAACTGGTTCATTCCCGCGTTGATGAAGAGCAGAGTAGGATCGTTCTCAGGAACCAGAGAGCTGCTTTTTACCCGCTTATGCCCGTGATCCTCAAAGTATTTCAAAAAGGTTTCACGGATTTCACTTGAAGTCTTCATTCGGATTTCTCAATTACCCCAGCCCGTATTATGCATAATCCGGGCTACGGCCATTCGACCTGCTGAAAATAGGGCTCCAATTGTCCTCGAACCTGAGCAGGAGCATATCCCAGCCGAACACAATGATCATAGAGTTTCTTGAGCTGAGGGGCGACTTCGGGTGTTCCCGCTTTCCCCACCCATAACTGGACTGCTTCTCGTAGGCTGTCTGCTGCTTTCTTCTCGTTGTTGACCTGCTCTAAAACACCCGGGATCATTCTAGCATCGATACCCAGCCTCTTTAAATCTTGAGCGATTCTTCGATCTCCCCAAAGGCCGCGCTGGCGGCGATCCAGGGCGCGCTGCAATGCACAAGCCTGATCATTGATCAGACCCTTCTCTTCCAGTCGGTCCAAAGTCTCTTCAGCGGCCTGGGCAGGGCCACGGGCAAGAAGCTTTCGTCGAAGTTCGAAGCGAGTGTGATCTCTTCTGGCTAGCAGGCGTAAGGCACGTGCATAGAGATGGGAAGTTTCAGGTTCCAAGTTTCAAGATCTTATGAACTCTGAACGCGTTCTTCCTTATAGACCGGGGTCAACCAGGAATGTCGATCGTCTACCTTGCCCTCGATGTAATCGAAAAAGTCCTGTTGAATCTGGGTGGTGATGGGGCCTCGTTTTCCGTCACCGACCACGATATGATCGACAGAACGAATCGGTGTGACTTCAGCCGCTGTTCCGGTGAGGAAGATCTCATCCGCCAGATAGAGCATTTCTCGAGGCAGATGTTGCTCGAGGACCTCATAGCCTTGCTCTTCGGCCAGGGTGATGACGCTGTCACGTGTAATACCCGGGAGGATGGCGTTGCTCAGAGAGGGCGTATACAATGTTTCCTTGTGGACCAGGAAAATATTTTCCCCACTTCCCTCGCTGATGAAACCGTGCCCGTCCAGGGCCACGCCTTCGGCGAACCCACTCTTGACCGCCTCCATTTTGATCAGGATGCTGTTGATGTAGTTGCCCCCCACCTTGGCCATGCTGGGGAAGGTGTTGGGTGCAGCTCGATTCCAGCTGGAGACACACACATCCACGCCCTGCTCGGCCGATTCCTCCCCGAGATAGCGTCCCCACTCCCACACCATAATGAAGCATTCAGTGGGAGCCTGAAGCGGATTGAGTCCCAGGCTTCCCGTGCCACAAAAAACGAGGGGGCGAATATAACAGTGTTCTAACTGGTTGGCGCGAATGGTTTCCAGAATCGCCTCTTGAAAGTCCTGGGAAGAGAAGGGAATTTCTCTGCGATAGATCTTGCAGGAATCAAACAGTCTATCTACATGCTCCCCAAGGCGGAACACTTCAGAGCCTCGAGAGGACTTATAGCAGCGGATGCCCTCGAACCAGGAGGAGCCGTAATGAAGAGCGTGAGAGCTGACGTGAACGTTAGCTTGATCCCAATCGACAAACTGTTCGTTATGCCAAATTGTTCGAGACTTCGGAGCTGTCGTCATGAAGCAAAAGAATAGGAGGCTATGGGTTACAAGTCAATTTCTTAGAACTTAGATTGGATTTTTCCTGGCGAAGTAGCCCTTCTTGGCCCGGACCTTGAAGCCTCTTTCCTTGGCATCTTTGACGATCACGTCCGTTGTGCGCCAAGTTCCATCCTGTATCGAATTACTGGAGACGTAGGCCAGGTGGTATTGGTTGCGCAATTCATAGGCAATGGAGTGAAAGACGTCATTGAGTTGGCCAATCTTGTCGGGAAAAAAAGCCTCCCCTCCCGTGCTTTGAGGGATGTCCTGAATCTTTTGCTGAATTTTATCTCTTTCTGACTTGAAGACGCCGAAGAACCCACCGCTTTGCGAGAGATCCGAATCCAGGAAAGCAACGATGTAGAGTTGAACGTCGCTTTCCTCGACCTTCTCGATGAGTTCCTCGTGGGAAAAGTAACTGTCCTTGTCCTCTCCGTCGGTAAAGACGATTAGGGTCTTTTTCGCTTCGTTTCCCTGCAGGATCTTATCCACCGCCAGAAAAATGGCATCGTATAGAGCCGTACCTCCCGAGATGACAACGTTATCCAGGGCATCGTAGATATCTTCCACATCTCGGGTGAAGTCCTGTTCCAACCGGACTTCGTCCTTAAAGGCAACGAAAAAGAGTTCGTTTTCGGGATTGTTCTTGGAGAGAAAGAGGCGAGTGGCGTCATTCACCAGATCGAACTTATCCCGCATGCTTCCACTGGAATCGATAACGACCCCAACCGTTGATGGGACATCGTCCTGGCCAAAGTAAGTGATTTCCTGCTGGACCTTGTTTTCATAAATGAGGAAATCCTCTTTCGTAAGACCCGTGACCAGGGTGCTGTCTCTGTCGTAGACCGATGAATAGATCACGATCTGCTCGACCTCGGTACGAAACTGGGCAGGAGTGCCTTGCTGTCCATACCCGTGGGTTAAAGCAAGGGCCAGAACGGAGATACTTAAGGCAACGTGTTTTGAGGAGCTTGAGTCCAACATGGATCTCGGTGAAGGAGCCTATTTCCGAGGGGCGAAATAACCCTCTTTGGCACGAACCTTCAATCTTGGCATGCCTTCAGGAGGTTTCAGATCAACCTTGAGCTTACGCCATGTGCCGTCGTTTCTGCGGTCTGTGGGAGTGTAGCCCACCAGGTATTGATTGCGCAGCTCGGAGTGGATCAGGTCACAGAAATAGTCCAGTTGTTTGAAATTGTTGGGGAAGAAGGCTCGACCACCTGTGAGACGGACAATCTCGGTAATGATGTTACGTCCGTAACCCATGTCTCCCCTTTCGCCGATCACGTAGATTTGGGCGTCGGATTCCTTGACGAAGTCCTTGAGCTCGCTGAACGTGTAGCGGCTGCTGTTGTCTTCGCCGTCGGTAATGATGATCAGAGCTTTCTTTTCATTGCGAGCGGCACGAATTTTTTCCAGGCCAAGGTAAATGGCGTCATACAAAGCTGTCCGGCCCTTGGGGTTTTTGACGGTAATCTCGTTCTGGATGTTTTCGCTTCGATTGGTGAAATCTCGCACCAGTGAGGAGCGCTCATTGAAACTGACCAGGAAATATTCGTCGGATGGATCGCCCTGTTCCAGAAACCGAATCACGGCACTACGAGCGCTCAGGATATTGTCTCCCATGGACCCGCTCATATCGAGGATGATGCCCACGCTGATGGGGGTTTTGTCGTTGGAGAAATGGGTCAGAGTCTGCTGGAGCTTGTTTTCAAAGACCTTGAAATGCTCCCGTTCCAAGCCCACCACGTAGCGATTGAGGGGATCTGTTACCGTTACTCGCAGCACGACCGTGTCTACGTTGACCCGAAAACGGGGCGCCTGCTCCTCGTTTTCGCCTGCAACTAAACCGGCGGGAGATACAAAAACACCAAGAAGAAAGGGCAACAGAAGCCTTCTCATATGATTAACCTTATATCTATGATAACGGATTATCCCTCAGAAGAAAAGGTGGCGAATTGCCTCATCAAAAATCTATTCGAAATGGATACGTTGCCTCATTAAAAAATCTATTCGAAATTGCCTGGCCCTGAGCAGGGGAATAGAAGTGTCCTCCATGAAGGAATGGAGGGCACCAATGAGGTTAACGATGGCAGAAAAGCGTGTATTGATCAAAAGTTTTGCCCCCCGCTACCGGAAGAAGGGCAAGAAGGTGAAGGGGGAAGTGTTGACGGAGTTTACCCAAATGACGGGCTACAACCGCTGCTATGGAGCCTATCTGCTTCGCCACCAGGGCAAGCGGATCCGGTTGAGCCCCAAGCTGGTGGCGGTAGGGGATATCGGCAAGAGAGTACGGCGAGAGCGGGCCCGCAAATACGACCAGAAAGTTCTAAAGGCGCTGACGATGATCTGGGAGATACTGGACTATTTGTGTGGCAAACGTCTGGTCGCGATTTTGCCGGAAGTGGTACCCATTTTACAAAGACATGGGGAACTGAAAGTGGATGCCAGCACCCATGAGCGGTTGATGCAGATCAGCGCCGCCACCATCGATCGGCTGCTGGAGCCCGAAAGGTGCAAGCACCGTCTCAAAGGACGATCCGGAACCAAGCCGGGAACGCTGCTCAAACACCAGATTCCGATCAAGCGTTTCGCCGACTGGCAGGAGGATCGCCCCGGTTTTGTGGAAGTGGACCTGGTGGGCCATGAGGGAGGCCAGGGTCGGGGGGACTACCTTCAAACCCTGGATGTGACGGACGTGTACACGGGCTGGACAGAGGTCCGAGCGGTGCGCAATAAGGCCCAGGTGTGGGTCCTGGAAGCGATGAAGCTGCTTCAGAAGCGCTCGCCCTTCCCTTGGCTGGGGATGGCTTCGGACAACGGCAGCGAGTTCATCAACAAGCACTTGATTCGTTTTTGTGAGCAGGAAAAGATCAGCTTCAGCCGAACCCGCCCCTCGCGCAAGAATGACAACCCTTATGTGGAGCAGAAAAACTATTCGGTGGTTCGGCGGGCCGTGGGTTATGCTCGCTACGAGGGAGAGCGAGAACAGGAGCTGGTGAACGAGTTGTACGATCGGCTGCGACTGCAGATCAACTTTTTCAAGCCGGTCATGAAGATGGTGGCCAAGCAACGTCGAGGGTCTCGGATCTGGAAAAAGTATGATGTGCCGAAAACTCCCTACCGGAGGATCTGCGAGTCCCCTGAGGTGGCGGACAAGATCAAGCGGGAACTGGCCCGAGAGTATGAGAAGCTCAATCCGGCCCAGCTGGCACGGCAGATCGGCTGGCTTCAGAATTGCCTTTTGCTCAAACCGACTCCTGAGCAGAAGAAACGATGGGAAGCGGGCTGGATGTGAAAATCTTTCTCTTGCTGCAGGCTGCGGGTGTTGGGCAAGGGGTTGCCACTCCTCTGGTTGGTGCTTTTTACCACCACTTTTTGCAATCCCTTTCGGATAGATTCTTAGTGAGGCAACGAATACCCTTTGGAATAGATTTTTACGTGAGGCAACGGGGGTGGAGTTCCGTCGGAAATCCGACCACCTTCAGGTTTGATGGATCTCGGAGAAATAGTCCGGCGGAACCAGGACCTCTCGAGCCTTGCTTCCTTCGGGTGGACCAATCAATCCCTCATGCTGCATCATGTCCAACAGCCGGGCTGCTCGTCCATATCCGATTCTCAGCCGGCGCTGAAGCAGAGAAGTTGAAGCCCTCCCGGTCTCGACCACAAATCGCGCCGCCTCCTGGTAGAGCTCATCCTCCAGATCCCCGATCTTGACAATGGTGTTGTCTATTGCTTTGTCTTTCTCAACCAACACTTCCTCCTGATACTCAGGCTGAGCCTGTTGTTTGAGGAAGTCCGTGACCTTATGGATCTCCTTTTCGCTGATGTAGCCCCCATGGAGGCGGATCAAACGAGAAGTTCCAGGAGGCAGGAAGAGCATGTCTCCTTCGCCCAGCAGCTGTTCCGCACCGTTGCAGTCCAAAATGGTGCGAGAATCAACTTTGGAGGACACACGAAAAGAAATGCGGCAGGGGAAGTTGGCCTTAATGAGCCCGGTCAGGACGTCCACGGAGGGGCGTTGGGTGGCCAGTATCAGGTGGATGCCAATGGCCCGGGCCATTTGGGCCAGACGAGTCACCGAGGCTTCCACTTCCTTGCCCGCGGTCATCATCAAGTCTGCCAGCTCATCTACGATCAAGACAA
Organism: Acidobacteriota bacterium; assembly: GCA_965218935.1. Taxonomy (GTDB): domain Bacteria; phylum Acidobacteriota; class UBA6911; order RPQK01; family JADFOI01; genus JADFOI01. Next base: position 179,226 of record CBDCMH010000008.1, read on the forward strand.
TATAGGGCAGCGGGGTTCTCTCTTCGGGATCTTCCCCCCTGCGATGGACCAACTTGTTGTACTGATCTATGTTGCGTACGCCCTCCTGGGCTAACAACTTATAGCGTCCTTCCATCTCGCTGACGGTCCAGGCCAGGGCAATGGAGGCCTGTTTGGGATCGGTGACGATGGGAGTGAGCAAATGGGGGATGTCCTCGTAAACTCCCAATTCCAGCCGTTTGGGGTCAATCATGATAAAGCGCACCTGGGCCGGACTGCTCTTATAGAGAATCGAACAGACGGCACAGTTCAGGGCCACACTCTTGCCGGAACCGGTGGCCCCGGCGATGAGAAGATGAGGCATGCTGGCCAGATCGCTGATGTAAGTATTGCCGTTGATCAGTTTACCCAGTGCCAGGGTGAGTGGGGAACCGGACTGTTGAAAGGCGGCCCCCTCCAGGAGTTCGCGCAGACGGATAGGTTGGCGATGAAGATTGGGAACTTCGATCCCCACCGTGTTCTTCCCGGGAATTCGATCAATGCGAATCGACTCCGCCTTCAGGGCCAGGCACAGGTCGTCGGCCAGGTTGGTGATCCTGCTGTACTTGATCCCGGGCTCGGGCTTGAACTCAAAAGTAGTAACAATCGGACCCGGATGTATTTGCAGAACTCGACCATGAACGTCGAATTCTGCACATTTAGTGGCCATGATTTCAGCCCGCTGGATGAGTTGCTGTTCATCGATGGCGTCCTCACCCGAAGGGACCTGAAGAAAAGACAAAGGGGGAGTTCGATAAGGACGGGCGATCTGAGTTCCAAGGGCAGGGTTGAAGCTGTCCGGTGGTTCCTCTACTGCTTCTGCAGGCGATGGATTCGATGTGGGGGGAAGCATGACTTTAACGGTGGGCCTTTCCCCCTCTCCTGCAGCGGCTGCCAGTGGCTGACCCAGGAACACCTTCTTAGGAGGGGACTGGGCCACCAGCCTTCTTTTGTCCTGACTCAATTGAGCCAGTTTCCTCCTGTCCTGACGACGTCTTCGCCAATCGGCCCAGCGGGTACGCATGGCCCACAGGGCCCTCCAGTTGAGATCCTGAATCCAACTGAGGGTCTGGTCTATGGAAAGGCGGGTGGTCACCATCAGAGAGAGGATCAAGAAGGTCACCACCACCACCAGCGATCCGGGAGTGTTCAGGAACATCAAAAGCACGTTGACAAACAGAATACCCAGAATGCCTCCGGCCGTGAAGTTGACGGTCTCCGGCAGGTTGGGAGAAATCAGGGTCAGTCCGGCGCTAAGTGTGGCAAGGGTACAACAAAAGGCAAAGAGCTTGATGAAGGGATATTCCAGGGGGCGATTGCGCAGCGTCTTGTAACCCACCGCGATAAGGAGCACCGGAAGGTACAGGGCAGCCAGTCCCAGAATCTGAAATAGAAAGTCGGAACTCAAAGCTCCTACCTTACCCACGTAATTCGCGTACTGCTGGCTGGAGGAAGAAACACTGGCCGAAGGGTCCAGGCCGTTGTAGCTCAACAGGGAGAGGATGAGAAGCAGCGAACCGGCCAGAGACAAAACTCCGATGAGCTCACTGGCCTTGTGTTTCGGATAGAAGAGCATAGTGCTAGAACAACTTACCTTACCAGTTACGGGTGACTCGGGTGACACTCAGGAGCGGACTTCCTGACCCACTAACCTCCTGACCTCTATTTGATGTCAGGCAGTCAGGAGGTTAGCTGGTCAGGAGGTCAGCTTCCTCAGTTTTCAATCGTCACCGGCAGAATCAGTGGTCTCTTGCCGGTTTGTTTTCGCAGAAACCGCTTGAGGCCCTTTCGAAGGATCTCCTTAAAGAGCTCCTCATCCCGCCTTTCTTCGGCCGTTGTCTGGGCCACCAGACGGGAGACTTCATCTTGAGCCGCCTCCATGAGTTCCGAGGATGTGTCCATGAGCACAAAGCCTCTGGAAACCAGTTCCGGCTTACCTCGGAGATTCCCAGTGAGGGGGTCCATTTGCAGAACCAGGACCACGAAGCCATCCTCAGAGAGATAACGGCGATCTCGCAGGACCACCTCGTGTACTTCTTCCCCCAGGATTCCTTCGTCTATAAAACGTTTGCCCACCTCGACCCTTCCGGCCACTTCCAAGGAATCGGGTGATAGCTTCAACGAGTCTCCGTTCTCAGCAATGAGGATGTTGGATGCAGGGATTCCTTGATCCCGGGCCAGAGCTGCGTGATTTTTCAGTTGTCGGAACTCGCCGTGGATGGGGACGAAAAACTTGGGCCTCGTCACATTGATCATCATCTTGAGGTCATCGCGCAGGCCATGACCCGAGGTGTGAACCGGAGAGTGGCGGGAATCGTAAACTCGAGCACCCCGTCTGTAAAAATGGTTAATCAGGTTGGAGACCAGCTTTTCGTTTCCGGGGATGATCCGTGCCGAAAGAATGACCAGATCGCCTTCCTCGACTTTCAAGGCTTTGAATTCATTCACGGACATGCGGCTTAGCGCCGCCATGGGTTCCCCCTGGCTGCCGGTGGCCAGGACAACGACTTGATCGGACGGAAACTGCTTGATCTCTCCGGTAGAGATGAGGAGATCCTCGGGAAGGTGGAGATAGTTCAGCTCTGCCCCTGTTTTGACGTTGGCTACCATACTGCGACCTACGGGTACGACCTTGCGGCCGAACTCCAGAGCCAGGTCCAGGACCACTTGAATGCGATGAATGCTGCTGGCAAAGCAGGCCACGATGATTTTCTTCTCTGCCGTCCGAAACAGATTGCGGAGGGATTCGTACATGGTGAATTCGGAAGGAGCCACACCTGAAATCTCACTATTGGTGCTGTCGGAGAACAGGGCTAGGACACCTTTTTCCCCGTACTCAGAGAGACGTGCCACATCGCTGAGCTTGCGATCGATGGGTGTTTGGTCGAATTTGAAATCTCCCGTCCAGATGATTCTTCCCACCGGGCTGGAGATGGCAAAGCAGAAGGCATCAGGAAAGGAGTGGGTCATGTGGAGCGGTTCGATGGCAAGAGAGCCAAATTCGAGGTGCTGTCGGGCCTCGATGGGGAGCAATTGGGCCGACTGGTACAGTTGATGCTCCTTAAGCCTGGCGGCTACCAGACCGAGGGTCAGGCGACTACCATAGACGGGAACCGGAATATCCCCGATGACATAAGCCACCCCTCCTGCATGGTCCTCGTGACCATGAGTCAACAGAATGGCCCTCAGCTGCTCTTGATTCTCCTTCAGGAAGGAAATGTCGGGAACGATCACATCCACTCCCAGGTCGCTCCCCGGACCGTTACCCGGAAAGCTCACGCCGGCGTCGATGAGGATCATGTCGCTGCCGCAGCGGACGGCCGTGCAGTTCATCCCAAAGTCGCCTACGCCTCCCAGCGGCGTGATTTCCAGAACATCACCCATAAGACGGGCAGATTATAGCATCCGCGCAAGACAGGCATACTGCTTGAGACCGACGGATTCAGGGCGGGTTTGGGCGGCCAGCTGGCAAGCCTGGAAGGCTGCGCGAAGGCGCTCGGGGTCATGATTTCGCTTGAGATTGTTCCACAGGGTTTTTCGGCGCTGCTGGAAGGCTTCTTTGAGCAAGGTCAGGAAAGCGCCATAATCGGGTACCGCATGAGGGGGCCGCCGGGGGGTCAGTTTCAGGACGTGGGACAGAACTTTGGGCTTGGGCACGAAGGCTCCTGCTGAGACGTCAAAGCCGGCCATTCGCTGAAAATGGTACTCCATGAGCAAGGTGAAATATCCGTAATCCTTGCTGTCTGGAGCGGCTAAGATTCGTTGGGCCACCTCTTTCTGGATCAAAACAGTACAATTTTGAAACCGATCCTTGATTTCGATCATCCTTTGCAGTATCCGGGTCGAGATGTTATAGGGTAGGTTGCCCATAACCTTGACAGGGCTGGTGCCTAGAATGGTATCCCAGTCCAAAGTCAGGACGTCGGCCTGGACGATGGTAAGCGGGGCGCCCTGGGTGGTCCCGTTCACTGGCCACCAATCGTGAAGATATTGCACCATATCACGGTCGAATTCGACCGCCGTGACTCTTCCAGCCATGCCAAGGAGGACCTCAGTTAAGTGGCCGGTGCCGGGGCCGATTTCGAGGACGCTGTCCTGGGAATCGATTTGAGCAAAGTGGGCGATCTTTCGACAATAGTTGGGATCGGCCAGGAAATGTTGACCTAAAGATTTTTTTGCCCGAGGTTTCATCTGAACCAAATCTGAGTATGGTAACATACCCTCGGATGGATGAAATTGTTGGGGAAGATGCGAAGGAGACTGGATGAGTGAGCACGTACAGGCAGTTACAGATGAGACTTTTGAAGAGGAAGTCCTGAAGTCCGACAAGCCGGTGCTGGTGGATTTTTGGGCAGCATGGTGCGCCCCTTGCCGGATGCTTGCACCCATTGTGGATGAGGTTGCTCAGGAATTCTCTGATCAGGCTAAAGTCCTCAATTTAAACGTAGATGAAAACTCGGAGACCTCCGCCAAGTACAACATCAAGGGAATTCCTACCTTGCTCCTTTTTAACGGTGGCGAAATCAAGGATCAGATCGTCGGTGCCACTTCCAAAGACAATATTTCCAGAATGATCCAGGGCCAATTGCAGGAAACCAGCTAACGAGTACAAGAACAACGATTCGGGCTTTGTCGGTAGCTCCTCTATCTTCCCATCATGCCTAATGTAGTGGTTGTCGGCACTCAGTGGGGGGATGAGGGAAAAGGCAAGATCGTTCATCTCATCACGGACCGATTCGACATCGTGGCCCGTTACCAGGGTGGTCACAATGCGGGGCACACGGTCACCATCCACGATGAAAAATATGTTCTTCACCTGATTCCCTCGGGAATCTTGCACCCCGAGAGGGTGTGCGTGATTGGCAATGGGGTGGTGGTGGATCCTGCGGCCTTGGAGGAAGAGCTGGAAATGCTCAAGAATTTTGAGGTGAAGGACCGACTGTTCATCAGTGACCGCTCCCACCTGATTATGCCCTATCATCGGGCGGTGGAGGCAGCGGAGGAAAATCGTCTGGCCGAGGGAAAGATCGGGACCACCAGCCGGGGAATCGGACCCTGCTACGAGGATAAGATTGGCCGGCGGGGAATCCGGCTGGGAGATTTGTCCCATCCGGAGTTGTTCAAGGCCAAGTTGGAGACCAATGTTGCTCTAAAAAATGAGGTGCTGACTCACGTTTATCGGGTTGAGCCACTGGATGCCGGGCAGATCTATGTCTCTTATATGAAGATGGCTCCCAAGATCCTGTCCTTCATGACCGACACGGCCGAGTATCTCAATAGGGCCATTCGCTCGGGGAAGAGCGTTCTTTTTGAGGGTGCCCAGGGGACGCTTCTGGATGTCGATCATGGCACCTATCCCTATGTCACCTCTTCCAACGCCACCGCTGGAGGCGCCTGTATCGGGACAGGCGTGGGCCCGAGTGGTATCGACGGCGTCATTGGAATTGCCAAAGCCTATACGACACGTGTGGGAGAGGGACCCTTTCCCACTGAATTGACCGGTGAAATCGGTGAGCACATTCAGAGCAAAGGGAACGAGTTTGGCGCCTCCACGGGGCGGCCTCGTCGCTGTGGTTGGTTTGACGCAGTGGTGGTGCGCTATGCCTGCCTGATCAATAACATCGATACGTTGGTGGCGACCAAACTGGATGTTCTCGATGAACTGGATGAAATTAAGATCTGCGTGGGCTATCAGCGGGAAGGTAGGGACCTGGACCGCTTTCCAACTCAAATGAGCGTTTTGGAGGAAATCACACCGACCTATGAGATCCATCCCGGTTGGGAAACCGATACCTCACAGATTCACGATTACCATGCCCTTCCTCAAGCGGCCAGGGATTATCTGGACCGGATCTCGGAATTGATCAAGACCGATATCTCTATCATTTCCATCGGACCCGAGCGGGACGAGACCATCATTCTGGAAGAGAGCCCGCGACTGCAAAAACTCGTGCATTAGCCCGAATTCCCCGGACTCTCGAGCGCGCCTTTTCAGGTCGGCACTTTCGTCGCTTCGTGACAAGACCCAATGCATAATCCGGGCTAATCTCCCCGCTTCCGCGATGATAAGGAGCTTTGGGGAGCCCAGTGTCAACTCAGGCTTACAGTCCCTGCACAGATTGGAGGGTGATGGAGTGGATAAAGACCCTCCTCAATAGGGATGTAAATCATTATCTAATCAAGAGTTAAGTTCCATTTAGAGAGATTTTGTGAGGCCCTATTAGGATTGGCACGCCGCTTGCTTGTTTGAAGCTGAAAAGATATGCAATACGACGCACAGAATCAACTCATCATCACGCCTGATCAACTTCAAAGGCTTGAGAAACTTCTGGGAGTTTTAAAAGGTATCTTCAACATCATCAGCAAAACCTACAGTTACGCTCCAATCTCTTCCGCTATACACCCGCTCATCGAGGACTTCGATTGCCTCGTCACCGAGATCGAAGGAGCCCATCCAAAGGGTTCCTCGACAAGTGAGACTATTGCTCTTCAACCTAGATCCTTACGATCCTGACTGGGAAGCACGATCGGATCGAGTCGGTGCACGGGCAGCAAGCTGTTCCATTCGACAGTTTCTGACGCTTCGTATCCTTTCATATCGATTTCAGCGTTGGGAGACTTAAGCTGCGATGCTTCATTTAACCTTATTGACCATGGCTCTGCTCACAAGCCAGATACTGGAAAGGGAAGTCAGCCGTACCCTTGAGGAGTTCCTGTCCCAGCTTGGCCTGACCCCGGCTCACTACGCTGTGGTCATCTCTGATCAGGTGTCTCAGGGAGCTGCAGTCGTGCAGGCGGTGAACACGGCTGGCGAGGATACCGCCCTCTTTATGTTTCATCGAGGGCTTTTTCTTGAGCTAACAAGACGAGAGAGAAGAGTGTTGATTGGCCATGAAGTCGGTCATCTGGCGCCTGCGTGCCAGACTTGGAAGAGACGGATCTATGAGGAGCTCTGCGCTGATGCGGTTTCTTTAAAACTTGTCCCCGTGAAGGACGTCTCAGGTATGCTTTCCAAATCCATCCGGATGTTCTCCTCCCATTTTGCACGGCAAGAGTTTATACTCAGGCTTGCCGTCATCCAGGGAAAAAGCTCGGTGGGTGAGGCAAAACCCACAGTCCTTCCAACATCAGGGGCATCCGCAAAGGACGGCTGGATGTACTGCGACTGATCCCAGACTCACGGACAGGTGGAATGGCTCGCTACTCAGTTGGCAGGATCCTTCTCTCCACCCGCAGGACCTGTGTAAACAGCCCTGGACGTTTAAGACCCGAAGTTCCCATTAACTCAGCAGGTAGAGGATGGTCACCGCAGCCAGAGCGATAAAGAGAGTCAGGGTCAGGTTGGGGCCCGTTTGTTTGCAGTTCTTGAATTCACTATCATTAAGCAGTGCCTTCAAGGGCCCAAACTCGTCCAGCAGGTAGCGCACTTCCCTGTGCTGCAGATCTCGAGCCAGCCTTTCAAGCTTCTCTCTTCTGTCGATGTCTTTTGCGATGAAATGATAGAAAACCCCAGTCCAGATTGAGATGAGGGCCATGCCAATCACGGTGTCCATGTACCCAAAGAGTCCACCCGTTGCGGTGGAGGTGTAAGCAATACCGACCCAGACAACACTCAGAAGCCCAAATACGTACAGTTGATTCCTTGCGGGAAGTTGGTCGTGCTTGTTATCGACGTTACGGATCATCGTTTTCACTCCTGTTATGTCGTTGTGCGAGGTGGCTTAGCGAGCTATTACAGGTATGTTAACCTTTCAAAGTCTGACTTGTGGTGACTACAGTCACCGCGCCCAAACCATTTACTTCCCCCATTCATTTATTGGTGATCAGATGTGAGAAATCCGGGCGAGTCAGCGGTTGCGCCCGACCGCCCGTTAAAGGGCCATTTAAGATGCAGGTCAAAAATCAAAGGAGCGTGTGAACTTGATCAGGAAAGATCGGTCGCTGAACTCCGGATTGAGTCCGTTGCGGGTATCTCTGTAAACGAGGAAGAGATCGTCCCCGGGCCTGTAGATGTAGTTCAGCCGGAAATTGACCCCCTTGATTTGACGTGTGTTGTTGTATTGAACGATGGCACTCGTCAAGAGTCGGGTACTGAGAGAATAGCTCACACCCAGATTGGCAATATGGCTGTAAAACTTCTCGGCGCCCGGCACCTCGATCTTGTCCAGATTATAGGTAAGATCCACGATCAGGGAAGGAGTGGGTTTCCACTGAGGGATAAAACGCAGGAACCAGCGCTTGCCTCCAAAATAGTCGGTTTGAAAGAAGTAAGTGACGTCCCCGGCCAGCGAACGTGAGGGATCAACGGTATACCGGAAGGACATGCTCACTCCAGAGTAGTCCCCGGGAGGGACCAAAACACCGGGAGCCAGTTCGAGCGGCTCAACCAAACGATCGAACCGGTAGTGCGGCCCAAGTCGTATGGTGTCTCCGCTTTCAAATTGGAACTGGATCGGATAGTGAATCACCTTTTGTGTCACCTCATTGTCCGGCGTCGCGAAGTATTCGTAAAAGGCCCGCAGCTGAATCTGGCGGAGCCAGCTGACAGGGGGTCGGGGTTTGAAGGCAAGGTCGCCGATCGTCTTGCGGGTGCTGGAGCGTATTGCAAAGCCCATCTCCGCATTGAAATTGGGTTCCAGGACCAGATGACCCAAACCGATATCCCACAAGTCGCTTCTCCAGTACCCCTTGGCATGATAGGCATCCTCATCCCCGAAGACTCCTGGTGTGTCCGAACGAATAAAGAATCCCTCCAGCGTCACGTTGTTCAGTAAAATCAGGCGAGTATCCAACCCAGCGGTGCGATTGAAACTCCCGCCACCGGAACGGTTGGTAAAAATACCCCCGATGCTGGACCGGGAAAAAAGATCCTGCCGCATTCGAAGCACACTGTAATTGTTCCCGGGTGTTAACCCCTCCTCCTGGGTCTGCATGTTCAGTGCACCGATGGAAGTCCCGCCCAGTCTGCCTGTGAGTTTGGCGCCACCCAAGATGGGTATGATGTTGTTCTCCTGAGCAGAAATGCCGATCCGGCGGCTGAAGAAGTTCTGAAAGGTGGTGTCGAATCGGTCTTCCTCGGTGCGGGCGCTGACATCAAAAAATCCGGCTCCTTCCAGAAAAAACTCCCTCTTTTCGGGGAAAAAAAGCTGGTTGCGGGGAGTGGAGAAGTTGGCCTGCTGAGCATCCACTTCGACCTGGCCGAAATCCGTGTTCAGGGTCAGGTCCGCAGTGACGGTGGGAGTCATTCTCCACTTCAGGTCATCGATACCCAGATCCGAGCGGTTCTCCCACCCAGCGTCACCCTTTTCGCCGATTCCACCCAGAAGATAGCCCTTCATGCGCCAGCGATGAGCCAGTTCAATGTTCTCCAGTCCCGCCAGATGGCCGGCCCGCGAAACTTCCTCGAATCGAAAATCTCGCTCCCATGAATTCCAAAAGACAAACTCATTCTTGCGCCGGATCACGCGCTGAAATTCGATTCCAACCTGGTTATCCGAGCCCGTCATCCTCAGAATCTTAAAGGGGATCTCAAATTCAGCGCTCCACCCCTCTTCGCTGCGATGGGACACCACTGTCTACACCTCATCCCAGCCTTCGTTGGTTTCTTCTCCTTCGTTGATCACCAGTGCATCATATTGGGTTCCCAGTGCATTGGAGGCAAAGAGAAAGGCGTTGCGGTGATCGTGGAACGAATCGATGAGAATCCAAACACTATCGTCTTTGTTTAGATCTCCATCTCGCCGTAGTTCCGTAGCAACAATCTCGGCAGGCGAGGAATCGAGGCAAACTGTACCAATGAACAGGGCCTCCTCGGTATAAACTACCTTCACAAAGGTGGGCTCCGAACCGTCGCTACCTTCTGTGGGTTCTTTTTGCTTGAAGACTTCCGTACTCTGGGCAGAGTCCCAGAGGACCTCGTCCAGGATACCATCAAGAACCGGGGGGTCCTGGACGCGAAGGGCCTGCAGCTCGCGCTCCCCCGTTTCCTGGGGAGCAGAGAAGAGTTGGGACCAACCTGCAAGGAAAATAAAAATGAGACAACGGACGCGAAATGAAGAATTCATCGGCAAATAGGATATAGAAGTTTGTTTTTTCAGGCTAATGGATCTCGGCTCAAAAGCGAGCCAGAGAATCCTCGGACATGAAAGCCAGCGGAGAACTGAGATATACTTACACGCTCTTGGAAGAGCGGAGAGGGAAGCCATTGAGTTTTTCGAGCAGGTGTCTAAAACAAAAGTCCCACACGAACTCTCATACAGTGGGGTCACCCAGGATACCACCTCTTCGTTAATCCATTAGAGTCAACAACATGGGTCGTTAGCTCAGTCGGTAGAGCATCTGCCTTTTAAGCAGAGGGTCGCTGGTTCGAGTCCAGCACGACCCACTTCTTTAAGTCCCTAATTTATCAATCAATTAGATCAAGTTTGTGGATTCAAACAGAGCCGCAACAAGGGTAGGTCAAGCCTCTGGTTGCGGATCATGAGGAGTTGAAGAGGTGAACACCTGAAAGATGCACAACAGCCGATGAGCCATGTCTCGCTTCGTCATTCGACGACCCGAAAGCCTTGAAAAAGAAGTAACTCCCACCATGACGTTCAAAGGAAGCGAAGTTGAGCTCATCGGCAAGAATGATTTCGGAGTCACTGGTGATCTAACCATTCCGCGGCTTTACCCAGAAGGTGACCTTAGAATGTGACCTACTTAGGGCAGTGGGAGACTCCATTCTGGGAAGATGGAGAAGACAAGGGGCCCAAGACTCGAGCCGGGTCTATCCTTCCCATTGCCATTAACCCTCTCAAGGGTCCCCGTTGCCTCACGTAAAAATCTATTCCAAAGGGTATTCGTTGCCTCACTAAGAATCTATCCGAAAGGGATTGCAAAAAGTGGTGGTAAAAAGCACCAACCAGAGGAGTGGCAACCCCTTGCCCAACACCCGCAGCCTGCAGCAAGAGAAAGATTTTCACATCCAGCCCGCTTCCCATCGTTTCTTCTGCTCAGGAGTCGGTTTGAGCAAAAGGCAATTCTGAAGCCAGCCGATCTGCCGTGCCAGCTGGGCCGGATTGAGCTTCTCATACTCTCGGGCCAGTTCCCGCTTGATCTTGTCCGCCACCTCAGGGGACTCGCAGATCCTCCGGTAGGGAGTTTTCGGCACATCATACTTTTTCCAGATCCGAGACCCTCGACGTTGCTTGGCCACCATCTTCATGACCGG
>CBDCMH010000009.1:0-8371 GCA_965218935.1 Acidobacteriota bacterium
CACTCCAGGGGACGAGTGGACTAGCCTTGGCCATTGCAGCAGTACCGAAGCTCACCACGAGCAGACCCGAGTTCTTGAGGAAATCCCGTCGCGAGGTCGTGCCACTCCACCTCTCCATCGCATCTTCTACTTGTTTGGGGATCTTTGTGAAGGCTGTCATGCACTCACCTCTGTACCGGAACCCAGCCGGGTGTCCGCCATTGTTTTCGCGGCGCGCCTGATCGCGGCCTGGATGCGGTAATAGGTCATACAGCGGCACAGATTCCTGGCCATCCACTCCCGGATCTGTGCATCCGTCGGATTCGCATTCCGGTCGAGGAGCACCTTGGCATTCAGGATCTGCCCAGTCTGGCAGAACCCGCACTGTGGCACCTGCTCGTCGATCCAGGCCTGCTGCAATGGGTGCAGCGTGCCCGGTTTCGCTAGCCCCTCGAGCGTCGTGATCTCGCTCTTGATCGTAAAGGCTCGGGTGACGCAGGACCTCACTGCATTTCCCCCGACGATCACGGTGCATGCGCCGCACTGGCCCAGTCCACAGCCGAAACGCGGACTCTGCAAGCCCAGATCATTGCGCAGCACGTAGAGCAGTGGTGTCGAGGAGTCGACATCCACAGTGTGCGTCCTGCTGTTCACCTTCAACGTGATTCGGCTCATTCTTTACTCTCCTTCAGCAGCGCGTTGAATACCGCTTGGATACGTACGGTCCCCAATCATCGCAATTCCCCTTTGTTTAGGTTTGATAGGAAGTCGCTTTCTGGGGGGGGAGTCTACCAAGGTAGTAAAGATTGGGTCAAGGAGGGGTTTTCGGGTCGGTTGTTGGGTGGAAGAACTGGGCAGGACCGACCAAGCCAGATCTGGAGGCCGGCGACCGGCCACGGAGGCAGGTCGGGAGTATCGGTGGGCCGGAAATCAGACGGACGGGTAGGGAGCGGGAGTGAGAGCCGAGGCTCCTCACTCCGGTTGGACCGGGACGTCGTGCCAGAACAGAGTTTCGTGGAGGCTCGAAGCTGCTGGGCCTGCCGGGGAGTCAGGGTTTCAATCTTCGTAATCTTGTACGTTCCCAGGGTGCGCCGCCAAACGTAGAAATCCGCCCTCTCTGAGAGCTCGGTGTACCCGAGCTTGCTCCGCATGACTTACGCCGATCCTGTGCTCGCCTCTGTCACGAGGCAGGTGGCGAGTTGGACCAAATCCAATTCCTCCTCGGACACGTCTCAGTGCAAACGACAGAAAAGTACCTCGGATGCAAACAGCTTCTTCGTAGAGCCGTAAATGATCACATTGGTATTGAGCCGTGACGCTCTGTCCCACTTGTCCGATAAGCCGACTATACGGCCAAGTGAGGGAATTCAGTCCGGCAAGAGAGGCAGCAGTCATTGTGATGCAGTAGGTTACGGTGATTTATGGTAACCCCTCGGCCACTAGCTCCCACAGAGGAGAACGATCTTACCCGTCAAGACCCCCTCCGCGACGACTCTCGTTTCCACGACCTGCTGCTGCGGATGAACTTAAAGCCGTGACGCAGCCATTGCGGATCAAAGTCTAGACGAAAAGAAAATACGCCACGTCAGACACTGGCTTGTATCCGAGACGCTCGTAAATACTGTTTGAAGTAGGATTAGCTAGTTCCCATCCGGAAACTGGGGTTTTCAAACCGGTATTTTATTGAATAGTAATAAGTTAGCCTATCACAGCACTCTGAAAGACACCCTCTTTTGCTTGGCTATCGGGAGGAGTTCTTTGCCGCTCCGCAAAGGCACGTTAAGGCGACACCTCACCCTGCAAGATGGCGTGGGGAAGTGAGCAAACAGGGAGAAGTTATACAAGGAGTCGTGCCAGCACGACCAGGTTGTAGCTGACGACCGAAAGGTGCACGTAGCGCTGAAAGCGAGACCAACCTTTCCAGAGACAGCGAGTGAGACCAAAGACCCGTTTGGCGGTGGAGATACAACCTTCAATGCCGGCTCGGAATCGCCTCAGCTGTTTGTAGACCCAACTGGATCGGACCATATCCTGGATCTTCAATCCGCATTTCTTGGCAAAGGCCACGTCCTGAACTCCCTGATTCTTGGCCCACTTGAGATTGTCTGAAGAGGCAAAGCCCCCATCGAAACTGGCCTGGCGGGGATAACGACCGTATTGCCGACATTGATGCTGCAATAAGGGCTTGACCTGCTGGCTGTCGGCCGGATTGCCGTTCATCAGAACCGCATCCAGGATCAGCGAGGATTTGCCTACGGTCAGATAAAGCTTATGGCCAAAGAGGCTCTCGCGGGAGCCTTTTTCGATAATGTCGGTGTGTTCTTCAAAGATGGAGACGATCTTTTCGGTGGCCGGGACCTTCTGGCCCAGGATCACCCGACGCTGGGTTTGTTGGATCACTCGCCCCATTAGATTCAGATTGTGGGCCAACGCTTCGGCCAGGACCTGGCTGATGGGGTCCTGCCACCGCGGTGCCTGCTCCAGTGCCAGGGTGCCGTAACCCAGGGTCCTGCCAGCGATCTTCAAGAGATCCCGATAATGCTTTTTGCGCTTCTCGCCCCGACTGTTTCGGATGTTCAAACAACGTTTTTTGGCACCTCGGCAATGATCCACAAAAGAGAGGGACTCCTGCTGGTTGAGCCGTTTTAAAAGGCGGGTCACGACCCGAATGGAATCGTAAAGCAATTGGCTATCGAGGGGATGGCGGATGTTGCTTTGGACTCCGGTGGCATCCACTCGAATCTTACGCCCTTTCTCCAAACCTTTCTCATCAGCCCAACTGACCAGCACCCGATTGACGGCCTGCCAAGTGGAGGCTTCAATCCGCGAGATGTTCTCCTGCAAGGTGGATTTGCTGGGGGTGACCCTATAGGGGAGCCGGCAGAAGGTGCGAAAACTCTGCGAGTCGGTCAGGTGAAAAGCCAGCTTTTCGTAGGAGAACTGGTGGGTTTGTTTGATCAGAGCACAACGTAGGACCTGCTCGGCCGTCATGCCCCGGGCTCCGTTCTTGGAGCTGACTTTGTCACACAGATCGTATAAAACCAGATCGGAGATCGATGGATTTTGATCCAGGATCTTGGAGATCGATTCCAGTTCCCGGGCCAGGCGATGATCGGGCCAGGAAGGGGAAAGAGGGAGTTGATTTTCTCGGTTCTTACGCATTTTCGGGCTCCTGGTTTTGTTTTAAGTCGTTTGTTTTTATTGTTTTACACCAAATAACTTATCAAACGACCCTGACAAAATCAGAGCTCGAAAATGCGTACTTACCCTTTTATTTCCAACTATTTACAGTCTTCCGGATGGGAACTAGCTAGGGTCACTCATCCACTTCCTCGATCTGGAACGTTTCCAGGGATCGGATCTGCTCCTTCCTGGCTTGGAAATATCCGAGTGCCAAGATGAGACCTATACCGCAACCAATGGCGTGGGTCCGGTAGCTCACTTCCGCGGACAAACTGCTTGGGACAAGGACTATGAGCGCAATACCAATAGCAACCAAGACTCGTCTTTTAAGTGGGTGGCTTCGCTCCACAAGAACGTAGGCAGTCAGCCAGAAACCCGCCATCAGGTAAACCAATCCCGACTAGCCCCAATGAGCTGGGTGTTCTCCGGATAGGTCAGAAGTGACAAATAGTTCGTGAAGGAACCGAGTGCTACGACCGTAACCGGAAACACCCAGAATCCAAAATATCCATACAGCAAAAAGGTGAAGAGGGCAAAGAGGATGGCATTGGAGAGGAAATGTGTCAGATCAGCATGGATAGCAGTCGTCGTCAGCAGTCTCCAATATTCTTGCTCTTCCACAACCTGATGTCGGCTGGCAGCTAATAGATTAAGCAGAGATGGGTCTCGCCAGCAAAGCAGTGAAACACACAAAAGCACCATTACACTGAGTAGTGCTATCAACAAGCTCTCTTCTCGGGGCTTTTGGGAAAGTAAGGTGCTCTTGATCCGGATTTCTACGTTCTCCATAGCTCATTACGGTGAATTTCTCCTATGTCTGCTTGCGTCTTATGTGGACAACCGGGACATTGTACCGAACAGGATAAACATTGTTAGCTCCTTCCTCCACCACGGGGACCATTTAAACCGGAGGAAAAATGAAATGCTAGCAGTCCGTGGTGAAAGTCGAGGATAAGGGGTCACACAGCGACACTAGAGTGACCCCATGGCAATGGGGAAAAAGAAACGTCGACAGCAAGAAGACCTGTGGGTCGCCACCAGTGAGCTGCCCCGCACCGCCGGCCATCCCTTCTACGAAAGACTGAATGGCCTTTTCAACGAACACGGCTTTGACGACTTCGTGGAGGGACTGTGTGCGAAGTTCTATGCAGACAAGATGGGGCGACCGAGCCTGGCTCCGGGAGTGTACTTTCGGCTGCTGCTGGTGGGGTATTTCGAAGGGATCGGATCGGAACGAGGAATAGCCTGGAGAGCAGCTGATTCTCTGGCACTGCGAGAGTTTCTGGGATTGAAACTGAGCGAGTCGCCGTCTGATCACTCCACGATCTCCCGAACCCGACGACTGATCGATGTGGCTACCCACGAAGCAGTCTTTGACTGGGTACTGAAGCGGATCGGGGCGAGCGGCCTGCTGCGGGGCAAGACGATCGGCATCGATGCCACTACGCTGGAAGCGAATGCAGCGCTGCGCAGCATCGTGCGCCGGGACAGCGAGCAGGGGTATGAAGAGTTTTTGATGGAGCTGGCGAAAGCCTCCGGGATTGAGACGCCGCGACGGGAAGATCTGGCCAAACTGGACCGCAAGCGCACGGGCAAAGGATCGAACCGGGTTTGGAAGCACCCGCATGATGCGGATGCGCGGATTACCAGAATGAAGGACGGGCGGACGCACCTGGCGCACAAGGCGGAGCATGCAGTGGATCTGGAGACCGGAGCGATTGTCTCGGTGACGGTACAGGGAGCCGATCAAGGGGACACGCAGACCATGGTGAAGACCCTGACGGAAGCGGCCGAGAAGGTGGAACAAGCGCTGCCGGAGGGACGAGGCATCGAAGAGGTGGTGGCCGACAAGGGGTATCACAGCACGCAGCGGATGGTGGACCTGGATGCGGTGGGACTGCGCAGCTATGTGAGCGAACCGAGGCGAGGGAAGCGACGCTGGCGAGGAGACCGGCAGGGGCAGGAAGCGGTGTATGCGAATCGGCGGCGCATCCGGGGAGAGCGAGGGCAGCGGCTGCTGCGGCAACGAGGAGAGCAGCTGGAGCGACCCTGTGCGCATCTGTACGGGAGCGGAGGGATGAGACGGCTGCATGTCCGGGGACATGAGAATGTGTTGAAGCGACTGCTGATCCAGGTGAGCGCCTTCAATCTGGGGATGCTGATGCGTCAGAGCCTGGGTGTGGGAACGCCGCGGGGTCTGCAGGGGCGGATTTGCGCCCTGATGCTACTGATTTTGTCGCTGTTCAAGCGTCTTAAGGGCCTGTTCGGACTGATTCCGGCTGCTTGGCCCGAAAAACCCAACTCAGCGATCCCTTCGCTGCTTCCACCGGTGGGTACCACCTGAGCTCAGAAAATGTACTTCCACCACGGGCTGCTAGACAAGAAACAACCTGATCTCACCATCAATGCCGCCATGCGCTCGGAAGTGATTGAAGGCGTCATCGAAAAGCTCAATGCGTATTATGTCTTTCCGGAAGTTGCCAAGGAGATGGAAAAGGCCATTCGTGCACGACTTGAAGGAAAGGAATACGGCAGCATCACCAGCGCCGCCTTCCTGTGCGAAGCGCTCACTGAACATTCACGAGAAATTAGCCATGATAAGCACCTGAGAGTGACCTACAGCCACGAACCGCGGCCCATGCCTGAAGATGAAGCGAGAGCCAGGGACTTTTCTCCAATTTCAATAGCTCGTGGAGGGCTACTCCCCAGCTCAAAGGAACGCGAGCGATGCAACCGCATAGCGAGGCTTAGAAACTCCGGATTTGAGAAAGTCGAACGATTGGGCGGCAACATTGGTTACCTGGACTTCCGTGGCTTTGTGTTACCCGAATTCGCGGCGGAAACCGCTATCGGCGCGATGGGGTTCCTCGCCAACACCAGTGCGCTCATTATTGACCTGCGCCACAACGGCGGTGGGTATCCAGAGATGGTGGCCTGTATCCCGTCAGCGAAAGTGGGACACATAGGGCCGAGAGTTAAGAGAGAGTTGGAAGGTTTGAGGGGGTGAGATCTCACCCCCTCAAAGGGCTGATCTTGACAGCCCATCAGAGCAAGCCGATGCTGGTCATGGCACAACCAAAAGGAGAACGCTATGACCACAGACGTCGTCAAACAGATCCGTAGGGCCACCCGCCGGAGATTCACGGCCGAAGAGAAGATCCACATCGTTTTGGAGGGGCTCCGCGGAGAGATTCCCGTCACCGAACTGTGCCGCAAAGAAGGGATTCAACCTTCGATCTACTACAAGTGGTCCAAGGCCTTCCTGGATTCGGGCAAAAACGGTCTAACCCGGGAGACCCAACGGAATGCGACTTCCGGTGAGGTGCGTCGCTTGAAGGAGGAGAATGAGGCCTTGAAGAAGGCGGTGGCCGAGACGGTAGTGGAGAACCAAAAGCTAAAAAAAAGTTTGGGCCTGTAAGGCGAAGGAGGTATCAGAGGATGCTCAGCGAGCACAAGCTGGAAGTTTTAAGGACAGTGGAGGCCTCCGAGTTACCGGTCCGGGAGGTGCTGGATCAACTCGAGATCCCCCGCTCGACCTACTATCGCTGGAGACACCACTTTCGAAAGAGGGGGTTGGCAGGCTTGCGGGACCGTCCCCCAGGATCAGGACGGGTTTGGAATCAGATCCTGCCCAAAGAACGGGACCGAATCCTGGAGATGGCGCTGCTGTTTCCAGAGTGGTCCTCACGAGAAGTGAGCTGCCAGGTGACGGATAGGTGCGGGTTTACGGTCTCGGAATCCTCGGTCTACCGGATTTTGAAAGCGGAAGGGCTGATTCGGGAGGTTCAACTCCGGAGCTTTCCAGCCGAATCGGAATATCGAATCAAGACGACCCGACCCAACCAGCAGTGGCAAACGGATGCGACCTATCTTCTGGTCAAGAACTGGGGCTGGTACTATCTGATCTCAGTACTGGATGACTTTAGCCGGAGGATCCTGGCCTGGGGACTTCACACGGCCATGCGTGCTGGAGACTTCAGCCAGGTGGTCGAGGCGGCTTGTGAGAGAACGGGTGTGGAACAGGCTCCGTTGTCTGATCGGCCCCGGCTGGTGACAGACCGCGGACCGGCTTTGATCTCCAAAGACTTTGGTCAGTATCTGGAGACCAAGGGACTGGGCCACATCCTGGCCTCACCCTATCATCCCCAGACCAACGGGAAGATCGAACGCTACCATCGTTCCTGCAAGGAACGCATCAACCTAATGGTCTGGGAGACACCCGAGGAGTTGGAGCGAGAAATCGCGGTCTTTATCGACTACTACAACTCCAGGCGCTATCACGAGGCCCTGGGTAACGTCACACCCGATGACATGTACTTCGCAAGACGAGATTCCATCCACACAAAAAGGAGAAGATTGAAAGGAGTCACCCTTGCCCGTCGGCAGGCGATCAATGCTAAACTAGCCCGATCAGCATCGGTTCCCACTGTCTCTTAGCTTGGAACCCCAAATGTCCCATTCTCGCTGAAGACGTACATCGGCAAATGCCTTTTGCTTGGGGGTGAGGTTAAAGCCCACTTCTTGTGTGAGTGCCACTATCTAATTATACAGGATGGCTGCATCCAGATTGGCCGTGCTGGTTAGGCGTTTCAATCTCAAATCACTGTGTCAGTTTTTGTGTCAGTTCTACCGTCACAGTTGAGCTGTATTCACATCTTTGACCGCAATTCCTGTAACTCCTGTAAAGTTGGGGAAAACCAGTAAGGGCAAGGCTTTCACCCTGGAATCCGCATAAAGAAAGGGCCAGAGCGTTTTACCCTGGCCCTGAGTGCGATTCAGGCGCTCTTCCGAGCTGAGCTACGTCCCCACCCGAGAGAGGGCTATTGTACCACCGGTGAGGAAAATCAGCCCGCGGATAGACGCGCGCCCGGCTTCTGACCTCTTCGTAGTGTTCGTTGGAAGTGGTCTGTGGTCTGCGGTTTTTTCCGGCAAGCAGAGATGTAAGCCGAGTTCTGTAACCCTTTTCAGGGCGGTGATCATTCGTCTAGGAATTGAGTCACCCCAATCCTCAAGCGGCTCACCCGCTCCGTTTCCATCGAATAAACAATGGATGAACCGGGCCAGGTTGCAACGGAGCCTATTTGGCCTTGCACCGCGTGGGGTTTACCGTGCCTTCGATGTCACCATCGAAGCGGTGGGCTCTTACCCCACCTTTTCACCCTTACCTGAGAAAACCCAGGCGGTATGTTTTCTGTGGCACTTTCCGTAG
>CBDCMH010000010.1:0-37205 GCA_965218935.1 Acidobacteriota bacterium
TTTTTACCCACCAACAACAGTGAGCGGGACCAGTGCAAGGGAGTGGTGCAGGACATTGTCTCTGAACAGGGCCAGAAGGTTCTGGGGTGGCGAAGCGTTCCCACCGACGCCAAGGGGGCCGACATCGGTCCTTCGGCCCGGGCCACGGAACCGGCCATGGAGCAACTTTTTATCGCGGCCGGGAAGGATCTGGAGGGTGACGCCTTCGAGCGCCAGCTCTATGTGATTCGCAAGCGGGCCAGCAATCTGCTGCGCAGCTCCAAAATGGCGCAGGCCAAGATGTTTTACATCTGCAGCCTCTCCACCAAGGTTCTTGTCTACAAAGGCCAGCTCATGTCCGAGCAGGTGGTTCCCTACTTCCCTGACCTGGCCGATAGCGACTATACGAGCCACCTGGCCATGATCCACTCCCGTTTTTCCACCAATACCTTTCCCTCCTGGGATCGGGCTCAGCCCAACCGGTTCATGTGCCACAACGGTGAAATCAATACCCTTCAGGGCAACACTAACTGGATGCGGGCCCGTCAGGGAGTGGTCCAAAGTGAACTGTTTGGGGAGGATCTCAGCAAGGTCTTTCCGGTGGTGGAACCCGACTGCTCCGACTCGGGCAATTTTGACAACGTCCTGGAATTCTTGATCATGACCGGAAGAATCTTGCCGGAAGCGGCCATGATCATGATCCCGGAGGCCTGGGAGAACCACGAGAGTATGTCGGCAGCCAAGCGGGCCTTCTATGAGTACCACTCCTCTTTGATGGAACCCTGGGATGGGCCGGCTTCTATCGCTTTTACCGACGGACGTTTCATCGGGGCTGTTTTGGATCGAAACGGTCTTCGCCCCAGCCGTTACTACGTCACCTATGACGATCGGGTCATCATGGCCTCAGAGGTGGGCGTACTTGCAGTCGATCCGGCTAACGTCAAACACAAAGGCAGGCTGCAGCCGGGAAGGATGTTTTTGGTCAATTTCGAGGAAGGGCGGATCGTGGCTGATGAGGAACTCAAGCGCGATCTTGCCACTCGCCGACCTTACGGAGAGTGGCTCAAGAAGCAGCAAATCCATCTCTCTGATCTGAAGGTCCCCTCAAAGCTTCCCGGACTGGATCTGCCCACTCTGCTTGGGCGTCTTCAGGCCTTCGGCTATACGCTTGAGACCTTTCAGTTCATGCTGCTGCCCCTGGTCACGGAAAAGCGCGATCCAGTGGGATCGATGGGCAACGACTCGGCTCTGGCCTGTCTTTCCGATCAGCCTCGTCTGATTTACGATTATTTCAAGCAGCTCTTTGCTCAGGTCACCAATCCCGCGGTGGATTCCATCCGCGAGGAAGTCATTATGTCCCTGCAGTGCTCGATCGGACCCGAGGGCAATCTGCTTGAAAGCACCGAGGCTCATGCCCATCGATTGAAGGTCGATCATCCCATCCTCAGCAACGAAGAGCTGGGTGCCATCAAAGAGATGGAGCATGCCGGCTGGAAAACCCAAACGATCGATATCACCTGGCCCAAGTCGGAAGGCAAGGAGGGGATGGTGCCTGCCTTGCATCGTATCTGCGCCAAGGCGGAGAAGGCCATCGATGAGGGGTTTAGCCTCGTCATCTTGTCGGATCGCGCCATTAACCAGGACCGGGTGCCCCTGAGCTCTTTAATGGCCTGCGGGGCCGTTCATCATCATCTGATCAAAAAGGTTAAGCGTACCCGCATTGGAATCGTGCTGGAATCGGGTGAAGCTCGGGAAGTTCAGCACCACTGTCTCTTGATCGGTTATGGCGCTGATGCCATCAATCCTTATCTGACTTTCGAAGCCTTAAGACAGGTGTGCAGGGAAGGTCTTCTGGACAAGTACACGGATGAGACGATTATTGCCGCCTATCGAAAGGGCGTGGCCAAGGGGATGCTCAAGGTCATGGCCAAGATGGGCATCTCCACCCTTCAAAGCTACAAGGGAGCCCAGATCTTTGAAGCCGTGGGTTTGGGAGAAGATATTATCGAGAGCTGCTTCACGGGAACCGCCAGCCGGGTCCAAGGGGTCAACCTGGATGTCGTTGCCACCGAAGCCATTCGGCGCCACGCCCTGGGTTATCCGGAGCGCAAAAACGACCTTCAGCTCGTGCTTCCCAACCCGGGGGAGTTTCACTGGCGGGCCGGAGGTGAAAAGCACGTCTGGAATCCTGAGGTGATTGCCAATCTGCAGGTGGCAGCCCGTACCCATAGCCAGGAAGCCTACCAGAGCTATTCCCAGATGCTCAATGAGGATTCCCGTACTCGCTGTACCCTACGAGGGCTTCTGCGCTTTAAAACCGACAAGGTCAGCCCCATTCCTTTGGAAAACGTAGAGCCGGCCAGCGAGATTGTTAAACGCTTTTGCACCGGGGCCATGAGCTTCGGGTCGATCTCAGCAGAGACCCACGAAGCCCTGGCTTTAGCCATGAATCGCATCGGTGGAAAATCCAATACCGGTGAAGGCGGTGAGGATCCGGAACGCTTCATAGCCCTCCCCAGTGGAGATTCCAAGCGCTCTGCCATCAAACAGGTGGCCTCGGGTCGCTTCGGTGTCACCATGTGGTATCTGACCAATGCCGATGAGCTTCAGATCAAGATCGCCCAGGGGGCCAAGCCGGGTGAAGGGGGCGAGCTGCCCGGCTATAAAGTGGACCAAATCATTGCCCGGATCCGCTACTCGACGCCCGGTGTGGGGCTGATCAGCCCGCCGCCCCATCACGATATTTACTCGATCGAGGATCTCAAGCAGCTGATCCACGATCTGAAGAACGCCAATCCCAGCGCCCGGGTCAGCGTCAAGCTGGTCTCCGAGGTGGGGGTGGGCACCATCGCTGCCGGTGTGGCCAAGGCCCATGCCGATCACATCTTAATTTCAGGACAGTCAGGCGGCACCGGCGCCTCGCCCTTAACCAGTATCAAGTATGCTGGATTGCCCTGGGAACTGGGTATTGCCGAGACCCATCAGACTCTGGTGCTCAATGATTTGCGCTCCCGGGTCGTCTTGCAAACCGACGGTGGATTGAAAACGGGTCGTGACGTGGTCATCGCCGCCCTTTTAGGGGCCGAGGAGTTCGGCTTTTCCACCGCTCCGCTGGTGACACTAGGCTGCATCATGATGCGCAAGTGCCACCTCAATACCTGCCCGGTGGGGATTGCTACCCAGAACCCGGTTCTCAGAGAGAGGTTTCAAGGACAACCCGAACATGTGATCAACTACCTGCTTATGGTGGCTGAAGAGGCCCGGCAAATCATGGCCGAACTCGGATTTCGTACCATCGAGGAACTGATCGGGCGGGTGGATGTCTTGGCCACCGACAGCGCCATTTCACACTGGAAAGCCGACGGCCTGGACCTGACGCCCATCCTGACTCCCGCCCAGAAACCTCACGATCAAGTGGGAGTCTTCTGTACGGGCACTCAGGATCACGCTCTGGATAAGGCTCTGGATAACGAGCTGATCAAGCGTTGTGAAAAGGCGATCGACAAGGGGAAAGAAGTCAGGCTCGAGATGCCCATTCAAAATATCAACCGCACCGTGGGCACGATGCTCAGTCACGAGATCGCCAAGCGGTGGGGAGAAGAGAGTCTGCCCGATGGAACGATCCATCTCCGCTTCAACGGATCCGCGGGTCAGAGCCTGGGGGCCTGGCTGGTCAGAGGGGTCACTATAGAGCTGGAGGGCGATGCTAACGACTACGTGGGCAAAGGTCTTTCCGGGGGCCGCTTGATCATCTACCCGCCCCAGGCCTCGCAGTTCCTTCCCGAGGAAAATATCATCGTCGGAAACGTTGTCCTTTACGGTGCCACGGGAGGGGAGGCCTACTTTAGAGGCCGTGCCGCCGAGAGATTCTGTGTACGCAACTCCGGAGCCCGCGCTGTGATCGAAGGCGTGGGTGATCATGGCTGCGAGTACATGACGGGAGGCCGGGTAGTGATTCTGGGTCCAGCCGGACGCAATTTTGCGGCTGGGATGAGTGGAGGTATCGCCTACGTCTGGGATACCGCTGGCGACTTCAGAGAAAACTGTAACCTGGAAATGGTTGAATTGGAGCGCCTCGAAAACGAAGAGGAAATCGCCGAGCTTCGGGAGCTCGTCGAGCGCCACCAGCAATACACCGGTTCAACGGTGGCAGGTAAAGTTCTTGAAGAGTGGGATTCGGTACTCCCACAATTTGTGAAGGTGATGCCCACCGATTACAAGCGTTTTATGGAAGAGCAGGAACAACAGCAGGGTGTCGAAGCCGTCGCCTAGCCCGGACTATGGCATAGGTTCTTGTCACGAAGCGATGTAGGGGCGAACCGGTGGCTCGCCGCGAGTGGTTGGCCGCCGAGACCGTCAGGATTGCAAAGACTCCGGAATGTGGGAGGCACCTCAGGTGCCGAATCCGAAAGAATTGAGAAGGAATAGGCGAGAGTCATCTTGTGTTCCACGGTAAGAGCTATTTCAGGAATCGAGCTGTTCGGCACCTGAGGTGCCTCCCACATTCCGGAGGGTTTCTGCCATATTCCTGAAGCTCCTCCCGATCGTGGTGAGCCACGCGGGCAGGGCGGATGATTTCGTCGCTGCAGTAGAGAATTTATGCATAGTCCGGGCTAGGCTGATGAAAGAGGAGAACTGTCATAGGTAAGCACACCGGCTTTATTGAAATTGAGCGCGAACCGGTACCCTACCGGCCGGCCGAAGAGCGTCTGGGCGACTACCGGGATATCCTGGCCACGGTTCCTGAAGAGCATCTCAAGTCTCAGGGAGCCCGCTGCATGGATTGTGGTGTGCCCTTTTGCCAATCCGAGACCGGTTGTCCCATCGACAATCTGATTCCGGAGTGGAACGACCTGGTCTATCAGGGACAATGGCGTGAAGCCCTGGATCGTTTGCACAAGACCAACAACTTTCCCGAATTCACCGGTCGCACTTGTCCGGCACCCTGTGAGGGCGCCTGTGTGCTGGGAATCACGGATCCTGCCGTCACCATCAAGAACATCGAAAACGCCATTATCGATCGCGGCTTCGACGAAGGTTGGGTCAAGCCGGAGCCTCCCGACCAACGCACCGGCAAGAAGGTCGCCATCGTGGGTTCGGGACCAGCCGGATTAGCGGCTGCCGCTCAGTTGAACAGGGTGGGTCACACGGTGACCGTTTACGAGCGGGATGATCGTATCGGGGGTCTTTTGATGTATGGGATCCCGCCCATGAAGCTGGAAAAGGAGATGGTGGATCGCCGTGTGAATTTGTTGCGAGAAGAAGGGATTGAGTTTGTGACCGGTGTCCACGTGGGCGTGGATCTGGAAGTGAAGGAGCTGGTCGATCAAAACCAGGCACTTCTACTGGCCTGCGGGGCCACCCAGCCCCGCGATTTGCCCATTGAAGGACGTCAACTGCAGGGCGTCCATTTCGCCATGGAGTTTCTGCTCAAGAGCACCAAGAGCTTTCTCGATTCGGAGTTCAAAGATGGCCAGTACCTCTCTGCAAAAGACAAGGATGTCATCGTGATCGGCGGCGGCGACACAGGAACCGACTGCATCGGCACCTCTCTTCGCCATGGATGCAGAAGTCTGGTGAACTTCGAGCTACTGGATCGCCCCCCGGATCAGCGGGCTCCCGACAACCCCTGGCCCCAGTGGCCTCGCATCTACCGCGTCGACTATGGTCACGGTGAATCCTCCGTCAAATTCGGCAAAGATCCGCGTGAGTACAGCATCCTTTCCAAGGAATTCCTCGAGGACAGCGGAAAGGTGGCGGGCATCCGAACCGTTCGTGTGCAGTGGAGCAAGGGGGAGGATGGCCGCTTCCAGATGCAGGAAATCCCCGGAACAGAAGAAGAGTGGAAGGCAGATCTGGTTCTTTTGGCCATGGGTTTTCTTGGTCCCGAGGAGACTCTGGTTCCCCAGCTGGACTTGGAGACCGATCCACGCTCCAACTTCAAGGCCGAATTCGGCCAGTACGCCACAAGCGTTGAGGGAGTCTTTGCCGCCGGCGACTGCCGGCGTGGCCAGTCGCTGATCGTTTGGGCTATCCGGGAAGGTCGAGATGCCGCCCGGGAGATCGACCGCTACCTGATGGGAAGGACAATGCTTCCTTGACCGCTGTCAGCCGACAGTTGACAGCGGTCAAGGAAATTCAAAATCTCAAATTCCAAATCCCAAACTAAGAACTGTCCACCAAAGCGGGGTAACTTCATGGAGCCTAGAACCTGGAACGCGAGCTAAGCGCGCTTCTGGTGCCAGCACCAGGCGGTTTCAACGATGGCGTGAAGATCGGGGTATTCAGGCACCCAGCCCAGTTCGCTTCGGATCCGCGCTGAGGTAGCGGTTAGCCGAGCTGGATCGCCAGAGCGCCGTGGAGCGGGGACGGTAGGAAGAGGATGGCCGGTGACCTGCCGTGCGGCTTCAATGACCTGGTAAATCGAATGACCCTCATCGTTGCCGAGATTGTAAACACGGGGTTTGCTGCCATCCAGATTTTGCAGGGCAAGAACATGGGCCTTGGCTAAGTCCAGGACATGGATGTAGTCCCGGATGCAGGTACCATCTGGAGTATCGTAATCGGTTCCGTAAACCTGGATCTCTTTCCTCTTGCCTATTGCCACGTCTAAAATCAGAGGGATCAAGTGGGTTTCCGGGTCATGGGCCTCGCCGTACTTCTCTGAAGCACCCGCAGCGTTGAAGTAACGAAGTGAGATGTAGCGCAATCCGTAAGCCTGATCGTACCAGTCCAAAATACGCTCAAACATCAGTTTGGACTCCCCGTAGGAGTTCACCGGTCGGGTAGGGGCATCCTCGCCAATCGGGGTTGCCTCGGGCTCACCATACACGGCGGCGGTGGAGGAAAAGATGATGTCCTTGACCCCGTGGGCAAGCATGGCATCCAACAAATTCATGCCTCCCCGAACGTTTGTGGAAAAGAAGCGGCGGGGGTTGCTCATGGATACGGATACCAGTGCCTCAGCAGCCATATGGACCACCGCCTCCAGATCGTGGTCGCGAAAAACCTGATCCAGGGTCTGGGTGTCGGCCAGATCAGCCTGAACAAAGACGGCATTGGGATGAACGGCCTCCCGATGTCCCGCCTGCAGGTTGTCCAAGGCAACCACGGAGTGGCCTTGATCGATGAGTACCTCGGTCACGACGCTCCCGATATAGCCCGCCGCACCGGTCACCAAAATATTCATTGAAGCGCCTTCCGCGGTTTCACAACTAATATATTACCAGACGGTCCGTGGTCAGATGTCAGCTTCTTCCACGATCTCCAGAACCTGACTCAGGTCACGGATAGTCCATTTCGGCTGAACGGGAAGATCTTCGGGCAGACGGTTCTCCACAAGCCAGGCGACTTGAAACCCCTGCTGGGTGGCGCCATACACGTCAGCCTCTGGGTCATCTCCAACATAGAGACATTGTTGAGGAGAATATCCGGTAGCCTTCAAAACAACGTTATAAAATTCATCCCCCGGTTTGCGCCAACCCACTTCATCGGAAATAAAAATAGCCTCGAAGCGCTCTTCCAATCCGAATTCACGGAGAGCACGACGAACGGTCAGAGCATGATCGAAATTTGAGACCAGGATGAGGGGAAAATCGGTCAGCTGATCCAGAAGGGCCTTCCTATCCTCAGGAAAGTGCATGACGCGAAACAGTTCATCCATATGGACCTTGACGATGAACTCAGCTACCGATTTGTCCTGGATACTTAACCGCTTGCAGAGAATCTTAAAGCGCTCCAGACAGGAGAATTCCCGATACTCCTGGTTCCTCAGCTGGGTAACAATTTCCCGACTCTCCTGGAACTCCTCCAGGAAGCGCGAGTAGGAAAAGGAGGGGTCGTGGCCCTCGCTCAGCTGACGGTACACTTCCACGCTGGTGGTGGGGAGAAGTTGTCCCTGGAACTCAACTTGCGGAAGCAGGGAGAAATCAAAGTGGAGCAGCGTGTTGAAGAGATCAAAAAAGATGGCCTGAAATCTCACCAACGGTGTGCCCTTCAACTTGTGGATGCTGGGGACGTGTAAGCTACCCCTCTTGTGCGGCAAACTGGGGATCCGGTTCAATGTCCAGGGTCAGTATGAGCCGGTTGATCATATTGAAGAAGCCGATCAGGGTAATCAATTCAACGACCTGATCGGAGGTAAAGTGATTGTCCAGCTGCAGCCAGTAATCATCCGGTATCTCATCGGGCTCCAGAGTGACCAGTTCGGCAAGCTGAAGAACCTCCTTCTCGTAGTAGCTAAAAAGGTCACTGCTTGCGTAGTCATCCATGGCTTCGATCTGTTCGTCGGTCCACCCCATTTTCTTGGCCAAATCCGTGTAACAGATGATCGTGTATTTGCACTTCTGGACCTTACAAGTTTTAAGAATAGCTAATTGCCGGAGTTTTTCGCTCAGGCTGGTCTCACCCAGTAGCGTGCGATAAAGATTTGCTACGGCTTCCAGGAAGTTTCCGCTGTGGGCCAGGGTCTTGATGAAGTTGGGGACAAATCCGATGTCCTGCTCCATTTTGTCGTACACAGCCTTGATGTCGTGATTGGCAGCATCGAGTTGAACGGGTAAGTATTTGGGCATCCTTTCCTCCGGGGGCTGAATATTAGCATCGCCCGGTCCAAACGACAACCGCTGTCCTCCCTTGATGCCCCTTCCTCTACTTGGTTAGACTGAGTAGATGCTCCACAACGTGGATCGAAGGACGATCTTGAAAGCATTGGGATACACTGTTGTGGGGTCGGGTGCCGCTGCTTTTGGAGCCTATAGGTACGGCACGGGCATTGAGACGGAATGGTTGCAAACTGAGCGAGTAACCATCCCGGTGAAACATCTGGGCTCCTCCTTTGACGGATTCAAGATCGTCCACATGAGCGATTTTCACCTCCATCCCCATACACAAGTTGAACTCATCAAGCGGGCAGTCGCAATCACGAATACCCTCAAACCTGACTTAGTTGCTTTAACAGGGGATTACGTCAGCGGGCACCGGTCGAGCGACTCCGAAGCGATGTTCGAATTGGCCCCTACTCTCAGCAAGCTTAATGCAACGCATGGCGTGTTCGCCGTCCTGGGAAATCATGAGTACTGGACCGATAACACAATTGTGCGCAATGTACGTCTTCAGCGAGAATGGGACATTTGGGGTTCCAAACTAAGAGACAGTGGGAACCGATGCTGATCGGGCTAGTTTAGCATTGATCGCCTGCCGACGGGCAAGGGTGACTCCTTTCAATCTTCTCCTTTTTGTGTGGATGGAATCTCGTCTTGCGAAGTACATGTCATCGGGTGTGACGTTACCCAGGGCCTCGTGATAGCGCCTGGAGTTGTAGTAGTCGATAAAGACCGCGATTTCTCGCTCCAACTCCTCGGGTGTCTCCCAGACCATTAGGTTGATGCGTTCCTTGCAGGAACGATGGTAGCGTTCGATCTTCCCGTTGGTCTGGGGATGATAGGGTGAGGCCAGGATGTGGCCCAGTCCCTTGGTCTCCAGATACTGACCAAAGTCTTTGGAGATCAAAGCCGGTCCGCGGTCTGTCACCAGCCGGGGCCGATCAGACAACGGAGCCTGTTCCACACCCGTTCTCTCACAAGCCGCCTCGACCACCTGGCTGAAGTCTCCAGCACGCATGGCCGTGTGAAGTCCCCAGGCCAGGATCCTCCGGCTAAAGTCATCCAGTACTGAGATCAGATAGTACCAGCCCCAGTTCTTGACCAGAAGATAGGTCGCATCCGTTTGCCACTGCTGGTTGGGTCGGGTCGTCTTGATTCGATATTCCGATTCGGCTGGAAAGCTCCGGAGTTGAACCTCCCGAATCAGCCCTTCCGCTTTCAAAATCCGGTAGACCGAGGATTCCGAGACCGTAAACCCGCACCTATCCGTCACCTGGCAGCTCACTTCTCGTGAGGACCACTCTGGAAACAGCAGTGCCATCTCCAGGATTCGGTCCCGTTCTTTGGGCAGGATCTGATTCCAAACCCGTCCTGATCCTGGGGGACGGTCCCGCAAGCCTGCCAACCCCCTCTTTCGAAAGTGGTGTCTCCAGCGATAGTAGGTCGAGCGGGGGATCTCGAGTTGATCCAGCACCTCCCGGACCGGTAACTCGGAGGCCTCCACTGTCCTTAAAACTTCCAGCTTGTGCTCGCTGAGCATCCTCTGATACCTCCTTCGCCTTACAGGCCCAAACTTTTTTTTAGCTTTTGGTTCTCCACTACCGTCTCGGCCACCGCCTTCTTCAAGGCCTCATTCTCCTCCTTCAAGCGACGCACCTCACCGGAAGTCGCATTCCGTTGGGTCTCCCGGGTTAGACCGTTTTTGCCCGAATCCAGGAAGGCCTTGGACCACTTGTAGTAGATCGAAGGTTGAATCCCTTCTTTGCGGCACAGTTCGGTGACGGGAATCTCTCCGCGGAGCCCCTCCAAAACGATGTGGATCTTCTCTTCGGCCGTGAATCTCCGGCGGGTGGCCCTACGGATCTGTTTGACGACGTCTGTGGTCATAGCGTTCTCCTTTTGGTTGTGCCATGACCAGCATCGGCTTGCTCTGATGGGCTGTCAAGATCAGCCCTTTGAGGGGGTGAGATCTCACCCCCTCAAACCTTCCAACTCTCTCTTAACTCTCGGCCCTATGTGTCCCACTTTCGCTGACGGGATACAATCCGACGAGATGAATTACCCCGGGGATGAGGAGCTGTCCGTACGGAAATGCCTGCCTGCCTCCTGCTCTATCGACCGCGATAGCAAAACGCTTTAGCAACAGCTTATCGTACAGGCCGGAGGAAATGGAATTGCCGATAGATAGGTTCCAATGCCGCACTACAATAGGCAGATCAGCTTGAGAATGGATTTCTATGAGGTTGCTTCTGACCATGGTCTCGATCGCCAGGTACACAATGGCGACAAACGTACCCAGTGCGAACGGCATTTGATTGAAACCGAAAAATTTTAGCACCCAGGGAGTGTAACGCCAGTCTCCCCCCCATCGAAGCATCGAAGCCTGCTCCAAAATATAACCGACAAAGTTAACTCCAAAAAAGAGGCAGACGACTGAGGTAACCCTAGATAGGTGATTTCCTCCGAGCTCGGCCACAAGGCCTGCAGTAAAAGCGGAAATAAAGAGGAGCCATAGGAGGTTTGACCAAATAAAACTGGATACGGGAGGTGAGTTGATCAGATAGCTCAGAACCGCCTGATAAGTGTGACCAGCCCAGTGGTATGCGAGTTTCACTCCTGCTAATAGTGGTTCTTCAGGAGGAAGGTCACCATTGGCAATCGCGTAGATCACGTCGGAGTGCATCCAAGGATGCTCTGGGACAAACATCCGCCTTTGCTCATAGAAGATTTGTGGCGACAGAGATGCAAAGGCAATGAGGAGCACCGTCACGCAGCTAACAATTGTGCTGCGGTCTGGAATTGAACTACTACTACGTTGCCTGTACACAAGATAAGCTGCTGGAAGATTAAGGCCGACTAGGAGTATTACAGTAAGTTCAAACGGTGTCCCAAGAAGCCTAATTGTGCAATACTGCAAATAAACCACCAGCCGGCGCCAACATTGTACCAGTGAGTACCTTGGCCCAAAATGGAAGACCAGGAAGAGGCAAACAGAACGTTACCCACGTACCTGGCAAGAATAGGAGAGTGGCAAACCCGATAATACCTATCAACAAAGACAATTCCATATAGTATAGCGTTCACAGCGGGCCCAGGCCGATCTTTTCGGAGGTTGCGCCGGGCTCGGGAAGAAATTCGAATAGACTTTAGTCCGTTTGAGGAACGAGAAGGCCACCCGCAGGGTGGCCTTTTTGTCTTAGACTGTAAGCTTATCAGAGAAGGATACTTGGCCCCCTCTCGTTCGAGCTGGGCCGCTCTGAGAGCGGTCACTACAAGGTCGGAGTGCTGTCTTTAAGCGAGGCGAACTGGCGGTCGGCCAGGTAGCTGGAGCGCACCAGCGGGCCACTTTCCACATGTTGGAAACCTATGGCCTCTCCCACCTCTTTCCAGTAGTCAAACTCCCGGGGGGAATAGTAACGGGCCACGGGTAAATGCCAACCCGTGGGACGCAAGTACTGTCCCAGGGTCAGAATGCTGACGTTCAGCTCGATCAGATCGTGCATCACCTGGTGAATTTCCTTCTCCTGCTCCCCCAGGCCCAGCATCATCCCCGTCTTGGTGACCACCTCAGGTGAGCACTGCGGGGCACGCCGGAGAAGCTCCAGTGAGCGCTGGTAGTCTCCCCCTCCGCGGGCTATGGGATAAAGACGGGGGACGGTTTCCATATTGTGATTTAAAATTTCCGGTTTTGCCTCCAGGACGATCTCGAGGGATTGGGCCGAGCCCTGAAAGTCGGGAACAAGCACTTCCACAATACAGCAGGGGCTGCGACGGCGAACCGCCTCAATCGTTGTCGCAAAAATAGCGGCCCCTCCATCCTCCAGATCATCGCGATCCACCGAAGTAATGACCACATGCTTGAGGCCCATTACCTCGACTGCTTCGGCGACCCGTTCCGGCTCTCCCAGATCCAGTTCCATGGGTTTTCCCTTGCTCACTGCACAGTAGCGACATCCCCGCGTACAGATATCCCCCAGAATCATGAAGGTGGCTACGCCATGATGCCAACATTCCCCCATATTGGGACACTTGGCTTCCTGGCAAACCGTATGCAGCTTCAACCCTCCCAAAAGCCGTTTCAGATCATGCACTTGTTCCCCCAGAGGAGCGCGCACCTTTAACCAGGGAGGGTGGCGATGTTGCGGGCGGGCGCCCTGAGTCTCAGTAGCCATGGCTGCACACGATACCACAGCCGGAAGACCGGCTGAAATTCAAAATCTCAATGAAGTTACCCCGCTTTGGTGGACAGTTTCTAGTTTGGGACTGCAGGTAACGTAGCATATCTCCTTTCGAACTCAGCCGGGGAATGATACCCCAGTGACGAGTGTAACCGATGGGGGTTGTAGAAGCCCTCGATAAAGTCGAAGAGGGCACTACTGGCCTGAGTCGGGGTGAGGAAGTGGTGACGCTCCAGCAACTCACACTCCAGATCGAGGCAAAGAAACTCTCACACAGGGCATTGTCATAGCAGTCCCCCCCCGATCCCATGGAGGGTCGAACCCCAGCTCGGCGACAACGCTGGCCAAAGGCAATCGAGGTGTACTGAGTGCCCTGGTCCGAATGATGGATCACGCTGTGTGGACGTCTCTGCCATAAAGCCATCTCCAGGGCGGCCAGCACCAGCTGAGTCCTCAGGTGAGTCTTCATGGCCCAGCCTACCACCCGGCGGCTGAAGGCATCGAGCACCACAGCCAGATAAAGAAATCCTGAGCCCGTCCGGATGTAGGTGATGTCCGCTACCCACAGTTGATTGGGGCCCTGCACCGAGAAGTCGCGCTGAACCAGATCAGCAGCGGGCCGAACCTTTTCATTCCGGATCGTGGTCCTGTATTTCTTGCGACGGCTCACTCCTTGCAAACCCGCTTTGTGCATCAGACGAGCGATACGCTTACGACCGACGGGAATCCCGTTTGCACTCAGCTGGGCGTGAATCCGAGGAACCCCGTAGGTGCCCCGAGAGCGCTCATGAAGGGCTCGGATCCGGGCCAGCAAAAGGGCATCCTGCTGAGCCCGAACACTTGGCTCACGGCCCCGCCACCCGTAGTAGCCGCTGGTGGAGACTCCCAGTACCCGGCACAGGGTGGTAATCTTATGGCTGGCCTGATTCATCTTGACGAACCCGAAGATCCGGACTCGGTCTCCCGAGCGAACCAGGCTGCCGCCTTTTTTAAGATCTCCCGCTCTTCACGCAGGCGGCGATTCTCCCGACGCAGCCGCCCCAGCTCCTCTCGCTCCGGCGTCGTTAGCCCGTCTTTGCGCCAGCCCTCATCCCGATCGACCTGGGCAACCCAGTTGCGGATCGATTGATCAGACGGTTCGAACTCCCGGGCCAATGATCCTGGACTTCGTCCTGACCGCACCAGTTCCACCATTTGCTGGCGAAACTCAGGTGGGTACCTTCGACCATTTCTTGGCATTGTGTTCTCCTTTCTCCCTAAAGAATCAGGTGTCCACGAAAACGGGTCAACTCCACAAATCCCAAATCCCAAACAAATTCCAAGTTCTAAATTCCAAACCTGAAACCTGGAACGCGCTCAGACCGCAGACCGCAGACCACCAGCCGGTCTTCCGGCTGTGGGGCTGGCGGAGGGGTTTGTTATACTCCAACCATCGGGCCTGGAGGGCTTGAAGGGGAGACGGTTGGCAGATGGAGACCTACTTTGGATTCATTGTGCTGGTGGCTTTTGCGGCCATGACTGCCGGTGCCATGCTGGGTATCAGCCACTGGCTGGGACCTCGCCAAGAGGGGCGCATCCACGACATGCCCTTTGAATGCGGAGTGGAACCCCAGGAGATCGTGCGGGGACGTTTTTCGGTCAAGTTCTTTATCGTTGCATTACTCTTTGTCCTTTTTGATATTGAGCTGATTTTCCTTTTTCCCTGGGCGGTGATTTACCAGGACCTGGGTTTGTTCGGCTTTATGGAAATGCTGGTTTTCCTACTGGTTGTTCTCTCCGGGTTGTTTTACTCCGTAAAAAAAGGAGTGCTTCAATGGAAGTAGATTTCCAAGGCAGCCTGCAAACGGGTTTTTTCACCAGCCGGATGGACAAGATGCTGGGCTGGGCTCGAAAATACTCCATCTTCCAATATCCTTTCGTGACTGCCTGCTGTGGGATGGAGTACATGTCCACGGCTTGCTCTCACTATGACATGGACCGGTTTGGAGCCGGACTCCCGCGCTTCTCCCCCCGCCAGGCGGACGTGTTGTTCGTGGTGGGAACGATCAGTCAGAAGCTGGCTCCGGTGCTGGTTCATATCTACGAGCAGATGTGTGCTCCCAAGTGGGTGGTGGCCTTTGGTGTTTGTACCTGCACAGGAGGCTTCTACGACAACTATGCCACCGTGAGAGGAATCGATCACATCGTTCCAGTGGATATCTACATCCCGGGCTGCCCTCCCCGACCGGAGACGGTTCTCGAGGGGTTAATGCTATTGCAGAAAAAAATGCAGAATCAGAAGCAGGAAATCTGACACCTACTAGCCTGGGCTAGCCTGGACAACGCTTAAAGTAGTTTCTAGGTTCATGGAAGCAAGTATCACGCTTCAAAAGATAAAAAAAGACTTCGAGAACGACGTTATCGAGGTCCATAGCCACTTTCAACAGGACACTGTTGTTCTTGCTCCTTCTGCCCTTTTGCCCGTGGCCACCTTCTTAAGAGAAGATCCGGAGCTTCAGTACAACTACTTGATGGACCTCACGGCAGTCGATTACTGGAAGCGCAAGCCTCGATTCGAGGTGGTGTATCACTTCCTGTCTGTGGCCCACAGCTTTCGGCTTCGCCTCAAGGTCCCCGTGGCTGAGCCGGAACCCAAATTAGACAGCCTCACCTCGCTGTGGCCAGGCGCCAACTGGTATGAGCGCGAGGTCTACGACATGTTCGGCATTCAATTTACGGGCCACCCCGACCTGAGGCGAATCCTGCTTTATTCCGAGTTTGAGGGCCATCCGCTGCGAAAGGACTACCCGATTCAAAAGCGCCAGCCTTTGGTCGGTCCCAAGCACTAAAGACACACAAGGAAAGCATCATCACCGAGACCAAAGAACTGACCACCAAAACGATGTTCCTGAACGTCGGGCC
This sequence comes from Acidobacteriota bacterium, assembly GCA_965218935.1. GTDB lineage: Bacteria > Acidobacteriota > UBA6911 > RPQK01 > JADFOI01 > JADFOI01. The sequence goes on from CBDCMH010000010.1 coordinate 15,662, forward strand.
CGCACACCCGGCAACCCATGGAGTCATCCAGATCCAGACCGAACTGGATGGGGAGATCATCCGCAAAGCCGACATTCAAATCGGCTATCTTCACCGTGCCTTTGAAAAGCACTGCGAGGAGGCCACGTATACCCAATGCTTCCCCTTCAGCGATCGCCTCAACTACGTCTCTCCCCTCATCTCCAATTTCGGCTTCGCAGCGGCTGTGGAAACCCTGATGGACCTTGAGGTCCCGGAACGGTGCAACTATATCCGGGTCATCTTGAGTGAGATCTCCCGCCTGACCGATCATCTCACCTGCATCGGTGCATCCGCTATGGAGCTGGGCGCCTTTTCGGTCTTCCTCTACATGATGAAGGCCAGGGAGTGGCTGTACGAGCTGGTCGAGAGCGTTACCGGTGCCCGTTTGACGATTTCCTATGGCCGTGTGGGAGGCGTCAAGGCAGACCTTCCTGAAGGGTTCGAACGAGAGTGCCGGGCCGTGCTGAAAAAGACCCGTGAGGTCCTCAAAGAAGTGGACGAGCTTCTAACCGGCAACCGGATTTTTTATGATCGCATGCGCGGAATCGGGGTGATCTCGGCAGAGGACGCCATCGCCTATGGGATCACGGGCCCCTTCCTGCGCTCGACCGGAGAAGCCTACGATGTACGCAAAGCTTTTCCCTACTTTGTCTACGACCGCTTTGAATTTGACGTTCCGGTCGGAGAGCACGGAGACAACTACTCCCGATACCTGGTGCGGATGGAGGAGATGCAGCAGGCCATCCGCATTCTCGAGCAGGCCCTCGATACTCTTCCCGAAGGTCCGACCAACGTCGATCCGGAGGGAGAGATCATAGAGGCAGATCTGATGGCCGACCTGGGTAAATTTGGAAACACTTCAGGCCTTCTCAAAAACGAGGTCCTCATTCCACTCACTCTGCAGGGCTCGGAAAAGCGCTATCACGACCGGATATCCGCAGACACCAAAGAAGCCTGGCTGCCTCCCAAAGAGCAGGTGTACTCCAACATCGAAGCCTTGATGAATCACTTCAAGATCATCATGCTGGGACACGGACTTCGTCCTCCGGAAGGTGAGGCTTATTTTCCGGTTGAGGGAGCCAACGGCGAGTTGGGTTTCTACATCGTCAGCGACGGAACCGATCGACCCTGGCGAGTGCGCTGCCACCCGCCCTGCTTTCCCATTATGGGGGCATTGGGCAGGATCCTGGAGGGGGACCAGGTGGCGGATATCGTTCCCACTTTCGGATCCGTCAACATGATTGCAGGAGAGCTGGATCGGTGAGTTCCCCATTCGAGTTCACTTCACAAAATCAGGAGCGATTCCAGCAGATCCTGACTCGCTATCCCAACAAAAGAGCGGCCATGCTGCCCACCCTTCACCTGGCTCATGAGCAACAGGGGCACATTACGACTGAGGTGGAAGAGTCTGTGGCCGAGTTGCTGGAAGTCCCTTTAGTCGATGTGCACGAGGTTCTGACCTTCTACACCCTTTACTTTCAGAAGCCCATGGGCCGCCATCACGTCCGTTTGTGCATGAGCATCAGCTGTTGGCTACGGGGGTCCGATCGGATCAAAGATCATCTGAGAAGCAGAATGGGGGTAGAGAGTGGAGCCATAAGCGAAGACGGCGGCTTCAGCTGGGAAGCGGTTCCCGATTGCCTGGGAGCTTGTGAGATGGCCCCCATGATGCAGGTGGATGAAGATTACTATGGTCCTCTCACCCCGGAGCATGTCGATCACATTCTGGAAGCGACAGAGCAAGGGCAGGACATTACAGCAACGTCAGACAGCGTAAAATCAAAGGCTCCACCCACGGTGCAGCTGATCTCGGAACATTTCGGCAACAGCAAGGCCAGGGAGCTGGAGTGGTATCGCAAGCAGGGCGGATATGCGGGTGCAGAAAAAGCCCTTGAGATGCAGCCCGGCGACATCACCGATATGGTGATTCATGCCAATCTTCGCGGCCTGGGGGGTGCCGGCTTCCCTACGGGTAGAAAATGGAGCTTTGTCCCTCAGGACACCGGTAAGCCCATCTACCTGACGGCCAACGCCGACGAGTCGGAACCGGGAACCTTTAAGGATCGCTACATCATGGAATGGGATCCCCACCGCCTTTTGGAGGGAATCATCATTTGTGCTTACGCGGTGGGGATTCACACCACCTATATTTATATTCGCGGTGAGTACGTTCGTCCCGCCCAGATCCTGCAACAAGCCATTGAAGAAGCCTATCGGGAAGGGGTGCTGGGCAAGCGTGTTTTAGGGAAAGACTTCCAGCTGGATGTGCACCTTCACCGGGGCGCGGGCGCGTACATCTGCGGAGAAGAAACCGGATTGCTGGAATCTCTGGAGGGCAAAAAGGGGTGGCCTCGACTCAAGCCGCCTTTTCCGACCGTAGTGGGCCTGTTTGGCTGCCCCACCGTTATTAATAATGTGGAAACGCTCTCCCAGCTCCCCAAGCTTCTCCTCAAGGGGGCCGAGTGGTTTGCCGCTGTCAGTTGTCAACACCACGGGGGAACCCGGCTCTTTGCTCTTTCCGGATGCGTCAAGAAACCGGGCATTTACGAGCTTCCGCTGGGCACCTCGTTGCGGGAGTTGATCTATGAACATGGGGGTGGGATCCCGGGTGACAAGAAACTCAAAGCCGTCGTTCCCGGCGGGGCATCGGCAGCCATTCTGACTGAGGAGGACCTCGATATCTCTTTGGATTTCGAGAGCCTGATGAAGGCAGGCTCCATGCTGGGATCCGGGGCGGTGATTGTCATGGATGAAGACGTCTGTATGGTTCGAGCCTGTCAAAATATCATGCGCTTTTTCGCCCATGAATCTTGCGGACAGTGTACTCCCTGCCGCGAGGGAACCGGTTGGGTCTATCAGATCCTGACCCGCATTACAGAAGGCGCCGGGACCCTGGAGGACATCGATAACCTGGCCGAGCTGGCCGACAACATGAGCGGCACCAGTATCTGTGCTCTCAGTGACGGCGCCGCCATGTCCTTTAGAAGTTACGTCAAGAAGTTCCGCTCTGAATTCGAATATCACATCCTCCACAAGAAGTGTGATCTAGAAGAAAAGAAAACGGTGGTCGATGCCTAACCTTGAGATCAACGGGAAAACCATAAAAGTGGAGTCCGGATCGAGCGTCCTTCAGGCGGCTGAGAAACTGGACATCCACGTTCCCCGTTATTGCTATCACCCGGGACTCTCCATCGCCGGTAGCTGCCGCATGTGCATGGTTGAAATCGAGAAAATGCCCAAACTGGTTATCTCCTGCTACACCCCTGCCCAGAATGGGATGAAAGTCACGACCGATTCGGACAAGGTCAAGCACGCCCGCAAATCGATGCTGGAGTTCCTGCTGGTCAATCACCCCCTGGACTGCCCGGTCTGCGATCAGTCCGGAGAGTGTGACCTTCAAAATTACTACATGGAAGTAGGTCAGCACGACAGCCGCTTTCTGGAAGACAAGATCAAGCGTAAAAAGGCGGTTCCCATCGGACCGCACGTTATTCTGGATCAGGAGCGATGCGTTTTATGCACGCGCTGCACGCGCTTTTGCGAGGAAGTTTCCCACAGCAACGAACTGGGCGTTTTCAATCGGGGCAACCGCTCGGTCATTGATCTGGCTCCGGCGAAAACCTTGAACAACCCCTACTCGGGGAATGTGATTGACATCTGTCCGGTTGGCGCTCTGACCGAAAGGGAGTTTCGCTTCCAGTGTCGCGTCTGGTATCTCTCCACCCAGGAATCGATCTGCAACGGCTGTGCAAGAGGATGCAACATCAGCATTCACTACAATACCTCGCGTTCCTACAAGACCGGGGGAAAGCGGGTCCAACGACTCAAGCCTCGCTTCAATCCCCATGTGAACCGCTGGTGGATGTGTGATGAAGGGCGCTTTGGCTACGAATTTATCGATCAGGATCGAATTGAGTTTCCCCAGCTTCGAGCCGTTTCTGGAGAGCTGCAAGCATCGGAGTGGGAACCAGCGCTTCAAGAGGTTTCCACAGGCTTGAAAACCACTTTGGAGAATTTCGGGCCTGAGGGGATTGGGGTAGTCGCTTCGCCGCAACTCTCCAACGAAGAGCTTTACCTCATCCGCAAGGTCTTCGCAGAGTCGATGGGAGTTCAGGAGATCGGATATCAAAATCCCTGGGAAGAGGGAGGCCTTCAAGATGATTTTCTCATTCGCGGGGACAAGAACCCCAACAGCCGAGGAGCCGAGGATCTAGGTCTGACCACCGATGTGAAAACGGTCCTGGAGAAAGCTGCCTCCGGAGCGATCAAGATCCTTTATATCTTTCAGCACAACTTCGAGAGCCCGGAAGCTCAAGAGATGCTGGAGCAAGCAGAATACGTGATCTTTCAGGGGACCAATGTGAACCAGACGGTGGAGTATTCCAACGTGATCCTTCCCGGGGCCACTTATGCGGAGAAAGATGGAACCTTCACCAACTTCGAAGGTCGCCTCCAACGCTTCCACCAGGCCCTGCTTCCTCTGTCTGAATCCAAAGCGGATATCGAGATCCTGAGAACACTGGCTCAAAAACTGGAATATCCCCTGGCCTATCTGGATGCTGAAGAGATTTTCAGGGAATGGTCGGGCCGGACCTTTCAGGAACTGGAAGAGTTCGGGGAATTGCTGAACGGGCACAAGCCTTAGCCCCGGATCCTCATGGAATACTTCATTCAATTCAGCAAAGCTTTTTTCCTGTTCAACGTGGTCATGGGATTCATGTTCATCCTGACCTGGCTGGAACGAAAGCAAAGCGCTCTGATGCAGGATCGAATTGGAGCCAATCGGGCCGATATCTTGGGATTCCGGTTGCTGGGACTTTTCCATCCCATCGCCGATGCCATCAAACTGCTCACAAAGGAAGACTTCATCCCACCCGGTGGGAACCGGTTCCTTCATACTCTGGCCCCCTTCCTGGCGATGTTTTTTGCCCTCATCAGCTTTGCCGTCATTCCCTTCGGGGGAATCTACAGCTTCGGTGGATATTCGGTTTCCCTGCAGGTTCTCGATCTCAATGTGGGCATCTTGTACGTCTTTGCCACCATGAGCATGGGTATCTACGGATTCGTTTTGGCTGGATGGTCCTCCAACAGTAACTACGGCCTGCTGGGGAGCGTGCGTGCCTCAAGTCAGATGATCTCCTACGAAATCACCATGGGGGCCACCATCATCGGCGTTCTGATGATCTATGAAACCTTGAGTCTTCAGGAGATGGTCCTGACCCAGGGAGAATACCTTTGGGGGTGGATCCCCAAGTGGGGAATCTTTCTCCAGCCTCTGGGCTTCATTCTCTTTGCCACGGCCGCCATGGCGGAGACCAAGCGAGTTCCCTTTGACATTCCGGAGGGAGAATCGGAGATCATCGGCTATTTCGTGGAGTACAGCGGCATGAAATTCGGTATGTTTCTGGCTACCGATTTCATTGAAACCGTTCTGGCGGCAGCCCTGATCACTACCTTGTTCTTAGGCGGATGGCAGGTTCCCTATCTGGGCTCAGAAGGCCTTTCCTCGGTCACGGTCATGGTCCTGCAGGTGAGCGCCTTTTTACTCAAGGTGAGTGTGCTCTGTTTTTTCATGATGCTGGTTCGCTGGACCCTGCCCCGCTTCAGATGGGATCACTTGATGCGATTGGGATGGACGATCATGCTGCCGCTTTCGATTCTCAATATCCTGATCACCGCCTTGATTCTGTTGTGGATCCGATAGAGCAGTAAGATGGCCATTAAAAAGGTTGAGAGAGACCTCACATTTCGGGAAAGAATCTACATACTGGAGATCTTGAAGGCCCTTCGCCTCACGGCCCGCCATCTCCTTCGAAATCTATTGGTTCACATCGCTCATCGCTTCGGCCTGATCCGGCATCTGCGGGGAGGCGTGACCTATCAGTATCCGGAGGAACGGCGTCCCTTCTCTCCCCGCTTGAGGACCCTGCATCGACTGACCCGGCGCCAGGATGGTTCACCTCGCTGCGTGGCCTGCATGATGTGCGAAACGGTCTGTCCGGCTCACTGCATTTATATTGTGGGTGGGGAGCATCCCAATCCCAAGATTGAAAAATACCCGGTGCGTTTTGATATTGATTTAGGGCTTTGTGTTTTTTGCGGATATTGTGTGGAAGCCTGTCCGGAGGATGCCATTCGGATGGACACCGGGAAGCTGGAATTTTCCTCCTACAGCCGGGAGGGGATGATCCACGATTTGCAGGAGCTGCTGTCGCGGTCGACGACACCTCCTAAACGTTAGGAGAATTTGCGCTGTTCGGTGCCCCAGATCACACCTAGTCGGAGTCCCACCTTCTCTCGCGACGACGGTGGGGGGGCAGTCCATGTGGGGGTACCGGGGATGTGTATGTGCGCTGCCCTCACGGCCCGGGGCTTAACTTGTCCCATGAGTCATTTGGCAATTTGCTTAGCTTGGCTTTTCCAACAAAGTTGCTTTAGAGGATAGACTAGTATGGCTCAAGTTCGCGAGTACTTTCGCGCCAATTCAGCACCTTCATAGGAAGAAGACCATAGGCCAGGGCAATTCCCTGGGTGCTGTAAAGGAAATTGCTGTTTCCATCTATAGTAATCTCGGGGATTCCATAGTCGTAGGTCCCATCTCCGTTGTCAATGATATTGGCAGTGAAGGACCCGCCGATCATCGTCTTATTGGCTCCACTCATGGTAAGGTGTCCGCCTAGAGTGAAAATCATGCCTGTGTAGTCGAAGGCCCCATTGTAGTCGAGAGTACCCTCCACCACGAGTAGTCCTGTACCCGAGCCGTTTCCGCCCAATCGTGCATTGCCATCAATGAAAGTGATTTCAGGACTGGCCGTAGTTCCCCAGGTCACTCCGTCGTAGGTACCCGCGGGAAGGTTGTTGTGGGCGAAGGAGGAGAGCCGATTGACGAAGCTCATGAGCCAATTGGGATCGAAGATATTTGCTGCGTCGGGGTCAGAACTGCTGCGGATGGAAGCGGTCTTGTCCTTGATGGACGGTAGGGCGCCAAAATCACCGGTTTCCCCCACGATATTGTCATATTGTATACCCGCAAGCTTGGAATACGCCGAGTTCGCGGCGGCTACTGCATCTCCTCCAATCGGATTATTGTTGAGTAAAGTCAGGCCAGGTTCGGGGACCCCAGCGATCAGACTTCCGTTCAGGTCATGGTGGCGTCCGTCAAGATCAAAGCTATTGCCGTTAAAAGTTCCGCCCAGGAAGGGTCCATATACGGTGAATGCACCGTCGAAGTTGAAAGTCGTATCGCGCCTCAGGGTGGTTTCGATGGTGGCGATGGCGTTTTGAGTGTTGGTTCCGTAAACCGTTCCTTCGGCGGCAGACGCGCGATGGACTCCCATCACCCTGAGAATAACGACGCTATCGGTGTCTAAAAGAGGGTCACCGTCACCATCATCATTATCGGTCAATCGGGCGAAATAGCGTCCCGTGCCGATGGCAACTCCGCCGGGTGCGGTCAACAAACCATTGATGGTACGGGTTCCAAAGGCAGCAGGGGGACTTGCATAATCAATCTGCATCGCCTCAATGGGAGAGAGGGGATTCCGATTGAAGTACCCCAGCGCGGTGGTTCCCGTTGGAACCGGAAAATTCAGGTAACGGTTCACATCTGTGGTGTTGGAGAGAAGAGTGGTCAGATCATTTCCCCTGAAGATGGCCTGAGTCAGGTTAAAACCCCCATCAGCAATGAGCAGGGCCTTCTCGCGGGCCTCGAATTCGTTACTCGTCGAGAACTCGGTCATGCTGGAGAAGGTCAGGGAAAGGCCCAAAAGCATGAAGAGCATGGAACAGATGACCACAAACAGCAGTGCCATACCTCGCTCGTCCTGGTCCTCTTCAATACTCTCCCCTCTATCAACGATGTGGGCAACATCTACATTCCTTTTCTGTCTCAACTGATTGTGGTGAGTTCACTCACCTGAAGAGGCTCAATGAGCCATTTCTAATATGATACCTCTACGATTTTAAATAGCGGTGACCATTATCACGACACCCAGATTGGTACACCAGAAGGATTCTCACGAGCTTATAACAATCTCGCACTGGTTGCCACCGCCTTGCTGCTAGTGGGCAAGAAGTCAGCCACCTAAGTGGGCAGAAGGAGGCAAGTAATCCGACCATCTCCCTTAGTGTGGGCGGGAGCCGCTTCACCTTTGACACTCTCTCTGGCCGGGATTGACAGGATCGCTGCTCGGGATCGTTTTCCCTTTCCTGTGCAATGGCGATGGCCATTCCCCCGAATTGCCTGAAGGGTACGACGCAGCCCTTCAGAAATTCTCACAGCACTCATTGCCTGAGAGTCAAACCAGTCTGCGATTGATCACTGCCCGAAAACTTCCTCAAAATTCCTCTGAAAGACCCGCTTGACTTCATCCAGGTCAACGGGTCCTCCCAAAAGATCACTCAGAGAGGTCATGGGACAGTTCAGGATTCCGCAGGGATTAATGAGCTGAAAATAGCTCAGATCGGTATTCACATTAAGCGCAATGCCATGTTGGGTGATCCAGCGGCTGACGCCAATCCCGATGGAAGCTAGTTTACCCCTGCCCGTCCAAACACCAGTTAGACCGGATTTGACGAAAGCATTCACGCCGAAGTGGGCCACCGTCTGAATCAAACTCTTTTCCAGGTCTCTCAGGAAAAGATGGACATCCCTTCCCCGCTCGCGCAGATCAAGATGAGGATAACCGACCAACTGTCCCGGACCGTGATAGGTGACATCTCCCCCCCGGCGGGTTTGAACCAGTTCGATCGATTGACCGGTGCGGTCTTTGCTGCTGAGAACGTTCTCGAACTTCCCTGCCCGCCCCATCGTAAAAACATGGGGATGTTCGAGCAGATAAACGGTCTCGGGCTGGCGCCCACTGAGGGTTTCCTGAAGTGCCTTCTCCTGTTGCCTCAAGCCCTCTTGAAAAGAAATCAGACCCAGGTCGATGAACCGCATGGCTCTCTGCATGGCCCTCTATTGTAACGGATCCGACTTTTCCACCCCAGCCATCCCTTTGCCTTTTGTTACAATGTGAGCGCCGGAGCATCGATGAAAGCCAGAAAACTCCACAGAGTCATCTACTCAGAGATCATACCCCCTTCTCTGATTGCTTTGGCCGTACTGACTTTTGTGGTCTTCACGCGAGAGTTCGGCCGGCTGGCGGAGTTGCTGATCCGCAAGGATGCCGATGCCGTCACGGTTCTGGCAGTCATCATCGCACTGCTTCCTAAAATACTCATTTTCACGGTTCCCTTCGCTTTCCTGATTGGGACTCTCATCGGCTTTAGTCGTCTTTCCGTAGACAGCGAAGTCGTGGCCATGCGGGCCGGCGGCGTCAGTATCTATCAGATGTTGTGGCCGGTCTTTAAAGTCAACCTTGGAGTCGCTGCCACCGGCCTCCTTTTGACCTTCGTTTTGCTACCCCAGGGGAATTGGACGCTGCGACAGATTCAGCACCAGATCGGGCTGCGCCCCGTTCAATCTGAGATCAAACCACGGGTCTTCAATGAGGATCTTCCCCAAGTTGTCCTCTATGTCGAGGACCAGGAGTTGCAAAGCTCGGCCTGGAAGGGAGTCTTCTTATCGGATACCGGAGATAGCGGGGAGAAGCGGATCATCCTCTCCAGCCAGGCTTATCCCCTGTTCAGCCCGGATGCTCAGCGTTTACAGCTTCACTTCGAGGAGGGCTGGATTTACAGCGTCAACTCAGAATCCCCTGAAAAAGATAGCCTGACGCGATTTCAGACCCTGGACGTTCCCATCAACTTCCCAGCCGCCCAGCAGATTGAGGCAGGACCCAAAAGACCGGGGGAGAAGAATGTCTACGAACTTTGGGGAGGCCTGGCAGATGCGGATCAGGAAATCAGAAGGCGCAGCTCGATTGAATTGCAAAGGCGCGTAGCCCTGCCTCTTTCCGCTTTGATTTTCGCCGTCCTGGGAGTCACCTTGGGTGCCCACACCCCTCGAGGCGTACGGGGTTACGGCTTCATCGTCAGTATGCTCATCGTTTTTCTCTACTACATCCTCTTTGCCAGTGGAACCGAGCTTGCCGAAAATGGAGACCTGGCCATCGGCTGGGGAGTTTGGGGCGCGGATCTTGTGCTGGGGGTCATTGCCTTGTTTACGCTTCGCTACTCCCAGATCGCCTCCGATGTACTCAGCGCCATTCCCAACCTGAGACTGCTGGTTCGGATCTCACGATACGGCGGTCGAGCCATTGAGACGGTAAAACATCTCTTTCGTGGGTTCTTTCGCCGAGTCCGACGTTGGTCCGCTTCCGTGGGCAGGATTCGTTTACGGCTGGCCCGGGTTATTGATCTTTATGTCACCCGAACCTTCATGCTCTATTTTTTGCTGACCCTGGCCGTCTGTGTGGCCCTCTTTTACCTTTTTACTTTTTTCGAGCTGATTGACGACCTTTTTGAAAACAGTGTGTCTCACATTCTATTTCTGGACTATTTTTTCTATCTCTTTCCCCACGTCCTGATGCTGCTGGTCCCCATCTCTATGTTGATCGCCACATTGGTGACCTTTGGACTATTGGACAAGACCAACCAGGTCCTGGCTCTCAAGTCCTGTGGTGTTAGCGTGTACCAGATTGCGGTTCCGGTACTGGTGTTGGCTTTGACCGTGAGCGCTCTTATTTTTGTCACCCAGGAGTACGTCCTCCCCTACGCCAATCAGAGACAGGATAACCTGAGAAATCTCATCAAAGGCCGACCGGTTCAGACCTACTATCAGGGGGGCCGCAGCTGGATCTTCGGTGAGGAGAATCGGCTCTACAATTACAACCACTTTGATTCCGAGCGAGGCACCTTTGCCGAGATCTCGATCTACCAGCTCGACATTGTGGAGAATCGCCTCTATCAGCACACCTACGCTCGCAGTGCAGTCTGGAATGCCGTCGACCAAAACTGGCAGCTCTACAACGGTTGGGAACGAGGCTTTAGAGGCAACAACCTGGAATATTCAACCTTTGATGAGAAGGCCTCCTCCATGAGCGAAGACCCCATCTATTTTGAAGCAGAGGTGAAGGAATCCAGCAAGATGACTTATCTGGAGCTCAAGGACTACATCGAAGGCCTGCAGCAGGGAGGCTTCGAAGTGGACCATCTCAAAACAGAACTCTACACGAAACTCTCCTTCCCCTTCGTGAGCTTTATCATGCCCATTTTAGGCATTCCCTTCGCCTTCACGATTGGCCGAAAGGGAGCTCTTTACGGAATTGCCGCCGGCGTTTTACTGGGCATCTTTTACTGGGGAGCCTTTGGAGTGTTTGGTGTTTTGGGCTCCAATGGTTTGCTCTCTCCGCTGCTTGCCGCCTGGGGACCCAATCTGCTTTTCGGGGCGGGTGGAGCGCTGCTCCTCTCGGCCGTGCGGACTTGACAATTCTTGCTCCATACCGTTATTCTGCCAAAGGGGATAAGGGAAGTGGAATCCCTGTCAGTGTAGACAAGTAATCTGTTATCGGGAAGCCGGGCGAAAACGTTTTTTAAACTTTTTATTTGGGACGATTCGTAGCCATTTAGCAGTTCTAAGCCAAGAATAGTAGAGGCAGAAGACCATATCAGCCCCAGCCAGGATCCCTCAAATATTCATTTCGACTACCCCATTGCCCGTTGGTAAACTCGCTAGCATGGAAGGAAATACTCGCAGATGAAATCGACTTGGTCATCAGTGATTGGATGGTTTGACAACACAGCCTACAGTAAAGCCGTCCCGGAAAGTGAATTCAAAGACATTGACTGGGTCCGATCGATCCCCTTCCTGGGTCTCCACCTGATGTGCTTCGGAGTGATCTGGGTGGGGTGGAGCTGGATTGCGGTTTTGACGGCTGTGGCCCTTTACTTCATCCGAATGTTTGCCATCACTGGCTTTTACCATCGTTACTTCTCCCACCGTTCCTTTAAAACGTCGCGCTGGGCCCAGTTTCTTTTCGCCGTCTGGGGCAACAGCGCCGTTCAAAAGGGACCCCTCTGGTGGTCCGCTCACCACCGTCATCATCATCGCCATTCCGATGAAGAGGGCGATACCCATTCTCCCCACCGGGACGGACTCTTCTGGAGCCATATGGGTTGGATTACCTGCAAGGGGAACTTCCCCACCAACTATAAGGCGGTTCCCGATCTGGTCAAGTTTCCTGAGCTTCGCTTTTTGGACCGCTTCGAGACGGTGGTCCCGATCACGCTGGCGGTATCGCTTGTCGCCTTTGGAGGGATTCTGAACTCGCTGGCTCCACAGCTGGGAACCTCGGGGATGCAGATGTTGATTTGGGGATTTTTTATCTCCACAGTCCTTCTCTTTCACGGAACCTGTACGATTAACTCTCTTTCTCACCTGTTTGGGAAAAAGCGCTACAAGACCACCGATGAGAGCCGGAACAATCTGCTTTTAGCACTGATCACGCTGGGAGAAGGCTGGCACAACAACCATCATCATTTCTCCGCCTCCGTGCGTCAGGGCTTCTACTGGTGGGAAATCGATATCACCTACTACGTTTTGCGGCTCCTTTCCTTGACCGGCATCATTTGGGATCTCACCCCGGTTCCAGCAGGCGTCCGTGCGGCCAGACGAGTCGGGTCATGAAGTCGTGACTTCGTCACGACGTGCGGCCGTCACTTCCTAAATTCGTGCTGTTGTGCTGTCGTGCTATCGTCACTTCGTGACGTGTGCGGTGGTGCTGTCGTCGTTCATACCTTAAACAGCGAAACACTGCAGGCTACGGTGCAGAATCCCCTTCTAAGAAAGTCTTTATATGTGCTTGTCGGGTATGAGGCTGTATCCCGTCAGCGAAAGTGGGTGGGCAATCGATTCGGAAAGCGTCTCTACAGCACCTTTTTCAAAGCTTATACGGAAAAAGTCTGGGGTATTCCCTGTAATGAAATTAGTGCTGACTGGGCGGCTCAGCGAATCCAGGGATTGTCACTTTTCACCGCGCTCAAACAGGCTCTCCTTGAGAAACAAACAGACAAAAAGGGCGAGGTCATCAAGACCCTTATCGATCAGTTTCAGTATCCCAGACTCGGTCCGGGCATGATGTGGGAAAAAGTAGCTGACATTGTTGACAACAATGGAGGTGAGGTCCAACTGGAAACAGAGGTGGAAAAGATCATCTGGAGAGCGGACAGAGTGACCTCACTGCAGGTACGAAAAGGGGATGAGACAAGAATCGTGGAAGGTTCCCACTTCATTAGCTCAATGCCGGTCCGAGAACTGATTCAGAGACTTGAACCTTCGGTGCCCCAGCATGTGCTGGATGCGGCGAACGACCTCCAATACAGGGATTTTTTGATTGTTGCTTTGATCGTCGATCAAAGTGAGATGTTTCCCGATAATTGGATTTATATCCATGACCCGGACGTGCAGGTGGGAAGAATTCAGAACTTCAAAAACTGGAGTCCCGATATGGTCTGTGATCCTGGCAAGACCTGCCTGGGCCTCGAATACTTCTGTTACGAAGGAGATGGCTTGTGGGCAATGCGAGATGAGGAGCTCATTGAGCTGGGTAAAAGAGAACTGGAACAGCTCTCCCTACTTTCTGGGTCGAAAGTTGAAGACGCATCTGTCGTGAGAATGCACAAGGCCTATCCCGTTTACAATGCTTCGTACCTTCAATCACTTGAGACTGTGAAGAACTTCCTCAGTCCTATTGCCAACATTCAGCTCGTCGGTCGTAATGGGATGCACAAATACAATAATCAAGACCATTCCATGCTGACAGCAATGCTGGCAGTAGAAAACATCTTGGGAACAGCTCACAACATCTGGAAAGTAAACACCGATGGGGAGTATCATGAAGAGGTCACTCGAGGCAGCCAGGAAGCAGAGCTGAAAGATATCGCGTTGACGCAACCGCGTGTTCCGGAGCGTGTTTCGGTTCGTGAGCAGGTGAAGTGATGGCTTTTCGACTGGCTGCAACTCAGATCCAGAGCGAGAGGAGGATTCCTAGACCGATGGAACGATCCCAGGATGAGAAGCTCCTGCAGTCCGTGATTCGGCTCAATGGCGTGATTCTCGGGTTAGTCGCTGGAATTATGGTTGGTCTGGGAATCTTTGTCGCTACGAACTGGCTGGTTATCAAGGGAGGACCCAACTTGGGTCTCTATCTTCAGTTGCTGAGTCAGTACTTCCTCGGATATTCAGTCTCCTTCGCGGGAAGCTTCATAGGAATGGTCTACGGGTTCGTTACAGGCTATGTGTTGGGTTGGTTCATAGCCTTTGTCTACAACTCAGTGCTTTGGCTGAGAAGATCGTAGTGACGTTTTAGCAGAAGCTCCCACCGGACAGGTACTCCATCTCCTAATCCCTTCAATCTGCAGTCATGTCTGACAGACTTCTTGTATCCGCTATCGTGCCCGTCCATAACGCCCGCCAGGACCTGGATCGGTGTCTGGATGCGTTATTGTCATCGTCTTATCAACACCTGGAAATTCTGGTCGTTGATGATGCGTCCACAGACAACGTTGCTCCCATTGCCCGAGAAAAAGGGATTCCCGTTGTTCGCCAGGAAGTTCAGTCAGGACCCGCGGCTGCCCGCAATCTCGGCGTCCGCCATGCCAAAGGAGAGATCCTTTTTTTTGTAGACTCAGATGTTGTCGTCAAAACCGATAGCATTGAGCGCCTGGTAGAGAACTTCCAGTCAGATCCCGATACGGCCGCGGTATTTGGCTCCTACGATGACACACCCGCCGCATCCAACTTTGTTTCTCAGTACAAGAATCTTTTCCACCATTTCGTTCACCAGGAGTCCAACCCTGAAGCGGTGACCTTTTGGGCGGGCTGCGGAGCAATACGTCGAGATGTCTTTGAGGCGACTTATGGCTTTGACCAAGAACGGTATTCGAGGCCTTCCATTGAAGACATTGAGCTAGGCAATCGCCTGACCCGTATGGACTACCGAATCGTGCTGGACAAACACATTCAGGCTCAACATCTGAAGCGATGGACCTTCTCTTCTCTGATCAGGACCGACATCTTCTGCCGCGCTGTTCCCTGGTCGAAATTGATGTTGGAAGCCGGGCAAACAGTCAAGGATTTGAACCTGAAGCAATCGCACAGAATCAGCACCGGGTTGGTCGGCCTTTCGTTCATGATGGTTCCCTTCTCTTTCCTGGAAATACAGCTGCTTTATTTGATGGCTCTGTGTCTCATCATCATTCTTGGATTGAATTGGAAGTTGTACCGGTTCTTCTTCGAAAAGCGGGGATTTATATTCGCAGCTGCCGCTTTCCCAATGCATTTACTCTACTACCTGTACAGCGGAGCTGCATTCACGGGATGTTGGTTTATCGACATCATGACGAGCAAACCCTCCGGCAGTCCTGAAAACCTCAACCGGAAGGCCAGCCGGCGCTACCGGTAAACAGTAGCACACGATGCGTATTGGAATTGACGGATGCTGTTGGTCGAACCGCCGCGGATTTGGGCACTTCACTCGGGAACTGGTCACCCACATGGCCCAAGAGAACGATGACCTCGACTTCGTCCTGGTTGTAGATCAACAAACAGCAAGCCAGTGCCAATTTCCCGATACAGTCACTCTTAAAGTCGTGGGGACCAGCGTCCAGCCTACTCAGGCTGCCTCCGCTAAAACCGCTCGATCCCCAATCGACATGTTCCGACTGGGTCAAGCAGTTGCGGGGCTCGATCTAGACGTGTTCTTTTTCCCAACCGTATATTCCTTCTATCCTCTCCTTAAACGTTTGCCTACGCTAATCACCTTTTGCGATGCCACTCCTGAGAATCACCCCAACTTGATCTTCCCAACTCGCCGCTCCCAGTTCTTCTGGCGAGTAAAGACGCGGTGGGCAGTTCGCCAGGCATCACGAATACTGACCATCTCTGAGTCCGCCAAGTCACAGATTGCGGCAGCCTTTCGACTGCCTACCTCGGTGATCGAAGTTATCAGTCTAGGGCCCAGTCAGGCCTTTGCCCCAATCAAAGACTTAACACTAGTTCGCAGCGTGTTGGAAAAGTACCGTCTTCCGACCGACCGTCCCTTGATCCTCTATGTTGGTGGAATCAGCCCCCACAAGAATTTGCAGGGGCTACTGCTAGCTCTTACCCATGTTGGTGAGCACACCACAGCGGGCTGGCACCTGGTTATTGTGGGCGATTACGAGAACGACAGCTTCTTGGGATGCTACCGGGAGCTAGTCGAGCAGAGCCTGCAGCTAGGATTGGAGGATCGCATTACCTTTACCGGCTACGTTACAAGTCAAGACCTTCCGGCGCTATATTGCGGCGCAAGAATGTTTGTTTTGCCGTCTTTTAACGAGGGTTTCGGCTTGCCGATTGTCGAAGCCATGGCCTGCGGAGTTCCTGTTGCCGCCAGTCGGCGAGGATCCATTCCGGAGGTCCTAGGTCAGGCAGGCGTTATGTTTGAACCTGAGGATCATGGGGCCATGGCCAGGAGTATCGGACAGCTTCTGGAAGACGATGGGCTGCGGAGTCATCTCCGCGATCAAGGTCTTGAACGGTCCAAGCAGTTTTCCTGGGGCAGGGCCGCCCGTAAGACCATCCAACTTCTCAAGGGAATCGCTTCCTCATGAAACAAAGTAAGAAGGGGTTCATTCGCGTAGGCCTGATCGGCACTGGCATGATTGGCATGTTGCGAGCACGTGCCTTGAAGGAAACCCGCAACCTCAACTTGACAGCGATTGCCGACAGTCAGCCCGAGCGCCTACGTGAAGCGGCCAGAGCACTAAGTGGTGTGCATGTTTTCTCTGACGGACTTGAGTTGGCCCAAAGTGATCTTGTCGATGCTGTGGTGATCAGTACTCCGCCAGTCTCACACGAGAGTCTGGGCCTGGCGTGTCTGGCAGCCGGAAAGCACATCCTCTGCGAGAAGCCACTTGCTACCTCTTTGGAAGCCTGCCAGCGGCTGGTTGACGCCGCTCAGCAATTCGGTGTTTGCCTGGCAACCGGCTTTAATCTCCGCTACACACCCTCTGCACAACTAGCCCGTGAGCTGCTCGATAAAGGTGCTATCGGCGAACTTGATCACATCCGAGCTTTCCACGGCCATCCTGGTGGCCAGGAGTTCAAGACTCACTGGATCTGCGACTCAGCCGTCTCAGGTGGAGGGACGCTGATGGACAACGGTATCCATCTGATCGATCTAACCCGCTACTTTCTCGGCAACGTCGAACACGTGACAGGGTATGCGACGAACCATACCTGGGAAAAGAACGGCTGTGAAGACAATGGTTTTCTTCTGCTGAAGAACTCCGAAGGGAGAGTAGCCACGTTACAAGCCTCCTGGACCGAATGGCGCGGCTACGGTTACCGACTTGAGATCTATGGCACTCATGGATTCATTCGCTTTGGTTATCCTCCGCTCTATTTGTTTCAGGCCGGCGCGGTCCTGGTGGTCGGATGAAGATCAAACGCCACTTCTTTCCCCTTTACCAGGTTCAGGAGCGAGTGCGGGGCTGGCAGTGGTCCCTGGTTAAGACCCTGGTTCAGGACCTAAACGGGTGGGCTGAGGCCATCGCAAATGGTGCGGATCTGTACGTCTTCAGCGAGAATGGGACATTTGGGGTTCCAAGCTAAGAGACAGTGGGAACCGATGCTGATCGGGCTAGTTTAGCATTGATCGCCTGCCGACGGGCAAGGGTGACTCCTTTCAATCTTCTCCTTTTTGTGTGGATGGAATCTCGTCTTGCGAAGTACATGTCATCGGGTGTGACGTTACCCAGGGCCTCGTGATAGCGCCTGGAGTTGTAGTAGTCGATAAAGACCGCGATTTCTCGCTCCAACTCCTCGGGTGTCTCCCAGACCATTAGGTTGATGCGTTCCTTGCAGGAACGATGGTAGCGTTCGATCTTCCCGTTGGTCTGGGGATGATAGGGTGAGGCCAGGATGTGGCCCAGTCCCTTGGTCTCCAGATACTGACCAAAGTCTTTGGAGATCAAAGCCGGTCCGCGGTCTGTCACCAGCCGGGGCCGATCAGACAACGGAGCCTGTTCCACACCCGTTCTCTCACAAGCCGCCTCGACCACCTGGCTGAAGTCTCCAGCACGCATGGCCGTGTGAAGTCCCCAGGCCAGGATCCTCCGGCTAAAGTCATCCAGTACTGAGATCAGATAGTACCAGCCCCAGTTCTTGACCAGAAGATAGGTCGCATCCGTTTGCCACTGCTGGTTGGGTCGGGTCGTCTTGATTCGATATTCCGATTCGGCTGGAAAGCTCCGGAGTTGAACCTCCCGAATCAGCCCTTCCGCTTTCAAAATCCGGTAGACCGAGGATTCCGAGACCGTAAACCCGCACCTATCCGTCACCTGGCAGCTCACTTCTCGTGAGGACCACTCTGGAAACAGCAGCGCCATCTCCAGGATTCGGTCCCGTTCTTTGGGCAGGATCTGATTCCAAACCCGTCCTGATCCTGGGGGACGGTCCCGCAAGCCTGCCAACCCCCTCTTTCGAAAGTGGTGTCTCCAGCGATAGTAGGTCGAGCGGGGGATCTCGAGTTGATCCAGCACCTCCCGGACCGGTAACTCGGAGGCCTCCACTGTCCTTAAAACTTCCAGCTTGTGCTCGCTGAGCATCCTCTGATACCTCCTTCGCCTTACAGGCCCAAACTTTTTTTTAGCTTTTGGTTCTCCACTACCGTCTCGGCCACCGCCTTCTTCAAGGCCTCATTCTCCTCCTTCAAGCGACGCACCTCACCGGAAGTCGCATTCCGTTGGGTCTCCCGGGTTAGACCGTTTTTGCCCGAATCCAGGAAGGCCTTGGACCACTTGTAGTAGATCGAAGGTTGAATCCCTTCTTTGCGGCACAGTTCGGTGACGGGAATCTCTCCGCGGAGCCCCTCCAAAACGATGTGGATCTTCTCTTCGGCCGTGAATCTCCGGCGGGTGGCCCTACGGATCTGTTTGACGACGTCTGTGGTCATAGCGTTCTCCTTTTGGTTGTGCCATGACCAGCATCGGCTTGCTCTGATGGGCTGTCAAGATCAGCCCTTTGAGGGGGTGAGATCTCACCCCCTCAAACCTTCCAACTCTCTCTTAACTCTCGGCCCTATGTGTCCCACTTTCGCTGACGGGATACAGCCTGGACCAAGCGTACCTAAGGTACCTCCAAGTAGAAATGGAATACAATCCGCACATCGTTTTTCTCGGATACATGTCGGAGAACATCGCGCGTAATGTGAATGTTTTTCGCCCTTTTTATTCCAGGTGGTACCGGCATGCGATCTTCACAAAACCGCGCTTCAAGGTGAAAGACGGAGCCTTGGTTTTGCTCGAAAATCCGCTCACGACTTTCGAGGACTATGAGTATTTCTTGCACAATGAAACGGAAGTGTTGGCTAAACTTGGAGAAAATGATTATCACTATCAAATCGCTTATACAAAGGGGATCTTCGATTCTTTACCATCTGTTCGTTTTGTAAAGATTTCTTGGTGGGTCCTGAAAGCGAGGGTATTATTTGATCCAATTTTTAACGTAGCTGGTATGTATAATGTAAAATCGGAAGCTTATGAGGTTACTTCGAAGATCTTCGACGTCTTTTATCGCAGGGTACTCGAAAATGGAGCATTGCCTATAATCGTTGTGTTTCCTGACAAACCTCATGACCAATGGCGAAGCCGCAAGAAGGAGGAACGCCGCTACACCCCTCTTCTAAACGAGTTTCGTGCGAAAGGATACAGTTTTATCGACGCATTAGCGGCTCTAGAGCCTTATGAATCTCATTCTACGGTTGATGAGTTTGTGGCGGATGGTTGGGGCCACATTGCACCCTTAGGTAATAGAATCATAGCCGAATACATATTTACTCAGTTGAGGAACCGGGGGTATTTGAACCTTGAGAAACTGGAGGAGGTTATTCAGGCGGAGCAGGTTCGCTTAGAGATACGACGATGAAACCAAGGCAATATGGAGGAGAACCGGCCAGGATCATGCTAGTGCAGGTTGGAGAGAGAAACGACAGCGCTTGCTAGGTGCCTACCACGACCCGCAATTCTTTTAGGTGCTCATGCAGATGGTCGCCAGCACCTTCGACACAGAACGTTATCTGAAGAGAAAGAGTGGAAGGAAGAACTAGAGATATCCCACCTGCCCAAAGACATATCGTCCACGGGCACGACCTGCCGCCTAATCTTCTTCTCCGCTTAAAACACAAACTAGATGAGGGTGAACACCAGGCTCTTCGCTGCCAATGCAGTAATACCCCCACTGCCAGCTCAAACGGTCCAGAATGAAGGCAGCTCAGCATTTGATCCATCGATCCTCTACAGAGGAGTCGGATATAATAGCCCGGACTATGCATAACTTCTCTACTACAGCGACGAGAACCTATGCATAATCCGAGCTAGAGATTGGTGATCATGCCCAATAAGAGCCGTATTTGCCGTCCCTTTGTTCTTTTTTTGTCCCTTTTGGTGTTGAGCGGCTGTGCCCGCAATCCGGTGACCGGGAAACGCCAGATCGTCCTGATTTCAGAAAGCCAGGAGATCGCATACGGGAGAGAGGCTCATCCCGAGGTGCTGGCCCAGTTCGGACGGGTGGACGACTCCGATCTTCAAAGTTACTTCGATCAGATCGGGCAAAAGCTGGCCGTCCTCTCTCATCGTCCTGAACTGGAGTGGCACTTCAACATCGTCGATACGCCAATCGTTAATGCCTTTGCCCTTCCCGGAGGTTACATCTATTTCACTCGGGAGATTCTGGCCTACATGAACAACGAGGCGGAGCTGGCCGGGGTGATGGGACATGAAATCGGACACGTCACGGCTCGACATTCGGTCTCGCAAATCAGCAAAAGCCAGCTTTTTGGCGTGGGATTGGGATTGGGCAGCGTTTTTTCACCCACCTTCTCCCAGCTGAGTGAGCTTGCTCAAGTGGGTGTAGGAATGCTCTCCCTGAAGTACGGTCGTGATGATGAACGTCAATCCGATGAGCTGGGAGTCGAATATATGAGCCAGGGCGGCTACGACCCTCGGGAGATGAGCAAGTTCTTTCTCGTCTTTGAACAAATGAGAGCGGACTCCAATCAATCAGTCCCCGACTGGCTCTCCAGCCACCCGGCTCCCCCGGATCGAATCGCCGCCACCCGGCAGGAGGCGGACGTCATTATTCGCGGGCAGCCCGATAAACGTTGGATCGTTAACCGGGAAACCTTCCTCAGGCGGATCAGTGGCATCATCTTCGGAGAAAATCCACGAGAGGGATTTCGATCAGAGGGGTGGTTTTACCATCCCGACTTGAAGTTCAGGATTCAAATTCCAACGGGATGGCGGTTGCAAAATAGCAAACAAGCCGTCGTGTCTGCACCGGCCAACCAGGACGCCGCCATTCAGCTGACCCTGGCCGAGGCCCCGGAAGGCACCTCTCCGGGAGAGTACGCTCAGGGTTTGGCCGAGCAGTCGGGCGTGGAATTGGTAGAGGGGGAGAACACCCGCATCAATGGCAATCGTGCTTATCTGGGCACCTACCGGTTTCAGGATTCCCAGGGAAATCGGCTCAGCGCTCTGGCCGCCTTCATTGATTTTGAGGGAAGGCTCTATCAGATCCTCGGCCTGGCCCCCACCCAGA
>CBDCMH010000011.1:0-456059 GCA_965218935.1 Acidobacteriota bacterium
GTGCGGTCATTGTGTTCAGAACTTTCTGGCCGACCTGGATCTCCGTGATTTGCCTGGAGAAGCTGCGAGATTTGAGCTTGGGGCCGATCACGCTCTTCCAACGACCGATCTGCGTTTCTATCCGGCTGCGTTGGTTGTACCCTGTGGCCACTTGCCAGACCATGCGGCCGTTGCTGCGGATCTGGGCAATATGGCGATCCCGAACGGTTGGATCCCGCGCCGATTGCGGTCGGATCACTGCGTTCTTCGGCGGCGGTATAACCACATCCAGGGTCTCCCCATACCGCTGCCTCAGCATATCCCGTATAGACGCTCCATCATAGGCGCCGTCAGCCAGAAAGCCCGTGACAGGAGCATCGAGTTGATCCAGGAGCCCGGGTAAGGCGGTGCTGTCTCCAACGTCATCGTGAGTCAGATCGGCGCAAACAATCGCACCGCTGGCCAGGTCCAGTCCGAGGTGGAGTTTGCGCCAGCGGCGGCGTATTCCTTGATGTTATGCTTCTGGGCGAGCCATTCCCCCTCGCCGAAGATCTTGAGGCCGGTACTGTCCACCACCAGATGGACAGCCACAGACCCGGCTTGCCTCATCGCCTGAGCGATGCTCAAGCCGTTTGCGCGACGCGACAGTGTGGAGTAATCCGGCACCCGTATATCCAGCCCCATGAGCGTGCCGATGGAGCCCATAAGTCCCTGCGTTTGCCGCAACGCAAGCCGATACGTCGTGCGCAGCGTCAGGCATGTCTCGATCGCCAAATCCGAGTATCTCCACTGGCCACCCCGTGACGTGCGGCGCGGCGCGCTCCACACACTTTGCGCCTCCTCACTGACCCAGATCGTCAGATCACCCCGCTGGCGCAGGCTCTCGTTATATTCCGCCCAGTTGATCACCCGATACTGCGCCTTATCAAACTTGTGCCGTCGGGCTGCGTTGAACTTATGTGGCATCTAAGTTATCCCCAGTGTTGAAAAACACCATGATTAGACATCCTTCGGGATGATCCGTGCAACAAGGTCTCAACAAACTCCCCTAAAGGGATGTTGGCGCCGATCACGAGATGATGGATCAGGGCAAGGCACAGAACGAGTTCCGGTTTTCCCCGGTTCGCCAAACTCTTACGCTCCAATCCGCGCCACCCAAGATTCGGAGAAGCATCAGCGAGGTTGTTCAGCAAAGGCAGGATGGTCTTAATTCTCTCAGCTTTCAGTGCCTGGAACAATCGCTCTACAGCTAGCTGATCTGCGTCCAAGGCCACTACGTAGCGGGCGTTTTCCGCAGCAATTCGAGAAAACACTCCGGTATTACAACCTAGGTCCCAGGTCAATTCCCAGAACGAGAATGGACCACCTCTCGCACAAAGGCTGCTTTTCTTTCCCGCTCCTCTTGGGAATAAGCATTCGTGTTGGAGTAATCTGCCCAGACCGACTGTCCCGGTTCCCACTTCAACCCTTGTATAAGCTTTTGAATGCGCTTCACGTTGGAAACGATAAGCCGCTTGCTAAAACCTGCTTTCCGCAGATCCGTCTTTAGATCTCTTTGAGAGTTTCCGAGACTGGATTGCATTCGTGCTTGCATAAAAACATGTGTAAACACTCCAGGTCTCAAGAAGTCCCGGGCTGACATCAGTCGCACAAGGTGCTCTGATTCGATACCGTCCAGACTTCCACGGAGCCATAGCTGAAACGGAACATCTTTGTAAGCCTGCAGAAGAAGCGGATACAGGAATAGTTGACAGAACTGACGATACCCTACCCACGGTTCCCCGGGAGCGAGCTTTTCAAAGGATGTAATGTCGATGAAAGCAGGAGCCGATCCTCTCCATTGAACATTAAAAGCCGATGAATCCTTGAGGATCAGGTCTTCCTTCAGCGCCTCAAGCAACAACTCAAGCTGGAGCAAGCCGGCATCTTTAAGCATTCCAAAAGACCACTCATAGGGATAACTGATAAAAGGAATCCGTTCGTGTTTGAGCACTCCCACCCATTGTCCTTGAGGTTGAACTTCTGGGCTATCGAACGAATTCACTATCTCCGTCCGGACAATCTTTCCGTCGCCCGAGAAGCGAGGAAAAAATCGAGTGGCAGATAAGGCTTTCCAGTCGCTCATAGCTGCACTGCTCAATACTCTGTAGACCCCTCCCTTGTGGTAAAAAACCTTGGCTTTGCGATCTCGGAAAGATCCCGATTCAACCTGTTGTTGACTCATCACAGGCATAGTATGGAAATGCCCTCACGGCCCCCTGCACAAACGTTTATGAATCGTCCGGGCTAGGAACCTCGGGGTCCTTTCTGCCTCCATCAATGGAATTGTCCTGACGGGTCACCCCAAGGAATGACAAAAGACGCCTCCAATACAGTTTCGCGATCACGGCCAAGCCTGCTACCCCACCTAACAGGAGCTGAAGAAACAAGCTTCCGGTTCCGGGATCTAGATATGCAAAGACGACCTGTTCCGTCATTAAGAAGAACCAGCAAAAAAGAACCATCAGCCTAAGTAATCTCTTCATCTTGTCGCTCTCCAAAGTGATCCAGCGATTCACATAGCAGATTGGCACTCTTCATACACCCTGAGAGTGTCCCTGGCAATCTGTTCCCAGGAGAATTTTTTGGCTTGATCCAGCCCCTTATCCGACATGGTCTGCCGTAGTGTCGGATCGGAAACAACCCTGGTGATGGCCGAGAGCAGCTCCTGCTCGCTCTGGGGGTCGACCAACAGAGCTGCCTCCCCCACAACTTCCGGTAACGAGGAGGTATTGGAGGTAATCACGGGAATACCAGAGGCCATAGCTTCCAGAGCCGGCAATCCGAATCCCTCATACAAGGATGGATAAACCAAGCAGGTCGCTCCACAATACAGCCAGGGAAGATCGGAGGCAGGCAGATAGCCCAGGAAACGGATGCTTGATTGGGCACCCATCTCCAGTATCCACTGATAGAGGTCAGAGCTCAACCAGCCTTTGCCTCCTGCGATAACCAACGGATACTGGCTGCGGAGCTCCTCGGGCAGAGCACAGTAAACGCGGATCAAGTGTCTCAAGTTTTTTCGTGGCTCAACCGTGCCCACACTCAGCAGATAGGGCCTATCCAGCCCCCAACGCTTGGCCACGAAGGCCTTGACCTCCTTCATGGGACGCGGGTGGAATGCTTCTCGAGCAGCAAGCGGGATCACAGCGATTCGGTCATCGCCAACGTTGAAGTATTCAACCAGATCCTTCTTCGTATTTTGTGAAATAGCGATGATGCGATCCGCCTCCATTGAAGCTTCCAAAGTCCCGTTCAGGCAGTGAAGACGATTCGCCTCAGTGTGGCACTCAGGATAGTGAACAAAACTGACATCGTAAATCGTTACCACCAGTTTGCCGCTATGCGCAGGAGGGCAACAGAAGGTGGTGGAGTGGAGCACATCGACCTTCCCCAGAAGCCGGTGTCGAGGAATTCCGGACTCAAACCACAGATGGCGAATCCAGGCCTCGGGAAGAGCTTTGAATCGGACAGAAAAGTTCTTGGCCGGTGCCACCAGTTCCTTAAAACGCGGGTCGAAAATATGGTAGAAAAAAGGATAAAGGCTGTATTGATTGTGGTGATCTACCGCAGCCAGTGCTTCAATGAGGTTAGCCGTACACCAACCCACTCCAGCTTTTTCTCCCACAACCAGACTCGCATCGATGCCAATTTTCATTGCAGATGGGCAAGCTCCGCTAGATCTCGAGCATTCATTCCCGACGCGTTTTTCCGATACAGGCGCTTCATGGAGTCATTCAGGGGAAGTCTTTTGTTGGTCTGAACATATTTCAAGAGGAAGAGGGTGTGGACCAAGAGCCGGAATGCTATCTCTCGGACGGTATCCTTTCGGGAGAGATATCGTTCCACCAGAGCATGCGAGTAAGCGGCAATCCAACGAGCGGGAACGCGGCCGTAGTGGTAGTGAATTCTGCGCAGGATCTCCCCATGGACGGGCACCTTGCGGGATAGCGTCTTGTTTTCTGGATGGAGTCTCGAGGTGGCGAGATAATCGGGAAGGTAGCCCACTGCATATCGCTTCCCAATCCGGATCCAGTAGTCATAGTCCATGCAGTATTGCAGGTTGACATCCGGGTAGCCCACGGTCGTCAGCACCTCACGGCGCACAAAAGCCGTGGGCTGACAAATGAAGCAAACTTCAGCCAGCCGCTGAAAATCAAAGGTCTCGGTGTAGTAGCGTTCCAGGAATCGTCCCTGGGCATCGACGTGATATCCCTCCCCATACACCATGGCAAATTCAGGATGTTCATCCAGGAAACGGACGACCTTGGCCAGGGCGCCCGGCAAGTAGGTGTCGTCGGAATTGAGATAGGCCAGAATCCTTCCCTGAGCGCGTTGAAATCCCTTGTTGATGGCATCCGTTTGACCCTCGTCTTTTTCAGACAGGTATTTCAATCGAGAGCGATACTTCTCGAGGATCTCCAGCGTTCCATCCTTAGAGCCCCCATCCATGACCAGATATTCGATTGTGACACCGGTTTGAGCCAGGACACTCTGGATCGTCTCCTCGATAAAAGGGGCCTGCTGGTAGGAGGGAGTGACAACCGTAACATGGGGAGGACTCGATTGGCTCATTGATCGCTCTTGTACAAGGTCATAGGATCGCCCTCTGGGCTGCTCAGAGCCAGGTAATGAAGACGGAAGCAGAGGTGTCTACTGTCTTTGGTGGCACCAATATCCGTGGGCACAAAATGGCTGCTGGCCAAGATTTCGATGTCGACCAGCCCAGAGTCGGAGCCTTCAGCGGGCAGTTCGGTGGTCCGGCCGAATCTGCCCGGATTCTCGAGCCGAAGCTCGTCGATCCGATCTCCATCGCCTTGAATCCGAAGTTCCAAGGGAACGCAATGTTCAGAAGCTTCCCCTTCCAGCACCATGTTCCGCCACCGAGACAATTCCACCCGCCTCACCAGCAGGCGCGGGCCTGCCCATCCGTCACTAAAATGACCTTCCAAAGGTTCCTGAGGGGGAACATAGCTGCGCGGCTGACGCTTCTGCGCCGCCTGGTGCGCCGCTTCCAGAATCTTCAGCGCCTTCTGGGCGGCCTTCTCCCAGGAAAACAGGGTAGCCTGCTTCTGGCCCTTTTTCGCAAGCCGTTTGCCCACCTCGGGGTCACGCAGGATGGGTTCGATCGCGTCGGCGATGGAGTCTGGATTGCGCGGATCAAACATCATTGCGGCTTCTCCCACCACCTCTGGAATCGAGGTTAGTTTGCCACAGGCAACGGGGCAGCCGGTGGCCATGGCCTCCACCAGCGGGATTCCAAAGCCTTCGAAAAGTGAAGGGAAAACAAGGCAGCCGGCCCCTCGATAAAGCCCGGGAAAAAAGCGTTGGTCCACGTAACCGAGATAAAGGAGCTGGTCCTCACAGTCCAGCTGCCGAGCCAAAGTTTTGAGAGAATCGATGGGGCGGACGGCGGCGCCGGTGAGCACCAGCTGGGGAGTGAGGCCGCGTTTTTTCAATCGGTGAAGCGCCATAAGGAGCACTTCGTGGTTCTTGTGAAACCAGGTATTGGCTGGATAAAAGAGATAACCCTCCCGAAGATCGTATTCTTTCTCCACCCGGGACCACGATTCTTCTGCCGCTGAAGCGTCAAACTCCTGCCCCGCAGCCCCATAAACGACGTGAACCTTATCCGGATCCAGGTTGTATTGATCCAAAAGCGTTTTCCGGGAGTATTCTGAAATGGTGATGACGGCTCCGGCCAGCTGACAGGAGGGCTTGACGTTCAATTGGCGATGACTCAGTTCCTGGGGTGTAAAGAATTGGGGGTAAAACTCCTGTTGAATATCGGGCACCAGCACCACACTGGGAATGTCAATATGTCTAGGATCGAGTTCCATCATGGGACAAAACCATACATCTACCCCAAATTCCATGGCACAGCGGTAAAGATCCCAGTGCGAGTTCGTAAGTCGCGCCCGCAGACGCCTGAGCATTCCCAGAGGCGGACCCGTTTCTATACGGATCTTCCGGTAGGGCCCGGGCCCAAAATCGATTTCCTCATGATTCCAGGGCGCCGTGATGAGAGTATAGGTGTGATCCGAGTTCTGCTCGAACATCGTCTTCAGCAGGTTTCGAGTGAAAGATTCAAGCCCGCCTGCAATCTGGGGGCGAAGTGGAAAGAGGTTCACTCCGATTTTCATCGTCCGTTCACTCCAGCTGCCAATCTGCAAGGGGCACACTGCCCTGCGCCCAAAAACCCTTTTTGCTCACCGGGTTATAGGGAACAAGGCTGTACACTCCTGCAAGAATCCTCAACGCTTCTCTTCTCCGGTTTCCCTAGCGCTCAACTTCTTCCCGTCGCTCACCAGGCCTAGCCTGATGAGGAAACGAACTATTGTGCTCTCCTTGAGAGCCTTGAGCTGACTCTCCAGGTTGTGGATGATCTCCAACTGCGCCGCCCGGTCGGCTTCGCCTTCCTTCAGTAGCTGTTCTAGCTTCTGATTATTTTCCAGGCGGGCCACTCGGTCGGCGTCGCTCTCTTTCAGCATTTGTTCCAGTCGCCGGTTTGCCTTCAGGCGGACGGCTCGGTCGGCTTCACTCTCCCTCAGCTTTTGTTCCAGGCGCTGATTGTCTTGCAGACGAACGGTCCGGTCCGCTTCAATCTGTTGGTGTGTTTCCACCGCCTTTTCGATATATCTTTGGGTCGCCTCGTCCAACTGGGTCGAGGCCGTGATGATCTTGTCCTCTCTTCTCTTGGAGCCCGAATTAACATACAGGGCCACTATGGCCTTCTGGACGTCCTTCACAGCGACCAGACTCATGCAAGGGGCATCAGCGAAGATGCAGTCCCAGCCACAGCCGAAACAGGGCATTTCACCGGCAATTGCCAGTGACCGGTCTCCTCGAGGTCGGAACCTGGGCCAGGTTCCTCCACCAAAGATGGCCACCACAGGAGTATTGACGGCGGCGGCGATGTGCATGGGACCGGTATCGTTGCTTACATACATCTTGGCTGCCGCCGCTAAGGCTGCCAAAACGGGGATTTCCCCATCTTTCCCCAGCCAGACTCTGGGATCGACCTTGCCCTTCCCAGCCAAGTGAACCACGGCCTCGATACAGTCCTCTTCAGATTGATGAGCAGCAACCAAAGAGGGGAGCTGATATTCATTTTCCATCCAGGCGATGATTTCCGCAAAGCGTTCCGGGGACCAGGACTTGATGGAAACCTGTTGGGTACCCGCGGGAAAGCAAAGGCAAAAATTCTTCGATTTCAAGCCGGCTTCATCCAGGATTCGCTTGGCGGCCTTTTTGTGTTTTTCGGGCACCGATAAACTGGGCTCCGGAAGCTTCGATTTCCCGCCCAAGGCCTTGAACAGGAGCTGATATTTCTCGGTTTCATGGTGGGTCTCATCCACCGGAACAAACTGATCATAGGGGCAATCCAGGCTCAGACTCAGTCGGCTGAATAAGTCCTGATAAAGGCTAGGAATTTCCGCAGGCTCCCCAAGGGCAAACCGCTTGGCCCCGGTGAGTCTAGCGGCCACCAGGTCATCTGCCCAGGTCCGATTGTAGGAGGTCGCCAGAAGCAGCTCCCCTTTTCCATTAGCCAACTCATGGATGAGCTTTTCGCAAAGAAGGACATCGGGAAGTGCACCGAGCGGATCGATATCGGTGGTCATCCACTCAATTCTTTTGGGAAAAAGGGGGGACAAGGTTTCGTACCCTGTGCGAACCAGAAGCACCAGTTTGGCCCGAGGATAAAGTTCTTGAAGGGACTCCAGGAATCCCTCCAGAAGAACGATATCGCCCAGCGTGTCAAACCGGGGGAGCAGAATTCTCTGGGGATCGGAGGGTATCTGAGGTTGCTCCTTGTTTGACTTCATAGCTGATGACGCACGTTATATTTCAGGCAAGCGGAAAGATCGTCGGTGACCCGAAGCACGGGACCCAGCGATACCCACTCCGCTGCACGATGCCAGGGGTGGCTGTACAGCTTGTAGGGCTTGGAGAGATTCAACATACGAACCGCAACGGTATCCATGGTCAACAAAATATGTAGTGTCCGTTGTTAAAACGGATGATCGTTCCTTTCCAAGCCGCTCTGAGAGCGGCCACTACAACTTCGGAATTTGGGGCCAATCAGTATCTTACCAAGGAGAGGTTGTTCATGGCACGTGCTTCCAGATGTTTCCGGCGCACTCTGAGAGGCTCCATTCTGGTCTCGGCGTCGCTCAATACAGCCTCGATTTCCCGCTCAATGCTCGTCTCATCGAGATGAGTCATGTCCCCCACGAAAGGCAGATCCAGCTCCTGGTTCAAGCCCTCCATTTTCTGACCCCGCTGAATGGAAATTGGATAGACGTCGGCCAAAACGGAAAACAGCGTGAAATGATATCGCTGGCTGAGGGTCAACTGCATGCAGGACACCAGGGAGATCATCTGATTGGGTTCGTAGTAGCGGCTGGGCACCATGATAGAAGGATGACTCATCATTTGACGAACCTCGGCCGCTGCCGCCCGATCAAAGTAGTCTCCTTCCCGCGATTCGTTGCAAAAGAAAAATATCTCAGCGTCGTATTTTTCGATCAACCGATCCAACAGGATTCCCCAGGCTTTCTTCATCTCTACCTGGTCTTTCCAGATTTCGTTGACCAGATTGACTCCGATGGGGAGCTTGTCCTCAGATGCCCCGGCTTTCTGCAAGGACTCATGGGCCCACTCGGAATCGATCTGGGGAGACAGCAGCCAGGCCCAGTCGGCTCCCACCACAATCTTCTCTTCGGGAACGCCCATTTCCAGCAGCGCTTGATTGCAATGCTTGGAGCGAACCGACCAGGAAACGATGGGCAAGTAGGTTTCCTGGAAGATCCGCAGGCCTTCGGGATTTTGCAACCGATCCACGCCCACACCCAGAGCATGGACCGTTTTGCCCAGTTTATGGCAGAGTCGAAGCTTTCCCGCGTTAGCTTGTAGTGGCCAGGCCAGGCCCCACTGATCCATCACCGGTGTGTCCCCGATCAGAAAAACTAGGTCGGCTTCTCGGACGCTTTTTTCTATCGCTGCGGAGTCCTCCACCGATAGGTAGCGAACTCCCTGGGGCAAGACCGCAGTTCTCTTCAGGGAATGAATCTCCGTACTCAATTCGAATTCAGGCCCAAGACGCGCCTGGGCAGCCAGGAACATGGCGTCGTCCCCGGTATTGCCGGAGCCCAATCCCGTGTCGAGCTGGTGGACACGCATCAATCGCTGCTCCTCACGGGCAGCCACTTGAGTTCGCCCTGTTTTTTTTCGAAAAACAGCACCTCCCACTACATAATTGTGATGGGGTGAGGATTGCAGGTTCCACCCCCGAAAGGTCTCCATGTCCTCAGTATTCCAAGACGCTCCAGGATCCAGAGGTTCCAGGTCGGTGTGGTTCCAGATCAATTGATCAAAGGCTGCCATATCCAGGGCCTCTCCATTCCACTCGGGAAAAGTCATTCCCAGTGAGGCTTCACAGATATCAAAGGTTAGGCAAAAAAGGCCTTTGGGCTTCAGGACCCTCACCGCCTCGTCCAAAGCGGACTCTTTGTCCTCAATATGCTCGATGACGGAGAAAGAGGTGACCACGTCAAAGGTCTCATCGGCCATGGGAAGACCTTCAGGGCCGGAAATCAGATCCCAATGGATCGCAAGATCGTGAGCCTCTTTGAGCTCCTCCCATTTGGCGAGATGGGCGGGATCGGTCTCGGTCATCCACACCTCAGCACCCAAAGAAGCCAGGAACCAGGGCATGGGGGAGATTTCCGAGCCAATATCCAGGATTCTTAGATCCGGAAAGTGCAGGGAACTGAGATACTGCCAGATCCACGGATACTCCCAGACCTTGGACCAATCGGTATGGACTCTTAACCCATGCTCCTGGGCGAAGCCATTCACCCGGGTCATAAAGGACCGGAAGGTGGGAGAGCGTAACCCATCCACAGAAGCCAGTCGCCTCATGAAAAAAGAATATGGCGGATTGCTGGATCAGAAGTCAAGAAAGGAAGGAGTGCAGGGGCTGCTTTAAAAGTCGGGACCGACTCCCGGGGGGAGTGGTGTTAATAGGGGAATGGGGACTTCGGGCGCTACGACGTAGGGTGCGTCCCCCCAGGGATTGCGCTCGGGTGGTGGCGAAGGCCTTCGAGGTGGTCGCTCTGAACGGGACGTCGTAGAAGCGCGAGAGGGCTTAACAGCGCGATCTAAGGCTGGGTTTGACGGGTTAGCGCTGTTGCTTTCGCTTCCCCAAACGGGGACGGGTGCCACTTCTGTAGATAGGGAAGCCGGCTGCACAATCGCTGATGGGAATAAACCTGTTGCTGAGTCGGCTGGTGAGAAGAGCGACCCGGCGAAGGTATAGGCAACCCATCCCGCGGCTACACCCACCATGAGCCAGTTACACCCTTCCACTACCCTGTCTCTCTTCCGAAAGTCCATTCGGTATTCCTCAACCGCTTTGAATGTATAAAAAAGAAAGGGGAACCCTTTTTGGAGGTCCCCCTTTTCACGGCATCAGATCCCACAAATTCATCGGTTGGGTCTTCCAGGCCTTTGGATCGCCGGGAGGCTCCCGGCTAAGACGCAGGAGCCCCCCACTAGATCTCCAAGCTAGTTAATCATTTTGAGTTGGTAAATGCCAAACGACGACAGGTCATTCTGGAAGACCTGTGCAGTACCGGCGATGTTGTTGGCATCGATCGTAATTTCGAGAACCAGATTACCACCGTCGGCAGTGTAAGGCAGGTCCGTAATCTGCATCAACACATCTTCCGCCACTCGGATATTCCGTCCCGACCACGACGTGAGGCTTCCAAGATCAGCTGTTCCCACTAGGGTGGAATCGCCCGAAGTTGGAAGCGTGAACGCCCGTACGGTGATGTCCCCAGACACCGGCCCGTGGTTAAAGAGATAGACTCGCGAGTGGAACATATCGCTGTTGCCGTTAACAAAGTTGGCAAGAAAGACCGTCCCATTGAGTTTCCACACGGTCAGACTTGTGGAAACCAGTTCGCGGCCGTTGGCATCCTCCCCAAGATCAAGATTAACAGCAAGATTAAGCGTTCGCGGATTAAGGTTTGTCGAACCATCGACGATGATGGTGATGGTTACCTCCGCGCCAATCAAATCGGAGTTGTCGCCAGCAAACTCCAGCGTGGCGACACCATTGGCGAGGTCAAAATCCTCATCACTCTGTGCTAGCCTCATCTCGCCATCCGCCATCGTCTCGGCGACCCCGTCGTCATTCAAGACAATTTCGGTGATTCCGGTCAGATCGCCAGTGATCACCAGTTCTATCATTTCGGCCCCAGTTAGTAAGTAGTCGCTAACGCCGTCAGCGGCTAAAACACCTGCCGTCGTGCCGTTAACACCCAAGGTGGCACCCTTGTCCATATTAACAGTGTTGTCATTAGCAGCGTCGTCTGTTTCCTCCGCGACGAACTTGGTCCGGGTAGTGGCGACATCAATAGTGGCGGTACTGGACTTGAGTAAATCTCTAGTAACGGTCACACCGTAAATTCCTTTCAACCACGCGGCGGAGTCGGTACCTGCATCGATCATTGCACCGGTGTCGGAGGCTCGCGTCGTGACAGTGACGTTGATGGTTCCGCCGCCACCTAGCACATTGTCGGGATCTTGGATTCCCCAACCTGCGGTATTCAAGGTAAGCGTCGGGAAGTCGCTTAAGTCATCTAGGTTAACGGGGAGCCTCGCCAAATACTCTACGGATTTGTCCCCGTCAGCTGGAGTCCCGAAAAGGCTACGGGTGATTGAACCACCACCTACCAACGCGGTCTGCAGGTCTGTCTCTATCGGCAGACGTCCTTCGTCGTCGTCAAATTCCGCATTGCCACCAAGGCTGACCGTTACGAAGAAGCTCGCGGAAGGTAGGATAAGCATCTTGCGCGTAATCATGTTCCCTGCTGGTATGACATACGCCTTTTTGGCGGCGCCTACTTCGCGAGCGTACTTAACCTCTGCAGAGACTTTGGTGGTGCCTGCCAGGGCATTTCCCATCATCAGTAGACAGGCCAAGCCGAGGCAAAGAGTGAAGGATATGATCCGAGTTGAATTCATGGTGATTCTCCTAGTTTGGTTGAAAAACATGATTTAGGCTACCTCCGTCACAAGCTATCTTCGTAATCTTGTATCTGCTTTCTGTTGCGAAAAAAATCGGCTGCTAGCACGGGCTGAGTCGCAATACATAAGGATTTCTCTCGTTGATTCCTCTCCTCATCGAACAAGATGCCAAAATTCACCTTTTCATGTCAAGTAAAAATGCGATAAATATGCGTCTTTTTTAAAAAGATCACGTCGCAGTGGCCATAATTGGTAACTTGATTAACGACTTCACTAACGCCCATGCGGAAGATTTTAACGAAATTGCGAAAGCCCAACAGTGACGCAGACCACCAAAAAAACATCCGTAAGCAGCACCTTTCGCTTTTAGGCACCGATCACCGGCCCTTTGGCGAAACTCCCTCCTAACCCACTTATCATAGGATATCTATATGACATCTCGGATTTCTGTTCTGAGTTTCCCCAAGATCATATATCCAGCCAGGGGAGCCGTCAATGCCCAAAAGGTCATGAGTCCCCAATGCCATGGGGCAGGCCACGACCCGCTAACAATGATGCCCTGAAGGGAATCGACGAAGGGAAATGCAGGGTTGAACACCAGAAGCTCTTGGAAAAGAGCAGGGAGAATGTCTTTCACGTAAACGATGGGCGTCAACCACATCCACATCTGAAGAAGGATCCCGAGCCCTTGACCGATATCACGGAAGAATACATTCAAGCTTCCCAGCATCAGCCCAAGCCCGAAGCCAAAGGACTGAAGCAGGAGGATCACGACAGGCACAGCCAGCCAGGTCCAGGTAATGGGTGCCTTGAGAACGATGTTGAGAAAAAAGAGGATAACCATTGAAATACCCACACTCAAGGTTCCTCCTAAGGCGTTTTGAGCCACGAAGATCTGCTCGGGGATGGGAAGTTTCTTAAGATAGGTGGCATTTTCCAGGAAGGACTGGGTTCCTCGGGAGACGCACTCCGAAAATCCCAGCCAGGGGAGCAGTCCGGAGCAAAGGTAAATCGCAAAAGCTTTTGCAGAACCTGCACCGGGCAATCGAACTTCCATGATTTGAGAAAAGACGATGGTCAAAATCAAGATTTGCAGGAGCGGGATCAAGACATTCCAGAAAACGCCCATGGCGGAACCTGCATAGCGGTACCTGAGGTCGCTGATTGCCGAGCGCCAGATAAACAGTCGATAGATCCAAAAGACCCGAACAGGGTTGCGCACGATCAATCGATCCATGGCGTGAGTCAGCATCCTATTTCTATAGCTCCGTTCTTTCAGTTGCATTGAACAAAATGAGATTACGGAAAAAGTGTCCCGGGCACAAGTTCTCGACATTTCGGATACAATCGCCTGCAAATGTCAAAGAAAAGGCCCAAACGCGCTCGGAAGTCAAAGAGGGAGCGTAGCGTCTCCCCGGGTTTTGACTGGAGCGGCCTGGCCAAAGGGCTCCAGTTGATCCTGGCCCTGGTTGTGCCCTTCGTTTTTCTAGAAGGATTTTACAACTACGTCGATTTGCCGCGGGCGGTGCTGATCCAGGGGGGAGTTGTCTTAATTCTGCTGGTGTGGCTCCTGGGAGCCGCTTCTCAAAATGAGTTCAGGATCCTGAGAACGCCCTTTAACCTTCCTCTTCTGGGTTTTGTGTCATGGGCGGGCCTGTCCCTGCTTTGGGCCCACAATTTCTATGAAGGCTTGGAGATATGGACCAACTGGGGTGCCTGCTTGATTCTCTTCTTTCTCACCGTAAATCTGTTTGAGAGTGAACGGGACATCCGGCGCCTCCTGGCGGTTCTCTTGCTGACAGGCACTTTCGTTGCTCTACTGGGTATCTGCCAGTATCTCCTCGAAGTCAGCTGGGTTCCCCAGATGACACCCCCGGCAGCCACCTTTTCCAACCGAAACATGGTCGCTCAGTTCATGGTCTTGACAATCCCTTTGGCTGTTGGCTTTTTTCTGCTCAGTCAAAAGCGTCTTCATGTCCTGTTGACCGCGGCCGCGTTGGGTCTTCTAGGCCTGTTTCTCTTCTACACCGGAACCAGAGCCGCCTGGCTGGCCGTGACGGTTGAATTCTTGCTTTTTGCAACATTAATCGGGCGCGACCACTTCAAGTGGCAACTGGCCCCGCCCATGGGAGCCAATAAGAAGAAGGCGGTGGCGGTCTGCGCCCTGATGGTCTTTATTTTCATTAATTTGACTCCCTCCGGTTTCCGGTGGCAGGTGGGTGCCGCCTACCAGCGAATCCGAGAGGTAGTGCCGGGGGTACAACCCCAGCCGCCTCGGGTCTCTGAGCAGGCCGTACCGGCCGGTGGTGAGAACCCTTCTCAGCCGCAACCGGTGCAGGCGGCCGCAACTCCAGTCGGGGACAGTCTAAGCGTTCGGTTGCGTCTCTGGCAAAACACGCTTTATATGGGAAAGGAGAACCTTTTAAGAGGGGTGGGTGTGGGCAACTTTCCCGTCTTGTATCCCCGTTACAAGAGGAGTGCGGTGGTGGACCCGGTTTTCAATGAAGAAAGGGAGTGGCGCAAAGCGCACAACGATTATGCTCAGACTTTCGCCGAACTGGGGATGGTGGGGTTGTTTTTCTTGGGCTGGCTTCTCTTTGCCTCGATCAAGACTTCTATCGCTCTGCTGGATGGAGAAACAAAAGGAGAGTTGCGCTATCTCCTCATGGGAGTCATCGTCGCTTTGGGTGGCCTTTCGATCACCGCTTTCTTCAGTTTCCCTTTTCAGTTGGCCACACCCACTTTTGTCTTTGCCCTTTACCTGGGCGTTCTGGGAGGATGCTCCTCGCAACCCATCCAGCCTGAGAACCCTGTTGGGCAAGGCAAGACATCTATCACCCTTCCTCCCTGGGCTGTCAGCGCCAGTGTTGCCTGTATCTTCTTATTCCTCCTGGTACTGCTCCCCTTTCAATACAATCGACTGATAGCGGATGGCTTCTACAGGAGAGTCGATGCACTCGCTTCCCAACAGGATTGGGCTGCAGCTATTCTTCAAGCCAGGGAGGGCTATGACCACAATCCCTACCGGAAGGAGTTTCTCTTTCAGATGGGCAGAGCGCATCTGGAAGCAGGTGATGTCGATGCTGCGATCGAAAAGACAGAAGAATTTCTGGAGGCTTATCCTTATTACGTCAATGCCCATCACAATATGGGCACAGCCTATGTGATCAAGGGAGACATGGATCGAGCTTTGCAACATTTTGACCGAGTTTTTGAGATCATTGCCGAATATGGTGTGACTCACTATATGGTGGCTCAAATATACGAGTTGCAAGATGAACGCGACAAGGCTCTTGAGCACTATCGGTTAGCAGTTGAAGCCGACGGCACCAACCCAAAATATAGGGAAAGGCTCGACCGGTTGGCGCGGGCGATCGAAAACGACTTGGAGCGGGTGATCGAAAACGACCGAAATAACCCAGGGGGAGCCCCTTCCCGATGAGGAACGACCGCTTCTAATCCATTTCCGGGAGAAACAGCTTATTTTGCCGTTTTGGCGGTGTGCGCTTGTGAGGTCTTCCTCGCAGGCAATTCCAGAGCACCTTGAACAGTCGGGGTTCAAGAATCGGCAAACGCCAGACCACGGGATCCATGGAGTCTCGGTCGTATCGACTCAAGAAGTTGCGTACTTTTGATGTCACCGTTTTCACCAGCTGTTCATAGCCTCTGTTGTCCAGACGGTCCAGCAGTAAACGGAGAAGCCAATGAGCATTGAGTTCTCGCTTTACTCCCCGGAGCTGTGCCCTGTAGGATTTGCCTTCTAATACAGTTCTGGCGGCGGCCTGTGCACCCAGAAATCCACTCACAGTTCCTCCCACGGTCGTCACCTTAACTTGCCCTGCGGCATCTCCCACCAGATAAACCGGAGTGCTTCCGATTCGAGTCCAGGGTTTGAGCCTGGGACTGAACAGGGCAACTTGAGCGGCTTGATAGGCTTTCGGTTCAAGATTGTGGTGGGCCAGAAACCTTCTCAGACTCTCCCGAGCTTTACGGCCGTGATCGCCAATCAATCCGACGACTCCCTTATCCGGAGATTCGGGAATCAGCCAGAAAAAAAAGCGGGTCTCCTCAGTGTCAAACCAAACTTTTGTGACTGAGGGATTCCAGTCAGACGGCAGCGTCACTTCAGCCTGTACTATGGGAAGTGAATTCGGTTGGGGAATTCTGGCTTCCTCCGCCACCTTGCTACGGACGCCATCCGCCCCGATCACTGCCTCTTTTGCTACAACGATCGACTCCCCTTGTGCGGTTTGCAATTCGATACCAAGGCCATCGCCGTTCTCTTGAAAGCCCTTGAAACGATGATCGAGAAATAAGCCTCCTCCCGCGGTCTCAAATTTCGAAGCCAGCCAATGAGTCAGACTCGACCGTTCTACAATCAGATCCGGCTCCTTCAGAGGAATACTCAGCGCTCTGTTGGAAGTGGCTACTTCCATGACGTCAATTTCATGAAGGACTAAATGGTCTGGGAGAGTTCCCAGGGCTTTGCGAAGAAGGGGTGTGACTATTAAAGTGCGGCGAGCAGGTGTGAGTTCTCTCTGCCTCTCAAAGAGGCCGACCTTTTTTCCCGCAAGAGCGAGACACTCCCCAGCGTAGAGCCCGGCAGTTGAAGCACCGATGATGATGACGTCAAACTTCACGGGGACTGACTTTCAACTGAAAATGTTCCCTCGAATCCAGGAATCGATTCAAGATACGCATTATATAGACAGCCCTGCAGAAGAAGTCAAGTTGTATCAGATGATCGCTCTTCTTTAAGATAAACGGGTAAACCTGAGATGCACAAAGATGAGGAATCTCAAACAATATGATGAAGGCATTGGCTTTCCATACTGAGAGACTGCATGATGACAAGGTCTGGAAAAGACGGTTAATGATTCTGGCAATCATGCGCCGCCTGGGCTCGAAAGCCACTTTCTTCATTTACCCGTTTCGCTCAGTGGTGGCAGGAAGGGATATCTCAGATCGGGTCAGAGCCCTGGCCGCTAACTATGAGCAGGAAATTGGTCAGCACATTCATTTCTATGCTGGCAAATCATTGTACAAGCCTAACAAGCGCAACGACCTGAGTGCCGAAAACATTCGAAACTGTATTGAGCGGGATTTTCAGTGGCTATGCCGAATTTCCAAACCCAGAGGATTCACCTCCGGAGGATGGATTGTCACGGATGCTGTATATTCAGCCTTGATGAATCTGGGTTTTGATTATGATTGTCGGCTAGGGTACCTGCTCTGCGCAAGGGGCGGAAAGCCGGTCCGAATCTATGGCTGACGGAAGCTGAAAAAAGGTTCATTGAGGACCGCCCTTTGATTCTAGTCCCGACCACCCACACACTCAGGAACAGACTTTTAGGCAAACGCCGCCTCACCAGCTCTCTGAAGGCAGGTGTTGAGTACCAACTCGTGTATCTTCACGACTATGATCTGTTAAGACCGCCTTTCCTCTTGGGACTTTCTCTAGCGCTGATGGCCAGCCGGGCTTTTCTGTGTGTGGATCACTTAGCGCGAAAATTTTCGGAGGGCAGTCCGAAGGGCGACTCTGCTCCCTATTGAAGGCCGAAAACCAGGGCGATCAGTCCGAAAGCCCAACCGACGATGTAAAGGGAGAGTACAGCCTTTCTTTGGCCAAGGCCGAGATCGGCCAAACGGTGGGCCGTATGATCCTTGCCGGGAGAACTAAATGGTAGGAGTCCCCTTCGCAGGCGAGAGATGATGATGAGGGCGGTATCAAAAATCGGCACTCCGAGGACGAAAACGGGTACTACCCAGTTGTATCCCTGCCCTCCGGAGGTAGTCTTGAGCCCCAAGGTGGCCAACATAAATCCGAGGAACATAGCACCACCGTCGCCCATGAAAATCCTGGCCGGCTTGAAGTTCCATTTCAGGAATCCCAGCGCTCCGCCCAGGACAGCTGCTGCTAGAGAGCTCACCAAGACGTCATCTTGAAGGAATCCTAAAAGCAAGAAGAAAGCGGATGCCATAGCAGCCACTCCGGCGCAGAGTCCATCCATGTGGTCCAGGATGCTGAAGGCAGCCGTAACCCCGACAACCCAGAAGACAGTTACAATCAGGCTTAAGGGCCCGTGGGCTGATTCGGGGAGATACGAGCTGAAAGGCCAGGAAGCGATCCGTATTCCGCTCAGCGCCAGGATCAGCGCTGCCAACGGCATAATTCCCATCAGCTTGACTTGAGGGTGCAGCCGACCTAGGTCATCGAGTATTCCAGTCAAGAGGAGGAGAGTGGCACCAGCCAAGACTGCGGCCGCTTCTCTCCAAAAAGCTCCAGGCAGAAAAAGTCCTATGGAGAGAAGGAAGGCAACATAAATAGCCAATCCACCCAGTACGGGGATAGGGCGAGAGTGCAGTTTCCGTGGGCCGGGTTGATCCAACATCTCAAGTCGGACAGCCAGCATGGCTGCAAGCGGAGTGAGTGCCAGTGACACCACGGTTGAAGTGATCAAAATCCACAGCTCGTTAGCAAGCATATTTTCGTTAGGCCAGGAGGAGCTCAGAGTAGTTTTTTAGAAGTTAACAACTCTTCATAGAGGTTTTCAGTATCACAGACCAAACGATTCGTGGAAAAGGCCTCTCTGACGGAGAGTTGGCCAGACCGGCCCATTTGCTCGGCTCTCTGAGGATCCGCAATCAGTTTGAGTATAGCTGTTGCCAGTGCCTGCGGTTGTTTGGCCGGAACGAGATAGCCGGTCTCTCCATTTTGCACGATGTCCGGAAGACCTCCCACGCGGGTTGCCACCACAGGACAACCGGAAGCCATCGCTTCAATTACCGAGACGGGTGTTCCCTCGTTGTTTGACGAGATCACCAATGCATCGAGATCCGCATAAATTCGAGGTAAATCCCTGCGCCATCCCGTAAAGATGACTTGGTCACGTATACCCAGGTTTTCCGAATAGGTCTCTATAGTCGATCTGAGAACACCGTCTCCAACGATCACAAAGCGCACATTCGACTCTCGCTCCGCAACCTGGGCGGCGCTCTCCAGAAAAAGGTGATGATTCTTGATTGGAAAGATCCGCCCCAGTATTCCGACCAGACTGATGCCCGGATCGAGTCCAAGTTCCCTGCGAAATTCGCCTTTCAGTGACCCGCACTGAAAGAATGGCTCCAAATCAAATCCCAGAGGAATGACACTAATTTTTTCGGGTGGAGCGATTCGATACCTCAACAAGTCCTGTTTGACTAGCGGGCTGACCGCCACGATCCGATCGGTGGTGAGGGCCAGTCCCCTTTCCATTCGCTGTAGCAGCCAATTCCGCAGAAAACCGTAATATCCGTCTAGGACATGTCCGTGGTAAGTATGAATGACGATCGGAACCCGGGCCAACCGGGCTGCCAGACGCCCGAGAAATCCAGCTTTTGCCGTGTGGGTGTGAACGATATGAGGACGCTCGTCGACGATGAGCCGGAAGAGCTTGCGTAGGGCTTTCATATCACGAGGCCTCACGCTGGCTTCACCGACCATTTCGGGAACGACCAACGGATGTATCCCGTTTTCCTCTGCGTAGTCCAACATGGACCCCTCACCTGGATTGGAACTACCTATAACCAGGCGAGACTCAAACCGATCAGAAGACAGCCCTTTGTTCAAATTCACCACGTGAAGGGACGGTCCTCCAATGTTTAACCTGGCAATGACCCGCACAATCCTGATCCGGTCAAGTGGTAACATAGCAGGATTCTTTTTTCTGGGATGAGTCATCCACTGAAATGGGAGGAGAAGTGAGGTTGCCACACCTTTTCCATATCGGGACACAAAAAGCAGGAAGTACCTATCTTTTTAATCTCTTGAGGGCCCACCCTGACGTGACGCTTAGCTTTCAAGAGGTAGCTTTTTATACCCGCCATTTCGACCGTGGCGTGGAATGGTACATCAACTCGTTTGCAAAAAATGGTTATGCAGTGGACACCTCACCCAAATACTTTATGCAGGGGAAGCAGGCTGCTGCGCGGATTAAACGTCTGGTCACAGATCCACCGCCTTTGTTCTTACTCATTCTTAGAAATCCTATCGACTACGTTCATTCTCATTACCAGATGCATTTGAGAACGGGATACTTTAGGCAACATCGTACGACGTATCCGAAAGCACCAAAGAATCTCGTGGACTTTCTTGAATTGTACCCGAACTATCTGGAAAGGGGCCGTTATTGTCAAATCCTTGAGGAACAGTGGCTTTCATATTTCGATCAAACCCAATTCCAAATTGTTTCTTTTGAAAGATTTATCGCCCATACAGATGATGTCCTGGGAAGAATTCTTGACTTCTTTAGCCTTCGTGACATCGAACTCTCTACCATGTCTACCAGTAAAAACGCTATGTTGAGGCACCCGTTCTTATATAAGGTGAAAGAAATGGTAACAAAGAGCCCCCGGTTGACGTCGCTGTTAAGAAACAGCAAATTATTTAACTTCTTCTATGAGGGTTATCTCACCTCGGGAACCCCTCAGTTAAGTCAAGCTGACCGCGATTTACTGAGGAGATACTTCGCAGAAGATGTAGAACAGCTCAAAAAGAGAGTTGGAAGAGAAGTCTCGGGATGGGTTGACTTCAGATAGACTAAATCCCTACCGCGATGACTGGCTTGCCTCCTGATACACCTCTGCAGTTTTCCGGACCATACGTTCGACCGTGAATTCTGTCCGGACCCGCTGGAAGCCTGCTTTCCCGAATCGATCCCGCAGCTCAGGATCTTCAATGAGTGTGTCCAGGGCTTCGGCCAGCGCCGAGACGTCCTGGGCCGGGACGAGAAGCCCTGACTTCCCTTGCTGAACGATCTCTGGGATAGACATGACGTCGCTAGCCACAACCGGTTTGCTACAAGCCATTGCTTCCAACAATACTAATCCAAAGCCTTCTCCGAAGCTGGGAAAGGCAAAGATGTTAAACTGGGGGAGAATCCTGTGGGCATCGGCTCGATGACCCAAAAAATGCACCCTGTTACCTAGACCCAGTTTTCGGGCCAAATTCTCAAGGTTGGAGCGCTCTGGGCCATCTCCAATCACGACTAAAGAACTCGAAGGATGAGTTTTGTTACAGGCCGCAAAAGCCTTTAACAGGACGTGGATACCCTTTTGATGAATCAAACGGCTGATCGTTCCTATTACAGGAGGTGAAACTTCCAAGGATAGATCTGCGGACACCGAAGGTCGGAAGCGGTCCCTCTCCAGTGCGTAGTGAATGGTGGATAGGTTTTCTGGACGCAGACCCTCGACCTTCACAAGCCAGTGTAACAAGGCATCCGAGATGGTTATGATCCGGTCTTGAAAGAACGATGCCAGACGGTCGAGACAAGCATAGAACCGTTTCGCACGCCAGGGATTGTAACCGTGTTTTGTGGAAACGACAGCAGGGACTCCCGCTAGACGCGCGGCCAGTGTTCCATAAAGATCAGCATGAATGAGATGAGTGTGAACGAGGTGACTGGGGTGTGCTCGCATGAATTGAACCAGTCGAATTGGGAGCAAGGGGTCCAGATTGTCTCTCATGGAGATCATTTCACAGTCGATGCCTCTGGACTTCATAGAAGTGATGAAGGAGGCCGGGCGGTCCCCCCGGCCCGCTAAGACCAGCATGGTGGGCTCGAAACCGTTTTCCCTCAGAGCGGGTAGCAGGGTTAAAAGGTGGTTTTCGGAACCTGCTATCCCGGCAACCTTCTGGATGTGAAGGATTCTCAAGTTCGTTCCGACTCTATGATAAGTCGATAGGTTCTGGCGGGTGCCGTGAGCAGATGACACGAATTACGAACCCTTGTTTTCTTTAATGAGTTCGACAATCTGAGCTGCACGGGTCCCCCATGTGTATCCTTTTACTTCTTCGCAGGCTTTTTGGCCAAGTCGCTGAGCCCGCTTTTGATCGGTCAAAAGGGTTTTTATTCCTTCCGCCAGAGCGGCAGGCTCCCCTGGTAGGACTAACCAGGCATTTTCGTCGTGTCGCAAAATCTCCTTCAGGGAGGGCAGATCGCTGGCAACGATGGGAACACCGGCCGCCATATACTCGAAAAGCTTCAGAGGAGAAGTATAGTAGGCCGAAAATTCAGTCCAGGGCCAGGGGATGGTGCAAACGTCGCAAGCCTTGATCACTCGCGGAACCTCTGAGTTGGGAACTCGGTCCATCATTTTCAACATTTGTCGGGGGACTCCCATCGAGTACGCTGTATCGAGATAACTGTCAACCTCACTCATGGGGCCGCCTACGCACAAGAGTAAAGGGTTCTTCCCGCCGGCGGAGCGTAAATACACCATGGATTCAATCAGCTCAGAAATTCCTTTCTCGCTCCCCATCGTTTGGAAGCGGCCGACATATCCGACAATGGGGCGCTGCAAGGGCAATTCCAAGAGCCGACGGCACTCTTCCTTGCTAGGCAGATTTTCGAATAAGCTGAGGTCTACTGCGTCCGGCGAGACAAGCATCTTCTCTTCTGGGAACCCCAGGGTTACAAACTGTTCTTTGATGAATGAAGTCAGGACCGGAACGAGCGATAAGGACGGATGGCGAGCGATGTGTCTCAGTAGCCAACGCTGGCCACGTCTGGGAACCCTGTGAGCTTCGTAAACTGTTGGCAGTCCCAACCTGACCAACCAGTAAGCGACGCTGCTGTCGCGGGTGTAGTAGAGCTGCCCCTGTTCCCGCTGGGCTACACGGGAGGCGTAAAGCCCCCAGAGTATGGCGTGAGCAAGAAAAAGGGGTGCGAATACCCCGTAGGACAACCACGAGTTGAGCCGGACGATATCCCAGTTGGCGAGTGTCCGGACTTCAAACACGGGACGAACGTTATAGTATTCAAAGACTGTTTTGTTTCGTGGCGGCGAATTGTGCTGATAGCGATGGGGATGCAGCAAAAGAACTTCGA
Organism: Acidobacteriota bacterium; assembly: GCA_965218935.1. Lineage (GTDB taxonomy): Bacteria > Acidobacteriota > UBA6911 > RPQK01 > JADFOI01 > JADFOI01. Next base: position 22,929 of record CBDCMH010000011.1, read on the forward strand.
CACCCAGTTCGGAAAAAGCTTCACACATTTTGGTGATCTGATAACCATGCGCCTTCTCTGTGGGTAATCTTGCGTTGGCGATATAAATGAGTTTCAATCGTCGAGATTCCTCTTGAAGTAACCGCGCCTCGAACATCTGTAGGACAGCGATTAACCGAAAGAACTGCCACCCTTTCGGCTGTCTACGTGATCAGTCCTTCAGTTTATGCAGCAGAGTCGTCAAATTTTCCGCTAACTTGCCAAGGCTGTGATTTTGCACCGTTTGCCTTCTTAAATAGTGGCCCATATCTTCCACAGATTTTCTTGAGAGCTGAAGCAGGTTTGCTAGCTTCGAGGCGAGGTCCGAGGGATCACCTGCCTGGAACAACAGAAAGGGCGTTTCTTGCTCCATTGTCGTCTCAAAGCCAGATATGGAGGTCAGTGCGAGTTTGCCACAGGCCATTGCCTCGAGGACCGTCTTGTCGAGGGCGTTATTCGATGGGGAACAGTTAACTAGAGCAAAGCATTTCTGGTACCAACTTGCCAACTGCTTCTGGGGTAGACCTCCGATGTATTGTGAAGGAGTCGTTTTTCGCAATTGCTCTATCTCTTTCATGAGAGTTCTGGAGTATTCCCGATCTCGTCCCAGTATCGGTCCGATAAGAGCAACCTGGAAACGATGCTTTTTTGTTAGGAGGCGGACAGCTCGAATGAATGTTACGGGGTCCTTAATTGGGGAGAGGCGTCCTACAAAGAGAATTAATGGAGGGTCAGCTGGAGAGATTGTTGAATTAGGTCTAAAAAGCTCCGTGTCAATACCGTGTCCCAAGGTGGTCAGCTTCCTTCCTGGATAGGGGTAGGAGGTCACATTGATGGAAACCATCCGATCTGAAAGGCTGTGAGCCAGGTTCAGAATAAAGCTCCTTTGGCGGTGCGCATACCAGGTAACGATAGGAATCCCTCGTGTTTTTAGAATGGGTGCAGCAAGTACGGAGAAAATAGGGATCATATGGGAAAAGCAGACATCGATGTGTTCCTGATGGAGGATGCGGAGCAGGTGACGATAAAACTCGAAAGCACGTCTTGGTTCGGTGAATCCTCTCTCCTTACCCACGGAAGTGATTCTCACGTTTTGGGGGAGGTTCATCCTCCCTTTGCGCATTGTAATGACTTGGATGGATTCCACCAGCTTGGCGATGTCGCGGATCCAAGAGGTTGTGAATCCCAGTACAGGGTCGTCGAAATCCGTAACGAGATTAAACCAGAGGAGACGCATAGTCTTTTGCATCTGAGTCACTCTTAGAAGCCATACCCTTCTCAAAGAGCGCGGAATATCCTCGAATGTACAACTCCTCGGAAAAGAAGTTTTCGGCGTATATTCGAGCGCAGTCTCCCATAGTTCTTGCTTTTTGAGGATGTTCCAAGATCCATTTGAGTTTTCCTGTCAGGGCCGACACGTCCCCAGGGGGTACAAGAAAGCCTGTTGTGCCCCCTTGAATCATCTCTGGAATCCCTCCAACTCGTGATCCAATGACCGGCGTGCGGCAAGCCATCGCTTCGAAGACGACTCTTCCCAGGCCCTCCGAAAGCGAGGGTATCACTAGCACACTTGCCTCTGCCATATGGTGAGCCAACTGAGACTGTGGCAGATGTCCTAGAAATGTGATTCGATTCTCCAGCGCGGGCTGGTTCGACTTCATCGTCAGTGTCTTTTCATAGTTTTTGTCTTCAGCTTTTCCGATCAGTACTAACTTTGCTTGATCAAATTCCCCGGAAATGTGGGCAAAGCTCTCTATCAACACGTCTACACCCTTACCGGGAACGAGATTTCCAACAAAAAGTATCGTTGGAGCTGGATAAGTCTTCTTCTTCTCGCCTGCTTTGAGAAAGACCTCGATATCAGTCCAGGTTGGAAACTGTACGAGTGGTTTCACAGGTGATAGGACTTCCAGCTGCCGTCTTGTGGCCCTCGACACGGCACGCAGAGCATCTGCACGTGTCAAAGCGAAGTGCGCGATTTTTTTCATAATAGGCGGGTAAACGAAGGAAAGAACGGTCGTTCGTTGCAAGAATAGGAAACGTTCAAAATCGCCGTGACTTTCCACGATCAATGCAATTTTCTTCCTGAAGAGAATCCGGGCGATGATTCTGGCCCACGCAGTGGCGAAGCCCTCGTAGGGGCTCTGGGCAATCAAAACGTTGATGCCATATCTTTTCACCAACCAAAGGATCAGGATTGGAGTGACGGCGAAAAATGTCAGGTAGCGCAGTGTTGGGAGTCTCCACTGCGGAAGTAAATAGAACCGAGCGTGTTGAACAAAGTGGCGTGGTTTGGTGTTGGTTGAAAAGCCGATGACAAAGTTTTCACCTACTTGTTTCAGAGCCTGAAACTTTTTCGCAGACGTCTCATCCAAAGGAGAATCGTAGCGAGCTCCACCTACCCAACAGGCTTTTCGATCTGATGTCATATCCTCGGAATCCAGGTCCACTCCCGTTAGCTAGTTCCCATCCGGAAGACTGTAAATAGTTGGAAATAAAAGGGTAAGTACGCATTTTCGAGCTCTGATTTTGTCAGGGTCGTTTGATAAGTTATTTGGTGTAAAACAATAAAAACAAACGACTTAAAACAAAACCAGGAGCCCGAAAATGCGTAAGAACCGAGAAAATCAACTCCCTCTTTCCCCTTCCTGGCCCGATCATCGCCTGGCCCGGGAACTGGAATCGATCTCCAAGATCCTGGATCAAAATCCATCGATCTCCGATCTGGTTTTACACGATCTGTGTGACAAAGTCAGCTCCAAGAACGGAGCCCGGGGCATGACGGCCGAGCAGGTTCTACGTTGTGCTCTGATCAAACAAACCCACCAGTTCTCCTACGAGAAGCTGGCTTTTCACCTGACCGACTCGCAGAGTTTTCGCACCTTCTGCCGGCTCCCCTATAGGGTCACCCCCAGCAAATCCACCTTGCAGGAGAACATCTCGCGGATTGAAGCCTCCACTTGGCAGGCCGTCAATCGGGTGCTGGTCAGTTGGGCTGATGAGAAAGGTTTGGAGAAAGGGCGTAAGATTCGAGTGGATGCCACCGGAGTCCAAAGCAACATCCGCCATCCCCTCGATAGCCAATTGCTTTACGATTCCATTCGGGTCGTGACCCGCCTTTTAAAACGGCTCAACCAGCAGGAGTCCCTCTCTTTTGTGGATCATTGCCGAGGTGCCAAAAAACGTTGTTTGAACATCCGAAACAGTCGGGGCGAGAAGCGCAAAAAGCATTATCGGGATCTCTTGAAGATCGCTGGCAGGACCCTGGGTTACGGCACCCTGGCACTGGAGCAGGCACCGCGGTGGCAGGACCCCATCAGCCAGGTCCTGGCCGAAGCGTTGGCCCGCAATCTGGATCTAATGGGGCGAGTGATCCAACAAACCCAGCGTCGGGTGATCCTGGGCCAGAAGGTCCCGGCCACCGAAAAGATCGTCTCCATCTTTGAAGAACACACCGACATTATCGAAAAAGGCTCCCGCGAGAGCCTCTTTGGCCATAAGCTTTATCTGACCGTAGGCAAATCCTCGCTGATCCTGGATGCGGTTCTGATGAACGGCAATCCGGCCGACAGCCAGCAGGTCAAGCCCTTATTGCAGCATCAATGTCGGCAATACGGTCGTTATCCCCGCCAGGCCAGTTTCGATGGGGGCTTTGCCTCTTCAGACAATCTCAAGTGGGCCAAGAATCAGGGAGTTCAGGACGTGGCCTTCGCCAAGAAATGCGGATTGAAGATCCAGGATATGGTCCGATCCAGTTGGGTCTACAAACAGCTGAGGCGATTCCGAGCCGGCATTGAAGGTTGTATCTCCACCGCCAAACGGGTCTTTGGTCTCACTCGCTGTCTCTGGAAAGGTTGGTCTCACTTTCAGCGCTACGTGCACCTTTCGGTCGTCAGCTACAACCTGGTCGTGCTGGCACGACTCCTTGTATAACTTCTCCCTGTTTGCTCACTTCTCCACGCCATCTTGCAGGGTGAGGTGTCGCCTTAACGTGCCTTTGCGGAGCGGCAAAGAACTCCTCCCGATAGCCAAGCAAAAGAGGGTGTCTTTCAGAGTGCTGTGATAGGCTAACTTATTACTATTCAATAAAATACCGGTTTGAAAACCCCAGTTTCCGGATGGGAACTAGCTAATGCCTAGCTCTTGTCAAAAGGGCAATCAGGTGAGCCCCGTCATGAGGCGAGGCAATGAGAAGAAACCGTTTGTACAACCAGGTTGTGAAAGAAAGCCAGGGTAAGAATTCCGCTGTCATGAGACGATTGTGTACCATCCTTCTGAGGATCGCAGAGAACCAGTGATGACGGTGGATGTACAGAGTTTTCTCGACCTTGAAAAGACCTTCGATTTGTGTATCCAACTCTTCGATGCTGTAGTGTCGGTGGTGTTTTGGGTTCAATGGCACATTTAGGGTGGGGACACTAATAATTAAGCATCCTTCCTTGTCGAGTTTCTTACACAGTGTGGTGAGAACCAGCGGGAGCTCTTCATCGGCGATGTGTTCCAAGGTTTCAATAGCTGTGACCACATCGAAGACACCCTGAACCTGGTTCAGGGTGTTACAGAATTCTATTTTGGTCTCACCCTGAGGACCCATATTCATGGCTCGGGCCAGGGCCAGTGCACGATGAGAACTGTCGACTCCAACGAGCAGCCGACCAGGAGAATCTTGAGAAAGCTCGTACAACAGTCTTCCATCACCGCAGCCGAAGTCCAGTGTCGATGATGGATCTCTTCCCCGAACCAATCTCAAGATCGTATCCAAAATGGCAAGGTATTCATAACCCCAAAACAATGATCTTGAGACTCTCCACACCTCCCTATGCTCATGGGGAAGATAATGATAGGGATGAGAATAGAGACCGTCTTGACGTTCCACGTTGTTTCTCAAGACTTCTGGTTGGGTGCACTCTCCCTAGCTGTGCGGCTAAGTTCAATTTCCACGGGTGTGGCAGTGGCAACAATGCCAGGGAGAAGATGGCAGCGAAATCGTTTCAAGAAAGAATAGACAAGATTCGTCAATCCGTTGCCACCTTTGGAATCTTCAAACCATAAATAGTAGCCTAATTCCTTGATCAAGAATCCCTCTCGCTCCAGCAGATGTTCAAGTGAACGAATATCGTAATATGCTGTGTGGCCGTCAATTGGTTTCCGATATTTTTGGACTTTGTTTTCAAGGATGACGGACTTCAACGCTCGCATGCTAAAGCGATTCGGTGTGGTAATCAGAAGGATACCTCCTGGATGTAAATGCTTACAAGCGCATTGAAGAAATTGACCCGGGTTGGAAAGGTGTTCAATCACCTCGCCGGCAAATATGACGTCGTAGCGTCTACCTAGGTCAAAGTTTTCGGCATCTCCGGGGAAGATGTTGTATCCCTGCTCCTGAAGTGCGCGGACTTGTTGAAGATTTTTCTCAAGACCACTGAGTGACTTAGCGAGGTCCTTGATGATCTGATGTGGCCACCTTTCCAGCTTGTTGCGATTGGTCGTTCCAACTAACTCCGCCGGGCCGACTTCAAGAACGTCTTTGTCCGGAACATATTTTCTCAGGAAGTCCAATCGGTGTTCGTATGTACTTATTGACTGCATCGTGCGATCTCGAGAAGCTGCGGCTCAAATCCTACAAACCTAGTTATACGGTTATCTTGGTTCTGAGATTGAAGGTGCTGTAATCCTCTGGGAACGGTTTTCTTTCCAGATTCAAGCCTGCTCACAAGACAGCGTAGTATCCATAAAGCCATTACCTGGTCCCAGTACTTTACAAGTGGGTGTAACTCGCCTCCAGCGTTCTTGTAGGATTCAAGGTATATCTCCAGCTGTGCACGGGTTAACGAGAAGGACCGGCAAACATTGAACAGATCGATGAGATAAAGCGAATGTTTCCCGAGAAGTTCCAGATCCACGATTTTTAGCCCAGTATTTGTCCGGATGAGATTGTGCGGTGAGAGATCAGGATGCGAAGCCACCATAGGCTGATTCAGCTGGGGCAGTGTTGAGAGTTGTTCGAGAAGCTTGCCGATCACGACCTGAACCTCCGTCGGAGTGTCATGAGCACGGGCGTGTGATGCTCTTTGGACAATGAAGGATACATAATCAAAACCCGGGCTGCATTCACGCTTTACGTCAGTATGAAGACGAGCCTGAAAACATGCGATGTCTGTTACCGCTTCGTCAAAGTTTGTGACTGGTTTACCCTCGATCCATTCGAGGGTTAGAATTTTCTCTGACGGTCCCTCCACCAGAGGAGGGAAATATCGATTGAGTCCCTTTTGAGAAAGCATTGACGTGATAAATCTTGCATGTTGGCGATTGAAAGCTTCAATTTTTTTGACCTTCCTTTTGGCAACGGTCGTAACGCTGACCCAGGTGCCAGCTTTTGTGGTCCAGCCTTTTGAGAGTGCTTTCCTAAGAAGGAGTACCCCAACAAAAAAACCTCCAATGTGAACCAGGAGAGGAAAAGAGATTCGGGCAACTGTGAGTCCAACAAAACCTGACCGCGTAACAAGGGGAAAGCCTATTGTGAGAAAGAACACCGCTCCTATTGTGTTCAAATAGAACCAGTGATCCGTCCAGCCATTTGCGAAATAGAAAGGGCGCAACCAAAAGAAAGTAAGCCATACTGAGTAAGCAACGATCCATAAATGCAGAGCCAATAGGGCAGGTTGATAAGATTGACCGGCCAATTTCAGGCCTAACCAGGATAAAGCGAATGCTCCACCGAAACTGAGCACTCCCAAGGGGAGACCGAGATTTTTCGCAAGTCGTTTCGCAAATTCCCACAATTTTAAGGGATGGTTCGAAAGAGATGTCATTCGCTGGTAAGTCACTGACTGCAAAGAAGCAATTGGAAGGCTCACAATCCCAGCCAAAGATTTGGCTAGTCGGTAGTATCCGACTTCGGTCGGTAACCTAAAGTAACCCAGTAGCACAGTGTCGGCCTGTTTCACCAGAAGTGCTGTCAAGGCGGAAAGATCGGTAAAGAGTAGGAATCGAAAGATGTCTCTCTTTTTTTCGTGCAGATGAGTCCAAGGTGCCCTGATCCAGGATGCATCCCAGGTCTTTAGCATTAGAGAAGAGGCAAGGATTCCGAGAACCAGCCCTGAGAGAATCATACCGAAGAAACTTCCCCAGATGACTCCGGATACACCCCAGCCTATGAAAACCAAGACTAGAGTTAAGGCCACTCTCACGAATGTTGCAGTCAGATTAACGATTGCGAGTGTCTTGAACTGCCTAAGGACAGTCAAGACAGCCCTTGAGGTGCCACCGAATGCTCGTGGTAAAAAGCCAAGGGAGTAAATAATCATCAAGGAAGCAGTGCCCGGTTGCTTGACGATATGGGTTTGTGCCCATGAAACGGTGAGCAATGCTATAAGGAAGGTAGTCAGAGCAACCACCAGATCAACACTGTAACCTAGTTTGCAAACTGCCAAGGCCCGTTTAGGTTCTCCTTCTTTTGAGAAGTCCGTTACAAACTTCAAGGTTGCTGCATTACTTCGTGCATCGAAAAAGGCGAAGAGGAGGGAAGGGTAGCTCATCACCAGTACTGCAACCCCGAATTTTTCCGGCCCGAGCCAGCGGGCTAGAAGTATCGCTTGAGCTAGAGAAAGAACCGCTGCCCCAGCATTCGACATGGATAAGATGCTGACGTCCTGGAGAAAGCGACTGTGTTGAGCTTTTTCCCACAATTGCCGCAAAGACGAATGACTCATAGCTTCGAGGTAGTGTGACTGTTTTACCTAGTGGATGTCCCTGAAACCTTTTGCAGCACCTGTTCAGTTTCCCAAACCATTTTTGGGAAAGAGAAACTTTTTACTTCTACTCTCGTTTTCTCTCTCATCGCCCGGAGTGTCTCCGGAGAACCGATAAGCTGCAATATCGCTGATATGAGGGCGTCCGCGCCATCGCTCTCGATTAAAATGCCCGTCTCACCGTTTCTTACCAACTCAGGAGTGCCTCCGGCAGACGTGGCGATGACGGGCAGTCCTAGACTCATGGCTTCCAGAACGACATGGGGAAAACCTTCATAGGTGGAATTCAACACGAATATGTCGCAACCTGCCATCAAAGCCAAAGTATCGTCCCTGTTTCTTTGTCCTGCAAAATGGATGCGGTTAGTCAGTCCCAAATCTTTCGTCAACGTGTCCAGATTTTTCCTTTCCGGGCCGTCACCGCAAATCAACAACCCCACGTTAGCGATTTGTCCAACCGCTCTGATGATTGAATCGACTCGCTTCCAGGAGACCAGGCGGCAAGCGGTTACCAGTTTTACGGGAGAGGTCAAGGAAACGGGAGCTGGATCGATCCCATCAACCGATTGCACAGAATTGTGGACAACAAGAAGTTTGTTTTGGGGAATACCCCACTGTCTGATCCAACTAGCAAGATAATGGCTGGGGACGATAATTTTATCGGCACGACGTGCTACAAACGTTCGGAGCTGCTTAAACGCCTCTACTCTTAATCCGTGATGCAGGTTTTGAAAGGTCTCGAAGTTATCTGTGGTCCAGCCTCGATTCCTGGCTCGTTCCCAGCTCGGATCACCGACAATCTTTTGAACAATTGCTTTTCTGGCCAAAAAGCTGGCCACCGTTGCTTCGGGGAAAACACCATTGGCCAAAACGACATCGGCTTTTTTCGCGTGACGAAAAATGGTCCCGGCGAAATGGAAGAAACGTACGCCTGGATGGATCTTCCTATTCATTCGAAATACCGGGAAGGGATGCTGGCCGTCGTCAAGGTCAAGCCACTCCGGTTCACTGGTTGTTACAACACTTGTCTCATGGCCTCTCTCCAACAAGGCCTTGGCGATTTCAGGGACGTAGGTTGCGGGTCCTCCAATGTCAGGTGGAAAAATTCCTGTAACAACGAGGATTTTCACGCGTATACTCTCCCAAAGTTTTGGTTGTCTATCAGTGATGGGCTTCGGTAGATGCGCTCCGCGCTGGTCACTTACACGATCCGTTTGCCAAACAGATTAGGTCGGATCTGCGGAAGACGGGGGGTGGGGCTCACGCCCAGTCCGTCTTCTCAAAGTGAAAAAAGTACTACTGTGCTCTCAATTCCTCTTTCGGATCAGAGTTCCAGATCAGCTCCAGCGTGGTACCCTTCACCTGCAGTATCGGGACAGAAGTATCGTCTGAGTGGCGGTGGACGCGCACTCCCAGTTCCAGACAGGTCAACGCTGCAATCTCGGCGATGTCCCCTTCACCGTTGAGTCTGACTTGATGATATCCGGCATCCTTAACCTGGTGTAGAAGTTGCTTCGCTTCCTCGCGGGTGCGGCGGTAAAGGCTCATCGATGCTTCCATGTACTCGGTGGCCAGCCGTGCCTTCTCCTTCATTCCGCTGGTAGTCAGTAGATAACGCCAGCGCCAGCGCCCAATTCGCTTGATCTTCACGTAGCCCTTTTTTGCCCATCGCTTGAGATACCAGTTGACCGTTCCCACTGCCACCCCAGCCCGGATGGCTAGATCGGCTTGACTGGTCTCCGGGTCTGTCTCCAGTGCTTCGAGCAATTCCAGTTCATGCTGTTTGTCAGATGACATGGCAAATTGTTTCGACATCAAGCCGTACAATTCAGTCATTGAATTCAATAATTGAATTCAATGACTGAATTGTACGGCTTGATGTCCTCACACGTCAAGATAAAGCTTGCTCTTAATCTCCCAGCTCTAGTTGTGCAACGATTCCCATTGTCTTTGACCCTCTAACGGTCTACCATCTACGCAAGTCGAGTCCAGTAGTCTTGGAGGAAGCATCATGGCCGGCCAAACCAGGGAGGGAGCAGTATGAATTCAACTCGGTTGACACGGTTCGCTGTTAGCGTCGGAATGGCCTGTCTCATACTGACTGGGAATGCTCTGGCCGGCACCACCACGGCTACGGAAGTCACTTACGCCCGCGAAGTAGCCACGGCTGGTCTTGTATATACCCTACCGGTGAACGTGAACACGCGCTTGATGAACATCGTCCGTGGTGACCTTGCCCCTAAAACGAGTCCAGTTTGAATGTTAGGATTTCCGGTTTAGGAAGGATTTCTTGGAGCAGGCAGTTGTAACCTTTTTTGCTGCCTCTTCCAAATCACGATCTGAGACGATGTTATAAACGCTTGAGGTTTTATGACCAGTTAGCTTCATTGCTATGTTCTCTGTTGCTCCCACCTCTTTAACTGGACTACTCGATTGAGAGTTTCCCGGCCAACTTCCAATGGCTTTCATTCACATTCGACATGTTTCCGTTTTGTTTCCGGTTGAGATGGTAAGTATTGGTAAATTTTGGTAATCCGACCTGTCCTGAAACCCGCCTAAAATGGCTTGTTTTCAACGATTTGGTAAGTTTTGGTAGTGATGAGACGCTGAGTCCGGAGACCAACGCTCTATCCATGCTGAGCTACGGGCGCATGCTTGATTCTGTACGTCTTCAGCGAGAATGGGACATTTGGGGTTCCAAGCTAAGAGACAGTGGGAACCGATGCTGATCGGGCTAGTTTAGCATTGATCGCCTGCCGACGGGCAAGGGTGACTCCTTTCAATCTTCTCCTTTCTGTGTGGATGGAATCTCGTCTTGCGAAGTACATGTCATCGGGTGTGACGTTACCCAGGGCCTCGTGATAGCGCCTGGAGTTGTAGTAGTCGATAAAGACCGCGATTTCTCGCTCCAACTCCTCGGGTGTCTCCCAGACCATTAGGTTGATGCGTTCCTTGCAGGAACGATGGTAGCGTTCGATCTTCCCGTTGGTCTGGGGATGATAGGGTGAGGCCAGGATGTGGCCCAGTCCCTTGGTCTCCAGATACTGACCAAAGTCTTTGGAGATCAAAGCCGGTCCGCGGTCTGTCACCAGCCGGGGCCGATCAGACAACGGAGCCTGTTCCACACCCGTTCTCTCACAAGCCGCCTCGACCACCTGGCTGAAGTCTCCAGCACGCATGGCCGTGTGAAGTCCCCAGGCCAGGATCCTCCGGCTAAAGTCATCCAGTACTGAGATCAGATAGTACCAGCCCCAGTTCTTGACCAGAAGATAGGTCGCATCCGTTTGCCACTGCTGGTTGGGTCGGGTCGTCTTGATTCGATATTCCGATTCGGCTGGAAAGCTCCGGAGTTGAACCTCCCGAATCAGCCCTTCCGCTTTCAAAATCCGGTAGACCGAGGATTCCGAGACCGTAAACCCGCACCTATCCGTCACCTGGCAGCTCACTTCTCGTGAGGACCACTCTGGAAACAGCAGCGCCATCTCCAGGATTCGGTCCCGTTCTTTGGGCAGGATCTGATTCCAAACCCGTCCTGATCCTGGGGGACGGTCCCGCAAGCCTGCCAACCCCCTCTTTCGAAAGTGGTGTCTCCAGCGATAGTAGGTCGAGCGGGGGATCTCGAGTTGATCCAGCACCTCCCGGACCGGTAACTCGGAGGCCTCCACTGTCCTTAAAACTTCCAGCTTGTGCTCGCTGAGCATCCTCTGATACCTCCTTCGCCTTACAGGCCCAAACTTTTTTTTAGCTTTTGGTTCTCCACTACCGTCTCGGCCACCGCCTTCTTCAAGGCCTCATTCTCCTCCTTCAAGCGACGCACCTCACCGGAAGTCGCATTCCGTTGGGTCTCCCGGGTTAGACCGTTTTTGCCCGAATCCAGGAAGACCTTGGACCACTTGTAGTAGATCGAAGGTTGAATCCCTTCTTTGCGGCACAGTTCGGTGACGGGAATCTCTCCGCGGAGCCCCTCCAAAACGATGTGGATCTTCTCTTCGGCCGTGAATCTCCGGCGGGTGGCCCTACGGATCTGTTTGACGACGTCTGTGGTCATAGCGTTCTCCTTTTGGTTGTGCCATGACCAGCATCGGCTTGCTCTGATGGGCTGTCAAGATCAGCCCTTTGAGGGGGTGAGATCTCACCCCCTCAAACCTTCCAACTCTCTCTTAACTCTCGGCCCTATGTGTCCCACTTTCGCTGACGGGATACACTGAAAAGATCGTGAACACACTTGATCGGGGAACCCATGTGCAGAGCAAATGGTCTAAGAAAAGCGGGTCCATCCTAGAGGACGCTTTCAAAGCGATCATGAAAACGTGGGATTCATATCTAATAACGCTTCAGCAGACGGAGCAAATCGCTTATCAGGCTTCCCCAATCATTTCATGGAGCGTAATACTTGCGGGTTCGGCCAGAAGATTGCCAGCCTTTTCCCGAAAAGTCTTTAAATAAGGCATTTGCAAATGCTCGTCCAGGTCTTCCTGGCTCTTCCAGTTTTCGTAAAACATAAAACGCGACGGATCTTCCTTAGACTGATGCAAATCGTAATGGATGCAGCCCGCCTCGGATCGGGTGGGACCCTGAAGGGCCATAAGCTCCCCCTTGACCTCCTCCTCCAATCCAGGTTTCGCTTTAAATAGAGCCAGAACCGTTACTTTTGTTCCCATGTTTTCTTCCCTTCTCTGTCCTTGCTGTTCGTCGAAAAAAGTGGGTACCCGAGAGTCCTGAATTCCATTTAAACACATCCCACAGCCCTGGGATATGGGACGGAGAAGGGGGAAATGCAGGTTCGAGAAAAAGTGGACGACAGTCGCGTTTGGTGATGCCCGTCACTGTAAGGCTCCTGGGATAGAGCTAGAATCACCACTGTGAACGTGGAATGTGGTTTTAACAAAATGGGAAAACTATTGGAAAATCTCACAACAGGGGGTGCTTTAATGAAAGGTTTTTGCTTTCTGCTCATTGGCCTGATCGCCTTTTCGGTAGGCCTGTATGGGCAAGAGGAACTGACCATCGATGACATCATCGATATGGTACAGGCAGGGCTCAGTGACTCATTCATTCAAAAGAAAATTCGCATCAGCCAACTGGAATACCCACCGACTGTCGAAGATCTCGTCGAGCTCAGAAGGGCAGGGGTTTCCGAGAGGATCATCCTGGCACTGATGGGCATAGGTACCAAGGGCCAGATTGATTCCACATCACAGACAAGGTATTCATACGAAGGTATGCCTCACCCTGACTATGAACTCGTTGGGGCCTTTTCCGCTTTCTTTTTGGACGGTGTTCAAGACGTCCGCGGCTGGAATATCACCAGTACCAATCATTTCAACAATTTGGTCGGCCTCACGATCGATGGAGGCGGTTACTACAACGGGGGATTCAACCAGGGCCTGTATACCTTCATGGGTGGACCTCAGTTTTCCTTCCGTTACACGAAATGGGTAACCCCTTATGTTCGAGTATTGGGCGGCGGAACCTGGGTCCAACCCGGCCTTTTCGATGTGACCGCCCTTACCGGCAGCAAGTTTGGATACGGGTACGGAGCGGGATTCGGATTGGATGCCAGAATCAACGAATCGCTCGCCTTTCGAGCAGGCCCGCTTGAATTCATCAGACTCCGCGTTCTTGGAGATAATCACGATCAGATTCGAGCCTCTATTGGAATCGTTGGAAGGTGGTAGAAAGCCCACCGCAGCGAGAATCGAGGTCCTGATTCTCCCGAAAATGGACCTTCCCAGGATTTTGGTATTAACTTATTCAAAATCAATAGTTTAGTGTCGTTCTTTGAGAATTCGATGACGCTCATTCTGCTCAGAAAAGCCAGACATGACCTTTATGATGGAAGTCGAGCGGCCGTACTAAGAAAACGAAAAGGGGTGAAGTGATGGAAGCTTATTGTGTAAAGTGCAAAGAAAAGAAGGAAATGAAAGACGCCAAGAGCATCACCATGAAGAATGGCAGACCCGCATCTCAAGGCGTGTGTCCGAGCTGTGGCACCAAGATGTTCCGAATCGGAAAAAGTAGTTAATCTGCAGGAAGAAAGATGAGGGGCGGAAGGTTTTTCCTTCCGCCCTTATCTTTTAGGATACCGACTCCTCACTGGCCGCAAACAACAGGAATCCCTCCCTGGAAGAGTATACCCGCTACAAGAAACACTGCTGCAACGGGTGAGCCGGATCTTCAGGAGACAGGATGGCATCGCAGCGCAAGTATCAGTTCATCGATCGAAAGCAGCAAGTTCGCTTTGCCATAAGTGTCGCGCTGTTCTCGCTGCTCTTCCCTCTTCTCTTTCTGGGTCTGGCCGTCTCTCCGTCTCTTTCCGGTCTGTTGATCGGCGAGGACGCTGCAAATATTCAGCCCCTGCTCGATCAATTTATCGACTTTTCTTTCCGCCACTGGTGGTTGGCTTTACTTTGTCTTATGTTTGTCTCGGTAGCCAGTATCCTGTTCAGCCATCTGATCTTTGGTCCCATGCGCCGCTTTGAAATCGTGCTCAAGCAAAAGAACGAGTTTCCCGATGAGCCGGTGTTCTGTCAGTTGCGAAAAGGGGACTATTTTCACGAGTTCTCCAGGCTGTTTGACAAAGTTTTAAACAGATTGCAGGCTGCGCAAACTCCCCTGAAGAGTATGGACGAGCAAGCCCTGGAGACGGGGGAGATCCATCCGGCTCCGCCCGACCAAACTGAGGGCGCTTCCCCGGACCCGCCGGGCGCTAGAATCTCGGGTTAATAAGGTGGCTCGAGCTCGGGAAACACCTCACGCCAGGTGAGTCTCTTCAAGGGCAAAAGACCGAATCCCATCCCAATGCCGGTGGACTGATAGTAGAAGTTGCTGTTTCCGGCAACCGTAAAAGAGGGGGTACCGTAGCTCCAGGTGCCGTCCCCATTGTCCATGGTCTTGGCCACAAAGAGTCCGCCTAAAATACCCACGTTGGAACCGCTCATATCAAAATCTCCCTCTCCCACTACCAGAATCAATCCGTGATAGGCAAAGGCAGCCTCAAAACGCAGTCTGCCTCTGACAATTAGGACGCCGGCACCGCTGGCGTTGCCCCCGACTCTGCAATCCCCTTCGCAGTAGGTGATCTGGGGAGCCGCATCGCTTCCGATATTGTTGCCAGCGTAGTTGGTTCCGTCGGCCAGCGTTACATCAGCCACGGCCGCGGTCTTGCTGATGAACCCCATGAGATAGGTGGCGTCGAAGATATTTCTGGCGTCCGGGTTGGGGTCGTTACGGACCCCGTCGGTAGCATCTCGCAAGGAAGGCGTCCCACCGTAATCGGACTGGTTGCCCATAATATTGTTGGCCTGCCCGACAGTTAGATCATCGTCAATGGTGTTTCTCAGCGTCTCGCCGTCTCCACCTCCGGGGTCGTCAAAAATAGCGTCAATAGCGGCGGTATCATCCGGCAATCCGTCCCCATCTGCGTCCGCGGTGTGCACATCGTCTCCCGCCTCAAGATCGGCCAGGGTCATGGTGGGGTGGTCATACCCATCAATATCAAAAGCAGCTCCTGCGAACAGGGTCATCCCCGCTGACGGTAGAGCATCAGGACCGTAGATGGTAAAAGATGCGTTGAGATCCAGTGTCTTGTCCCGCTTCAACACCGCCTCGACAATGCCCACCGAGTTTTTGACCGTTCCCCCATAAGTTGAGAACTGCCCGGCACCAATCCTTTGGATTCCCAGGGCACGAAGATAGACGATTCCATCAACATCGCTGGTCACATCACCGTCCCCGTCGTCGTTATCGCTGATCTTGGCCCAGTACCTTCCGCCCCCGCCCAGCGATAGGCCCTCGCCAGGGGTCAGAAAGCCGTTGACCGTCAGGGTGGCCATCCGGCTGGGTGGATTCTCGAAATCAATATTCATCGCTTCCATGGGAGCGATGGGGGTTCGCTGAAAATACTCGTCGGCTGTTGTTCCTGGAGTGGGTACCGTGTAGTTCATGTACCTCGGGACCGGAGTTGTGGATTGCAAGAGGGCAGTCAGATTCTGCATTCGCAAGGCATTCTTCTGAGCACTGTAACCTGCTTCGGCATTCACTCGAGCCTTCTTTTGGTTCTCCAGCTCATTACTCATGGAAAACTCGGTCATGCTGTCAAAAATCATGGACATGCCCAGAAGTGCCAGTAAAACGGAAACGATGGTCACGGTCAAAAGAGCGGCGCCCGATTCATCTTTCATGACAGTTTTCTCTCGCATGAGATTCCAGAGCCCTAATTGGCAAAGACATCAAAGGATCGGCTTCGCAGCATCACTTCCGATTGCAGAGTGATACTTTGGACCTCATCAGTCAGTGGATTGAGATCCTCAGTCTCGGCCACCACTGCTATTTGAACCCGAACGATGTCGTCTTCATCGGCAGTTTCATTTCCGCTGATATCCAGGAAAGTGAAATCGAAGGATAGGTTTGCAGCAACAACGTCCGGACCGTAGCCAATGTCCAGGTAAAGGGATTCCTGGGAGACATTGTAGCGGACCACTACCTGTTCATAGAGGTTGTCCAAGGTCCCGTCAGGATTTCCGGAGGCCTCCAGAGGATCAGCACTGGCAGCCGGAACCGATCCGGTAATGTCGCTGTTAATCTGGATGTGGTTGGCTCCCAGAAGTTCAATGGGCGGGATGTCGTTGTCTCTAAGATATCCCTCCGGATCATTTCCCGCCTGTCGCAGATAGGAATTGATCTGAAGCATGGCAGCCCGGGCTTGCTGAGTCGCTTCAAGGATATCCTGCTGGGACTCAAAGGAGTGCTGGCTCTGGAAAAAGAGGGAAAAAATGGCCCCCGCGGCGACAACAAGGACCGCGTTGGCAATCAGTATTTCGGCAAGGGTGAAGCCACGACTGCAGGTATTGAAGAAGGCTCGTGATGGGGTCATGGCACGAAAATTGTGGTCAGGCTCAAGTCAGTGGTCAGCTGGTTTGAGACCTGGGGCTCTACGGTTACGTTGACGATCTTCTGTGGCCCAGCGATGGTGACCGTCCAGGAGACCTCAAACTGGGTGTCTCCCATGCTGCTGCCCGTGGGTGCCTCCATGATCATGGTCTCCGGACCGTGGGAACCGGCCGTGAGGTCACTCGAACCCGTGTTCGCTTCCAACTCATTGTTGTACTCCCCTCTCAGGGACTCCAGCTTTTCCTGGGCAATCAGGGTCCCCATAGTCTCAAAACGGGTTGAAGCGTTTTGCCGAATGGCTGTGGACATGAGCTGAACCGTTCCCAGCAGGGTTATGGCCAGGACCGCCAAGGCGATCATGCTCTCAATTAAGGTAAAGCCGCTTTCCTTTGAGATCCTCGACTTATTCATAGCCTTCAGCTCTGCTTAATCCTTCCCGAGGGACTCACAACAATTGAGATGGAATAGCCCGATTGGTTGACCAACACAATGGTGCCCGCGCGGGCATGACCGCGGGAGTAAAACCGTATCCGACTGACCGGAACCGATGAAAACGTGTTTCCCGACTGCAGGGATTTCTCCGTTCGTGGAGAATTGTTGGGGTCATTGGCGTCAATGATCTGAATAGTGCTGTCCCCTGTGTCCAAATTCACGTCGTAGATCCAGTTTCGCGAAATAGCCAGGGCCCGACCCGCATTCAATTCGCTTGCCACCAGGTCGGCCGAGGCGCTCAGGCTGTAATAATCCAGGATTTGCTCAATCTTGGGGACGGTGATGCTGAGAAAAATGGTGGCAAGAACGGTGACCACCGCCGTTTCAAGGAGAGTAAAGCCCGATTGCAAGCGTCTTGTCATTCGTAAATACCCAAGATTTGGCCTGATGGAGCACACGGGTGGGGAAGACCATGGCCTTTTGGAGAATTTGGAATCAGTGTCCCCCAAGCTGTGCAGAAAACAGGACAACCCCCCTTCATTTGCGAAATTTCGACGCATTTTCTCGTCCTCCTGGAGAGCAGAAGAAAAAATGATCGGTTTGCTTTTCAGAATCGAGTCGTGGAACGCCTGCCCTCCCAAGCAAGCCTCTATCCACACCCGTACTCAATGATTCATTAAAGAATTGTCTGTGTCCTAAGCAATCGACGTACCAAACGAAGAGACCCTAGGATATAAATAGATTCAACTTCTTTATTAACAATAGTTTATTGGTATCACACGCCCAAACACAGGGGGAAACAGGGGTTGGAGGGATCCGTCAACTGTAAACCGGAGTAGACAGCAATTTAGCGTTCCGGGGTTTTCTTGATGTTACAATGGCCCACCGAACTCTTAGCCGGGATTATAAATGAATCGGCACTTCGTAAGGAAAACCTATGCATATCCCGGCTAAATCCGATAACTTCTGCAGCGGAGGGTACTCTCATGCCCATTGAAATTCCCGAGACAGTCAAGCAATTCCTGAGCGAAAAGGCCTACGGTCATGTGGTCACGCGCAATCCAGACGGCAGTCCCCAAGTGAGTATGGTGTGGATGGACGTGGAGGGGAACGACCTTCTCTTCAACACCGCGGAGGGGAGAGTCAAACCACGAAACCTGCGCAGCGACCCACGCATCATCATTTCGGTCCAGAGTCCTTCCGACCCCCAGGTTCATTCCGTGTTCCACGGGACGACCACCGTGACTGAGGAGGGAGCGGAGCAGCACATCGACAAGCTGGCCAAACGTTTTCTGGAAATGGAAGAGTATCCGTGGCGAGTGCAAGGCGAGAAGCGACTGCTCGTTCGGACCCAGGTGGATCGCATCGGGGGATATGGGCTCTGACAGAAAGGCGGGACCCGGAGCAGGCCAGCAGATGAGTCTGTCGCCCAGACCGCTGGCTAGTCTTCCCAATCGTACTTGTTGTCAGCTGTCAGTTGTCAGCTTTTAGTGCATGTAGAAAAAGCAGGAAAAAATCACCGGCGCATAAGCCAGATCGATGATACCCGCTTCACCGAGCACATCGGAAATTTCCTGCTCGTCGGTGGCCCACGCTGAAACGGCGTTCTCCACCGTGATCAGGTACTCTTCTGTTCCCACTTCCTCAAAGGTAAACTCCTTGATCACCTTGAACACCAGGTTGGCAATAATGCCGTCGGGAAGACCCTTGTTGTTGAAAATCGTGATCTTTACACGGCTCACATCGTCCTCTCCCTCGACCACCTCGGTCCTCACAGTGGCTCCCGAGGCTTCCGAATCAGGTGTCAACTCGGCCCGGTCAAAGACGATGCCTCTTGAGCTGGGAAAGGAAATTTCCGAAGTCACCTTCCCGCTGGCAATCTCTGGGGCATTGCTCAAAGTCAAGGAGAGGAAGGCATCTCTGAAAACATTACCCCCTAAATTGGGCGAGTCTCGCCCCAGCGTGACCTGAAGAGCGTCTCCCGTTGAAGGGGCTTGGGGATCGGGTAGGCCCATTGGCTGGGGAAAAACCGGCAGGAGCGATGGCAAGACAAAGAACCCGACAAAAAGAGCGGCCAGGACAGACAAACTGAACTTGAACATAGAAGGCATCCTCATCTTCCCGCTCTACTTAGAGCTCCTCTTGGCAATGGCGTGCTCGCCGCCGAGCTCTTCCAACTACTCCCCGGGGGGTGGGGCCTGCAGTTGAAAGAGAGCGCTGTTGCCTGCCCTTCGGGCAGCGTCGGTTAGCGTCCCGGCAGGTTTGCGATCTCCGCCGCCTCCCCGGTCGGCTCCAGGATGTGCATCCCGTTGCCGTTCTTGTCGAAGATGTAAACGAATCCGCGCTCATCCACCTCCACGTTGTTGGTCGAGATCACCCTCTTACCATCCACTTCGATGGTGTTCTCCGTGACTGCCGGGATGTAGTAGGCGACCTCCACAGGATGGAACGGATCCCGAACGTCGACTCCCCGCACCCCTGCGTTGAAGTAGGAGACCCACACGATGCGGTTGTCGTAGACGTCCGTGAAGTTCCACTGCGTAGCGTGGGCGCCGAAGCGGCCGCCCCGCTGGCAGTAGTCCCCTTCCGATTCCCGCACCTGGAAATTGGACACGGGGTATGGATGCTCCGGATCGGTGATGTCCACAAAGATAACCATGTCCTGCATCGGCTGATCACACCCGTAGGCGGTTGATTCGGAAACGGAGACAACGAAATCGCGCGGGGTTCCCTGCTTCCAGACCTGGTACTGCGGCAGTTCGACTCCCAGCATCGGGAATGCCGTGTGCACACCCCAGAACGACGGGGAGTCCAACCGCCCGATCTCCGGGTAAAGCAGCTGCTCGTCGGTTGGATTGAGCGGGTCGTACGGGTCGCTCGGATCCCCCTTCAGCAGCTTGTCGTTGTCCAGGATCTGCAGGATCCCGTTGGTACTGGTGCCGTAGGACATATACACCTTACCGTCCAGATAGAGCGCTTCATGCAACTCCGTCATACGACGCCCTGCCGGGTCCTGGCCCGGTTGGCTCCCCGGCACCCCGAAGTGGCGGATGAACTTGGGGTTGGCCGGATCACTCAGGTCGAAAAGCGACATGCCCCGGCCGTTCCATCCCTTCGGTTGGGACGGCAGGTAGGCGATGCCGGTCGAGCATTCCCACCAGGCTTTGTGGAGAGAGACGAGACCGCCCTGCACCGTCCCCACGAGCTCCGGGGCGCTGGGGGCCGTGACCCACATCTCGTGCCGATAGTCGTCCTCTGCCGTCGTTCTTCGCAGCAGGTATTGGTTGCCCGGCTGACCATTGGGCAGATCGTCGCCGGCACAGACCTGGTGTCCCGAGGCGTACTGAGGGGCCGGAATGTGGTGGAGGTACTTGGGATTTCTGGGGTCCGTGACATCCACAATGCTCGTACCACTGGTCTCCACGTTTCCAGTCAGCGAATTCAGGCGCTCGGTCTGTGGGTGGTGCCCGATGTAGACAACAAACCGGCCGTTCTCCTTGTGAACTTCCCCTTTGTACACGGCACGTCCCTGCAGATCATCATGGCCAACCAAGCGCATGTTCTTGCTCTCGGCTGCCCGGCCCGGCGGGTTTATAGTTTGTGCCTCCAGCAGGCCCGCCATAGGGCCAAACCCCAACAGCATGGCAAGAACCCCCAACATAGCGACCTTGGACCCTACACGGATGACACTCATGACTTCCTCTCTTCCCACAGCCCTGCGATCATGCTGAAGTCCTTCCATCATAGTTAGTCTCCTCAATTTCTGGGATCGGACCAAGCCTCCCTTGCCACGACACCCATTTAGAATCGGAGGCGCCGGGCGGATTCGAACTGCCGAATAAGGGTTTTGCAGAACTCTCTCTTAGACCACTTGGGTACACCGCCTTGAAAAATTTACTGCATTATAGCGAAAGCAAGAAAGGTATCGCAAACACAGCTGAGCACGAATTCGCTCCCTCGGCTTCTTCGTCCAGGTCAAGCCCGGGCTGACCTCTATCATTAAAAGCTGAAGACATAGGTCAGCTTTGCGATCAGCGCTCGTTCGGCGACTTCGCCCGTAGACAACCTTCTCTCGTTGTAAACCAGAAAAAAATCGCTCAGGGGCTTGTGAATGAAGTTGAACCGAAGATTACTGCTGATCTCCCGCCGGTCGCTATTGTACTGGATTAGAGCATTAACAAACATACTGGGATTAAACGAATAGTTCAGGCGAGCAGCCACCAGGTCTGTGTCAAACTTCCCCGAAGGCAGGTTGACCTCGTCACGGTTCCAAGATAACTCTGCCTGGAACTGAGGCTGTTGTATCCGCCCCGCGACAAGAAAAGAGTCTTTGTCCCCATCGAAGAAATCCCCCGTCCCTGCGCTGAAATCACCACTGAACATACGGCTCTTATCAGTGGACAGGCTGAATACAAACTCGTTGAACGCATAGTCTCCTACGGGAATAGTCTGATTGTCTCGGATGGGAAACGGTTCGGTCAGACGTTCAAAGTTAGATTTGCCAGCAAACCAGATGAGGGCCCCACTTTGAAACTTGACAGTAAAACGGCCCTCCATGGTCCGTGTCGCCAGCACGTTATCCTGGTCTGTGATGTAGTCGAAATTGATCGAGGGTTCGAACTCACGAATGGGGGGAATCCGTTCCCCGGGCCTCGGTCGAAAGCGAAACGTCCCAGAACTTTTTCTTATTCCCTTACGGGGTACAAATCCCACTTCAGCGTTAAAGTTCTCTTCGATCGAAAGGTAGTTAGCCTGCAGACTCAGTAGTGGGTCTGCCCAGGAGATGCTAAAGCGACCAGCCATATCTTCCTCGAACACTTCCGTGGTACTGGTCTTGAGTAAGAAGGAAGAGATGTGCAGAAATCTGGAAAACTTGAAATTGGCGTCCGCTCCAAAGGTGCGGTTAAAATCTCCCCCCATCTCCTGCTTGTTGACAAAAATGCCACCAATGTCCGATTGACCCAACAGATCTCGCCGCACCCGTACCACCGAAAAATTGGTCGAGGGAATTTCCTCGAAGTCATCTGCCTGCAGGGACAGCAGACCTAAAGTGTACTTGCTGACTTTTCCTGTCAGACGGGCTCCCCCCCACAGGGAGACCAGTTTGCCATCTGAAATTCCAATGCGTCGACTAAAGAAAGGAATCAAGTCCCGAAAACCACCCAGGGTCCCGACGTTCCCTTGGCCAAACTGGAAGATCGTGGCTTTCTCCAGAAAAAAGTCCCGCTTCTCGGGGAAGAAAAGGCTGAATCGGGTGAGGTTGATTTGTTCGTCATCGGCCTCCACTTGGGAGAAATCTGTGTTTACGGTCAAATCCGCAGTCAATCGTGAGGTCAGCCCGTACTTCACGTCGAACCCGGCATCTGGCTCAAAATCCACGTCGTCCCCCTTCCGCCGGATTACGGGCGCCAGAATATAGGGCTTCACATACAGGTTGCGGCCAGACCGGATCCCACTGAGACCCGTCAGCCTTCCCGCATACGAGACAGTACTGACATTGTAGGAACGTGGGTGCAGAGACCATTGGACAATTTCATTCTTACGCCGGATGCGCCTCTGAAGATTTACACCCCAGACCTGATGATCGTCATTTCCAAAACGCAGGCTCTTAAAGGGAATCGCCATTTCTGCCTGCCAACCGTCTTGAGTGATCTTGGTCTTGACATTCCAGATCGTGTCCCAATTGCGATTGCGTATTTTCCCATCATCACTCATTTCCTGGTCGGATTTAGCTCCCTTGGCGTTAGTATTAAAAAGAACGCCGTTGCGATTGTCGTCGAAAGTGTCCAGAACAATTAAGAAAGAGTCGTTCTCGAAGGGACCAAAGTCCCTGCGCATGTCGGTGACGGTGATCCCCTTCTCCCCTTCCGAATCAAAGCAGTACACACCTAAATAGAGATTTTGAGCATCGTAGAGAATGCGAACCTCGGTCAGTTCGCTCGCTGGTTCCCCGGTCTGTGGTTCATGTTGAAGAAAGTCCGTGACCGGTTCTGCCAGATTCCACTCCGATTCGTCGAGTTCTCCATCAATGACAATCGCGCGTTCAATTCTCCGCGCCCGGATCTCTTTCTCCACCCTACTCTGGGAAGGACCAAGCTGTAACCCGTTACCAGAGGTCGCGGATGTGGCGAAAAGAATCAGGCCCAAAAGCAGATGCCGCTTAATCATGCTGAAGGGAAATGATGTGCCCACTCCATCTCAGGGCCAATTACAAGGTTGCTTCACAAGTTGTCTATAAGACCATGTTTTGCAGAAGGTTACATGAGACCAAAACCTATTCTAGACAACCCTGCAGATCGCCTCGTCAGTCCCGGCGAACGTACTGCAATCGAGTCCTCTCGCCTCAACCTGAAGGGCTTTTCGGGGGTTTGAAACGGGAGAGACCTCCAGCCGCCCTGGCCGGGTGGCTGGAGGTCGGAAGCAGTGGGCGACATCGTCCCACAGATCGTTTACAGCTACTCGACCTAATTGGTAGCCAGGCTCCCAGCGCCCCTGGGGATGATGGGAAGCACGACGTGAGAGGGATGGGCTGCATCATGATAAAGGGTGTTCTGAGCCGGCCGCGTGCGTGTTCCTTTCCCGAAATCAAGTCCGGTTCCCGTGTTGGGTACCCACTTCGGAAAACTGCTGGAGGCGATACTCACCCGGATGGCATGCCCCTTCTTGAAGACCTGGCTGAAGGGTGCCATCTTAATCGGAATCTCGTAAGTCTCTCCCGGTTCCAGTAAGACAGGTTTGTCAAAAGATTCCCGGTACTTGGCGCGGATGATATTGCTGCGGACGATCCTGGCAGCTCCGTCCGGATGCACATCGGAGATCACGGCTGTGAAATCGGTGTCCACGGCCGTCGAGGAGGCGTAAAGCACGAAAGTGGGATTGCCCGTGACTTCAACATCCTCGGTCAGGGTCGGAGTCGTATAAGTCAGGCTCAGCTTATCGACCTCTCGCTGATCTTCAGGTCCTCCCCCGCTCCATCGGGTATCATCGCCACCGACGGTCGGCAGAGGACTGTGCGGATCATGTCTGTAGCTGGCCGGGCGTCCATTGGCAGGAAGGGCTTGAGTGCTCAAGAGTCCGTCGTTGAGAGAATAGGTCGGCTCGCCTGTGTTGGAGTTATGAAAGTAGTACTTGGTGTACTGGGTACGGGCCAGCGGCCACTCGTTTTCAAGCCGCCATTTGTTGTCCCCCATGACGAAGATTCGCACGGGAGGCTCATCCATGACCCCGTTATCGATTCCCTTCAGCCAATAATCGAACCACCGCAGTCGGACCGCATCGATATCCACTTCCGCTTCGGGACCGAAATCCCAGTCGCCGACCATCCTGGGCCCTCGATCCATGTGGGTCCAGGGACCCATAAACAATTTCTGGGAGCGGCGGGTCTTTTCGGTTCGACCGTGCTTGGCGACCCCTTCAAAACTACGGGGAATTCCCATGACATAGCGGTCGTACCATGCACCATGATGCAGGATCGGGACATCTATTTCATCATAATGACGATAGACAGCGGTCCTCCACCAGTAGGGACCATCGGCGGGATGATCGAGCCACTCCATGAAGGGCTTAGCGAAGAAGTTGAGCAGACTCGGCGCTTCCTCACGCTTGGAGAGAGACAACCACTCATCGTACTTCTCTCGACTGTTCAAGTCACGGACCATGGCCACGTTTGACACTTCCCAGTAGGGCGCCTGTCCCATCAAGGCGCCTCCCGAATAACGCATTTCGCCATAGTAATCGGCTGGAGCCATGCCCGGCATCATCGCTTTTAGATGAGGAGGCCGCGTGGGAGCGGTCAAATACTGGACGTGACCCAGGTAGGAAATTCCCATCGTTCCCACGTTCCCAGTGCACCAGGGCTGCGTTCCGACCCACTCAATGGCGTCGTATCCGTCCTTGTGCTCGTCGTACCCGTCATTGAGGTAGTTATAGAAGACCCCATTTGACTTAAAACGGCCCCTCACGTCCTGGACCACCACCGCATAGCCGCGCGAAGCGTAGTACTCACCGTAGCGCGAATTGCCGTCCTTATTGTAGGGAGTTCTCATCACCAGGGCAGGCACCGGTTCGTCAGTTTCCGGGAAATAGACGTCAGTCGCCAGCGTGGTGCCGTCCCTCATGGGGACCATGATGTCCTTTTCAAGGCGAAATTGATAGACCGGCTGGGATCCCAATTCTTCCACGGCAACTTTGGAAGGCGCTGCGGACACCATCAGAACGGCCAGCAGAAAGAAAAGACCTGCGAACAGATACTCTCGTCTCATGGGTTTACCTCCTTTAAAGCGGATTTCCCTCCAGTTTATCCTTTCCCCGCACGATGTCAACAGGCAAATACAACTCAGGTTTCAGAGAGGTCCGCCGATCAGGCAGTCCGTGCTCAGATCTGCAAACACCTCCTTAATTCGTCTGAACCGACGCCAGGGCTCTGGATCTGGGAATGATGGGAAGCACGACGTGAGAGGGATGTTCTGCATCGTGATAGATGGTGTTTTGAGCCGACCTCGACTGTGTCCCTTTTCCAAAATCGAGCCCGGTTCCCGGGTTGGGAATCCACTTGGGAAAGTTACTCGACGCGATGCTCACCCGGATGGCATGTCCCGTCTTGAAAAGGTTGCTGAAAGCTGCCATCTTAATTTCAACTCGGTAAATCTTACCGGGCTCCAGACGCTCGGGTTTATCAGATGAATTACGGTATTTGGCCCGGAGGATGTTGTTGCGCAAAATGATGGAAGTTCCGTCCGGGTGTACGTCCGTGATCATGGCCGTGAAATCGGTATCGGCCGCAGTGGAGGAAACGTAAAGTACCACAGTGGGATGTCCCGTTACTTCAACATCCTCGGTCAAGGGTTCGGTGGTAAAGGTCAAGCTGCGTTGATCCACTTCTTGCTGATCGGCGGGTCCCCCCTGGCCGAAGTAGTTGTCGCCGCCAATGGTGGGCAAGGGGTCGTGCGGGTCATGTGTGTAGCTGGCAGGGGGTTGGCTGGCAGCTGGAGACTCAGGACTCAGAAGTCCGTCGTTGAGAGAATAGACCGGCTCACCCGAGGAGTTGTGGAAATTATAGGTGGTGTACCTGGTGCTGGCCAGGGGCCATTCCTTCTCAAACCGCCATTTGTTTTCTCCCATGACAAAAATGCTCACCGGAGGCTCGTCCATGATCCCGTTGTCAATACCCTTTAGCCAATAATCAAACCAGCGCAGTCGCAGCGCATCGATATCCACTTCCGCCTCGGGGCCAAAATCCCAGTCGCCCACCTTTCTGGGTCCGCGGTCCATGTGCGTCCAGGGTCCCATAAACAGTTTCTGGGACCGGCGCGTCTTCTCGGTGCGACCGTGCTTGGAGACCCCTTCAAAATTGCGGGGAATTCCCATGGCATAACGGTCATACCATCCTCCGTGGTGGAGAATGGGAACGTCCATCTCCTGATAGTGCCGATAGGGAGCAAATTGCCACCAGTAAGGACCATCAGCGGCATTTTGTATCCAGTCCATGAAGGGCTGCGCAAAAAGGCTGAGGAGATCGGGCCATTCCTCGCGCTTGCTGCGAGAAAGCCACCCTCGATACTTTTCCGGTGTACTCAGCGAAGGAACGATGGCCGCGTTACTGATTTCCCACTGCACGGTCTGTCCCTGAAGTGCACCTCCCGAATAGCGCATTTCGCCGTAGTAATCGGCCGGGCACAAGCCGGGCATCATGGCCTTTAAGTGAGGCGGACGGGTGGGAGCGGTCAAATACTGGACCAGACACATGTGAGAAATACCCATGGTCCCCACATTCCCGCTGCACCAGGACTGCGTGCCGGCCCACTCAATGGTGTCGTAGCCGTCTTTGTTGTCATTGTAGCCGTCATTGAGGTAGTTATAAAATTGCCCCTCCGAAGCGTACCTTCCTCTGATGTCCTGGATCACAACAACGTAGCCGCGCGGCGCGTAGTATTCGCCGTACCCTGAATACCTGTCTTTGTTGTAAGGAGTTCTCACCACCAGTGCCGGCACCGGTTCAATCCGTTTTCGGGAAATAGATATTCGCTGCCAGCCTGGTACCATCCCGCATGGGTATCATGACGTTCTCTTCCAGCCGATACTCATAGATCGGTTGGGATTCCACAGCCGGTTCGGCAGCTTTGACAGGCGATTGGAGCATAATCAGAACTGCCAGCAGAAGGGAAACCTGTACCCCAAAATACCTCCGTCTCATAGCCTAACCTCCCTGATTGGTTTACTCAGTAGCCGTCTTGCTTTGACTTTATGTCCCGCAAAATCAATGGTCTCTTGAAATCACGGGTTAACAGGATACACACGCCTCTTGTTGAAAAGATATCATCTTTCAGTGAGTTGAGATTGCTCCCCGCCCCGAATCGGTATCTCGATCGAAGAGGGGTACCGACTATCATGATAGATGACGTTGCGAGCCGTCACTCCCTTGGTCTCCAGGTGCATGGGTTGAGCCGTTCCCGGATTGGGGAAAAAAGCTGGAAAGCTGCCTGAGGCGATCCCCAGACGGATCCGGTGCCCCGCTTTGAACAGGTTGGCGATGCTATCGAGGTTCAGAGTGATTTCGTAGATCTTATTGGGCTGGAGCAGCGATTCGGTTTCCACGCTCTGCAGAAAGCGCCCCCGAATGGCGTTTTGCCGCAAAATGGCCGAGTAGCCATTGGGAAAAACGTCTGTGAGGGTCAGCACGAAGTCCGTATCCACAGCCGAAGAGGAGGCAAAGAACCGTGCACGGACTTCCCCAACCACCTGCACGTCTTCCTCCAGGACGTCGGTGGTATAAGTAAGGATTCGGGACTCAGCCGGTCGCTGATCCAGTGGACCAGGCTCCCAGATCCGGCCGAAGCCGCCGTGGCCGCCAATGGAGGGGACAGGATCGTAGGGATCGTGCAGGTATTCGTCGCTCGGCTCCGATCCAGGAGCTTCCCTTAGCAGGCGACCATCATTGAGGGAGCCGGTAGGCTCCCCTTCCCCGGATCGAAGATAGTAGCTCACGTACCGAGTGTCAGGCAGCGGCCAGCTGTCGCCTTCCAGCCAGCGCTCGGCTCCCATGAGATAGACCCGCACTGCCGGTTCCTCCATGATGCCCGTGTCAATACCCTTCAGCCAATAATCAAACCAGCGCAGATGGAGTTCACGCCGGTCGATTTTCGCCGCCGGACCGATTTTAAAGGTGTCCGTTTCCGGCAGTTCCCTGCCACCATGAAGCCAAGGCCCCATGACAATTTTTTGCGACTGGCGCGTCTGCTCGGAGAGACCGTGCTCTCTGATCCCATTGAAGTTCTGAAAAGTCCAGCGAACGTAGCGGTCGTACCAGCCACTTTCGTGATAGATGGGAACATCAAAGTCAGGATAGCGCGTTCCCGGGTCAATGTCCCTCCAGTAGTCATCATAAGCGGTGTGGATGAACTGCTCGACTAGTTCCGGATGGAGAAAGCTGGCCAGTAGTGGAAGTTCAGTTCGTTTCCAATCCGCCAGCCAGGAGCTGTAGTCCTCTCGCGTCCTGAGAGGTCTGGGCATCTCATTGTTGTTGTGGTGCCAGGTGACCCCGTGTGGCATGTGAATTCCCCGCTCCACCCGGCCGCCTATGCGATGATGGGCGGCATAGCTGGCGAACATGGCCACTAAGTGGGGCGGGCGGGTAGGGGCGGTGGAGAGCTGCCACTGAGCATCGGAGGAGATGCCGAACGTGCCGACCTTGCCGTTGGACCAAGGCTGCTCGGCGGCCCATTCAATGGTATCGTACCCATCCGGGTGCTCGAGCCACCCCTCATTCCTGGCCTGGTGAAAGATCCCCTCTGAGCCAAAGCGTCCCCGCTGGTTCACGATTAAAACGGCGTAGTCATTAGCCGTGTAGAACTGCGCCTCGCTGGCTCGTCCCTCCCGATTGTACGGGGTCTTCACGACAAGCGTTGGGAAGGGCCCTGCTCCCTCAGGAAGATACAGGTCGGCCGCCAGATTCACCCCGTCCCGCATCTCCACTTGAACAGCCTGCTGGGCCATTTCGGATCCGCCACAGCTGCCGACCAGACCCATTCCGATTGCAGCCAGTGTTATTCCACCAACCTTCAGAAAGTTTCCCCGTCTCATGATCGTACCCCCCTCCCCAATGCCTCTTGGGGTCGCCTTTGTAAGCCCTTGATCCGGATTATCCGGACTGTGCTGGAAGTCTTGCTCCCATGAGCCTGAACTGACGTTCCAAAAACCTGCTCTTCTAAGTGTTTTAAGACCTTCAAAAAGTTTAGCTCTTCCGCCGCTGCCCGTGCTCTCTCAGTTGGACCGGGATAGAGTCAAGCTAGTTCCCCAATTGTATCCTGCCCCTCCGAATTGTCAACAGCACCCATGGCCTTTCCGCCACAGAACGGCTGCCACACTCTCACCGCTCCTCCGGTTCACGAATGGTGTGATAGCGGCGCAGTTGCAGTGGCTTCAAGCGCTGCACCACGCCACTGGGCCAGCGAATTTCAAGGGCCCTGATTTCTTCCTCTTCACCCAAACCAAAGAGAAGCCTTCGATCATGGGCTGCCTGGTAGCTGCTCCCTCCGTGAAGCTCTCGTAAGACTTCGCGCTGGTTGGTGATCAGTGTCAGGACCACGCCTATTCCATTGTGATTGCTTCGGGTTCCCACCAATTCCATCCCCAGCCAGGGATTGCGGTTTCCACCATCGTTGCGAAGCAAAACAGGGGCCTGCCCGTTATTCACAAACAAGAGGTCCCAATCTCCATCATTATCGTAATCGCCTGTCGCCAGGGCCCGACCCACCATCGGCCTTTGCCAGATCTCGCCTGCCTCTTTGCCTGCATCCGAGAATTTCCCGTTCCCCGAGTTTTCCAACAGGAGGGGGGGCTCCGCATAAACAACATCGGCTCTGTAAAGATGAATGTCATCCAGCACGTGTCCATTCAGAACTACCAGGTCCAGGTCACCGTCGTTGTCATAATCCAAAAACCGGACACCAAATCCGCTATAGGGGATCGCCACCTGTCCCAATCCGGCCGCCAAGGTGAGATCCATGAACCAGTCCTCCGCCAGGTTGGCGAGAAGACTATTCATCTCTTGATCGATATTGGTGACGATCAGATCAATTCGACCGTCGCCGTTAAAGTCACCAAAGTCTGTGCCCATCCCTGACTCTGCCTTGCCGTGGATTCCATAGGCGACTCCCGCTATTAACCCGATCTCTTCGAAGCTTCCATGGCCCTGGTTTTTGAAGAGAAAATTGGCAACGGCGTCGTTGGCCACATAAATGTCAGCAAGGCCATCGCCGTTGGTATCTCCCGTGACCACTCCAAGGGCTTTTCCAGGGACATCCACTCCGGCGCTTTGGGTCACGTCGCTGAACGTGCCGTCTCCTTGGTTGCGGTAAAGGACGCTGGCGATGGGCTCAAAAGTATCCGGATGGCAATAAGACCGATAGCCCTTGCCTTCCTGGCCGCAGAAAACCTCTTTGTCATAGTCCCAGTCCAGATAAATACCGACAAACAGATCCAGGTCCCCGTCGTTTTCCATATCGAAGAAAGCGGCACTGGTGGACCAGGCGTTGACCCCCACGCCTGCTTGCTCGGTGACATCCCGAAAGGTGCCATCTCCCTGATTCAGGTAAAGAATGTTGGGCCCGAAATGGGTCAGGTAAATGTCATCCCAGCCGTCATTGTTGATGTCCCCGACGGCTACCCCCATTCCGTATCCGCCTCCTTCCACTCCAGCCTTCCCGGTGACATCTGTGAAGGTGCCGTCTCCATTGCCTTGGTACAGAGCATTGTCAGCAGGTGAGCGATCTTGAGAGTGACGATGGGATCCGCTGTTGACCAGATAGATGTCCAGCCATCCGTCGTTGTTGAAATCCAGAAAAGCCCCACCTGCGCCCATCGTTTCGAGCAGATATTTTTCAGAAGTGGCGCCATTTTCGTGAGTCCAATGGATGCCGGCTCCCCGGGTAACATCCACAAACTGAACCCGGTCGCTTCCAAGAGAAAAAATTCCGAGTGAGGTGAAAAGGACGAGGCAGGCCGACGCTGCTCTGGTTGACTTCCATGGGCTGGAGGGAGAGCAGAGCATTAGGGTTTCGTCTCCTCGTCAGGAGGAGACTTGCCGAGGGATTTGAGAACGGTCTGATAGTTGATGCGAAAATCGGAACGCTCAGGCTCTAGCTTCACAGCGGCCGCATATTCCTGGGTGGCTTCTTCTCTTTGGCCCAGTTCGAGATAGATGTTGCCCAGAAGGTTCCGCAGCACCCCATTTCCTGGATAGAGAGCTTTGGACTCTTCAGCACGAATGCGGGCTCGCTCAAAATCCCTGCGCCGATACCAGTACTCGGCCAGCATGTAGTTGACCTCGGCTGAATTCGGGTCCAGCTCGGCCAGTCTGGACAGATGTCGGTAGGCGAAAGCCAAAAAACCGGAGGTCAGATAAATGTGGGCCAGATGGCTGTGGGCCAACCAGTTATCGGGATCTTTCTGAAGGGCCTGCTCGAACCTGTTTTGAGCCTCACTGAGGGACCCTTCCTGAAGCTTGACCCTGGCCTCGATCACCAGCTCTTGCGCTTCTTCCTGGCGAGCTGTCTGTTCCTGCTCTTCTGAGTATTTGAGTTGAAACTTCTGCAGATACTCCTGGGCCAGATCCACATCGCCCACCCGCCGATAGGCGTGCCCAAGAAGCCGAAAAAGGTCGGGAAAAGCGGCCGCTGAGTCTTCGACTGGTTTCAGATATCGGATCGCTTCATCAGGTCTGTTCAAAGCCAGACACACCTCGGCTAACTGGTAGAGGTATTCGGGGTTGGTGGGTTCCAGCCGCACTGCCTCAAGCAGGACTTTCCTGGAAGCCTCCAGCTCATTTTTCAGTCGCAGCACCACTCCCACACCGAAGTGAGGCGGTCCTTCATCGGGCATTGCTGCAACCGCCCTTTGAAAGAAATTCAAGGCCCTGTCCAGATCTGATTTCTTCAGGTAAATCTGTCCGCGAACGAAATCCAAACCCGGGTCGGTGACCTTTTCTTCGGCCATCCGATCGAGAACTCGCAGGGCGCGATCGAACTGATTCAGCCGGTAATGAAGGTCAGAGAGAAGCCACAGCTTGTCCTCTCCCAATTGATCGAGAGAGCGGCCGTCTTCAAAGAAACCCAGGACCTCGATGGCATCCCTACTCCGATCCATATTGAGTAGCAGATCGGCATAGGCCAGGACATAGTCCGCCTGGCCGGAATCGAGTTGGAGGGCTTTCTTCAGCTCCAGTGCGGCCTCCGGCAGGCGCCCGTAGGCCATCAGTGAAACCCCGGAGTAGAAGTAGGCAGCCGCGTTGTCGGGGTCCCCCTGTTTGCAGCGGTCAAAGGCCGCTAGAGCATCAGCAAGACGCTCCTCTTGGACCAGTCTCTTTCCCTCCTCCAGACACGTTTGGGCGGGCAGAGCAGAGAAGAAGCTAGAGACAAGAAAACCAAGGGTCAGGAGGGTGGCAAAACGAGAACTGTTCAATGGATCTCCCACTTCCTTCATCGACGTTGACAATCATAAGATTGTGCTAATGGCACCGTCAACTCCGGGCAGCTTGCGCAAGGCGGGTGGGAGACAAAAGCGCGAGTAAGGAGAGGCCCGGCTCACGGGTTGTGCACCGGACCTCTTGATGAGCTTTCACACCGGGAGGGCTCCGTCATCCTTCCCGGGTGCCTTGATTCAGACTTGCTCCTTATTTCAATTTCCAGGCACTCAATCTCTTTCTGGCAGAACTAGAAGATTAGCTTGAGTCCGAACTGGAGCTCGCGATTCTTGGTTGCCGTACTGGTGATGCGGCCCGCAGTGCCGCTGGGCACGCCCGAGCTGTTCCGAAACACCGTGCGATTGGGCAAAGCGAAGTTGGCCCGGTTGAAGATGTTGAAGAACTCGGCACGGAATTGGACGCTCCTTTGCTCATCGATGAGAAAGTCCTTGGTCACGCCAAAATCAACGGTCGCCAATCCCGGCCCGATCGCCGTGTTGCGTCCCACGTCGCCATAAAGGCCGGCCTCCTGCAGCTCGAAAGCTGCCGGATCAAAGTATTGATCAGGGTTTCCCGTTACCGGATTGTTGCTTCGCCCCGGCACCAGGTTCGGCCGGCTGTTGCTGCCACCTGCCCGGTCTCGATCCCGGTCCAGGAACGAGTTGTTGGAGATTTCAAAGGGTGGGCCACTGGTCACATTGACAATTCCGTTGACTTGCCACCCCCCCAGGATTGTACCTGCAGCCCCGGTCAGATCCCTGCCTACGGGAAGCGCGTAGGTGAAATTGGTGATAAAAATGTGGCGCACATCCAGGGCCGAATGCCCATAGTCAGCCTTGTCGTCGTACGGATCCTGCTGCAAAACTCCGGAACTGCTAAAGGTGGCATTGATTGTGCCGGTGGCGTTGTCCGTCATGTGCGACCAGGTGTAGGAGCCTTTCACTTGCAGTCCGTTGCTCAACCTTCGGTTCACCTGCAACTGGAGGCTGTTGTACCAGGAGTTGGCATCGAGGGTCTTAAAGCGGACCTGGGAAAAGACTGGATTACGACGTGACAAACCAGCTGTAAAGTATTTTTTCCCGGGAGGCAAGGTCGACTCGTCGAATCCCGGCGTTCCAGGGTCATCTGCACAGGGGCAAATCTCCGGGATCGCGACATTCGGATCCTTGAAGGCCCCCAGATGGTTGCCCCGTGATCCGACATAACTCACCGTCAGGACGGTGTTGGGAAACAGCTCCCGCTGTACGCCCAAATTGTAGTTCATCAGCAGAGGGTTGTGGTTGTTTTCGAAGGTAATACCCTCAACCTGCAGCCGATTGACGACGGGTCCGTCCAAAGGATGGGGGAAAGAGATGCCGGGGGCATCGCCCGCGATGGCCTGTACAAAAGGCGGAAGCAGGCGAGCACTCAAATAGAGGTTACGGAAGATCATCTGGTGAAACATACCGAAACCGAAGCGAATGGACGTTTTCCCATCTGAGAAAGGATCCCAGGCCAACCCAATACGAGGAGCAAAGTTGTCAAGCGGCATCTTGAACAGAGGGTTGCCCACCGTGCTGCCGGTATCCGTAACCGGGTCGACGAGATGGGCAGCCTTCCCATTCACCTCCGTGGGATCGTCCTGTACTTCCCAACGAAGGCCCAGGTTCACCGTTAAGTTGGGGCGCACCTGGATGTCATCCTGAATGAAGAGGGACATGAGGGTTTGGCGCCAGCCTCGGTCAAAGTCTGATTCTCCCGTTACGCCGATGAAACTTCGAGGGTTGGCCGCCAGGAAAGTCTTAAAATTGGCAAAAGCGAAGACACCTTGCCCCCGGAAGGCCTCCTTCTCGTTGGTTTGAACCTTCTGAAAATCGCCTCCGAACTTGATGGAATGAGACCCTCTGTCGTAGGTGACCGTATTCTGGTATTGAAAGACGTTGTCCAGTCGCCTCCTGGGTCGATTGATGGCCCCGCCGGGTTCTCCGACGCCGCCGACACCGAAGATTCCCAAACCTGTCACCGCCGCATCCTGTACCCACCACAACGATTGTTCGAACACCCGCGGATCAAGCGGATCCTGCTTGCTGGCGACTGAGGATCGGTTATAACCCACACGAAAGACGTTGAGCAGAGTCGGTGAGAAAATCTTTTTGTGTTCAATGGTGACTAACTGGGTACGGACTACGTCCGTACGCGCCCAGGTGGGTATGGGTACAGGGGTGGCAATCACGCTGTCATCGATCGTGTAGCGACCAAAGAGGGCGTCCGAGTCGGAGAGATTGTGATCGACCCGAACCTGGTAGAAGTCCTGCTCGCTCACGTTGCTGCCCGAACTGACGAACTCTGCCGTTCCATCCTCGTTGTCCCGACCGTTGGGCTGGGGCCACAAATCTATATAGGGCAGAACCGCCGGATCCACCGCCACCGTCTCGTCGGGGAAGATTCCCAATCGCGCATCGGACGTCGGCACGTCGTCGCTGAGCGTCCGACCCAGACTTTCGCGCAGTCCTTCATAACCCCCGAAGATGAATGTCTTGTCTGGCACAATGGGCCCACCGAGACTAAACCCATACTGGTTGCGCTTGAATTCGGGTTTCTCTTGGTTCGCCCGGTTGGTGGCCCAGTTGGTGGCATCAAGGTTGTCATTGCGGTGAAAGTAGAACACCGAACCGTGCAGTTCATTGGTTCCCGATTTGGTCACCACGTTGATGACTCCGCCTCCAGCACGCCCAAACTCGGCGCTGAAGTTGGAGGTGAGCACCTGGAACTCCTGAATGGTTTCCACGCCCATGGCCTGGCCTGCAGCGCCTCCGAATCCCTCCTGATTGACGCTGTTCATGGTGGTCCCATCCATCACGAAGTGGTTGAAGTCCATGCGAGCTCCGTGAATACTCATCTTCAAGCCGGCACCGGTGACGTTGCCCTGGCCAGAGGTGCGGGCCTGGACAACTCCGGTCTCCAACAGGGTCAGCTGCACGAAGTTGCGACCGTTCAGCGGCAGATCCCGAATCTCGGTCTCGCTCACCAGCCCCGACAGAGTCGAGCTGGTGGTCTCGACCAGAGAGGCTTCTCCCGATACCGTCACAACCTCCGAGATCGAACCCACAATCAAGGTCACATCCACGACAGCATGGCGGCCCACCGTCAGCGTGATTCCGCTTCGCACCACTGTCTGAAAACCCACCAGAGAGGCTTGTATTTCGTAATCTCCGGGGGGCAGCTCCGGTACTCTGTAACGACCCTCATCATCGCTCACCACTGTCCGCAAAATTCCCGTTCCCACATTGGTGACATTGACATCCACACCCGGGAGTATTCCTCCCGTCTCATCCTGAACGGTCCCGGAGATGGTGGCTGTTGTGGTCTGGGCCAGCACCAATCCCGGACAGAGGCCAATCAGTGCCAGGGTCAGGAGCAAGTTCCAAACTTTTCGTTGTTTTTGCATCGGCTGCTTTTCCTTTCTTGTCGTTGGCTGAGGTGCTGCTAGTGGACAGCAGCTGTCATGACATGTCAGTAAATTTATAATTCCTATGCTAAATCTTAATTGAAATGGAGACAAGAGCGAAATTTTCTCTGGACTCTATATCTTCGGTCATCAGAAACTCTCGTATTCCGACACAAGCAATCAACATGCCAAATCTGAAATCCACTCTATATAGTGCCTATTCGGAAACAGTGCGCTAGATACAAAAATGAAGGCGAAGACCGATTCTGAAAATTGGATTCTGATTCAGATTATTGAATCTGAGGGGCGGTACCCCTGATCTCAGGACTGGCCTCATACTTCTATGGCACCTCCTCTTAGATACCTCCCTTATAGTGCCTAAATATTACTGATAAGCGTATGACAACTATTAAAGCGAGTCAAGGGACTTGTTCTCAAAAGAGAACTACAAACGGACCAGTTTTCGCTGTATCGCAAGGGCTGACTTCTCTGTCTCGTCAGAAGTGGTAACTGGGGTTGCTTTCACACTGTCTCAAGCGTTAGCATTCATGAGACCGGGGAGTCCGCGGCCTGAATTAAGGGGATCAAAATGCTATGGATTGGGAGATTTATAACGGCTTTCACGATCTTCTTAGCAGCATTCTTGGTTTACGGTCAGGATTCCCCGGACTCGTCCGAAGCACTTTGGCACTACCGGAACCTGGGGAAGGCATTTTATGAGAACCCAACGACCCCTGGTGAGGCGGTCGAGTGGTTTAGAAGAGCATTAGAGCTGGCTCCCGACTCACCCCCAGAACGTCTAAACTACGGACTTGCATTGCTCGAGTTTGGTCAAACAGGGGCGGGGATCTCGGAACTGGAAAGAGTGCAGCAGCAGGCCCCCGAGATTCCTCACACCTGGTTCAATCTGGGCATTGTTTACAAAAGACAGGGCCGATACCAGCCTGCCCGCGAGCAGCTTGAAAGAATGGTTGAGCTGGTCCCAGATGAACCTGCCTCCCATTACAATTTGGGAATCCTTTTCCGCCTTGCGGGAACACCGGATCGAGCTCTCACCCACTTTGAGACTGCGGCGCAGCTAGCTCCCAATCTGGCTGGACCGAAGTTTCAACTCTACAACATGTACCGCCTTCAGGGTCGCACCGAGGAGGCTGAAGAAGCCCTGGAAGCCTTTAGACAACTTAAATTGCGCCAGGCCGACGCAGGAGTTCAGGAGAATCTGGAGTGGAGTGTCTATTCCGAAATCTATGGTGTCCTCGATCCCACGGAACCAGTCGACCTCAGCTCTACCCCCGCGGAACTTAAGTTTAAGGATCTGCTTCTCGAGAGGAAACTGGAAGGACAAAATCCAGGTTTGGCAGTGCTGGACGCCGACGGCGACGGGACCGCTGATCTCCTCGGCTGGACCGACCGCCAGGCTCGTCTTTACAGGTCGGGATCGGCTCAGGTCGAAGGATCAGCTCTGGATGATTTGAGTGATGTTACCCTCATTGCACCCGGGGACTTTAACAACGACGGATTCCCTGACTTGTGCGTGATTACGAAGTCAGGTGCGACCCTTTATGTCAATCAGCAGGGTATCTTCCAAGAGTATTCCTCCTCCCTCCCACCCGGACGTTACAACAAGGCGCTATGGTTCGATGTCGATCACGACAATGATGTGGATCTTCTCTTGCTCGGCCCACAGTCAGTTCTGCTGAGAAACAACGGCGAGGCTGGATTCAGCGATCAAAGCCAGCAATTTCCTTTTCTGCCTGGGGAAGCCGTAGACGCAACTTTATATGATCTGATCAAAGATAAAGAGGTGATTGACCTGGTGGTCACCTACAAGGATCGTCCCATCGTAATTTATCAGGACAGGCTGTTCGGTCAGTACGAGACCCTCTCCTTGTCGCACACTCCTGCAGGGGTCCAGTCAATCCTGGCCTACGATGTGAACAACGATGGGTGGACAGATTTAGCCGGCGTGTCTGAGTCTGGAGTCCTTCTTCTCGTCAACCGAGAAGGCCGGCTGGAGGAAACCTCCATCGGTGCAACCGCAGGGGAGTCCATTTTTCTTGCCGACCTGGGTAACCGGGGAGCGGTTGATTTGGTCGTTGGAAGCCTGGCTCATCAAAATCAAGGGTACGGGCGTTTCGGTCCTGGGCAGGGGTTGGCACAACTCGGTGAGGTGAGGAGTGTAACTGGGGCGGATTTCAACGGGGATGGCCTGGTTGACCTGGCGGCCGTGAATTCACAAGGTGAAGTCCACCTTTTGGAAAACGAAACCGAAAGCTCCAACGATTGGCTTCAGGCTTCGCTGAGCGGAGTGCGAAATCTCAGCATGGCTCCGGGAGCGAAGGTGGAAGTCAAAGCCGGCTCCTTATATCAAAAGAGGATCTATCACGGAATCCCTTTGTCCTTCGGGCTTGAATCTCATCGGGAAATCGATGTGGTCCGCATCACCTGGCCCAACGGGCTGGTCCAAAATGAGACCCGACAGCCCACAGGTCGTGCCTTAGAGTTTGAGGAAAAGGAGCGCCTTTCAGGATCGTGTCCCACCGTCTTCACCTGGAACGGCCAGGAGTTTGAATTCATTTCAGACATTTTGGGGGCAGCAGCCCTGGGCATCAGGACTGGAGAGGGTGAGTATCTTGCGGCCGATCACGATGAGTATGTTCAAATCTCCGGCGGATCGCTGGCCAGGATAGGTGAACATTATGAGATTCGGATTACCGAGGAACTGCGTGAGGTGGCCTATCTGGACCAGATCCGGTTAATTGCCGTGGATCACCCGCTGGAGATGGACATCTTCACCAACGACAAACTCAAAGCCCCTCCCTTCCCTGAATCTCGTTTGTTCGGGGTCCAGCAGCGACACTATCCGCTGCAGGCACGCGACCAGCGCGGTCGGGACGTCCTGTCACGGATCGTAAGGCTTGACCACCGCTATCCTGATGATTTCCGTCGTGATTACTCTGGAGTTGCAGAAATGCATGCCCTGGAACTTGACTTCGGCTCCTTTGCGGCTCCTGATAACCGCGCACTGCTGGTGCTGAACGGCTGGCTGGATTGGGCTGACTCGAGCACCTGGGTGAGGATGACCCAGGAAGGAAAAGGCAAGCTGACCATGCCTTACCTTCAGGTCAAAGACTCCCGGGGGCGCTGGCAAACCGTCATCCAGGATATAGGCATTCCGGCTGGCAGGCCCAAAACCATAGTCGTGGACCTGACTGGCAAGTTTCTCTCTTCAGCCCGAGAAGTGCGGATCGTGACCAACTTGTGCGTCTACTGGGATGAGATTTTTATGACTCAGAAGAGGGTTGAGCCTGATCTCCAACAGACGGAGTTGCCCCTTGAACGTGCTGAACTCCGGTTTCGAGGCTTCTCCACACCTGTCATTCATCCGGAACGCAAGCAGCCGGAGCGGTTTGAGTACTCGAAGTGGACACCGGTGTCCCTGTGGAACCCGACTTCTGGGCTTTACACCCGCTATGGCGATGTGCGTGAGCTACTGGAAAGAGTAGATGATCGGTTCACCATAATGGGTTCCGGGGATGAGGTGCGGCTGCTCTTCAGAGTAACCGACTTGCCCGCCCTGCCGGATGGTTTCAGGCGGGACTTCTTGTTGTATGCCAACGGCTGGGTCAAAGATGGAGACCTGAACACCGCTTTTGCACAAACTGTAGAGCCCCTACCCTTTCACGGCATGAGTGGCTACCCTTATCCTGCCCAGGAAGGCTACCCACAGGACGAAGAACACCAGCGTTACAGAGAGCGATATAATACCCGCTCCGCTGTGCGGCTCCTGGGCCCCTTGAGCGGGCCATCCGCGCCTCGCTACTGAAGGCCGGCACGGTGGTGGAGAATTTATGAATCTGTGCTGTGCATCCTGGTGAGACACATTCGGAGTCCCAACAGGGTTCACGAAGATCCCTTCGCAGCGCTAAGGGCATAAGCAGATTTATGGAATAATCCCGGCTAGCCTAACTTCCGCGGTCCGCTGAACGATTTTCACCTACTTTGCCTGGTCGACGTTGGCAAGTCCTTTATTTTCAACGAGCGCCTTGATAGATTGGCAAAATAGTGACTAACGTGACTAAGTACAGTCCTGTTTGAGTCAGGTGGGTATGATATATATAGTGATTAATGTACATCCGAAAAACCAGTCGCATCTACAAGGGCAAGGAGTACACGAACTACCTGCTGGTGAAGTCGGTTCAGACTCCCCAGGGACCCCGCCAAAGAACGATTTGCTCTCTGGGCAATCTCGCCCCGGCACCCCCAGAAGAATGGCTGACCCTGGCCCACAAGCTGGAGTCGGCTTTGCGCGGCCAGCTTTCGCTGGAAGCTCCCGATGAAAAAACCCAAACTCTGCTGCAAAGGGCTCGGCGGGGCCGGCGCCGGCGAGAGCCCGAGCCTGGGGCAGAACTGGTCACCGTCGATGTGGAGCGGATTGAATTGGACGAGGCACGGGAAGCCGGGCCCGTGCACGTTGGACATCAGATGTGGCGGCGCTTGGGGGTGGACGAGATTCTCAGGCGTGCGGGCTTGTCGCAACGTGGGTGTCTGTTGAGCGAAGCGATGACGCTTAACCGGCTGATCTGTCCGCTTTCGGAACGGGCCATGCCCGACTGGATCCGCCGCACGGCGATGGGGGACATTCTGGGAGAGGACTTCTCGACGCTGCAGGAGGATGCGCTGTATCGGAACCTGGATCGGCTGCATCCAAATCGGGAGCCGATCGAGCGGGAGCTGGCGGAGCGGGAGAGAAGGCTTTTCAACCTGGAAGAGACGGTCTATCTCTACGACCTGACGTCGACCTACTTTGAGGGTCAGGCGGAAGCCAACCCCCAGGCCAAGCGGGGCTACTCGCGCGATAAACGTCCGGACTGCAAGCAGGTGGTGGTCGGGCTGGTGCTCGATGAGGAGGGTTTTCCCAAGGCCCACGACGTGTTTGACGGAAACGTGCAGGACCGCGCCACCGTTGATCAGATGTTGGATAGGTTAGAGAAACGAACGGGCCACAAAGTAGGCTCGACGGTGGTGGTGGATCGCGGCATGGCTTATGAGGAGAACCTCGAGCAGATCCGGCAGCGTCAGTATCACTACATTGTGGCGGGACGACAGTCGGAGCGAAATGAGTGGATAGAGGAGCTGGAGAAGGAAGACGACTGGGAAGAGATCATTCGGATCCCTTCCCCCCGGAATCCGTTTCAGAAGAAGAGCCGGGTCGAGATCAAACGGCGCAAGAAAGGCGATGAGGTCTACATTCTTTGTCGCAGCGAAGGTCGTGAACAGAAGGACCGAGCGATCCGGGAGAAGCAGCAACAGAGGCTGATCCGCGACTTAGAGAAGCTCCAGGCCCGGGTGCAACGGGGGCACCTGAAGAAGACGGAGAAGATTCACCAGGCCATCGGTCGTCTCAAGGAACGCTATCCCCGTGTGGCCCGCTACTTCGGAATCGAATACGACGCACAGAAGCGGAACCTGGTTTGGCAAGAGAAGGCAGAGAAGAAAGCGATCGCGGAGAAGCTCGACGGCAGCTACGTGCTGAAGACGGATCGGCAGGATCTGACCGCCGATGAGATCTGGCGCACCTACCTTCTGCTGACGCGTGTGGAACAGGCCTTCCGGGATATGAAGACCCCGCTGATGGAGCGTCCCATTTTCCACCAACTGAAGCA
The DNA here is from genome assembly GCA_965218935.1 of Acidobacteriota bacterium. Classification (GTDB taxonomy): domain Bacteria; phylum Acidobacteriota; class UBA6911; order RPQK01; family JADFOI01; genus JADFOI01. Next base: position 64,572 of record CBDCMH010000011.1, read on the forward strand.
CCGTACCCAGGCCCACATCTTTCTCTGCGTGCTGGCCTACCACCTGCTGGTCTCCATCGAAAAGTACTTCCTGGATGAGGGAATCCACACCTCCTGGTCGACCATCCGTCAGCAGCTCAGCACCCACCAAGTTGTGACGGTGGTCCTGCCCACAGCGAAGGGCCCCCTTCTCCGCATCCGGAAGGGAACCACGCCGGATGGCCAGCAGCGAAACATCTACAACGTCCTCAGGGTTCCTTCGCAAGTCATGAAACCGGTTAAGACCTGGCACGCGGCGGCTCATTTGTAGTGACTGAAAAAATCATAACCCCTTACCAACAAAGGATTGTGCTCAGCGGACCGCGGAACTTGGGCTAGCACCGAGGATGTCTTCAGCTTACTCCAGCAGCATGTGAATTCTTCGCTGCGTTTTGGAACTCCAGCCCTCAAAGAGATCAGCCACGCGGCCCTTTTCATCAATCAAAATGGATAGGGGAATAGCGACCTCTTCCCCGAATATCTTTCCAACTTCCTCTTCTTCGATCATGAAAAGAGGATAAGTGACTCCAAGCTCGCCAGCAACTTTCTCAACGTAGGCCGCTTCCACATCCTGGTCAATGCTCAGACCAACCAGCTGAATTCCCTTCGCTTCGAACTTGGGAAGCAAATTCTGGAGCTCGGGCATTTCCTTTCGGCATGGAATGCACCAAGTCGCCCACAGATTCACAAGATAGGGAACTCCCGCTCTCAAAGTGCTGGTGCCGCCCTTCAGGGAATGCAGCTCAAACTGCGGGAAGTTGGCACCCTTCGTTACCTTTAATCTTTGCCATAAGGCTTGTTCGGAGCTGATGGGATCGGCGAGCCGGGTCAATATCTCCTGTACTTCCTGGAAAGTGTCAAGGCCCTCCACAACTGTCAAGGATGTACCCGCTTCTACTGGTCCCAGCCGTTGAACCTTGCCGGAAGGCCACGCAATCTCGATCCACTCGGCCTGCTCCATCTTACCCAAACCGAAAAGCAGGCGCGGGTCGTGCTGGGCCAGAAATCCGCTTCCCCCCGACTTCACTCTGGTTAGAATCCCGTCGGCAGTCTTCAATCGTACGATGGCGCCAAAAGCATCTTTACCACTCGCTCTTCCCTCCAGGGTGACACGGACATAATGGTTGTCCTGGCCAACGTTGTTGCGAAACAGCAAATGCCCTTCCCCCTGGATGGTGGTTACAAGAATGTCCAAGTCCCCATCGTTGTCGAAGTCAGCCACCGCCACAGCACGTCCGTCCGAGAGGGAATCGATACCTGAAACCCCAGAGATGTCCTGGAACTTCTGGCCGTCCAAATTCATGAAGAGATGATTTCGCTCGTATCCACTAAAGGAGAACCCTTCATTAAAGAGCAAACGCATGTGGTCCTTCTGGTAGTCCGCATTACCCGCCTCTTCATCGCCCGCTGTGGAGGCCACGACGTGGCGCCAGAAAAAGCTTCAGGTATCCTTCATCGACTGTCCACTAATGAAGCCATTGGCAGAGTAAAGATCCTCCCATCCGTTGTTGTCAAAGTCGATGAAGACACCGCCCCAGGCCCAACCGGCCCCAAAGGGACCCACCTCTTGAGTCACATCGATAAATGAGCCATCCGATTTCCCTCGAAACAAGCTGTTGCCTGCCGCAATCTTTCGAAGCAAATGGGTGTCGGGGTCAGATTGGGGAAAGAGCCGACCCAGAATACGGTTACCGGCCGTGGAGGACATGTTCGTGACATACAGGTCCAGTTGACCATCGTTGTCGTAGTCGCCGAATGAAACCCCCATACCATTGCCCGGATCGAGGGTGCCGGAAGAGTTGGCTCGGTCTTCAAAACGGTCACCCAGATTAAAATAGAGGGCATTCTCCCCAAAATCATTGGCGACATATAAATCCTGCTTCCCGTCATTATTGAGATCTACGAATTGGGCAGCATAGCTCCAGCGCTCATCGCGTATACCCCACGCTCGTGCGGACTCTTTGAAGGTGCCATCCCTTTGATTGATAAAGAGCAGGTTAGCCGTACCATTGGTGGCCTGATGCCAGGAGTCAGGCATGACCCGCCCGTACCGATTGTAGGAGGTGACATAGAGATCAGGCCAGCCGTCACTGTTCACATCGCCTGCCGTGGCACTAAATCCAACAGCAGGAAGAGCCACTCCTGCTTCCAGAGACATGTCGATGAAAGATAACTCCGCCTTTTCCGTGAATTCATTCCTAAAGAGCATCTGAGTGCCAACCGAGGACAGGAAGATATCCAGATCCCCATCGTTGTCGTAATCAACCAACAGGGGAGCCGTGACATCGTGCGGCGTTGCTGGAAATCCGACCTCCCAGGCTACTTCCCTAAAGGTTCCATCACCCCGGTTGAGATAGACATAGTTGTTGGAGATGCCCGTTGCCACCACATCGACAAACCCGTCTCCATTGATGTCTCCCGCTGCAGCGCCGTGGTAGACAAAATCATCATGTCCGGGAGATCCGTAGGGTGGAAGGGACACCGACAGGCCAGCAGGTAAACTGATCTCGGAAAACAGGTCCACTTCTGCTTTCAGAGTTTCTACGTGATCAAAGACTAAAAGCAAGATCCTCCAGCCAGTCTCCTCCTGGCGAGCATTGAGTCGCCCAGTGCCTTTCACCCAACAACGATGTCCCGCTTCATCCCGACCCACGAGAAAGAATTTGACGTTACTCTCCGCGAAGTTGCCGGTCGCTCCCTGAAGGAACTTCGCATCTGTGACCTTAAAACGAGCATCTTCGACTTCTGAAAAGCCGTTGAGAAAGACCGTCCACTCCTCAATGACTTGCTCACGCTTGGTTAAAACGGCCGGGGAGTTGGAAAGATCAACGAAACTGTGCCTAATCCACTTGTGCGAGTCATCGGCAGAAAAGGGTGAGAGTGGGAAAGTCAACGCCTGCACTTCATCAGCAAAAAAGGGGGTGATCGTTTGGAGATCCCCTCCACGGACAGCCATTGAAAAATCCAGCAAAGCGTTTGCCAGAGATTCTGAGAGATCTTCCACTTCGATCAAACGACTCTTCTCAAGCTGAACCGCCCCCTGACTCAGAAGATTCCCAGGTGAGACATGCACCGAGAGGGTTGCAAGCAAACAGAGGCGAACCCACTTCCTGAGGAAAGTCCGAGTGGATGTTGTAGGTCTCACGGTTCGATCTCCAACTTTGTGGAAAAAAGAGGTCAAGGGAGTGATGCTCCACCTCGAGTTGGGAGTTCTATGCTGGAGGGGTGCTGACTGTCATGATAGATGACGTTTCGGGCCGTCACTCCCTTGGTTTCCAGATGCATGGGTTGAGCTGTTCCAGGATTAGGCAAAAAGGCCGGGAAGCTGCTTGAAGCAATTCCCAGACGGATTCGGTGCCCTGCTTTAAACAGGTTGGCGATACCGTCCAGCGTCAGCGTGAACTCGTAGATCTCATTGGGACGAAGCAATGATTCGGTTTCCACGCTCCGCCGAAAGCGGCCTCGTACGGCATTTTGCCGCAAAAGGGCCGAGTAACCATTGGGGAAGACATCTGTGAGGGTGAGCACGAAGTCGGTGTCTACCGCTGAGGATGAGGCAAAGAAGCGAACCTGAACTTCTCCAACCACCTCCAGGTCTTCCTGCAGAACGCCAGTCGTAAAGGTGAGGCTTCGGGACTCAGCCGGTCGCTGGTCCAGGGGACCCTGTTCCCATATTCCACCAAAGCCGCCATGGCCACCGATGGTGGGGACAGGATCATAGGGATCGTGTAGATACTCATCCGGGGTCTCTGAGCCAGGAGGCTCAGGCAAGAGCCCGCCGTCGTTAAGCGATCCCGTCGACTGCCCTTGACCGGCTCGCAGGTAATACTTGAGGTACTGGGTACCTGGAAGCGGCCAGTTGTCGGCCTCCAGCCAGCGCTCGGCTCCCATCAGATACACCCGCACTGGCGACTCCTCCATGATGCCGGTATCCATGCCCTTCAGCCAGTAGTCAAACCAGCGTAGAAGCAGTGCGGGATGGTCGATTTCCGCCTCCGGACCGAATTTAAAGGTTTCAGTTCCCGGTGCCACTCTCCCTCCGTGGACCCAGGGCCCCATGATCAGTTTCTGGGACTGGCGCGTCTCCTGGGAGAAGCCATTCTTGCGAATCCCATTGAAGTTCTGGAAAGTCCAGCGAACGTAACGGTCGTACCAACCGCTCTCGTGGTAGATGGGAATATCGAAGTCAGGATAGCGCGTGCCCGGATCGATCTCTCTCCAGTAATCATCGTAAGCGCTGTGCATGAACTGTTCGACTAATTCTGGATGGATAAAGCTGGCCAGCAAGGGAAGTTCGGTTCGTTTCCAGTCTGCCAGCCAGGAGGCGTAGTCCTCGCGCGTCCTGAGAGGCCTGGGCATCGCATCGTTGTTGTGGTGCCAGGTCGGTCCAGTCGAGGTGTGGATTCCCCGCTCCACACGACCCCCGATGCGGTGATGAGCAGAATAACTGCTGAACATGGCCACCAAGTGGGGCGGTCGGGTGGGAGCCGCGGCAAGCTGCCACTGGGCATCGGCCGAAATGCCATAGGCCCCAATTTTGCCGGTGGACCAGGGCTGTCGGGCAGCCCACTCAATGGTATCGTACCCGTCCTTGTGCTCCAGCCATCCCTCGTTCTTAGACTGGTGGAAAATGCCCTCCGAGCCGAAACGGCCGCGTTGGCTGACAATCAAGACGGCATAGCCATTTTGGGCGAAATACCAGGCTGTACCCACCCTTTGATCGTTGGCCCGGCCCTCTCGCGAGTAAGGGGTCTTGCGGACCAGTGTTGGGAAGGGTCCTTCTCCAGCGGGAAGATACAGATCCCCTACTAGCCCTATCCCATCGCGCATCTCCACGCGAACAACCTGCTGCTCGACTCCGGCACTCATGTCCGATGACTGACAGGCCCCAAGACCAACGAACACACCGGCAGCCATTGCAGCTAAAGCTACTAAACTCAATCTCGATGATGTTTTCGTTTTCATCTCATCTCTACCTTTCGCCGATCGTCCCTCTCGACTATCTTTCTTTAAAGTAAAAAAACGAACCCATGTCCTATACACCTTAGATGTCATCGTTGAGTGACCTGAGATTCCTGGTTGCTGACCCGGGTCGGTATCTCGATCGAGGAGGGGTGTTGACGGTCATGATAGATGACGTTTCGAGCCGTTACTCCCTTGGTTTCCAAGTGCATGGGCTGAGCTGTTCCAGGGTTGGGCAAGAAGGCTGGGAAGCTGCTTGAAGCAATCCCCAGACGGATTCGGTGGCCTGCCTTAAACAGGTTGGCGATACCGTCCAGCGTCAGCGTGAACTCGTAGATCTCATTGGGACGAAGCAATGATTCGGTTTCCTCGCTCAGCCGAAAGCGGCCTCGTACGGCGTTTTGCCGCAAAATGGCCGAGTAACCATTGGGAAACACGTCTGTGAGGGTGAGCACAAAGTCAGTGTCTACCACCGAGGATGAGGCAAAGAACCGTGCGCGGACTTCACCGACCACCTCCACGTCTTCCTCCAGGACTTCAGTCGTATAGGTAAGGATTCGGGATTCCGCCGGTCGCTGGTCCAGGGGACCCTGCTCCCACATTCCACCGAAGCCACCATGGCCGCCAATCGTAGGGATGGGATCGTAGGGATCGTGCAGGTACTCGTCGGGCGACTCCGATCCGGGGGGTTCCTTAAGCAGGCGACCATCATTGAGCGAACCGGTCGGCTGCGCCTCCCCGGCTCGAAGATAGTAGCTTACGTACTGAGCGTCAGGCAGCGGCCAGCTGTCGCCTTCCAGCCAGCGTTCGGCTCCCATCAGATAGACCCGCACTGGAGGCTCCTCCATGATGCCGGTGTCCATGCCCTTCAGCCAGTAGTCAAACCAGCGCAGATGGAGTTCACGGCGGTCGATTTCCGCCGCCGCACCAAATTTAAAAGTGTCGGTTTCTGGTGCCACTCTCCCTCCATGAACCCAGGGCCCCATAATCACTTTCTGGGACTGGCGGGCCGTCTCCGAGTGCCCGTGTTCGCTGATCCCATTGAAGTTCTGAAAGGTCCAGCGAACGTAGCGGTCGTACCAGCCACTCTCGTGGTAGATGGGAACATCAAAGTCAGGATAGCGCGTGCCCGGATCAATCTCTCTCCAGTAATCATCGTAAGCGCTGTGCACGAACTGCTCGACTAATTCCGGATGGATAAAGGTGGCCAGCAGTGGAAGTTCAGTTCGTTTCCACTCCGCCAGCCAGGAAGCGTAGTCCTCCCGCGTCCTGAGAGGTCTGGGCATCGCATCGTTGTTGTGGTGCCAGGTGGGTCCAGTAGAGGTGTGGATTCCTCCCTCCACCCGACCCCCGTTGCGGTGATGGGCGGCATAGCTGGAAAACATGGCCACCAGGTGGGGCGGGCGAGTAGGGGCGGTGGCGAGCTGCCACTGAGCATCGGAGGAGGTGCCGAAAGTGCCGACCTTGCCGCTGGACCAGGGCTGCTGGGCTGCCCACTCAATGGTATCGTAGCCATCCTGGTGCTCGAGCCACCCCTCATTTCTGGCTTGGTGAAAGATCCCCTCTGAGCCAAAGCGGCCGCGCTGACTCACGATCAAAACGGCGTAGCCCCTGTCGGCGTAGAACTGAGCCAGGTCGGCACGTCCCTCCCGACTGTAAGGACTCTTCACGAGAAGCGTTGGGAAGGGACCTGCTCCTTCGGGAAGGTACAAATCACCTGCCAGATTCACCCCGTCCCGCATCTCGACTTGAACAGCCCGCTGCTCCATTTCGGGTCCTCCGCAGCTGACGACCAGACAGATCCCGATGGCAGCCAGGGTCATTCCACCGACCTTTAGAAATCTTTTCCATCTCATGCTCGTATCTCCCTCAATTCATTCGGAGTCGACCTTGAAACCCTTTATCGCAACTGTACTGGAGGTTTCGCTCCCATGAGCTTGAACGGACACCCCAAAACCCGTTCTGTTTGTAAGCGTTTCAAGACGTTCAAACAGGTTGGGCTTCCCCCCGGTGCCAGTGCGCCCTCTCAGTTGAACTGTGAGGCAATTGTATCCGTTGCCTTCAAATTGTCAAAGCAGGAGCGGTCAGCCCGCTCACGGAAATGTGGGGTCGGCCCCACTCTATAAATATAGACCAGTTGATTTTGCCTTCTCATCCATTAAGGTTTATCATTCAGGGAAAATTCCCTCTGTACAATCAGAGGAAAAGACTTTCATGGTCAAGCAGCAACCGTTTCATTAAAAATCTGGCCCATTGAGGAGGATTTATGTCAGCGCCTAAAATTCGGACCCATTTCGTTCTTGCCCTTGTTTCTTTCTTGACCGTGCAAGCCTCTTTTGCTCAAGCAAAACCCCGGGCACGGGACTTGGGAATTCCATTTGAAGGCTCGCCAGGACCACTCAATGCCATCACTGATGTAGAAGGCGTGCAAGTTGGTCATGTCACACTCATCTCAGGAAAAGGCAAGCTTGTCGTCGGCAAAGGACCCGTGCGGACGGGCGTCACTGCGATCCTACCGAGAGGAAGAAACCCTACCGACCCTGTCTTCGCCGCATGGTTTACATTGAACGGCAATGGCGAAATGACCGGTACCACATGGGTTGAAGAGTCGGGATTCCTGGAAGGACCCGTCATGATCACCAACACACACAGCGTCGGAACTGTGCGCGATGCAGTGATTGCGTGGCAGCGCAGTCGTGGAACCACCCTTCAGCCTTGGTCTCTCCCGGTTGTGGCAGAAACATACGATGGATTTCTGAATGACATCAATGGTTTTCACGTGAAGGCAGAGCACGTTTTTCAGGCATTAGACGATGCGAAAACAGGTCCTGTGGGGGAAGGAAGTGTGGGTGGAGGAACCGGAATGATGGCACACCGCTTCAAAGGTGGAATCGGAACATCATCAAGAAGAGTGGATGAGGGAAGGGATGGGTACACAGTGGGTGTGCTGGTTCAGGCGAACTATGGAGGCCGTAGCCAGTTTACTGTTGCTGGCGTGCCGGTAGGAAGAGAAATCACCGACCTGATGCAGGAGCGGGGAGATGAAGACTCCGGCTCCATCATCATTGTTGTTGCGACCGATGCACCACTCCTTCCGCACCAGCTCAAGCGGGTTGTGAAGCGGGCGGCCCTGGGGGTTGCAAGAAACGGCGGGATCGGGGGCAACGGATCGGGTGACATCTTCATAGCTTTTTCAACGGCGAATCCGGGTGCGGGGAATCACCCGGAGGTGGTATCGGTGCAGATGATTCCCAATAGTCGTATCACTCCAATCTTTTCGGCAACGGTTCAGGCAACCGAAGAAGCCATTATCAACGCGATGGTGGCTGCTGAAACAATGACGGGCAGAGACGGAAACACGGTGTACGGCCTTCCGCACGAGCGGCTGAAGGAAGTGATGAGGAAGTACAACCGTCTGCGGGAATGAACTCAGTCTATGAATATCCTGGCTAGACCTGTCGCGTCCTCTGGTCCGCCAGAGAGAAGGGCGGATACCAGGTCGAGCTCGCTCCCATACCTCTGCGAGCGATGACAACATCCAGCAGATAGGGTTCGCCGTCACGGGTGCTCTTTACGGCCCGCTGTAGGGCCGCGGCCAGGTCATTGGGATCGGTCACCCTTTCCCCCGCCAAGCCGTAAGCCTCTGCAAGCTTGGTGTACTTGATTTCAGGGTCTCCGATAAAGCAGGTCATGTCCTTACCGGCCTGGAACTGGCGTCCGCCTCGGCTCCAGATTCGAGTGCGCTCGCCGTCATAGCTGCCATTGTTTTCCACCACGATAATGATCGGAATCTGATAGCGCTTGGCCGTCCACAGGCTCTGATCACCGCCAAACATGAAAGCTCCATCGCCCAGCAGGGCGACGACCTGTCGATCCGGTAAGGCTAACTTGACTCCCAGGGCGGCGCTAACTCCCCAGCCCAGGATAGCCGACGTGGTGTCATAGTACCCCATTTTGTTATGGCCAAAGGTCAGGTGGCTGAGGCCGATATTACCCGAGTCCACCTCGTGGACGAGGCAGCTCTGGGGGTCAAGATTGGCCCGCAGCTCCAGAGCTAATCTTTCGTGTGAAATGGGTGTGTCAGAGTGGAAGTGTTGAGCTGCCCGTTCCCGGGATTGCCGCAACTTCCTGGTGAACTCATCGGTCTTGGCCCCGCGAGTCTCCCCAAGTTGCCTCCGCCGGGCCTCGGTGGTGCGCGCGCGAATGGCCTCGATTAGGTCTCGGGCGAAGAGCTTGACACTGGAGGGGCTTGCCAGGACAGACGGGTAGACTCTCCCTGTGTTCTCGATGTCAAATTTCACCTGGGCAATCCGAGTGGCGCGGGAAATGGCCGGAGCGGCGCCTCTCGGGAAGGGGAGAAAACCTCCAAGATTCAGCAGAAAGTCGATCTCTTCGGGATACCTCATGTTGGACTGGTAGAGGCCCAGATACAGCGGGTGGTCGGTGGGGAAGGAGTTAGCCCAGCTTCTTTGTTCCTGAACCACGGGGAGGGAGAGGAGTTCGGCCAACCGGACGACCTCCTCCTCCGCCCCTAGCCTGTGAACCTCGCTGCCGACAAAGAGCACGGGACTAGCAGCCTCAATCAGCTGCTGCGCCACTTCTTCGACTTCACTCGCGCCAGGACGGACATTGGCCGACAGGGTGAATTGGCTTTGGTCGATGACCTCCGCCTTGACCGAGGGGGCCCCGAGTAAATTGGACGGGATGCTCAAGAAGACAGGACCGGCCGGAGGCGTGGCTGCAAACTTGAAAGCCCTCCGGAGGTCCTCCGCCAGGCTGTCGGTGCTCCGGCTCTCCCACCGCCATTTCGTGAAGGGCTCGGCAGCTCTTAACAGCTCGTCGACTTCCTGGAAACCCCACCGGCCCCGCGACCCCTGCCCCGTCTGATCCACTGCAACAATGACCGGAGTCCGATCTTTGTAGGAATTAAACATGTGAACCAGGGTGTTGGGAAAACCCGGCCGAGCACAGGTCACGAACGGGATTTTTCCACTCGCCTTGGCGTAACCATCCGCCATGGCTGTGAGAACACCCTCCTGAAGCGCCATAATCACTTGCATGTCGGAACGGTTCAGCAGGGCATCAAATATGGGATAGTCTCCAGTAGAGGGGTTGAAGAAGACAAACCTGACTCCGCAGCGTTTGAGCTGCTCGACGAAAATCTCCCCGGCGGTTCCCTCCACGATCGAAATCTCGCCTTCACCGGCGGGGTTAACCCGGGGAGGCCCAGGAGCAGCGAGCAGCTCCCAGTACTGGCGAGCGGCTGTGGCTGTGAGTCCCATTGCCGTCAAGCGATGGAGAAAGGATCGCCGGCCGATGTTCCCTAACAGGTAATCCTTGACCGGGCCTTTGACTTGGGTGGAATCACTTACTGTCGTGGTCTCCATAGTATCTCCCTCCTAATTATCTGGCCGGGATTATTCATAGGTTCTCTACTAACCCAAGTTCCGCGGTCCGCTGAGCACAATCCTTTGTTGGTAAGGGGTTATGATTTTTTCAGTCACTACAAATGGGCCGCCGCGTGCCAGGTCTTAACCGGTTTCATGACTTGCGAAGGAACCCTGAGGACGTTGTAGATGTTTCGCTGCTGGCCATCCGGCGTGGTTCCCTTCCGGATGCGGAGAAGGGGGCCCTTCGCTGTGGGCAGGACCACCGTCACAACTTGGTGGGTGCTGAGCTGCTGACGGATGGTCGACCAGGAGGTGTGGATTCCCTCATCCAGGAAGTACTTTTCGATGGAGACCAGCAGGTGGTAGGCCAGCACGCAGAGAAAGATGTGGGCCTGGGTACGGTGCTTCAGTTGGTGGAAAATGGGACGCTCCATCAGCGGGGTCTTCATATCCCGGAAGGCCTGTTCCACACGCGTCAGCAGAAGGTAGGTGCGCCAGATCTCATCGGCGGTCAGATCCTGCCGATCCGTCTTCAGCACGTAGCTGCCGTCGAGCTTCTCCGCGATCGCTTTCTTCTCTGCCTTCTCTTGCCAAACCAGGTTCCGCTTCTGTGCGTCGTATTCGATTCCGAAGTAGCGGGCCACACGGGGATAGCGTTCCTTGAGACGACCGATGGCCTGGTGAATCTTCTCCGTCTTCTTCAGGTGCCCCCGTTGCACCCGGGCCTGGAGCTTCTCTAAGTCGCGGATCAGCCTCTGTTGCTGCTTCTCCCGGATCGCTCGGTCCTTCTGTTCACGACCTTCGCTGCGACAAAGAATGTAGACCTCATCGCCTTTCTTGCGCCGTTTGATCTCGACCCGGCTCTTCTTCTGAAACGGATTCCGGGGGGAAGGGATCCGAATGATCTCTTCCCAGTCGTCTTCCTTCTCCAGCTCCTCTATCCACTCATTTCGCTCCGACTGTCGTCCCGCCACAATGTAGTGATACTGACGCTGCCGGATCTGCTCGAGGTTCTCCTCATAAGCCATGCCGCGATCCACCACCACCGTCGAGCCTACTTTGTGGCCCGTTCGTTTCTCTAACCTATCCAACATCTGATCAACGGTGGCGCGGTCCTGCACGTTTCCGTCAAACACGTCGTGGGCCTTGGGAAAACCCTCCTCATCGAGCACCAGCCCGACCACCACCTGCTTGCAGTCCGGACGTTTATCGCGCGAGTAGCCCCGCTTGGCCTGGGGGTTGGCTTCCGCCTGACCCTCAAAGTAGGTCGACGTCAGGTCGTAGAGATAGACCGTCTCTTCCAGGTTGAAAAGCCTTCTCTCCCGCTCCGCCAGCTCCCGCTCGATCGGCTCCCGATTTGGATGCAGCCGATCCAGGTTCCGATACAGCGCATCCTCCTGCAGCGTCGAGAAGTCCTCTCCCAGAATGTCCCCCATCGCCGTGCGGCGGATCCAGTCGGGCATGGCCCGTTCCGAAAGCGGACAGATCAGCCGGTTAAGCGTCATCGCTTCGCTCAACAGACACCCACGTTGCGACAAGCCCGCACGCCTGAGAATCTCGTCCACCCCCAAGCGCCGCCACATCTGATGTCCAACGTGCACGGGCCCGGCTTCCCGTGCCTCGTCCAATTCAATCCGCTCCACATCGACGGTGACCAGTTCTGCCCCAGGCTCGGGCTCTCGCCGGCGCCGGCCCCGCCGAGCCCTTTGCAGCAGAGTTTGGGTTTTTTCATCGGGAGCTTCCAGCGAAAGCTGGCCGCGCAAAGCCGACTCCAGCTTGTGGGCCAGGGTCAGCCATTCTTCTGGGGGTGCCGGGGCGAGATTGCCCAGAGAGCAAATCGTTCTTTGGCGGGGTCCCTGGGGAGTCTGAACCGACTTCACCAGCAGGTAGTTCGTGTACTCCTTGCCCTTGTAGATGCGACTGGTTTTTCGGATGTACATTAATCACTATATATATCATACCCACCTGACTCAAACAGGACTGTACTTAGTCACGTTAGTCACTATTTTGCCAATCTATCAAGGCGCTCGTTGAAAATAAAGGACTTGCCAACGTCGACCAGGCAAAGTAGGTGAAAATCGTTCAGCGGACCGCGGAAGTTAGGCTAAAGGGGCGAAATCATCCGCCCTGGCGGTGTGGCTTGCCACGAGTTGCGCGACCACAAGCAGGTGCCGCTTGCGGGTCACGCGCTTTGTCAGGCCGGCGCTTTCGCTGCTTTGTGACAAGAACCTATGAATAATCCCGGCCAGATAATTCTGAATTTACTACCGGGGCCTACCACAGTCAAGTGTTGGGTAGGCCAAAGGGAGACTGGGCCAAAAGGCGAGAAAACTTCTGTCCCCATTCCCCATGCCCCCTCCCCCTGTCGCGAGATATCGATATTCATGTCCAGCTCCGAATGTGACTCTCGCTTTATCGGTGGAATGGACGACTCGTATTTTTCTCTTACCCTTAGGTTCTCTGAAATCGGTCAGCCTGGCGGCAGGTTTGCGATCTCCGCCGCCTCCCCGGTCGACTCCAGGATGTGCATCCCGTTGCCGTTCTTGTCGAAGATGTAAACGAATCCGCGCTCATCCACCTCCACGTTGTTGGTCGAGATCACCCTCTTACCATCCACTTCGATGGTGTTCTCCGTGACTGCCGGGATGTAGTAGGCGACCTCCACAGGATGGAACGGATCCCGAACGTCGACTCCCCGCACCCCTGCGTTGAAGTAGGAGACCCACACGATGCGGTTGTCGTAGACGTCCGTGAAGTTCCACTGCGTAGCGTGGGCGCCGAAGCGCCCGCCCCGCTGGCAGTAGTCCCCTTCCGATTCCCGCACCTGGAAGTTGGACACGGGGTATGGATGCTCCGGATCGGTGATGTCCACAAAGATAACCATGTCCTGCATCGGCTGATCACACCCATAGGCGGTCGATTCGGAAACGGTGACAACGAAATCGCGCGGAGTCCCCTGCTTCCAGACCTGGTACTGCGGCAGTTCCACGCCCAGCATCGGGAATGCCGTGTGCACACCCCAGAACGACGGGGAGTCCAACCGCCCGATCTCCGGGTACAGCAGCTGCTCGTCGGTTGGATTGAGCGGGTCGTACGGGTCGCTCGGATCCCCCTTCAGCAGCTTGTCGTTGTCCAGGATCTGCAGGATCCCGTTGGTACTGGTGCCATAGGCCATATACACCTTACCGTCCGCATAGAGCGCTTCATGCAGCGCCGTCATACGACGCCCCGCCGGGTCCTGGCCCGGTTGGCTCCCCGGCACCCCGAAGTGGCGGATGAACTTGGGGTTGGCCGGATCACTCAGGTCGAAAATCGACATGCCCCGGCCGTTCCATCCCTTCGGTTGAGACGGCAGGTAGGCGATGCCGGTCGAACATTCCCACCAGGATTTGTGGCGAGAGACGAGACCGCCTTGCACCACCCCCACGAACTCCGGCTTGCTGGAGCCCGTGACCCACATCTCGTGTCGATCTCCGTCCTCTGCCCTCGTTCTCCGCAGCAGGTATTGGTTGCCAGACTGACCCTTCGGCAGATCATCTCCGGCACAGACCTGGTGTCCCGAGGCGTGCAGAGGGGCCGGAATGTGGTGGAGGTACTTGGGATTTCTGGGGTCCGTGACATCCACAATACTCGTACCATTGGGCTCGACGTTTCCAGTCAGCGGATTAAGGCGCTCGCCAGGTTTTCTGCCCACTACATTCCCAGGGTCAGGGTCGTCGCCGTGCCCGACGTAGGCAATAAACCGGCCGTTCTCCTCCTGAACTTCCCCTTTGTACACGGAGCGTCCTTGCAGATCATCATGGCCAACCAAGCGCATGTTCCTGCTCTCGGCTGCTGTGCCCGGCGGGTTTCCAGACTGTGCCGCCAGGGTGCCCTCCATGGGGCCAAACCCTAACAGCATGGCGAGAGCGCTCACCATAGTGACCTTGGACCCTACACGGATGACACTCATGACTTCCTCTCTTCCCACGGCCCTGCGATCATGCTGAATCCTTTCCATCATAGTTATTCTCCTCAAGTTTCCGGGATCGGACCAAAAATTCATTGCCCCTACTGTGCGATGCTAGAGCTGTAGGGAGTGAAAGGCAATCAATATTGCCCTCCATCTTTGCCGGAGTTGGGTGAAACAGGGTGGTTTTCCATGGGGAAACTCCAGGTCCCCGTATATTGACTCCGTTTAGGGCTTTGGATAGGATGAGGCTCCATGGACATTTACCAAGAGATTGTTCGCTTGAGGCGTGAGGGGCGAAAAGCGGCTCTGGCCACCATTGTCCGTCGCCAGGGAAGCACCCCTCGCAAAAGTCAGGCCAAGATGCTCATCCATGAGGATGGGTCCAGCATCGGTTCCATAGGAGGAGGCCAAACGGAGGCTGAGGTGCTGCGGGAGGCCGAGCGGGTTATGGAAACAGAGCGAACCTCACTGCAAAAGTATCATCTCACCCAGGAAGATGCCGAAGAAGACGGCCTCATCTGTGGGGGAACCGTGGAGGTTTTCGTGGAACCGATTTTGCCTGACCCAAAAGTCGCCATCATGGGAGCAGGCCATATTGGGCAGACGATAGCTCAGGCTGCCCACCAAGTCGGTCTTAAGGTCGCTGTGGTGGACGACCGAGAATCCTTCGCCAACCGAGATCGCTTTCCCGAGGCAGAGGAAATCACGGTCGCTCCCTTTGAGGAAGGCCTCAATTCCATTACCGTATCCCAAAACAGCTTTATTCTGATCGTGACGCGGGGACATGGCCACGACCAGAAAGTACTTGAGAAAGCGATCCAGACACCTGCACGGTATATTGGCTTGCTGGGAAGCCGGCGCAAAATTCAGGTCATCGTCAAGGGCCTCTTGGATCTGGGCATCCCCCCCCAGGCTTTTTCCCGCCTCTACGCACCCATCGGAATCAGAATTGGATCTGAGACACCTGAGGAGATCGCGGTCAGCGTTGTGGCAGAATTGATTGCCATCTACAGAGGGGTCCACGAGCGAAGCGAAGAGCAGCGCTTTGTCATGAAACTCGTCGATCAGCACCGCCAAAGGGTCGCAGTCTCCAAGTAGACGACACGCGGCAGATCGATAGCAGACCAATGTGAGTCTGAAAGCCAATGCCACACCCGGGGATGATCGTGATCGTCTTCAGATTGTTTCCCCCTTGCCCGACGAGACCCTGACTTGAGCCCACTGGATATTGCCAACACCGTCGTGCTGATTCGGGGGGCTGGCGACCTCGCCACTGGGGTCGGCCACCGACTGTTTCTCACAGGATTTCGGGTCATCATGACGGAGATTCCGGAACCTGTCTGCGTCCGCCGCGCCGTTTCCTTTGGCGAAGCCGTATTCGAGAAGACCGTGCAAGTAGAGGGTGTCGAAGCCCGGGTGGCCCAATCGGAAGAGCTGGCCCGATGGCCATTCCAGGAAGCGATACCGATTATCGTGGATGAGCACGGACGTTCGATTGAACGCCTGAAGCCGCTCGTCTTAATCGACGCCCGGATGTTAAAGCGAAACTTCGATACCAGGATCGACCAGGCCCCAATCGTAGGAACCTTGGGTCCCGGATTCACGGCGGGCCAAGATTGTCACTTTGTGGTGGAGACCAATAGAGGACACCAGCTCGGGCGTGTGATCTATCAGGGATCTGCCGAGCCAAACACGGGCCGGCCTGCTCCCGTGAAGGGAGAGACCATCAGAAGGACTCTTTATGCTCCTCGAAACGGCTTGTTTCAGGCCCTGGTTGAGATCGGTGAGACGGTCAAGGAGGGAGCAACAGTGGGACAGATAGAAGGGACACCGCTTGTTTGTGAAATCTCTGGAACCGTGCGCGGAATACTCCGCTCTGGCCTGCAAGTGCGAAAGGGGACCAAAATCACTGACATCGACCCCAGAGGACAAGCCAGTTTCTGCCACACGATCTCGGACAAGAGCAATGCCGTCGCCGGTGGAGTACTGGAGGGCATTCTGACTCTCGGGCGTGAGCTCAATCACTGAGGCCCTCAAGCGTTACCGTGCAGTGAGCAACGTTTAACCAGCCAGCCAGCTTTGTGGAGTGGCGGCCGCCGATCCCATGGCGGCCTTGAGGTACGAGTAAGCCCCTGACGGCATCTCTGTCTCTATCTTTCCCTGTCCAAAGTTCCGGCTTCTTGAGGTTCACAAATCCGCTGAATTTCCTTGACAATAGTAGACGTATGATCTAAACCAAGGGGCATCGAGAAGAACCCTCGAACGAAATCGATCTTATTCAGACCGCTAGTGCTTTAATCTGAGGGAACTCCTTTAGGAGGTTGCTATGTTTTGGGTGAATCACATTAGAAAATTCGGTCGGATTGTCTCGTCGGTTGCTTTTTTTGTTCTGGTAGGGTTGCCATTATCAACGATTCAGACGATGGCCGCTGAAGTGCCGGACTTGATCGTTTTCAACGGGCAGATCGTCACACTGGATGAAGATCGATGGTTCCAGTGGCCGTCGATGCAGTACGGCGGCAGAGTCGTCCAAGCGATGGCCATCAAGGACGATACCGTCATCGCCGTCGGTAGCGACGAGGAGGTGCTCAAGCAAGCAGGGCGTTGGACCAGGAAACTGGACTTGAGAGGCAGGACGGCACTCCCTGGCTTCATCGACCCTCACCGACACGTGACGGGATATAGGCCGCAGGATTTCCCGAAATTGCAAGATTCTGTGGTCCGGGTACCGCCTAACTACGATAAGGAAATAATAAAAAAGGGCATCTACGATGCCCTCCGGCAGCAAGTCCAAGAGAAGAAGCCGGGCGAGTGGATTATCGTGAATCCTGAGGGGGACCAGGCCAGAGAGTTGATTCTCTTTGAAGAGATCACCCGAGCTGACCTGGATCGTTTGGCTCCCGACCATCTCGTGATGCTCAATGAAAGGGGTTCCGGGGCCAACAGCCAGATTCGGTTTAACAGCAAAGCCAGGGAGGTGGTTGAGAAGGAGCTTCCCGGTTTTAAGTTTTTCTCTGATGAAAACATTAAAAAAGATGGTGTCAATATCAGTGGTCTTGTGATCAAGGACATCATTCTACAAGGCAGGGAACAAGAGTACGCTGAATCGATCAAGCAGCTGATCATCGACAGTCAACTCTCGGTCGGCGTAACCACCGTGGGAAGTCGAATCATGAGAGTTCCTCTTCAGGCATACAAGATTTTGGACGCCAAGGGGGAGATGCCTTACCGGTTTGGCTGGCTCTTCAGTGATGGCTCATTCTATAACGGCGAGGGCTTTTACAGACGAATGCCGGATATGGCTGGAGTGGGGAGCAAGTACCTTTGGAGTATAGGGGTTCAAGAAGAAGTGGTCGATTCACCCTCCACGGGATTGTGTACCACCATGCCCAGCAGCAACATCAAGCTGACCGAAAGACTCAGCAAGGCCGGTATCGACACCTGTTTTCTCCGAGATGATCCGATCGTCCGGGCCACCGTGAAAGACCAAATTCAGTTCCACAGAGCCACTCAATTTCACGCCAGCGGCGATCATACAGCGGATCTTTTGCTGGATATCATTGAAGAGATTCAGCGTGAAACGGGGATGACAGATCAACAGTTTCGGGACAAACGGATGGCCTTCGAACACCTCCACATAATCCGGCCCGACCAGTTTCCCAAGCTCAAGAAATATGGCATCATCATGGGTATTGGGCCGGGTTACATGGCCAACAATCTCAATCCCAACAAACCTGACAATGTGCTTCAAAACTTTGGCGAGCAGTACTTGAAGTGGCAGATGGCGGCAAAAAGTTATCTGGACGCGGGTCTCCTAGCCACGGTTAATGAAATGGGTGGAAACCCCTTTGTGGGTTTAAAGAGGATTGTGACTCGTGAAGCGTGTTTTACGCCTCGACTGCCCGGCGAAGGGGACATCGGGGTCGAAACGTGCAGAACCATAGCTCCGGAGGAAAAGGTCGATCGGATTACCGGTTTGAAAATGGCGACCAAGTGGAACTCCTATTATATGCTTCGGGAAAACCAGATCGGTTCTTTGGAAGTCGGCAAGTGGGCCGATTTCATGGTGATCGATCGGGACTATCTGAGAATACCTGAGAAGGAGATTGCCGACATCAAGGCGTTGATGACAGTAGTGGGAGGGCAAATCGTCTATGCCAGCCCTGACTTTGGGCCGGTTGAACCAGCTCTTTTCAAGTCTGCGGAGTACTATGGGAAGGCTCGATTAGCAGGTGCCGGCAGGTAGCGGCGGCCCGCGGAGGCCAGCCGGGTAACTTTATGAATCACATTAGGAGAATTATGTTATGTTACTGAAAAAGCTAAAGATTATTACCCCTGTCTTCATCTTTATCTGCCTGCTGATGCCTTCGCATCTCTGGGCCCAGTTAAGGGAAGGAGAGGCACCCATCCTGGACGAGTGTAAAGTGACTTCCGTGGAGCAGCTGCTGCCGGCAGCACGTCAGGCCCTGAGGAGCGGTTTTGACCCACCCTTGAACAGGGGTGACGATGTGCTCCTGGTCGACCAGTATGACCCCTGGATTGTCGAGGCCATTGAGCGGGAGGCAGCAGAGATGGGGTTGAACTTGAGCGTGGTCAAGGTGAGCATGGGCAGGGATGCACAAGGCAACCGTGTCTGGCCCAAATGGTTTGAGGACGCCTTCTGGAGCTCGGATGGGATCATTGCCACGACTGGAGTACGACTGTCCTTCCCCGTGTTGGATCAGATCGAAAAGTGGGGAGGATACAACCGGGTCTACTCGATTATGCAGACTACCCTGGAAAACTTCGCCTATCTTCCCTGGACCGCTTTTCCCAAAGAGCTGGACTATGCCATCCAGAAAAAGATCTATGAGTTTGCAAACATAGAGGGAGGAAGCCGGGAATTTCACCTGACCGATCCGGGTGGGACCGATTTGTACTGGACCATGGAGATGGATCAAACCTGGGTGGACAAAGAGTTCCCAACTGAACTGTACAAGTGGGATTATGCCCTGAGGAGAAGGGCCACCTACTTACATGCCCACGGAATGTTTAATCCTTCAGGCAGCAAGGTAGCCAATGCCCGAGGAGTTGTGGCGTCAGCCGCCCTGCACAGCGGTCCGATTCCGCTGTTGAAGCTGCACATGGGCGAAGGGAAGGTTGAGCGTATTGAAGGAGGGGGCGCGGCCGGCGAAAACTGGAAGGTGACGATTGACCGGTACAAGGACGTTGATGTGGGAATGCCTCACGGTGTTGGGATCGGCATGTGGCTGGAGGAGGTCTCCATCGGAACCCATCCCAAACAGAGGCCTGTTTTAGTCTGCAGTCCCGACTATTACCAGTACAGCGAAAATGTGACGACCAGTGGCCCCTACCGTCAGTACAGCAACTGGACTCAAGGCTTGCGCCGGTCCGGTGTCATGCACCTGGGCTTCGGCAAAGGATGGCATCCCCTGGCGGATCGACAAGGTGAGTACGAGGTCCGTTGGCATCGAGATATCGAGATATACTTTCCTACCTTGACGGTCGATGGGAAAAAGCTGATCGATAATGGATACTTGACGATTCTGGACGATCCCGAGATTCGCCAAATCGCCGCCAAGTATGGAGATCCCGATGAGCTCCTGAGGGTGGAGTGGATACCGCCGCACTGGGATCCGAACAGATGGTGGTAAACCCGTCAGGCCTGAGCTAGGCGCCAAAGTCGTGTGCGCGGTGGCCCTGCGGCTAGAAACTGAAGACGTAGGTCAATTTGGCAATCAGTGCCCGCTCTGCCACTTCACCCGTTGAAGATCTTCTCTCGTTGTAAACCAGGAAAAAGTCGCTCAACGGCTTGTGGATGAGATTGAAGCGAATGTTGCTGCTGATCTCCCGCTGGTCGCTGTTGTACTGAATCAGGGCATTCAGAAACATGGTGGTGGTGAAAGAATAGTTCAGGCGAGCACTCACCAGATCCGTGTCGAAATCCCCTGAGGTGAGATTGATATCATCATGACTCCAGGAGATCTCTGATCGGAACTCAGGCCGCTGAAAGCGCACCGTAGCTCTGTAAGAGTCCTTATCGCCGTCGAAAAATTCCCCCGTCGTCACGCTCAAATCACCACTGAACAGACGGCTTGGGTCACTGGCCAGAGAAAGCGTGTACTCGTTGAACCCATAGTCTCCCACCGGAATAGTCTGATCACTCCTGATGGGGAAGGGTTCTGTGAGACGCTCAAAGTTCGACTTGCCGGCCATCCAGATGCTGGCGCCATTTTGAAACCGGATCGTGAAAAGACCTTCTATGACTCGCGTTTCAAGGAGGTTATCCTGGTCGGTGATATAGTCGATCCTGAGGGAGGGCTCGAACTCACGAATGGAGGGGATTCGCTCCCCTGGTCTCGGCCGCAAAGCAATCTGCCCGGTACTTTTTCTGATTCCTTGTCGCGGCGCAAACCCCACTTCAGGATTGAAGTTTTCCTGAATCGACAGGTATGCGCCTTGTAACGTCAGCAACGAGTCTCTCCAACCGACGCTGAGGTGAGTGGCCATGTCGTCATTCTGGATTTCCGGAGTCGTGGTCTTCAACAGAAAGGAAGAGATGTCGAAGAAGTTGAAAAAAGTGAAATTTGCATCGGCCCCGTAAGTCCGGTTGAAGCTTCCGTCTATTTCCTGTTTGTTAATAAAGACTCCACCAATGTCTGACTTTTGCAGGACATCTCGACGGAGTCGCGCCACCGAAAAGTTGGTGGAGGGGATCTCCTCGAAGTCATCCGTCTGCAGGGAGAAAAGGCCCAATGTGTACTCACCCAGCCTACCCGTCAACCGGGCCCCTCCCAAAAGAGGAACCAGTTTGTCGCTGGAAATGCCAATTCGTCGACTAAAAAAGGGAATGACGTCCCGAGTCTGGCCGAACTGGAAGATGTTCGCGTTTTCCAGAAAAAATTCTCGTTTTTCGGGAAAGAAAAGGCTGAATCGGGTCAGGTTGATTTGTGCGTCATCGACCTCCACTTGCGAGAAGTCGGTGTTGACCGTCAAATCCAGCGTCAGCTGTGAACCGAGAGCGGATTTCAGGTCGAGTCCGGCGTCTGGCACAAAATCCACGTCGTCTCCCTGCCGACGCAGCACCGGAGCCGTGATATAGGGCTTCACATACAAATTGCGGCCCGGGGAGATCCCACTGAGACCCTCCAGCCTACCCGCCAGCGAAACGCGATTTGCCCGATATGGACGTGGAATCAAAGACCACTGAATGGCTTCATTCTTGCGCCGAATGCGTCGTTGAAGATTAACTCCCCAAACCTGTTCTGTGTCGTTTCGAAAGCGCAAGGTCTTGAAAGGGATCGCCATTTCCGTCTGCCATCCCCGTTCGGTGATTTTGCTCTTCACATGCCAGATGCCTTTCCATTCCCGATTGACCCTGGAGCCGTCGCTACCAATCTGGCTGTCGAATTTGGCCCCTCGGGCGTTGGTGTTAAAGAGAAATCCATTGCGGTTGTCGTCAAAGGTATCCAGAACAATCAGGAACGTATCGCTCTCGAAGGGAGGAAAGTCTCTGCGCATATCGTTGACCGTGACCCCTTCTTCGCCCTCCGAATCAAAGCAAAAGACACCCACGTAAAGATTTTGATCGTCGTAGAGAAGGCGGACTTCGGTGAGTTCGCTCGGCGCACCACCCGTCTCAGGTTCATGCTGGACGAAATCATTGACCGGTTCGGCCAGATCCCATTGGGGCTCATCAAGCTCCCCGTCGATGACTATTCCTTTCTCGATTCGTGTGGCAACCACTCTTTTCTCGCGGTCGGAATGGGCTGAATCAGTCTGAGAACCAAGAATAAAGCTGCCCCACCAGCCGAAGATCACCACACTGAGGGAGATAAGCCACTTGGGCATGCCGAACAGTATACTTTCTTTGTTGATACGGGCGATCCGTGATAGGTGGACAAGGAGAATCCGTGCGGCAGGAGGTGGACGGGGTTACCTACTCTAGGGGTTCGTTGCGGTCGATGATTTCGAAGATTTTGAGTTCAAAGTCACGGCGCTCTTCCGGGGACTGGAAATGGGGGACGGGGGCCTCATAGAGAACCTGAGCGGGGGTTCCCAAAACCACGATCCGATCAGCCAGCTCCAAGGCCTCCACGATATCGTGGGTGATGATCAGGGCGGTTCTTTCGGTCTCTTTCACCAGCTGGCGAAAGACCTGCCGGAGGTGCTCAGCCGTGATCTTGTCCAGATGGCCAAAAGCCTCGTCACAAAGGAGTATGATGGGGTCAATAGAGAAGGCCCGGCTGAGGGCTACGCGCTGGCGCATCCCGCCTGAAAGCTGATGCGGATAGGCGTCCTCATAGCCCTCCAAACCTACCTCTTTCAGCCACTTCCGTGCGATAGCCTCTCTTTTTCCCTTCTCGTATCCGAGGATCTCAAGACCCAACGTGACGTTGCGGAGGGCGCTCCGCCACTCCAGGAGCCGGTCGGTCTGAAAGACCATGCCAAACTTGGAGTGAAAGTTCTCGAACTCGGCATGGGGGTCGCTACCTTCCACAAGAATCCGACCTTCGCTTGGCGGTTCGAGGCCCGTCAGAAGCTTGAAAGTGGTGGACTTGCCGCACCCTGTCTTGCCCACAAATGAGACGATTTCTTTTTTGTAGATCTGAAAGCTTAGATCCTGGATGGCGGTAATGGACTCACTGCCGATCCGGTATAACTTGCTCACTCGGTCAAAGAGAATTTGGGCGTGATTCTCCATTGTCTTGCCGGCCTTCGCCCCGGAGCTTATGTCTCCTGTGGTGACTCCCAATAATCCCGGCTCTAGGTCAAGGCTTTAGCAGGTCTATAACGAAGGATGTAGTTCTCTATTTGAATGATCACCTGTTCAGTCACGAGCATGAACAGGACCAGCATTAGGGTCCAGGCGATGGCTGACTCCATTCGGAAAAGCTCCTGAGCGGTGAGGAG
Organism: Acidobacteriota bacterium; assembly: GCA_965218935.1. Taxonomy (GTDB): domain Bacteria; phylum Acidobacteriota; class UBA6911; order RPQK01; family JADFOI01; genus JADFOI01. Next base: position 87,807 of record CBDCMH010000011.1, read on the forward strand.
TTCATTACCTACTCCGACCGTAGCTCCCACCAGCTCAGCCACGATAACGACACGGATTCCGTAGCCCAGGTTCACCTTCCAAGTGGTGAAGATACTCGGCAAAATGGCTGGAAGAATCAGCTTTGTGACAAGCTGCCGACGGTTAGGACGGAAGATTTTCAGCATCTCGATGAGTTCGTTGCTTACCGCCCTAACGGCGTCGTCCAACTGGAGCGCAAACATCGGCAAGGACGTGATGAAAACAATATAAAAGATGCGGAACTCCACGTTGGCAAACCAGATGACGGCAATGACCACCCAACTCAGGGAAGGGACACCCATCAGGAAGTGGAAGATGGTCAGAATGAACTCTCGAGACGGGGAGTGATAGAAGGTCAAGAGACTGGTCAGAGTTCCAACCAGGAATGCCACTGTGAGCGCCACAAGGACCCGGTAAATCGTAAAGAGGTAGCTGACGACGAGCGACGAGTCGGTGAAGATGTTCCCCAGTTCGCGGGCAATGGAGACAAGTGAGGGTATCAGGTAAGGAGGAAAGAAGAATGTCAGCAGTTGCCAGAAAAGGACAATGGCAATCAGAGGATAGGCGATTTTCTTTCGCTCGTTCAGAAACCTGCCAGGGCTTCTGGCCCCGACCCTTTCTTCTCCCATCATGCCCTTATCGTCATCGAATCAGTCTTTCCCGGGTTCCGTGCACGGAAGCACTGTACTCTCCGGTTCGGTTCAGGCCTTTTCTACTCCCACTGATAAATGAGCTCAGGACCGGGCATATTTTGGGTGCGGCCGGTTTCGACCATCGCCCGAAGGACAGCTTCCGTCTCCTTCCTCACGTCCTGGAGACGGTGCGGGTGGAAAAAGAGGGTGTCGTTTTTCACGATCTCTTCCAGGACAGGGGTTGGAATCCTCCCCTTCACCAGTTCGGCCATCATCCGAACTGCCTCTTCCTGCTTACTGTAGAGGAATTCGGAGGCGTCCTGGTAAGCCTTAAACATATTGGGAATGAGGTGGCGATGGGCGTCGGCCCAGTCCTTCTTGACCGCCACAACCAGAAAGGGAAGGACGTCGAACCCGGTGTAGCGCTTCCACTTGTGGGCGAAATCGACGCGGTGGTACTTCCCGGGGGCACTTTGCTGCACGATCGAGGCGGCAGGTTCCCAGCAATGGAGCGCATCCACCCGTCCCGCCATCAGCGTTGGAACCAGGGCAGCGATGCCCAAAGACTGGATGTTACTCCGGTCCAGGGATACTCCCTCCTTCATGGCGAACCACTGAAACATGGAATACATCCCGGATACCGTATTAGCCCCGAGTCTTTTCCCCTCCAGATCCTTCAAGGTTCTGATCTGGGGATCGACTGCTAAGATGGTCGAATAGTACTGGAAGGTGCTAAAGAGGACTCGCGTCGGGAGTCCACGGTTCAGGTGATCTCCCTCCTGGACCAGGGTCGTTGCCGCGTTTAGGCTGGTGAGACCGCTTCTGTAGTCGTTGAGTGCCGGTCCCAGAGGCCGCGCTTTGAAGTTGATCTTGATCCCGTTCTTCTCGTCGAATTTCCCGGCCCGGATGATGAAGGAGACCGTTTCGTTGAGCGATGGAAGGGCTGTGATGGGCAGGTCTATCTGGGGAAGAGCGGCGCCACGGGCGGAATCCTCCAGCAAGAAGGATAGCAGGGGCGACACGACCAGCGCTCCACCTGCCGCGGCGGACCCTTTCAAAAACTTCCTCCTTTGCCACGGTTTCACCTTTGGGGCCATCGTTTTTGACTCCTTTTCTGATTAATCTCCTTCTTGACTGCTCAAAGATCAATGTGGGTATAGAACCGTAACACCAAGACCAAAGAAGGGTCAAGCCCGGGAGATGAAGCCGATGAGGTCGTTGTCATTTCCTGCTCTTCGGTTTCCAGGTCGGCCTGTGTAACCGGATAAAGAGGCAGCTGTTTCACCCCAGGGAGGCAGGTCATTAAGTGAGTATTTCGGGCCATTTGCTCAGAACTCTTTCTTTGACCTCGAGGCTGGGCTCCACGACTTGAGGAAAGTCTCCCTTCAGGACACGGTTGAAGGGCCTGCAAGCATTGATTATGGCACGTGACATTTGGAGCTCGGTACTCTCCATACCGGGTGTCTGACGAACCATCGGGTCCAGGTTCATCCCCCAGGAGTTTCGAATGAACTCAATGTCTGTGGCTGGATCGGTTCGTGAACAAATCGCCCACAAGACGTCGTCCGTATTGCTCGGATCGATGTCCCCGTCCACAACCACCACATATTTACCCCCAAAAATCCCTGGCGGCAGCTGCGCGGCAACAAGCCCAGCCTGCTCCACATGCCCCCTGTAAGCTTGCTCCAGCGACACTACCGTGAGTGCCCTGGAGTAACCGGCTTCGTGGCACCAAATCCCTTGGATTCCCGACATACCCGCCGCTTCCAAAGCACTCCAAAGGATAGCCGCCCGCAGCGGGCAACGAAAGTAGGAGTAATCGTGGGGGGGACGTCCCGCGGCCGTGCCCAGCAAGATCGGATCGTCTCGAAAATACACCGCCTGGACCTTGATTACAGGGTTTTGCATGGTGCCGCCTGTGTAGTAACCCTGGAATTCTCCATAAGGACCTTCAGCTTTCGTTTCGGGGCTGATGTAGCCCTCCATCACGATCTCGCTCTCAGCCGGAATCGGCAAGCCTGTCAAAGGACCCGTCACAACCGGATAGCCACGCTCCAGCAGGCCGCCTGCATAGTCATACTCGGAGCTTCCCACCGGCACCTCCAAGCCTCCCAGCAGTCCAATCAGGGGATGCTGGGCCAGAGAGATCGCCACGGGACACGTTTCGCCTCGAGCCCAGTACTTCTCAGCATGGAGTCGGCCATGATGAGTGGGATGAATAAGGACTCCAAGGTGCTGCCCATCGTGGACCATCAGACGATAGGTGCCCACATTGACCCAACCCGCCTCCGGATCCCGCGTAATGACGGCATCGACAGTGCCCAAATAACGGCCCCCGTCGTGCTCATGCCACTTGGGAGCGGGGAATTTCAGGACATCCACATCGGAGCCTTCCAGGCGGTTCTCTAGAAAGGGAGCGCTGGAAAGGATCTGGGGTGGAAAACGATGAAGATTGGCTCCTAGCCCCGACAGCTTTTCGCGCAACGTCCTGACCAATTGCTGATCATTCAACTCAGAGGAGAAGCCCAATGTTAGTGCCACTCGACTGGCGTCCGGAAGACATCCGGTCAGAATGCGGTAACCGGGAGGATAATCCTGAATTTCATCGAATAGAAGAGTCCATTGATGAGCTTTGACGTTGAGGTCAGTCAAGGCGCCTATCTCCAAGTCCCAGGAAGCACCTCGAATTTCTTTCAGTTTGCCTAATTGCCGGACCTGCTCCAGCCATCCGCGCAAGTCCGGAACTGGGGATGCTTTCTCTGCCGAAGGGACTTTATCCCTGATCTTTCTTGTCTTCACCTGCTGCTCCTCGACAATCAGCGGGACAGCTAGAAGGGATCGCCAGAAGGCTCGGGCTGTATCTGCTCGCGTACCTGAGCATACCCGTACATGGCCTGAAGCGACATGACAGCAATGCGGGTGGTGTCAAAAGCCGGCATGTTTAACCCCTCTATCTCGGACAACCACCTCTGCTTGAGCCTGCCCCCCAGAAAGACCGTGAAAAGCGGCTTTTCGGGATGTTGCTCCTTAGCAGCCTGATAGATCTCACGAATGCCGTCGAACTCGGCGTTTGAAAGGCCGAGTATGATCGCCAGCACTGCATCGGTATTCTCGTCGTCAATCACGGACAAGATTCCTTCTTCGTGCACCAGTCTGTTGCCAGCGCCAAGAGCCGCCCAAAGGTCCAGAGGGTTGGTCAATGGCTGCCACTCGGGAAGAATCTTCTTGATCCGTTGCAGCGTGGGATCCGCGAAACTGGCCAGCTCAAACCCATGGTGGTGCAGCTCGTCCGATGCGATCACGCCGTCGGCACCGCTGAAGGTCACAATCCCAACCCGGTTTCCCTTGGGAAGAGGCTGGTAGGAAAAGCTCTTCATGTACTCGACAAACTCCTCCAGGTCGTACGCCCGGATCAGCCCGTACTGGCGAAACGCACGTTCCAACAGGGCGTCATCTACCGCCTCAGAGCCGGTGTGATACGCGGAAGCCCGGGCGCCCGCTTCAGTTCGGCCAGGCTTCAGGACAATGACCGGTTTATCCCGCTTGACCTTGTTGGCCAAAGACAGGAACGAGCCTGGGCGGCGAACTCCCTCAAGGTGAAGGGCAATCACTTCGGTGGCGGGATCTTTCCAGGCATATTCCAGAAAGTCAGTCTCGTCAAGATCCAGCTTGTTGCCCATGGGCAAGCTTTTGCAAATGCCGATCCGTTGGACGGTACGCGCCATCACCTCGTCGGCCACCGCGCCTGCAAAGATGCCTGACTGGGCCGCTAGCGCGATGGGGCCGTCCAGCCAGTTGGTGAAGGGTGCGAAACTGGCCACCAGGTTGGCCTGCATGTTGACAAATCCTATCGTGTTCGGTCCGACGCACCGGATGTCCGTCTCTTTGGCGAGCTGACGAAGCTTTGCTTCGGCCCGAGCGCCCTCCTCCCCAGACTCGCTGAATCCGGCCGCTACGATCACTGCAGCCTTCACCCCCTTTTGCTTACAGAGTGGGAAAAGATCCGCGATATACTGTCCCGGCACCAGGAAAATGACAAGGTCGACTTCACCCGGTACGTCGAGGATGGTCTTGTAGGCCTTGCATCCGAGAATCTCGTCTGCTTTGGGATTGATGGGGAAGATCTTTCCCTTGTAGCCATTGACAATGATATTCTCGAGCAAGATGTGGCCTGTCTTTCGAGGGTTGGTCGAGGCTCCGATCACGGCGATGGACTGCGGTTCCAGCAGGGCAGTGATGTCGTTCATTGCTTTCCTCCGGTACAAGAAAGGTCGAACTTACAGCAATTCCTTTTCGGCGTGGGATTATACGGTAACGGAGAGAAGAGCTCAAAAGAAGTTTTCCCTGTCATTCTCTTTTTCCCAGTCCTTGCCACCTGGCATTCGTGCTGCTATGATTCCTTCACCGGGTGGGGCGGTCTTACCCATCAGGTTGGTCTAATCGAATCGATCAGTTTGGCTCTTGATGGCAAACATACGTTCATGGAGGTCTTAATATGAAACAGTTTAAACGGGGTAGTCCTCTTTTTTCTCTAGTCGTTTCTCTAACCCTTTTCGGCAGTTCCCAGGCTCAGCAAGCAAGTCTACCTCCCGAGGTTATCGCCTATGCTGATATGGTCTTGTACAACGGCAAGGTTCTGACAGCAGATGACAACTTCACGATTGCTGAAGCCGCAGCTATTCGAGACGGAAAGTTTCTAGCGGTGGGCACAAGTGATCGAATCCGGCGCATGGCAGGCCCGCGGACGCGCCAGATCGATCTCAACGGACGGACTGTTGTCCCCGGTCTCATCGACACGCATTTGCACCAAGCCTGGATCGGCCAGATTTCCAAGGAGGGTTCCCGCGTTCTATTGAAGGACCGCGACAGCGGTTTGCAGGAGCTGAACCAAGTGGTAGAAGGTGCTGTTCCTGGCGAATGGCTCTATTTTTACGCTCCCGACAGCGATGTGCTATTCCATGAAATGACCCGCGAAGTTCTCGATCGAGTCTCCCCGAATAATCCATTGGTCATTGCTTCTCTTTGTAACGTAGGTGCTGCTAACTCTCTGGCACTCAAAGAAATACCGCCGGATACCGGGGGTTTCGTCAAGGACCCAGACACCGGACAGCCAACTGGAATGGTCTCGGGATTTGCTCTGGGAGTGCTGATTTACGACATGCGCCCGGAGCCGCAAATTGAGGAAAAGGATATCCAGCTGCAGAAACAAATTCTAGAAAAACTCAACTCCCAGGGCTTGACCACAATTATCGGGCAGGCGCAAGGACTCAGTGTTACCTATTTGAAAAAGATATGGAAGCGAGGAGAACTGACGGCTCGGGTCCGTCTGTCCCATGAACTGGTTCGTCAAAACCCCAGTGCAGAGGCCTACTTGAAACGTGTCGGCAACTTGGATGGTTTTGGGGACGCCATGATGAAAATCCATGGAACCACGGTCCAACCCGTTGACTGCACCTCCGGCAGTGGGGACATGCTGACCACAAAGGCCAAGCTTCGCGAGGTAAGCGGTTCTCCCTATGGTCTTTATGGTGCAAACCACTGGCAGAGTTTTGGGAACGATTATGAGAAGAGTGAATGGAACAACGTCATCCTAGCCAATCGCTATGGATGGAGCATTGTCAGCGTCCACACCCAAGGCGACGGAGCAGCCAACGTGATGCTGGATGCCTTTGAAAAGGCCAACCAAGAGAAACCGTTAGAGGGTCAATGGTCATTTGATCACGCGATCATCCGAACACCAGAGGATATCCGACGGGCCACGAACTTGGGGGTGATCTACAGCGTCACACCCAAATACTTGTTCCGCGATCCCACCTCTCTGGTTTTCCAATACGGAGCCGATCAGGTCAATGGCATGACGCCAGTCAGGGATATGATCGACGCAGGGATGAAGCCCGTGATGGAATCCGATATCAAAGGCGTGTTTTCAGCACCTTTGTGGAACATGGAAAAGCTCATCACCCGTCAGGATGAGAAACTGAATAGAATCTGGGGTCCTGATCAAAAGATCACTCGCCAGGAAGCATTATGGATGAAAACCAACTGGGCTGCCTATTATGCTGAAGATGAGAAAATCCTGGGAACCATTGAGGTCAGCAAACTGGCTGATCTGGTCGTGTTGGGTGGGGATTACCTGACCGTTGCTGAAGACCAGATCTCTGAACTTCCCATTGACCTGACGGTAGTGGATGGAAAGATCGTGTACGAGAGAAGTAAAGATGGAGTGATTCACCTACCCTTCTGGGACGGTGAATCAACCAGTGGATCCGTCTTACCCATGTAAGGGCCCGCCGAGTCTGGAGTTCTCAGAACTAGGCTGATCACCAACACTGCCTCTTGCGAAATCGCGTTCTTGACTGGTATCATCTGCCCGGACTTGCCGAGTTTCGTTTTACTGTAATTCAGAGCCCTGCCAGCCACCCGGCCAATATGGTTGGGCATACTTGCACAAGTCAGGGCAAAGCGACAGGAGAAGATTCCAAATGACACAGCCTAAGAATTTGCATTCGTTCCTGGAGGAGTTAGAGAGCCAGAACCCGGCCGCTCTCTTACGCCTCAGCGATCCTATAGACACGCGCTACGAGATCACCGCCCTGCAGCGCAAGCTGGATCAGGCGGGATGTTACCCAGTCATCCTGGTGGAGAAGCCAATCAGCTTTGAGGGGAAGGTCTGTGACTATCCCCTGGTGACCAATCTCACCGCCAGCCGCGAATTGTGCGCTGGCATGCTGGGCATAGAGCCGCGCAAGGTGGCCAGCTCCTATTACGAGCGGATGAAGAAGAAACTGGACCCCGTGGTCGTCGCTTCCTCAGAGGCGCCCTGTAAAGAGGTGATCGAGAAGGAAGACATCAATCTGTGGAAGTTCCCGGTTACGATTCATACCAACATGGACCCGGGACCTTATATCGGCACCGGTTTTGTCACCACCATCGACCCGGAAACCGGTATTGACAACATAGCCTTGCAGAGGATTTGGGTGAAGTCCCCCGCTCGGACGGGCTTCTGGCCGGCCTTGGCGGGTCACAACTGGAACAACATGCAAAAGTGGTGGACGCGAGGGGAGGATATGCCCGTGGCGGTGTGGATTGGGCACCACCCGACTGGGTTAGCCGGAGGTCAGGCGCGTCTTGGTTATCCTGAAAGCCACTACCCGGCTATGGGAGGAGTCATGGAAGAGCCCGTGAGGATGGTGCCCTCGGAAACCTTCGGCGAGCAGATCATGGTTCCGGCTGATACCGAAATCGTCATTGAGGGTTACGTCCCGGTCGGTGTGATCGAGGCGGAGGGACCTTTCGGCGAATATCCTGGCTATATCGGCCCGCAGCGTCCCAGCCCTGTGCTTGAGGTCAAGTGCGTGACCCATCGGGAGAGGGCCATTTACCACGATGTCGGAGTGGGTCTGGCGGATCATCTGATGATGATGGGTAATTTCCCCATTGAGGCTCGCATCTACAATCTCGTCAAGCAGGCGGTTCCGGAAGTGCTCAACGTCCATGTTCCCTTGTCCGGAAGGCGCAACCACGTCTACGTTCAGGTGCGCAAGACCCGCCCGGGCATGGGCCGCGAGGTCATTCTCTCGGCTTTGACGGCTGACACTCGCCTCAAACACATCATCGTTGTGGATGAGGACATCGATATCTTCAATGAACAGGAGGTGCTGTGGGCCATCGCCTACCGATCGCAGTGGGATAAGGACGTCATTGTCATACCCGGTATGTCAACCTTCCCACTTGACCCATCGATATCAGCGCCCGGTTATACCGGCGCCAAAGGCGGGATAGACTGTACCATGCCGCCCCCGCTGGGCCCGGGTCTGCCTCGGCCCTATCAGGTAACCAATCATCCACCCGAGGAAGTGGAGAAACGCATTCGCCTGGAAGATTATGTCACTCCAGACCAATTAAAAAAGTTTCCGGGACAGATTTAAAGAGGGACATCGCCATGACCGTCCAAGTCGAGAAACTCGGTGTACCCAGGGACGTCTTTGTCACTTGCCCTGAGTGCAAGAAAATTTATTACATTGAGCGGCTTTTCTACGAGCCCAGCTGCGATCACGTATTGCTGCACTGTCCGTTTTGTCACCACGAATTTGACAAGCGGAAGTCGCCTCAAGTCTGGGGCCTTTGAGCAAACCGTTCACTGAGGTGGGAGGCTAACCCCTTTCCGCCGCCAATAGAAGAACCCGTCTGGCTAGAACTCCGGCCATGGCACGGCGGTACTCCTCCGAGGCCCGAACATCGCTGATGGGAACAGCAGCAGCTTTGGCCAGATCCTCTACCTTGTCCAGCACCTCTTCGGACAGGGTGCGACCCTGAAGATAGGCTTCCGCCTCCGTCACCCGGATCACAGTCGGCGCTACCGCCCCCAGAGCGATCCGAGCCAGCTTCACCTTACCCTCGGAGAGTTCAACACCCACGGCACTGGACACCAGGGCAATGTCTACCGAATGACGGATATCAACGCGCTCGTAGGCACTTTGCCGTCCACTCACCTCGCCGGGAATCACGACGCAGGTGAGAATTTCAGCGGGCTCGAGAACGGTCTTACCTGGTCCAGTCCAAAACTCGTCCAGGGAAATACGCCGCTCTCCGGAAGGCCCCATCAGCTCCACCTCTGCATCCAACACCAGCAGGGGACCGGACATCTCGGCAGCTGGAGAAGCATTACAGAGGTTGCCGGCCAGGGTGGCCATATTCTGAATCTGCCATCCGCCCAACAGCTGACCCGCATCCACCAGAGCGGGATACTCAGAGCGAACAGTCGGGTGATCAAGAATCTCATCGATCTTGGTAGCTGCCCCGATTCGCAGAGAGCCGTTCTGGGTACCGATCCCGGTCAACTCCTCGATTCGGGTGATGTCGACCAGACGAGTCGGGCGTACGTGGCCCTCCCGCATCCCCACCATAAGGTCGGTGCCACCCGCCATCACCCGGGCGCCAGGGGATTCACTCAGGGCCGCCACCGCTTCTGCCACTGACTGAGGCACAACATACTCAGTGGTCCTGGGCTCCGCCATGCCTATTTCTTCCCTTTCCCCTGGCGAGCTGCCTCCATCAGTTTCCAAAGTCGTTCCGGCGTGACAGGAGTCTGGTGTACCCGCACACCGACGGCATTGTAAATGGCATTGCAGACCGCCGGGGCGGCTGGATTCAGGGAAGACTCACCAATGCTCTTGGCTCCAAAGGGGCCGTAAGGGTCAGTAGTCTCCACAAATTCTACATGCACTTCGGGGATGTCCTGAAAACCCGGTATGCGGTAATCGAGAAAGTTGGGATTCGTGACCAATCCATCCTTGACCAGCACTTCCTCGGTGAGGGCTGAGGAGATTCCCTGGGCCACACCGCCGTGCACCTGCCCTGTGGCGGTGGAAGGGTTGATGACCGTGCCGCTGTCATGCACCGCCCAGTAGTTCACCACCCGAACAGCACCCGTTTCAGTGTCCACTTCTACTTCCGCCACATGGACGCCGAACACATAAGCCGCGGAGAGGTTACCGTATTTGCTGGCGTCGGGGAACTCCGTGGGGGGTGTGAAGTCCCCGTTCCCGACCAGATAGGCGCCCCCATGCCGGCTGGAATATTCGGTGCCCATCTCCCTCATGGAAACACGACGGTTTCCATCCTTTGCCACCGACGCGTGTCCCCCTGAAGTTCGACTCTTCCAGGCTCCACCTCGAGCATCTCTGCCGCCAGTATCACAATCTTGGCGCGGGCGTCCTCCGCCGCCAGCTGCACGGCCCTCCCGGCTATTGTGGTTCCCCGAGAGCCGAGGGTGCCCACGCCATGGGGGCTAATCAGGGTATCGACGGGCAAGGAGCGCACGCTGGCGGGGTCTACACCAAGGACCTCGGCAGCAATCTGGGCAAATACTGTGTTCATTCCCTGACCGATGTCGGGATCACCCACGATCACGTCCACTTGACCATCAAACCCCACACGCACTTGGGCCGAAGAGCCATCAAATTCGTCAATGATCATGCGGTTGCCGGAGATATGGTTCCCGCCGGCCAAGCCAAGGCCGCGCACCACAGCCCGTCGCGGGGGAACTTTAGGGGGTTGATTGCGGTCGCCGAAACCTGAAACCTCCTCCGCCCGGTCCAAACACTCCTCGTAACCACAGGAGGCTATATTCCAACCGTGCAGGCTCAACTCACCGCTCTTGACGCTATTCACTCGGCGCAGCTGGACGGGGTCCATTCCGATTTTCTCGCCCGCCTCATCGATAAATGTCTCAAAGGCGGCTAAAGCCTCGGCGTTTCCAAAACCCCGAAAGCAGGTGGCTGGGCTCTGGTTCGTGTAGACCAGGAGCCCTTCAGTCCGCACGTTCTGGAAGTGGTAAAGGCTGTCAATTCGATAGCAGGCTGTGGACATTACCGGTGGAGTCCAAAAGGTACGGGCCCCTCCTGTTCCCACCACCCGGGCTTCCTTGCCTACAAAGCGGCCGTCACGGTTGATTCCTAGGCGGAAATGGAAGTGCAGGCCCATGCGGGGATGACCAGCACTAATATCTTCTTCCCGGCTGTAGAAGAATTTCAGGGGTCGCCCGCACTTTTTCGCCAGCAAGGCGGCAATACAGTTGACGTTTAATTCGTACTTCATTCCAAAGCTGCCCCCGAAGGGCGGAACGATGATGCGAATTTTGTCCATCGATACGCCCAGGCCTTTGGAGTAGGTCATGCGGGAACGGAAGGGCACATGAGTAGGCCCCCACATGGTAAAGCCTCCGTCGGCCTGGTACTGGACAATGCAGCCGATGGGTTCCATTTGGGCGTGGTAAAAACGTCCTGTATAGAAATCGTGTTCGAACACGTGATCGGCCTGGGCCAGTGCCTCATCCACATCCCCCCGCTCGATGAAAAAACGATAAGCGATGTTGTCAGGATGCTGTTCCCAAAGGACCGCAGCCCCGGGCTTCAAGGCCTCAAAGGGATCGTAAACGGCCGGGAGCTCTTCGTATTCGACTCGCACCAGTTGGGCGGCTTCCATGGCCACTTCCGGTGAAGTGGCCGCCACCGCCGCCACCTCGTCACCGATATATCGAACCCTGTCCTGACACAGGATCTCCCAGTCCTCAGGCTTCTGGGGTCCAAAGAGCACACCAGGACAGTCCTTGGCTGTGATGGTGGCTCGCACGCCGGGAAGACGCTCTGCCTGGGAGGTATCAATCTTGCGGATCAAGCCATGAGGAATCGTGCTGCGTACAATACTGCCATGGAGCATTCCCGGTACCGAGAGGTCCTGCAGGTACTGTGTCAGCCCCGTGGTCTTTCCGGCTGAGTCAAACTGGGGAAGAGGCTGGCCAACACTCCTTAATGCTTGAGATACAGTCACTTCCTTATCAGCCATGATCTCTCATCTCCTGGGCGGCGAGTAAAACCGCCTCCACAATCTTCTGATACCCCGTGCATCGGCACAGGTTCCCGGACAGAATGAAACGTACTTCCTCTGGCGTGGGGTCGCTCTTCTTTTCCAGCGCAGCCTTGGCAGCCATGATCATGCCCGGGATACAAAACCCGCACTGGACTGCATTCAGCTTTATGAAGGCTTCCTGAAGCGGGTGCAGACTACCGTCAGAGGCCAGCCCCTCCACAGTCTCGACGGATCTGCCATCCGCCTGGGCTGCGGGGACCAGACAAGACGTCACGGGCTTCCCATCGAGCAGGACAGTACAGGAGCCGCACTCGCCAACTTCGCAACTCAGCTTGGTCCCCGTGAGTCCCAATTCTGTTCTTAGGCAGGAAGCCAAACTCATGGCCGGGGTGATCTCAGCCGCTACGTCCCGGCCATTCACCTTCATCTGTGCTTGCATTGGCGCCTCCTCGTCCCGGTCGAAATCCAACAAGCTCGTTGGATATTAGATTCAGCCGGTCCAATTACTACCACAAAAGGCAAGGAATGAAAATCGCAGCGGGCTTCAAATGAGATCCCGGCTAGCAGCCTGTCCGAGTAATAGGCGGGGTCGCTCCTTGCGAGCCTTACCAGGCGGAGGCTCGAGCACCCCTTCGGGGATCGGCCCCACCCATAAGGGCTCCATTTTCAGAATCAATCTGAATCCCTTGTACGCTTCCTATATTCTGAACATTGACAATGATATGACCGCGGCGCTTCAGTTCTTCCGCCACTTCCTCATCCAGGTAATCCTGCTCAACGGAAAGTTCCCCATAAGCGAAGTCTTCCACATGCTTGAGACCCTCTCCTACGGCGTTGTAGCCGTAGGCGATGGAGATGCGGGGAGCCGAAATAGCCTCCTGGATATTCATTCCGTAATCGATAACATTGATGAGAACCTGCAGCTGGGTCTGCCATATAGTATGGGCCCCCGACGCTGCCAGTGAGAGCACCGGTTTCCCTTGCCGGGTAACGAAAACGGGAACGTCCGCATGTCGTAAGCGCTTACCGGGTTCAAACTTGTTGGGGCCGTCGACATAAATGTGGCGATTCGCGTCATTGAAAAGCACACCCGTATCGCCAAAGACAACGCCGGATCCAAACCCCCTCAGGTGAGTTTGGATCAACGTCACTACATTACCCTCTTCATCAGCCACTGATAAGGCCGTGGTGTTGCCTCCAGTCTCGGCCGTGTCAACAGGCACCTCGACAGCTGCCTTATCCTTGCGGATACGCCTGCGCTGGTCATTCGCATACTCTTTGGAGATCAACCTGGAGGTGGGGACTGAAATAAAAGCGGGATCTCCGATGTAGGCGATTTCGTCAGCCGAAGCCAGCTTGGCGGCTTCGCTGAGAAGATGAGTGACATCGGCCGAAAAACGGTCCATGGATTTCAGGTCATAAGCTTCCAGAATGTTTAAGGTCTGTAGAAGCGTGGGTCCGGAAGTGGGGGCAGGAACCACATGAACTTCATAGCCGCGGTAGGTGATGGAATCCGGCTTTGCCCAACGGGGCTGATAGCGGGCAAAATCCTCTTTGGTGAAAAAACCGTTACTTTCCTGGGAGAATTTCACAAAGGCATCTGCGATTTCCCCTCGATAAAAGACGTCTGGGCCTCGAGCAGCAATCTTCCTGAGCGTCCCTGCCAGGTCTTCTTGAACCAGAACCTCACCAGGATTGGGAATCCTCCCACCCGGCAGAAAAATGCGGGCGGTCGTGGGGTGACGGCGGATGACAGATCTGCGGAAAAAACGATCCTGGTCCGAGGCGACGGTCTCGGTGGAGCGAATGGCGTTACTCAAATTGTCGTTGACTGCAAAGCCGTTTTCAGCATACTCAATGGCCGGCTGCAACACCTGCGCCAGGGAGAGCTTGCCGTATCTTCTAACCGCTTCGGCCCATCCCGCCACATTTCCCGGCACAGGAGCAGCCAGAATTCCCACCTCTTTTGTCTCTTCATTCATCCGCTCCATCTGGACCAGGGAAGGAGTTGTTGCCCAAAAATCCAGGGTCATCAATTCTCCCGTAGAGGCCATATAAAGGGTCAAGATTCCTGCCCCGCCTGCCCCGGAACTCTGGGGCTCCACCACACCAAGGGTGGCGGCGGTAGCAACAACCGCATCGATGGCATTGCCTCCCTGGGCCAGAATTCGCATTCCAGTTTGAGTGGCCAGCGGATGAGCCGAGGTCACGACTCCGCGTTGACCCACAGTCGGGCTATCGACTGAGAATCGACGGGTCCTTTCGCCGCTCTGGGAAAAGGCACTGCTGGTCCCCAGCCCTCCCACTGCCAGCAGCAGGAGAACTTTTCTGGCCCAGGTTGCTGTGCTTCTTACGAGCCCGATCCTTCTCACCTCTATGGGTTGGCCCTCGCTTCAATCTCCGCCAGCATCTTCTCTATAGAAGACTTGGGAAGAAACTTGCCCCTCACTACCACACCGGCGATCTTCTGGGTATTGCTGATCTCGTCCAGGGGATTGGCGTCAAGCAGAATCAAGTCGGCGATTTTGCCTTTCTCCACCGTTCCCAGCGAGTCCAGAAGACCCAGATACCTGGCGGGATTGCGTGTGCCGGCTTGCAGCGCATCCATGGGCGTAAGGCCGGCTCTGACCAGCAGAACCAGTTCCTCATGCAGGCTAAAACCTGGAAGGTTAAAGGGTTTTAAGGTATCCGTCCCGGTCATGAACTGCACCCCCGCCCGGTGCATGGCACCTACAATTTCAAGATATTTCTCAGCGCGTCTCCTATAGAGGGTCAACTCCTCGGTCGTGGTAAACAGGCCTTTCGGATTCCATTCTTCCCGGGCAGGATTAACCCGGGTCCCGCCATACAGCGCATCTCTGGGGACCGGCCATTCGACAGAACGGGGAATATATTTTATAGGGTCATTAAAGTTTCCCTCGCCCAGAAAGGCCTTCAGATTCTTCCAGGTGTTGATCAGCGTCGGAGTGTGCCAGGTGCCGTTTTCAGCAAAACGCTTAAACAGGGTGGCAGCTTTTTCCTCGCTATAGCTGTCCAACAGCAGCGCAGCATCCGGTGATTGGCTCTCCTCCACGAGTTCCCTTCTCAGCTCGGCCTCACGTGCTGAAGAGGCGAGTAAAACTCCGGTGAGATGCTCAATGTGCTGTCCGGCCTGGGAGGCTTCGCCGGCACTGATGGAGTGGGGAACGTGCCCGGTGTAGGGCAAGTTCTGTTTTTGGGCTTCATCCACGATGGCGTAGTAGGAATCCGGAGACAGCCAGTTGTACACCTTCACAAAGTCCGCGCCCCGATTCTTGAGAGCTTGCACCACTTCTCGGCCCCCCGCCGGGCTGGTCACAACGATCGAAGCATGTGACGGTCGGGGCCCATCGACCAGGGGACCAGCGGTCAAGATGCGGGGACCCAGGAGTTCTCCACTCGCTATCTCCTTCTGCCACTCTTTGATCTGCTCGAAGTGATCCCAAGGGGCATGCACATCGCGTATCCCGGTGACGCCATTTGCAATGAACAGGGGCAGAAACTCGACTTGCTGGTACCAGGTGTGTGCATGCATCTCCCACAGACCCGGGATCAAGAACTTGCCGGAAGCATCGACCCGCTGTGCGTCATCCGGTATGGCCACTTGCCCCGTTTTGCCAAGCTCGCTGATGCGATCACCGGTAATGACCACAGTCATGTCTGGTTGGGCGGGAGCGCCGGTGGCATCAATAACCGTGACCCGGGTGAAGGCCACAGGCTCTTCTTGTGCCTGTAGAAATACCAGGGCAGAAGATAGGACAAAAAACCCTAAAAGACACTTTTTCATCTCGCACCTCCAGTTTGGGACGCCCAGCCCGGCAAGTCGGGACACTGGCCAAAGGCGGGCAAGATCCTTGCTGATGTGAAGCATAAAACTACACGGGTTTAAGCTCTAACACAAGGGGTATTCACTGTTGGGCCTGCACTTTCGGATCACGGTCCGGTCTGAAAAAAAAACACCTTCAGGTAGATAGAGGGCTAGCGGCGCCGTCTGGTGATGTTTTGCCCCTCCCAATTGACCGTTCCATCAGGGTTACGTTTCGGGATCCAGGCTTCACTCAAAAGCTCATCAGGGTCTCCGTACTTGGCTGCAACCTGTCGCACTTCTGGATCATCCAGAGCCAAAAGATGGCCGTGTTTCACGATGGTTTTTCCAGCAATGACAATGGTGGGAAAATAGAGCTCGAAATCCGTGTGCTGCTTTTTCACCTTGATACTCTTATCGGGGTTCAGCAGGGCTCCGCCGGAGCCAACGGCAACATGAAGAGATCCGCTGCGCAAGATGCGAGGAATAATCCCGGTGACGAGTTGGCTTCCCGTGTAATCACCCTTATACGGAAAGGCTTTTGGATGGTAGCCGATCACGAATTCTTCGAAGAAATTGTTTCCCGGCTCCCCATAGTAGCCGAAATCCGTGTCCCTGTATCTGACCAGGTACTTCTCCTTCAGCCACTCACCGAAGGCCCCGCCTCTTTTGACTTCCCTGAGCCGCCCGTTGGCCAAGGCCAACTCCGTACGGGGAAACTCCATCCCATGGCTGCTGGTGGTGACGATGACACCGTTTGCGTTGCGGAACCTCTTCCCGGGCGAGTGGAAGGTGCGTTCTCGTGGATCATAATTGATCTCCAGGGTGAAGTCAGTACCGTTCAAATCAGTCGTTTCCGCCTTGGCCCAGCCCTGGGATGGAAGTTGTTCCTGAACTTTCTGCTCAATAGCGTGGACCAACTCCTCAGGAAAAGAAACCAGTGGCTCATAGGAAAGAGCTTCTGGAGCCCCATAGGGGTAGCCATACCGTATGGCCCCCATGGGGTGTCCCAACCGCACCATCCGCGCTCCCTGGCTTTCGATCCACCGGTACAGCGGGAGCCCTTCCACCCAGTTATGATTGTTGGCCAACATTGTCATCTGATAGACGACATCAGCTTGCTTGACCACCTCCAGGATCCACTTCGGATACCAGACGCCGCCGATCCACAGATCTCGTTGTAACACCACTTCATCTCTCACTCCTGCAAAATCAGGGACCTGGATAATGGAGTACTCGACCCCCTCTATTTCTGAGAGCACGCGCTTGACTGCCTCATTGGCGATGGGGTTTACCGAATGGCCGGTCAGTACGATGACGGTTTCTCCCGGTTTGGGGTCGGCTGACTCGACGTACTTTCGAATTCCCGGCAGAATCTGCTCCACCCGCGTAACCGGTTCCAGGTTCGGCTCCCGCGGCTCGGGCAGATCCTGGGCCAAAAGGGGCAGTGGTCCCAAAATCCCAACCATTAGCAGGAACACCAGAAACCCTAAAAGATGCGATTTCATTTCTCACCTCTCTTTGCCGAAGGTCCCTCTGCAGGGGGGGTGGCTTCGAAAGGGGCAAACCGGGCCCCGCCAAGCCTGGCTTGAATCAACGAGAAGGGTCAGGGACTCGGGGGAACCCTTTTGGGAGGCCTGCCGCCACCGGCGGCAGGCCTTTACTGATTGACCTCTTGGCTTCTCTTTAGAAGAGAAATTTCAACGCTAACTGGATCTGGCGTGCGGTCGTGGTGGTGCTGGTAATGCGGCCAAATCTCGAATCGCGGGCCCCGGAAGCACTCCGGAAGGGTCGTGCGCCCGGCCTCGCAAAGTTGGCACGATTGAAAATATTGAAAAATTCAGTCCGGAACTGCAGTGATCGCTCCTCGTGCAAAGTGAAGTTTTTGAGCAACGAAAAGTCAAAGGTGATGATCCCTGGAATGATGCCCGTGTCGCGCCCGAGATTACCCATTGTCCCGGCTGGCTGAATGACGAATTGATCCGGATCCCAGTACTCGTTCGGATTGCGGTCACGGAAAGGATTGTTGTCACCACCGGGAATAAGATCGGGCCGGCCTACAGCATTGAAGTTGGCGTTGCCGTTACGGGAACGTTGACTAAATCCAAAGTTGATATTGATGGGGTTTCCGTCGGCCATAGTGAGAATACCATTAATCTGCCAGCCACCCACCAGTTGGTTCAAGGCTCCACTCGCGCTCATGGGCAGGTCATAGTTAAAGTTCAAGTTGGCAGTGTTCCCGACATGAAAGCCTGCCAGCCCGTAGTCGCGACTCCGATCGTCCGTATCCATCGAACCGGTGGTTGAGCCGGACACCTCACCCGTGCCATTTGCCCCAGAAGCCTCGTCCAGGGTCTTGGACCAGGTATAACTGAATCGCATCCCGAAACCCTGGCTGAAGCGCTTGTCAAGAGCCAGCTGCAGCGCATGGTAGGTGGTCTTGGAATCAAAAGTCTTGAACGCATAATCCGAAAAGACAGGGTTAAATCGAGGAGAGCCAACCGGCCAAAACTTGGTTCCAGCGGCCAGGGTGGACTCATCGAAGTCTGTCGAACCAGGATCATCCGGGCAGGGGCAAAGCATAAACCGCCTCCAGTTCAGGTTTTGCCCTCTTGCTATGTGTGAGCCTTTGGAGCCCACATATCCGATCCTGGCAACCAGATTGGGTGCGATCTCACGCTGAATATTCAAATTCCACTTGTACAGAACAGGTTGTTCTGGGTCGACTGTAATGGTGTCGATCAAAAAAGGCGGGATGGCCAACAGCGCGATCGCGTCGGCAGCACTGGGAAAGCCCAGCACACCAGGCGAAGGCCGTATTCTTTGGAAAAAAGGCGGCAGATTGGTGGCGGAGAAAATCCAATCGACGGGCAGCAGGACATTGTAGAATATCCCGCCCGCCCCCCGCAGTGACGTCTTGCCATCGCCGGTGAGATCCCAGGCGAATCCCAGGCGCGGGGCGAAGTTTGCCCGCCCGGCATTTTGATACAGAGTATCCAACACCGATGTAGACGTGTCTGTGAGCGGATTGACCAGCTGGGCCACCTGTCCGTTGACCTCCGAAGGTTCCGTGGAGATGTCATAGCGCAGTCCCAGATTGAGGGTAAGGCTAGGCTTCGCCTGCCAATCATCTTGTATGTAGGCTCCAAAAGTGTTCATCCGCCATCCCCGGGTGGTATTCGAGTCAAGCACACCCGGCACACAGCACACATCCAGTCTGAAGGCCACACCGCTGAAGAAACTCTCGATACTGCGGAAAACCCACTCCGCGTTCTGGGAAAAGGCAGAAAGGGTGTTGTACTGAATTCTCTGAAATCTCCCTCCAATCCGAATGGAATGTGCCCCCCGGTTCCAGGAGACATCGTCGGACCACTCAAACAGGTTCTGGGTCAAGAAACGGTCCGACGTGCGACCGTAACCATAACCGGAAAGCCCCGTTACAGCAAGTGATCCCATATTATTGCCCTCAACAAAACTCAAAGCGGGATCAGTGCTGATGGTCTGTATGGCTTCCGCTCCCGCTTGATTTCGGTTAAAGGAGAAGCGGAACGTATTGATCACAGTCGGTGAGAGAACCATCCTATCCTCAATGGTGGTAAAGTTCCTGCGGGTTTTGCCCAGATTCTCGAAACCCGGGAAAGATCGCTTGGTGTTTGTCGACGAATCGTCAAAAACCCAACGAACAAAAAGGGAATGGTTGTCGGAAAAGCTGTGATCGACCTTGGCCAGATAGTAATCCTCATCGGTAGGTGTGCCGGCGGGGAAGATGAGCTCACCTGTACCATCTCCTTTATCTTCTCCGTTGGGGAGCGGATACAAATCCAGATAGGGCAGAACCTGGGGGGCGATGGGAAGCTGCTGGCCGCCAATGAGCCCCGTGCGGCCCTCGGCGCTTAATGTGGTGCTGATCTTTGTTCCTGCCAGGCGATCTCGCAGCCCTTCATAGCTGCCAAAGAAAAAGGTGCGGTCTTTGACGATGGGACCTCCGACCGTAAACCCGAACTGATTTCTCTTGAACTCGGGTTTGGCCCGGTCGAAAAAGTTGCGAGCGTCCAGGTTGTCGTTGCGGTGGAATGCAAAGACCGATCCATGGAATTCATTGGTCCCCGATTTGGTGACGGCGTTGATGACTCCTCCAGCCACCTTCCCATACTCGGCACTGAAGTTGGTCACCAGCACGCTGAATTCCCGTACCGTCTCCACCCCTAGTGTCGTCCCTGACACCCCGGACGGAGTCCTGTGGTTCATATCCTGGATATCGGCTCCGTCCAACAGGAAGTTGTTCTGGTTGGGACGCGCTCCCGAAATGGTGATCCGGGGACCGGCGCCGAAGGTCGAGCTGACGGCCTGGCCCATGCTGGGAGGCGCATAGACCCCCACCTGAAGCGTTGCCAGCTGGCTGAAATCGCGTCCGTTCAAGGGCAGGTCGCGGATGGTCCGATCGTCCACAAGAGCGGACACGGTCGAACTTCTAGTGTCCACCAGAGGAGCTTCCCCGGTGACCATCACTCTTTCCGTTATGGCCCCTACTGACAGGGTCAAATCGATATCAGCCTGTTGTCCCACCGTCAGTGTGATGCCGCTTCTGATGGTGGTCTGAAAGCCGGTTAATCCCGCTTCGACCTCGTAGTTCCCCAGGGCCAAATTGGAAGCAAGATACCTCCCTTCATCATCAGTCACGACCTCTCTGACTCGGGCCGTGTCCAGGTGCGTCACGATCACCGAAACACCCGGTAAGACGCCTCCCGTATCATCCGTGACCGTCCCGGAAATGGTGGCTGTGGTCTGTTGTGCCAAGGCCGGATAACTGAGAAAAAGCACCCCGACAAGAGTTAAGACACTTAAGAAAAAAGATGTTTTTGACATGGACTCCTCCCTCATCTGTCCCGGGAACCATTCCCGAAAACTCGCCTCTAGATTACTTACAGATTTACGTTGTCATAAGTCTAACCACTGGCATCAAATCATACAGAGCTGACTTGTCAAAGTAGAGAAAGTTCCCTTGACTCAAAGTTTGCCGACTATTCTGGAGCAACCTACAACAAAAGTAAGACTGTGTCCACAAGAAAACGCTAGCCTGTGCAAAAAAAATGCGCCTACTCTCGTGCAGGCTCTTCCAAATCAACCCGACCCGACACTATGATCGGAACCAGAAATAAGAATAAGCAACTCTTATGCCAATCCCCCCTAATACCATATTTGGTGGTTTCTCACTCAATAACTACATTCTATAGTGGGAGATCGCAAGATCGCATTCAATAAATTGGGTCCCGGGTTCAAAATTTTGATTTCTTAGACTATCCCCAGCCATGGGTCACTGGCCGACTCAGTGCTTGCCACCTGCTTTTCATGCTGCTATGATTCCTGAACCTGGTCGGGCTAGCTTACCAGCGAACCGGGACATGCCTAAACTCATTGAGCTCATCAAAAGAACATCAAACAAAGCCGAGGAGAGAAAGGGAGGACCTATCATGAAGATTAAGTCTTTGGCATCTTTACTTTTGGCACTGTTTTTTCCCTGTTTGGGACTATCACAGCAAATTCCCCCTCTGGTCGCTGACATGGGTTATGCGGATCTCATTCTAGTCAACGGCAAGGTTGTCACCATGGATGACCGTTCCACAACTGCAAACAGTCCCGGAAACATCTTTGAAGCCATGGCTGTCAAAGGCAAGAAAGTGATGGCCCTGGGAAGCACTGAGGGTGTCAGGACACTGGCTGGCCCCAAGACGAAAACCATAGATCTAGAGGAAAGAACCCTCATCCCGGGTTTTATCGAAACCCATGCCCACCCCTACGGGACTGCCATGACCCGCTACGGGCCTCAAGTTGGCCTGACTACGCCCGACGTTCAATTGTCGGTGGAAACTCAGGCGTCGGCTGAAGAAACGGTGGGGGTCATTAGAGATACGATTGCCAATGCCATTCAGAGGCAAAATATACCCGAAGGGGAATGGATTACCGTGTCCGTTCTAAACAGCGACCAGGCACCGCAGAATGCGGCGGGCATGTGGTTTTTCGTGGGTACAATCAACAGGCAGCAGATCGACGGCACTACCCGAGAATATCCGGTTATTCTGAGAACTGGCTTGAGAAATATCTACAATAGCAAAGCGATCGAAGAATTGAAGGAAGTTTTCACCGGCTGGGACGAGCACACCAACACGGAAAACCGCCCTGGAGCGGCACGGGACGGGTATGACGGAATCATGACCAATGTTGCCATCGGCCCCGAGTTCTGGTGGAGAAACGAACCCCTTGAGAAGTTTGCCGAAGCTTTGCGCCTGCATGGGGAGAATTTGAGGGAATGGGGTGTGACCACCCTGTCGACACGTATCCCGCCACCCAAATATATAGGCGCCTACCATCTCTTGAACCGACAGGGGAGAATGCCCTATCGTCTGGCCTGGAGCATCGAAGTTCACAGAGGCACCCTTCAGGACCTTGAGTTTACCCGTGATTTTTATTGGGCAATCGGAGCTCAATGGAAAACCATGAGCTCAGGCAACGACATGCTGTGGAACCATGGAATGACAAACGAAATATGGGATTCCCTGAATCTGGAAATGTGCTTCGGTCCCGATCTTTCGGCTCCCCAGAACGTCAAGGAGCAGGAACGCTGTCCCGGCCCGGGATCCAAACCATGGGTCGCTTATAAGGCGGCGATCTTGAATGGGTGGCGACCGGTCGGTTCCCACGGAACGGCCAGCCACGGCGCCAGGCTTTTCATTCAGATGCTCGATGAAACCGTCGAGGAAGGAAATCTTTCCGCCGAGTATATCCGAAGTCTTCGACCGACTCTGGAACACGCTGTCATGATCGGTACACCGCCGGACGTCATGGCGGGATTGAAAAAGTACGGGATTATGCTGAGCACGGGTCCCCGGTTTATGTTTGACGCGCTCCGAACCATCCAGGATTACGGAGAGGAAGCCCTCCAGTTTGTTGCTCCAATCAAGACTTATCTGAGGGAAGACATCAAAGTGGTGAACCAGATGGACAGTACCAACCAGAACGAAAACTCCAACATGTTCACCGCTCTGTACACGCTCATCAGCCGAAAGGTCTTCAATTGGAATGAGCAAACCGAAGAAAAGATCAATACTGCTCCCGTGCTGCTGCCCGAAGAAGCCATCGACCGAGCAACTGCAATGAAGATGATCACCACCTGGGCTGCCGAGTACGTTTTGGCGGAGGATAATCTTGGAAGTCTCGAGCCGGGCAAGTACGCGGATTTCGCTGTTTTAGACCGGGATTACTTTACCGTTCCTGAATCTGAGATTCTAAAGGTTCGGGTGGTGATGACGGGTCTGAACGGCGAGATCATTCATGACCGGGATGGAATGGCCTCCAACTAGCTACAAAGTACCGAAGGACCTCGTCAAACGTTTGCGAGGCTGGTCCAGAATAGGATCAAGATGATGCCACTGAGCCTTAGGGTGCCTTCTGTCGCTGCAGTGACCCTCCTCTTGATCGGGCTAAGCTCGGTTGTCACAGCAGAAGCGGGGCAAAACCAGGAAATCGTACCCGAAGGACCGGTCACAAGCCTGGCATTGGGTTCTCTTCCCTCAGCGCCGGGCAACCAGGTTTTTGTGCCCATTATGTTAACGGCCTCTGAGGGGGCGCAAATTGGAACAGTGCTCAGTGAAATTACTTTTCCCAGCACGTTCCTTTCGTTTGACGGGATTACCGTGGGTCAGTCAGCTGATCGGGTGAAGGCCCAGATCAGCGCTGTTGTGGAAGCTGACGATCAGAACCCTGAAAGCTCGATCATAGAAGTGGCCATAGTCAGCAACCAGGGAAAAGCTATTCCTAGCGGCGTGCTGGCCTATCTTGCCTTTACCATCGCACTGGAGGCTCCTCTTAATCTAGTGCTCACCCTGGAAAACGTAGCCAGCGTCCGGAGTGTAGACGATCCGGAGAATCCTGCCCATCCCATAAAAGCCAGGAACGGAGAGATTGAAGTGAAGGTTACGGACAACCCGTTCTTTGCCTGTCTCTTCTATATGCATTGAAGCCGGAGACAAATAATCCCGGCTAGCTACATGCCTGAACTGGCCCTTGCCAACCGAGCCTCTCCATAGTACTCCGCAGACTTGAAAAGGGCTGGTTCCAGCGGCCCATAGTCGGGACTCGCATAAACGACCTTCCCTCCTACGACGGTCATCAATACCTTGAGGTCGGCGATCTCCTTTTCGGGGATCGTAAAATAGTCCCGATCGACCACTATGAAATCACCTAATTTACCGACCTCCAGTGAACCCACCATATCTTCCTTTAACATGTAGAAAGCAGACCTTGTGCTGACCATTTCCAAAGCAGTGCGTCGATCGATTTTCTGCTCAGGAGCAAGAACTTTGCACCTCTCTACTCCCACCTCTCCTTCACCAGGTAACCTCGGCGTAAAACACGCTTCACGAGTGATCAGCATCTTCATCGATGTGAAGGGATCGCCAAACATTTCACCGATGACCGTCTCTATCCCGGCATCGAGAAAACTCTTCACCGGCATCTCCCACCCCAAGAATTGCTCACCGTAATTCTGGAGTATGTTGGTCGGCTTGGCCGGATTCAGGTTATCCGGCATGTAACCGGGAGTGTTAGACATGATAATCCCGTATTCCTTGAGCTTGGGGAGCTGATCTGGTCTCACCATGTGAAGGTGCTCCATGGTCAGCCTCTTCTCCCGAATCTCCTCCACCGTCATTCCGGTTTCTCGCCGAATCTCCTCGATGATCTCCAACAGCAGGTCCAGAGTCTTGTCTCCACTGGCGTGATATTCCACGCCCCTTCCGTATTGGATCTGGTCTTTCACCGTAGCTCGCTTGATCGGGTTGTTCAGGAAGCAGGGATCCACCCTTGCCCTTTCGAGCCGTGCTTTGAAGGTGGGATTAATAATGGGGAGAGTCGTGCACAAAGCCGTTGAAGGTGAATCTGTCACCTCCTCACCGACTCCCAGGTTCCAAAGATACTTGCTTCCCACTCCCGCCATATTAGGAAATCGTTTGTAGAACCCTTCCGGGTTGTAGAAGGAGCCATCGCTGAAAAACCATCCAAACCTTATGGGCATATCTCCTTCTCGGTCCAGTATGAAAAGCGCATTGAGAGGTGTCCTCAATATCCGGGTTCCCACCATTGTAATCCCCTTCGGGAGTGCATTGGCCATCAGTAACTTCTTGATCGATTGGGCGTACTCCTTTTCTCTTCCCTTCAAAAGAATATCCTTCACGACGATAGCGTTCACATTGACACCATCAAAAACGAGGTCACGGTCTGAAAACTTCTTGAAAACGGGGAAGTCCCCCTCAACAATCTCTCTGGCTTTGCTATTAAACAAAATCTGGCTGTTGGCACCGGAACCCGTCTCGTTGAGCATCACCGGGTTGTCAGGAGAGAGTCGGTCCAGATCGGGGCGGGTGATCTCTTCAAACAGAATCACTTGCCGGGCTGCGTCGCCCGTAGGGTTAATAATGATCCAATCGCCAGGCTTTACTTCCTGAATCCTTTTCTTCAGGGCCTCTTCGATTCCTCTTTTGACCACGCTCCGGTCATGGCTTGGCGGCACCCTGATTCCCGAAACCTCAGGAAAGTCCGCAGGAATAAAGCCCGTCAGGTGCGCATGCACGTCGATGATGCCGGGAAGCACCGTCCTGCCCCTCAAATCCAGTTTCTTAGTGCCGGATCCGGCTAACTTGAGGACGTCCTGACTCGAACCCACGGCAACGATGGTGTCCTCCGCAATGGCCATGGCCTCGACCATGGAATGGTTCCCATCAACGGTGGCGATCTTTCCATTGAACACGATCAAGTCGGCTTCTTGAGCCCTGGCTTCTCCGGAAAAGCTGGCCACGACAGCAACCAGGACCACAGCAAGCATCGCTTTGCTGCAACTCGCGGCGATTTTTACCTCTTTAAGACTGCTGATAGGCTTACTCTCCTGAAACATATTGGTCTCCTTATGTTGTAGTTAAGCCGTTAAGGGTGTAAGCACCAGTTCTCTTTTCGTAAGTAAAAAGAGCTGGTTTCCACACTACTACATAACCACTTCATTCTAAAGAATTAGGACTCGGTTTTTTTGAAAGGCTATAGGGCGGCGGAGAAAAGAGGTCAAGGGAGCGGTGTCCATTGACCGCGTTTCCTCCCCAGAATATAATCCCGCGGGAAAGAATAACTCTTCAGAATTGGAGGTTTACAATCAGCGTCAAGTCACAAGGAGAGGGTGTGGTCAACGCAATTGTGGGGGGTCGCATCATCGACGGCACCGGCCGGGATCCGATTTCCAAGGGCGCAGTTGTGATAGAGGACGGTGCGATCCGGGCCGTTGGCTCGGAAGCTTCTGTCCAGATTCCTGGGGATGCAGAAATTCTGGATGCCGGAGGAAGAACGGTTTTGCCCGGCATCATTGATTGTCACGTACACAGTACCTACCGCGACCGGGACCTGCGCCGGCATCTCCTGCACACCCCAACTTACAACATCCTGCGATCGGCGATGATTCTGCGGGAGACTCTGGAATGCGGCGTCACCACAGCGCGGGATATGGGGGGAGCGGACGTCGGCTTTCGTGAGGCAATCGCAGAGGGCGTGATTGTCGGTCCGCGACTGCTGGTTTCGATTGTCATGATCAGTCAAACCGGAGGCCACGGTGACTCCTGGGTACCTGCCGGATTCAGGGTGCCCAAACGGTCTTGGTTGCCGAGCCCTCTAGCTGACGGGGTGGAGGAGGTGCGCCGCCTGGTGCGCCAGCTACTGATGGCCGGGGCCGATTTCATAAAAATATGCGCTACGGGGGGGATTACGTCGCTTACCGACAGTTGGGAAGAGCCGCAATTCAGCGTTGAGGAAATCCGCACCGCGGTTTCCGAGGCCGCGGCCAAGAAGAGGCGTGTGGCGGTCCACGCCGAGGGCAAGAAGAGGCGTGTGGCGGTCCACGCCGAGGGCCTGGAGGGCATTCGAAATGCACTGCTTGCCAACGTTTACTCGCTGGAGCATGGGTGGTTCATCGACGAAGAATGTGTTGACATGATGCTTAAGCAGAAGACCTGGTGGGTACCGACGCTGGCACTGGTGCCACTGTCGGTGGAGCGGCGAAAGGTGGACCCGAGCTGGAACCAGCAACAACTCGCTGAAGAGGATCGCAAGGACAACGAAATTTACGACAAGATGCAGGACCAGATCCCTCTGTGGCAGGAGGCTGTCCGCCGGGGAGTGAAGGTTGCGATGGGCACGGACCAATCTCATCGACTCCTGGTGGGTCAGAATATGGTCGAGCTCGAATTTATGGTTAAATTTCTTGGAATGACCCCCATGCAAGCCATTCTGGCTTCCACCAAACGGGCGGCAGAATGTATCGAACGCCCGGACCTGGGCTCGCTTGAGCCCGGAAAAGCTGCCGACTTGGTGATTGTCGACGGAGATCCGCTAGACGATATCAGGGTGCTGCAGGATCGTAAAAAAATCCACCTGATTATGAAAGAAGGTCAAATTTTTTCGCAATCGGGCTGAAAGCCATGGATAAGTGTCTCGTTCCGTATTTATGGCACGAAACACTAAGCAAGGAGAGTCAATCATGCAACTCAACCGTTTTATGATCAAACCTTACGTTGAGATGGGGCTCCGTGAAGAGCTGGGATCCGGCGATACCACAGGCGGATTTTTGGTCGGTGATGACCCGGTTCAGACCGGACAGATCTACACCAAAGCCAGCGGGGTCGCTTGCGGTTTGCTGCTGGCGGACGAGACGATCAGAATGATCGATCCGGAATCCGAGGTGGAACATCTCGTCCAGGACGGCGATGAGATAGAACCCGGGTCGGTGCTGCTCAAGATCAAAGCGAAGGCCTCGGCCTGCTTCATGATTGAGCGCTGCGCGCTGGATTGGATCCAGCAACTTTCCGGCATCGCTACGAAAACCAGGCGCTACGTGAATCTCGTGAAACACACGAAGGTGCGACTGACGGACACACGCAAGGGCTGGCCGGGTCTTCGCAAATTACAGAAGTACGCAGTCAGGATCGGTGGAGCCCACAACCACATTTTCAGCCTGGACAACTGCATCTTAGTCAAGGACAACCACATCAAGATCGCCAATGGCATCACAAAGGCGATGGAAATACTGAGAGCCCGGGCCCAGCATACGTTCAAGATCGAAGTGGAGTGCGAGACGCTGGAAATGGTGCAAGAAGCACTCGATTGTGGAGTCGAGGTCATCATGTTCGACAACATGGATCTAGCCGAAATGAAGGAAGGGATCAAGCTGGTCAACGGTCGGGCCCTGACCGAAGCCTCCGGTGGCATGCACGAGAGCACCATTGTGGAGGTGGCGGAGACGGGCGTGGATATCATCTCCATTGGAGATCTCACCCACAGCATTGAAGGAATCGATGTGAGCCTGGATGTGCAGGACATTAAACCCAGCGCCCAGCGCACCATAAAGCGGCTCCGAGCGGCCCAGGGACAGGCCGCCTCCTAATATGGCCATGACACCGACCAAGAAGTTAAGCAGGTTGGAGCTGGCCGACTTGCATGATGTCAAACTTCGGACCTCCCGCGGGATTGTACCCGCTTTGGATATGGAATCATTCGAGGAAGTACAGCGGGTGGTGGAAAAAACGACACAGATCGAAGGAGTGGTAGCATACAAGATTGGCTCCCTGTGCACGCTTCGGCTCGGTCTTCCGAGCGCTGTTAAGGCACTGCGCGGGGTGACGGATCTCCCCCTGATTTATGATCACCAGAAGGCAGGACCGGACGTGCCCAGTATGGCAGCTAAGTTCACATCCGCTTGTAAGGAGGCCGGAGTCGATGGGCTGATCCTGTTTCCCCTGGCTGGGCCAAAGGCCCTGGATGAGTTTGTCTCAAGTGCCCACAATCATCGTCTCTTGCCCATTGTCGGAGGTGAACTTCCACTCCCGGAATACAATGTCAAGGGTGGCGGATACGTGGCCGACGACGCACTGATTCGGATCATGGAGCGCAGCGTGGAGCAGCGGGTCGACCACTTCGTCATACCCGCGACAGACACGGAGAAACTGGGCCGGCTTTGCGAGTGGCTCCTGGAGCGCCTGGAAACACCCTTTCTCCTGTTGCCCGGGATCGGGGCTCTTGGGGGGAGCATCAGCGAGGCCTTTGCCGCAGCCTCCGGCTGCCGGGTCTATGCGGTGGTAGGCCGCGCCGTGTATGCCGCCGCGGATCCTGCCAAGGCCGCCCACAGCCTAGCTGAAGAAGCACTCAAGTTCGCCTGAGCCCATGAGCAAACCGGTTGAACCGCAGGCCGTGATCTTTGACTGGGGCGATACACTGGTTCATCTGCCCGGACTGATCACTCACTTTGACGAGCATCTGGCCTGCGTCGAGACGTTTTACTACGCTATGGCAGAGGATTCTCAGCGGGGAATTTTCGGGGCAGACGGGATCGACTGGCCGAGATTCCAGCTCGCGTACACAGCGGTGGCGAAAGAACAGGTTGCCTGGTCCAGCAGGACGAAGCGCGAGCATCGATTCCAGGATCGGTTCAAAGAAACGCTGCATCGCGCAGGCTACGATGGCCCGCTGAGCGAGGAACAGCTCACCACGATCGTGGACGAGTTTGCCGGTCATCTACTCACCCTCTGCCGTCCTGTGCAGGGGCTGGAAAAAGTCATCCCGGAGCTTGCGGGAAGATGTCGACTCGGGGTCGTTTCCAACTACCCGTATGCACCGCTTGTGCGGTTGAGCCTAAAGCGTTTTGGGATGGCGCAACACTTCAGTTCGATGGTCATCTCGGGTGAAGTAGGCTGGATCAAGCCACACCCACGGATCTTCCAGGCAGCCCTTGAGGAGCTGTGCACATCGGCTGATCAGGTATGGTTTGTGGGAGACGACTTGAAGGGTGATATGGCCGGAGCGAAGGCACTGGGGTTTCACACTGCCTGGTTGTCCCCTGGCGGCCAAGCGGGACAACCAGACGTCGACTGCCACCTCAACTGCCTGGCTGATTTGCTCAAAACAATGGACTGACTCCCGGCAGACGAGGCTACTTGGGTTCAGGAGATAGCATGAAACAGATGTCAGTCAGTAAAGCCCAGCTCTTGATCGGAGGAGAGTTTACTGAGGCCCGATCCGGAGAGACATTCACCACCTTCAATCCAGCCACAGAAGAGCCGATGACAGAAGTGGCGATGGCAGGGAAAGAAGACTTAGACCGGGCGGTGCTTGCGGCCCGAGCCGCTTTCGAAGGCTCGTGGCCGCGGATGAGCCCTTTCGAACGGGGAAAACTTCTGCGCAAGGTTGCGGATGGCATTCTCGCCCGGCTCGACGAGACCGCCGAGATGGAGACGCGCAACAGCGGCAAGACCATCGCCAACTCAAAAAATGAGGTCGCCGCCGCGGCACGGGTCTTTGAATACTACGCCGGAGCCATGGACAAGTTTTTCGGAGAGACCATCCCCATGTCTGAGGGGACTCTCGATTTTACGCTCCGCGAGCCGGTCGGGGTTGTGGCCCAGATTACACCCTGGAACTTTCCCTTTCTGGCGGCCTCATGGAAGGTGGCCCCCGCACTCGCTGCGGGTTGTACGTCAATTTTGAAACCCGCCAGCAATACACCGCTCACCGCCTTGAAGCTGGGGGAGATCAGTCTTGAAGCGGGTCTTCCTGAGGGTGTTCTGAATGTTCTGCCCGGCCCTGGAAGCCTTCTGGGCGAGCACATTGCACGGCATCCACTGATCGACAAGATCGCCTTTACCGGGGAGACTCTCACTGGGGCACAGGTGCTCAAGACGGCATCGGATTCCATTAAGCGCGTTTCCCTCGAACTGGGAGGGAAGAGCCCCAACATCATCTTTGCCGACGCCGATGTGGCTAAAGCAGCAAAAGCAGCGGTGCAGGGGGCCTTTGGCAACGCGGGGCAGAGCTGCTCTGCCCGTACCAGACTGTTCCTGGCCCGTGAGATCGAAGACGAGTTCATGGATCTCTTCACGGCCGCCACCCGCGAATACCGGGTCGGCGACCCCATGGAAATGTCAACCGATATGGGACCCCTGGTGTCTGCCGAGCAGTGGCAGAACGTTAAATCGTATGTGAAGATCGGAGTGGAGGAAGGGGCCGAAGTTGTCCTGGGGGGCGATCGGCCACCAGGCTTCGAGAAGGGCAACTACTTTGCACCCACGATTCTGACAGGGGTCAGCAACCAGATGCGGGTCGCACGTGAGGAAATCTTCGGACCGGTCCTTTGTGTTATCCCGTTCGAAGAAGAGAAAGAAGTGATCAACATGGCCAACGACAACGACTTTGGCCTCAACGGATCGGTTTGGACCCGCGACATCAACAAGGCACTGCGCGTGGCAAAAGCTTTACGGACTGGCATGGTCTCTATCAACTCCCATGGCAGTGCCAGTCGCTATGGCTTGTTCGCTCCCTTCGGCGGTTACAAGAAATCAGGGCTGGGGCGGGAACTGGGCATGTACGCCTTGGGACTCTATACCGAGGTCAAGAACGTGTTTATTGATCTCGAGGACTAACGGCGATGTTTTCCCAGGATCTGATCCTTCGTGCTGAGAAAGCACTTGATGCGGCTCGAAGCTCCGAAGTGCTCATTGTAACGGTGGAGACCTGTACAGCAGGACTGCTTTCTGGCTGCTTGACTTCAGTCCCGGGCGCCTCTTCGGTGTATGACAGAGGCTTTGTCTTGTACCATGCGTCGGCCAAAGCAACTTCACTGGGCGTGCCGGAAGAGGTTTCCAAAAGCCATGGAGCGGTGAGTGCCGAGGTCACAGCCGCGCTGGCTGAAGGGGCTCTCAGGGAGTCCAACGCCGGCGTCAGCGTGGCCGTGACCGGCTATGCCGGACCGGGCGGAGGTACCCAAGAGAACCCGGTCGGAACAATTTACGTTGCCTCAGGCCGACCGGGAAAGGAGACACGGGTGAATCGGCACGTCTTCTCTGGCGACCGCAACAGCGTAAGGTTGGAGGCCGTAGGAGCCGCCTTTGATATCCTGCTCCAGCAACTGCGCTAGGCTGGGGTATGACACGTAAATTCTTGATCGATACGGATACCGCCTCTGATGATGCCGTGGCGCTGCTGATGGCACTGAGCTGGCCGGATGTCGAGATCGCTGCCATCACGGTCGTATCAGGGAACGTTCCCCTGGAGCGGGGGGTGCAAAACGCTCTGTACACGGTGGAACTGTGCGGTGCTACAACGCCTGTCTTTCAGGGTGCGTCCCGTCCTCTACTCCGGGAGCCGATCTATGCTTACTCCTTCCACGGTCGGGATGGCATGGGCGATCAGAACTATCCTCCACCTAGAACCGCAGCGGGAAAAGAGCACGCAGTCGAGGTGCTGATTGAGGTTATCCGGTCGAATCCGGGTATCATCCTGGTGACTCTGGGTCCCCTTACCAATGTGGCGTTGGCAGTCAAGCGGGCGCCGGAAATTGTTTCCAATGTCGGTCGTTGCGTGGTTATGGGAGGAACCGCCTGTACCGTCGGTAACGTCACACCAGCTGCTGAATTCAACATTTGGGTTGACCCCGAAGCGGCCCGCATGGTTTTTCATTCCGGTCTGCCGATTGAGATGGTGGGCTGGGAGTTGTGCAGGAAAGAAGCCGCCCTGGACGAAAAGGAGATGGCCTCCATTCGCGCCCTGGACTCGCCATTGGCTCAGTTCGCCCTGGACTGTAATCGGACGGCCATCGAGGCCAACCGGCTGCAGTCGGGGGACCCGCGTCTTACGTTAGCCGATCCGGTTGCCATGTCGATCGCACTGGATCCCGACATCTGTACCCGCAAGAGCAGCCATTATGTGGATGTGGAAACCCACAGCGAATTGACACGAGGCATGACGGTCGTGGATGCGCTGGGGGTCGCCGATGATGAACAAAACCGTGCGCTGTGGAAGGAGATCACGGACCGAAAGCCCAACCTCACCGTGTGCTGGGAAATAAACATCCGGGCTTGGAAAGAAATGCTTTATAAGATCCTGAAATGAACGGTCTTCAAAACACTTCGAACTCGCCAAGAATTGTGGTGGTGGGAAGCTCGAACACGGACATGGTTGTCCAAACGGCCAAGATCCCGGCACCAGGGGAGACCATTCTGGGAGAGAAGCTTGTGATGGCTGCAGGTGGGAAAGGAGCTAACCAGGCGGTAGCGGCAGCCCGGCTTGGGATGGACGTCACGCTGGTGGCCCGAGTTGGCACGGATCTGTTCGGTGAACAGTCCATCGAGAACTTTGAGAGGGAGGGGATTTGCACAGATTTTGTCGCTCGCGACCACGGGAGCCCCTCCGGAGTGGCACTGATCATGGTCGACGACAAGGGAGAAAACGCAATTGCTGTCGCTCCCGGTGCCAACAGCCAATTGAGTGAAGCAGATGTGGATCAGGCCCGAGAGCGCATTCAGCTGGCCGATGTTCTGCTCCTGCAACTGGAAATCCCCTTAACCACGGTTTGTTGTGCCGCACGGTTGGCCGTTCAATCCGGTGTTCGGGTGATTTTGAACCCCGCCCCTGCTGCACAGCTGGATGAGGAGTTGTTCCAGGCTATCACGGTTCTGACGCCGAACGAGAGTGAAGCCCAGATGTTGAGCGGCATGAAAATCGAAGATCCGAAGTCGGCTCACAAAGCCGCGGACCTTCTCAGAGAAAAAGGGGTTCGCAATGTCGTCATCACCCTGGGAGCGGAGGGTTTGCTCCTGGTCACTGAGGACGACGCCGAGCTGATTCCGGGCCAGAAGGTAAAGGCTGTTGACAGCACAGGGGCGGGTGACGCTTTCAACGGAGCCTTAGCCTGTGCGCTGGCCAGCGGGCAAAGCTTGAAGCAGGCGGTACGATTCGCTAACCTGGCCGGGGCCTTTTCCGTCACTCGCCTGGGGGCTCAACCCTCCATGCCCACCCAAGAGCAATTAAACGCATTCGAGAAGGAGCACTAGCTGCGGACCTCTAGCTTTTTGGCAGCCTCGGCAATTCGCTGGAGTCCCTTGTCTAACTCCTCCATAGAGGTGGCGTAGGAAATTCGAAGATACCCTTCCCCGTATTCCCCGAAGGCAGTACCCGACAGAGCAGCAACGCCCGCCTCATGCAGGAGAAGCCTTTCCAGTTCAGAGGATTTCAGTCCCAGGTCGCGGACGTTGGGAAAAACGTAGAAGGCACCCAGGGGAGTGCGGCAGGAGATGCCTTCGATTTCGTTGAGAAGTTTGACCACCCGATCCCGGCGGGCTTGGAGGGTTTCCACCATCTTCAAAACAGCAGCTTGATCGGCATTCAGGGCGGTCACTCCCGCCCTCTGGGTGAAGGCGGCTGTGCAGGAATTTGAGTTGATCATCAACTTCTCCACTTGCTTGGCAAGCTCGGGATGCATCACGCCGTAGCCCAATCGCCAACCCGTCATAGCATATGTTTTTGAGAAACCATCCAATATGATGGTGCGCTCCTTCATTCCGGGAAAAGAGGCGATACTCTGGTGCTTGCCCTCGTAAAGGATGTGGCTGTAAATCTCGTCTGCAAGAACGACCACATCCCTTTCCACCAAACCCTCCGCCAGCTGGCCCAAATCGTCCGGCGAAAGCACCGATCCGGTGGGATTACTGGGCGAGTTCAAAATGACGACGCGAGTCTGGGGAGTCAAAGCCTGGAGAAGCTCCTGCACATCCAATCTGAAATCCAGTTGCTCGCGCAGCGGAATCGGCACCGCCCGCGCCCCGGCATACTCGATCATCGATTGGTAAATCGGAAATCCCGGATTGGGATAGATCACTTCGTCGCCGCTCTCCACCAGTGCCAGCAGACTGAAAAAGATAATTGGCTTAGCTCCGGGAGTGACAACCACCTCGGCCGGGTCCACCGAAATCCCGCGACTGACCGAGACCTCCTTGGCAATAGCTTCGCGCAGGTCCAGCATTCCCGAAGCAGGTGTGTAGTGATGCCATCCCTCCTTGAGAGCTTGAATGGCGGCTTCCACGATATGGTCCGCCGTATCAAAGTCCGGTTCCCCGATCTCCAGGTGGACAATGTCTTTCCCCTGAGCTTCCAGGGCTTTTGCCTGGGCCAGGACTTCAAAGGCCGTCTCTGTTCCCAATCGTGACATGCGAGAGGCAAGATGCATCAGCCCTAATTATTGCCAGGCGGAATCTCATAGTCAACGTCAACATTTCTGGAATTTCCTTGTTTTCGAATTCGCGGTGAATGACAACCTGGGTTCCAATGAGTGGCGGTTGACACAAGAACTTCATATCCGATAACCTCTCCCAACAAGTTGGGCCAGTGGCAGCTAGGCTTTCCGACACAGGCTGGGAAGTGGTTCTTGAGAGAGTTTGCGGATTCTCGGTGGTCAAGCCTCGAAGGCAAATTCCCCTCATCTCATACGGGGTAAGGAACATGACACAGGACCGAAAATGTTGGGTTTTGTTGCTGGCTGGACTGAGTCTCCTGACAGCGGCAGTTCCCCTAAATGCCCAGGACGTGATCAAGATCGGCGTCACGGAGCCACTCACCGGTGCAGTCGCGGCCTCCGGAAACTACGTGGTCCAGGGAGCAAAGATCGCCGAAGCGTGGTTGAATGCACAAGGCGGAATTATAGGCAAGCCAGTCAAACTGATCATCGAGGACAACAAAAGCAATCCGAAGGAGGCGGCGGTAACCGCTGAGAAGCTCATCGTGCGTGATCGGGTGCCTGTCTTGATGGGTGCCTGGAACTCTACTTACACACTGGCGGTCATGCCCAAGCTTATGGAGTACGGTGTGCCGATGGTGGTGGAGACGTCTTCGGCGGGGAAAATCACTACCTCGGGCAATCCCTGGACCTTCCGCATCAGCCCAACCTCGGCCATGGAGGCGGCTTCCATGGCCCAGTATGTAAAGAGCTTTAACATTAAGAAGGCTGATTTCCTGGTGGTGAACAACGACTGGGGCCGCGGGGCGGCGGACGAGTTCAGCCAGATGCTTCAGAGGCAGGGCATCAGGATAGGTGCTATCGAGATTATGGACGCCAGGGCTCAGGACTTGAGCGCCCAGCTTGCAAAAATCAAGGCTTCCGGCGGCGACACTTTATTCCTGACCACAGGAGTTGAGCAGATCACGCTGGTTCTGAGGCAGGCCCGGGAACAACGCCTGCTACACCAGATCGTCACCACGGGCGGATCCTCCTCACCAGACCAACTCATCTCCCAGGCGGGAGCGGCTGCAGAGGACAGCTATCACATCTTGTTCTTCGCTCCCTGGTTCCCCGAGGCAGCCCCCAATCCGGGTGTGGCTTTGAAGTTTGTCGCCGAGTGGCAGAGGCGCGGCTACAACCTGGCCGGCTTGACGGAAGGCTTTCGCGGCCATGACGGCATTATGACCATCGCCTCGGCCATCGAGAAGGCGGGAGAAGCTGAACCGGAAGCCATTCGAAGAGCACTTTGGGGTGTAAAAGTGCAGGGCGTGAACGGTCCCATCAGCTTCTTCAAACAGGGCCCCAAGGGGAAGGAAAGCGGCCAGAATCAGCCCACCATTTATATTGTGCAAGTCAAGGGCGGGGAGGTTACCCTTCCTGCTTTCATGAAGAACTAGGACAATCGGGTTACTGTCCTCACTCCAGGGAGACCTGGCTGCAGGGCGATTCTTCCTTTTTCCCGTCGGCCAGTGGTAAAGGCCGTCTGAGAGAAGCAATAAAGCCGACGGGGAGACCTTTGCGTCGGGCTCGGAGATAGCTTCATTGGACCAATTTCTCCAACATGTACTGAACGGACTGATTCTGGGTGGGATTTACGCCCTTCTGGGAATCGGCCTCACGCTGATCTTCGGGATCATGAACGTGGTGAATTTCACCCACGGTGAACTTTACTCCTTTGGGGCCTATATGGTCTTCGGCACGGTCATGGTTCTGGGGGGCAACTTTTTTCTCGGACTCCTGGTGGCGGTGGCGCTGGGTGCCCTTTTAGGTGGGGTCCTCGAGTGGATTCTTCTACGGCCACTCAGGGGGGCGAGCATCGACACCACCATGCTGGTGATGATCGGAGCCTGGATCGTCATGCAGAACAGCGAGCAGTTGATCTGGACCGGCGTCGCCAAGTCGATCAATCACCCCTTTCCACAGGAACCGTTGGTCCTGGGTCCGCTCTCGGTCTCCTGGATCCGTGTTTTCGTTTTCCTCATGGCTGCGCTGCTCATCTTAGCGGCGCACCTTCTCATTCACAGGACGAAACTGGGCAAGGCGATGCGCGCCACTTTTCAGGACCCTCAAGCGGCCGCGCTCATGGGAGTGCACATCGAAAGCATCCACACCATCACGTTCGCCTTTGGCTCCTGTTTGGCGGCGGCAGCGGGCGCGCTGCTCGGCCCCGTCTTCGTCGTCTACCCCACTATGGGAGACCACGCGGCCCTTAAGGCGTTCGCGATCGTAATCTTGGGAGGTCTCGGCAGCTTCGTTGGAGCCTCCGTCGGCGGCCTGACCCTGGGTATTGCCGAGGAGATGGGGGCGGGTTACATCTCCTCGGGCTATCGGGACGCCATGGGTTTTCTCATCATCATGGTCGTCTTATTCTTCAGGCCTACCGGCCTGTTCGCCCGCTCGGGGCGCATCGGATGAACCGCTGGCTGTGGTGGGCCTGGTTGGCTTTCTGGTTCTCTATCCCCTTCTGGATGGACAATCTGTACTACCTCCACATCCTGATCAACACCGGTATCTTTGCGATCGCGGCCATGAGCTTGAACCTTCTTCTGGGCTACACGGGGCAGCTCAGCCTTGGTCATATCGCCTTTTTCGGCATCGGCGCCTACACAAGCGCCCTGATCTCCCTCGGTTTCGATCTGCAGATCCCGATGGGAGGAGAAACTCATGTTTTTGAATTCCCTGCCTCCCCCGTCTGGGCAGGCCTCCTCTCGGGCATCCTCATGGCCGGGATTTTTGGCTGGCTGATCGGAAAGCTCTCCTTTAGATTGAGAGGCGCCTACTTTGCCATCGTAACGATCAGCTTCGCTGAGGTAGCGAAGCTGGTATCGCTCAACTGGGTGGACCTCACGGAAGGTCCCATGGCCCTCACTAACATTCCGCCTGTAACCCTGATGATTCCGGGCCTCTGGGAGCTCACCTTCTTCGGGAAAACGCCCAACTACTACCTCGTCCTGTGCGCCTGCATTGTTTCCTATATCGTGGTGAAGCGCCTGGTTCATTCCAGGGCCGGAAGGGCCTTCATCGCCTTGCGGGAGAATGAACCGCTCGCCGAATCAGTAGGTGTGGACCCCACTCGCTTCCTGGTACTGGCGGCGGTGGTCTCAGCCGGGATGGCGGGCGCTGCGGGTGGGCTGTATTCCCATTACACCAGGATCGTAGATCCGGACATTTTCCTGTTCACCTATACGGTCACCATGGTGATCATGGTGGTCACGGGCGGAAAGGGAACGCTGGCCGGCCCCATCGTTGGGGCCCTGGCCTTTGGAATCCTGCCCGAAGTCCTCCGAGAAATGGCCCGTCCCGAGGTCCAGTGGATCCTTTACGGCGGCATTATGATCCTCATAGTCTTCTTTTTACCCGAAGGAATCGTGCCCGCAGTGGTGGCCTGGTGGGAGGGCCGCTTCAAGCCTGACTCCGGCTCCTCCACAACACCTGCGAAAGCCCGCAAGGAAACGACATGACCCGGACAGCAGCAGGCACGAGAAACGTTCTCTCGATAGACAGAGTGTCGGTCCACTTCGGAGGCCTGGTGGCACTCTCCGACTTGAGCTTGACTGTTCGTGAGGGCGAGATAGCCAGCCTGATCGGTCCCAATGGGGCGGGCAAGACAACCGCCTTCAACGTCATCACCGGCTTTTTGCGCCCGACGAAAGGTTCCGTATACTACAAGGGTCAACCTCTCAACAGGCTTCGCCCCAGCCAGATCGCAGCTCTCGGCGTCGTCCGTACCTTCCAGAAAACCAGGGTCTTCGGCGGGATTTCTGTGTTGGAAAACGTCCTGACCGGCCTTCATCTGCGGGCGCAGGTGAAGGCCTGGGAGATCCTTCTCGCTGTGCCTCGTGTGAGCCGGCAGGAGAAAAAGCTTCGGGACCTGGCCATGGAAACCCTCGAGTTCGTCGGCCTGGCGGATCGGCACAACGAATTGGGAAAGGCGCTGCCCTACGGCGAGCAGTGCCTCCTCGAAGTGGCCGTGTCGATGGGGGCAAACCCCTCCCTCCTGCTTCTGGATGAGCCGGTCTCAGGAATGAACCCATCCGAGACGAACAACTTCATGGAAATGATCAGAAAGATCCGGCGGCGCGACATCACCGTTTTTCTGGTCGAACACGACATGAGGATGGTGATGGGGGTGTCGGACCGTGTGGCCGTCCTGAACCAGGGGAA
The DNA here is from genome assembly GCA_965218935.1 of Acidobacteriota bacterium. Taxonomy (GTDB): domain Bacteria; phylum Acidobacteriota; class UBA6911; order RPQK01; family JADFOI01; genus JADFOI01. Next base: position 126,944 of record CBDCMH010000011.1, read on the forward strand.
AATCATTGCCCAGGGAAGGCCCGAGGAGATTCAGCGCAATGCCGAGGTCATTCGCGCCTACCTTGGGTACGGGGTGAAACGTGCTTGAGATTGAAGGTCTGGTTTGCCTCTATGAGAAGGTGAGGGCGGTGGACGAACTCTCCCTGCGGGTGAAAAAGGGTGAGCTGGTCTCCCTGATCGGCGCCAACGGCACAGGTAAGACCACCACTCTGAAAGCAATCTCCGGCCTTCTGAGACCTGCGGCAGGGCGCATCGTCTTTCAAGGCGAAGAAATTCAAAATGCCTCGACCCGGTCGATCCTCTCGCGAGGCATTGCCCATTGCCCCGAAGGTCGGCACATCTTCCCCTATTTGTCGGTGCAGGAGAACCTCGACATGGGCGCCTATCTTCGTCGCGATGTTGAAGGCATGGCTGGGGATCTGCGGAAAGTCTTTGACCGCTTTCCTGTTTTGGAGGAACGCCGCCGGAAAATGGCCGGCACGCTTTCGGGGGGGGAGCAGCAGATGCTCGCCATCGGGCGGACTCTGATGTCAGGTCCGAGGTTGATTCTCTTTGACGAGCCCTCATTGGGATTGGCTCCGAACCTAGTGCAAACGACCTTTGATATCATTCGGGAGATCCGTGACCAGGGGGTCACGGTCCTGATGGTGGAGCAGAATGCTTACGCGGTCCTGGAGATGGCGGACCGAGCATATCTTCTGGAGTCTGGAAAGGTTGCGCTGGAAGGAACTGGCCAGGAATTGCTCAACAATCCCCACGTAAAAGACGTCTACCTGGGTTTGTCAAGTATCTAGTATTAATTAAGTGCTAATTAGCACGTTATGGACGTTAATTGGTCACGCGGAAGCCCGGTTGGCCAGGCCCAGATTGCCACAAAGCCCTGGTTGTACTAACCTACCGGTGGACCATTTGCTGGCACGCATTATGAGGATCCTCAACCAAAGTTTCCGGGAGTTGCCATGAAAAAACATCGGGTTTTTGCCACTTGTGACATTGGAAGCGAGGCTCTCCACCGGTTGATTGAACAAGGTTACGAGTTAGAGGTCTACGACCAGGTGGAGCCACCCCCGAAGGCTCTCATCGTGGAAAAGGTCGCCTCCGGCATTGATGCTCTCATCACAACCCTCCGGGACGAGATCGATGAAGAAATCTTTCAGGCAGGCAAAGATAAGCTGCAGGTCATTGCTCAGGACGCCGTTGGATTCGACAATATTGATCGGGAGACAGCCAACCGATATCAGATACCCTTTACCCATACCTCCGAGGTACTGACAGGAGCCACGGCGGAGTTTGCTTTTTTCATCCTGGGCTGCCTTTCGCGAAAGCTCTATACCAGCGAAAGACTGGTGCGCGAGAACAAATGGAAAACCTGGCATCCCTATGAACCCATCCTGGGGGATGAGGTCACGGGTAAGACGGTAGCCGTCATGGGAACCGGGCGAATCGGCAAGGCTTTCGCACTCAAGTGCACGGGACTGGAGATGGACATTCTTTGCCACGATGCAGTTGTAGAGGATCACGAATTTGTAGCTTCCGTACAGAAGCTTTTCGACCTCAGACTCGAGTCAGGGCTGTCCCGGAACCACAGGACTATCCGCTATGTTGGCTTGGAAGAGGCATTGCAAAAGGCCGACTATGTCAGTTTACATGTGCCCTTAACCCCAGAGACTCATCCCCTCATTGACAGCCGCACCTTGGATTTGATGAAGCCTACGGCTTACCTAATCAACACTTCCCGCGGCCCCGTGGTGGATGAACTGGCACTTCACCGCGCTCTGAAGGAGAACAAGATAGCCGGCGCGGCACTGGATGTCTTTGAGAAGGAGCCGCTGCCTGAAGATTCCCCTCTGCGAGATCCGGAGCTGGAGGATCGATTAAGGTTGTTTCATCATTTCGCCAGCGGCGGACGCCAGACGCGCCTCTCCCCCGATCCGGAAGTGGGGATGGCTGGACGCTGTGTTCAAGGGCTGATCGACGTCCTGGAAGGTCACTATGATGGGGCTCCCTCCCGCATGCCTTACGTGGTCAACAAGGAGGCCTTCCCGACTGATACCGATCAGCAGCCGTAACTTGTAACTGCTGAAGGGTTGGGGCGCTTTTTCGAAGCCTCCGACTCCGACCCTGGTCAGTTAGGATTTGCATTGTTTCTTACCCCCAAAAGTGTTGGTGGGGCTGGGCCTTCTGCTGCTTTACAGTTTGATCTCTCCCGGGGCTCTTCAACAGACGTGATTTTCTGTCATACTGGCCTTTCTGCTGGGACGATCCGTAGCTCGATAGAGAGAGCTTGTAGGTAGCCCGGAAAGGGGACTGTCACTTTTAAGAGGGTGGGAGCGCTCCCTGGTCAAATCTGTGGTGGATGGATCGGCCAGAGCCGTAGTCAGGAGAGCATAATTCGTGAAGGTCGGTCTTCCTAAAGAAGTGAAGGACAACGAATATCGGGTCGGTTTGGTCCCAGCCGGTGCCCAGGCTTTAGTGGAGGATGGGCATATCGTCCTGGTTGAGACAGAGGCAGGCCAGGGCTCGGGCTTCTCTGATGAGGAGTACGCCGCGGCCGGCGCCAGGATTTCGGACAGCGCCGACGATCTCTTTGCGCAAAGCGAGATCGTGGTCAAGGTGAAGGAACCCACCGAGGGAGAGTATGCCAGACTTCGAGAGGGACAGATTTTATCCACTTACCTGCATTTAGCTTCGGCCCCGGAGCTGACCCGGGTTCTCTTGGAGAAGCAGGTCATCGGCGTGGCCTATGAGACGATTCCAGATCGGAATGGAAGCTTGCCCTTACTGACACCCATGAGTGAAGTGGCCGGACGCATGTCTATTATGATGGGATCCTATTACCTGCAGAAGACAAGAGGGGGACGGGGAGTCCTTCTGGGAGGGGTCCCTGGCGTTCCTCCTGCCCTAGTGGTCATCATCGGAGGCGGGACGGTGGGGATCAACGCCACCAAGATGGCACTGGGCCTGGGGGCAAAGGTTTGGATTCTGGACCTGGACCTGGATCGGCTCCGACATATTGACGATTTATTTTTTGGCCAGATTGAAACCCTTATCTCCAATACCTACAACATTGCCCAAGCCACCGAGCATGCGGATCTGGTCGTCGGCGCTGTCCTGATCCCTGGTGCCAGCGCGCCAAAGCTCATCACACGCGAGATGGTCGCCTCGATGCAGCCGGGATCGGTAATCGTGGACGTGGCGGTGGACCAGGGAGGGTGCTGTGAAACGACCCGGCCCACCACTCACAGTGAACCCATTTATACGGTCGATGGAGTCCTTCACTACTGTGTGACGAATATGCCCGGCGCCATGCCGCGGACTTCCACCTTTGCGCTGACTAATGCCACGCTTCCCTATATTCGCAAGATAGCCGCCTTGGGACTGAAGGATGCAATCCGAGAATATCCTCTTTTGAAGGACGGTGTGAACGTCTACAAGGGTCACGTGACGTGTGAACCCGTAGCCAGATCTCAGAATTTAGCCTATCGGGACCTCGATGAGCTACTTTGAATGGCGGGAAGAAAGCCGTTCACCGGCGGGTAGGATGTCGGTCACCAGGTCCCGTATCAGGGGCCGTTTGGGAAGAGGCTCAACGGTAACGGGCTCCTTGCCCAGCCTTTCCGTGCAGGCGTAAACCACCTTTCCATCAACCAGCGCGCTGCACTCCTTGCAGGCGTTGGCGTTGATACAACTATAGCGCATGGCCAGGCTCGAATCGACATTCTGGCGAACCCAGATCAATGCATCCAGAACCGACATACCCTCCTCCCAGGGAACCTCAAAGGTATCGTAGTGTGGAGGATCGTCTGGTCCGCCGCGGCGAACGCGCACTTGAGCTATTTCTTGTCCCTCTCGAGGCTTTGAAGCTGAGCTCAAATCGCCACCCCTTCCCCCTCGGCTTTCACTACAGGCACCCTGCGAATCGTCAGGGAGTCCCCTTCCCGAGCGAGCACCTGGTTCTCTTCCCAGGCGGGATCCTGATCCGGAAAATCCTCCCGCTGGTGGGCTCCGCGGCTTTCCTGGCGATGCAGAGCCGCCAGTGCAACCGTCTCGGCCGAATCCAGCATACTGCGCAGTGAAAACCAGTCTTGAAGATCCATATTGAAGGGTTGACTGGGGGCAATGGGCAGACGAGGAAGAACCTCGTGACGCAGTTCCCGGATGCGCTCCAGGGCGGAACGGAGCTGTGCTTCCGTCCGAAAGGATCCCACTTTCTCACTCATGAGTTTCTTGAGCTCTACCTGGACGGCCGGGGGAGTCAGTTCTCCCTCGGCGGTCTGCCGGCGAGGGATCGCTTCAAGGTGTCGAATGTTGTCTTGCACCAGAGACAGCCAGTTCTTTGAGGGCCCCGACCTCTTTCCTTGCTCGCTCAGTACAGCCTGGGCAGCCAGTCGACCTGCCCGTTCTCCGAAAACCAGGGCCTCGGTCAGAGCGTTTCCAGAAAGCCGGTTGGCACCATTGGCCCCGCCGACGATCTCGCCAGCACCGTAAAGCCTGGACACCCGGGTCTCCATGGACTCATTCACCCGAAGGCCGCCCATCTGGTAGTGAGCCATGGGAGCCACTTCGATCGCCATTTGAGTCAGGTCGATGTCGTTTTTCAACAGGCGATCAATGACGGGTCCGAAGGCTTCTCGCAAACGTTCTTCGGGGACGTGTCGGAAATCGAGGTAAGCACCGCCGTGGGGAGAGCCTCTTCCCGCCTCCACCTCCTTCAGGATGGCATAGGAAGCCAGATCGCGGGGAGCCCGGTACTTCCCACGATCCTCACTTCCATAGCGCTCAATGAACTCCTCGAACTGACCATTCAGAAGACGACCCCCCAACTTGTAGCGGAAGGGATCCCACATGATGGGATCCATACCCACGAGTCGGGGGGCCAGATGGGCAATGGGGAAGAACTGCACAAATTCCATGTCCACCAGTTCTACCCCCGCCCGCAGAGCCATCGCATAGCCATCACCACCCATATTGGTAGAGCCGCTGTTACGGTCGTACAGTTTCGTCAAACCGCCGGCCGCAAGAATAGTCGCTCCGCTCCGAAAGGCAATGGGTTCACCACTGACCTGGTTCAATCCCACGGCCCCTACCGCCTGTCCGTCGTCCACCAGGATTTCTGTGATTTCCAGATTACTGATCCGCTGGATGTTCTCACCCTTCCTTACCTGCTTCTGCAAGGTGGTGGTCATGGCTGGCCCGGTATTGATAAAGTCGACGTAAACACAGCGCCGCCGGCTGTGGCCCGGGGCTATTTCCTGTTTGATGTGATCGTTTTCCCGTGCCCAACCGATTTTCCAGGAATCCAGTTCCAAAATACGTTCGGGCCCGTCACGGCACAGGAGGCGGGCCAGTTCCTCGTTGCACAGCCCACGGCCTGCTTTCACGGTATCGGCAAAGTGCTGCTTCCAGTCGTCAGGCTCCTGCTGACCGATGGCCGCGGCTACGGTCATTTGCGCCATAATGGTCGCCCCCCCTCGCCCCACCAGACTCTTATCAAGAAGAAGCACCTGCGCTCCTTCACGGGCGGCTGCCACGGCGGCATACATGCCGGCACCCCCAGCCCCAACGACGAGTATATCTCCCGTCAGCTCTCTCACAACTCACCCTTCCCCAGTGGACCTTCATAAGTCTTCCACCAGTCGAGAAACTCTACCAATCGAGCCACCATGTAATCATGATACTGCTTCCCCTTCTCTTTGGATGCTTTCACATTGGAGGAAAACTGTCCCGTGGGGGCAATCCTCTTCTGTTCCTCCGAAGTCCAGGGCTGCTCAATAAAATCGCCGCCCCCACTTCCAAACAGATCATCATTTCCGAAGGGCCCGAAAACTCCTGCAAAATCGCACGCGGCATCTGAGAACTTATCGGCTTTGATGGTATGGGGAAACTTGTAGTAAGTTTGGGATATCTCCAGCTCTCCAGCGTGATGCTCGTTGCTTTCCTTGAGTTGGGAAGCAATCCCTCGGGCCAGATACATGGGATCGGCCACGGCCGTCAGTACGCCGGGAAACTCAAACTCGCGGATGTTGCGGGCAGCAGCCGTAAGTGCAGGTAGGTTGGCCATCTTATGGCCATTGATCATCAGGATTTTCCTGAAGCCATGTCTGGCTGCTGAACGGATGATATCACAGACCACTTGGATGACGGTCTGGGTCTTCAGGGAGAGGGTTCCGGGGAAACCCAAGTGATGGGAGGAATCACCATACCATAAAGGGGAAGCACTCAGCACACCGGCCTGGCGGGCGGCGTCCTCAGCCAGAGCAATGGCCACATAGCTGTCCAGTCCCAAAGGGCCTGCCGGACCGTGCTGTTCCGTTGTCCCACAGGGGAGAATCAGGATGTCCTTCTCCTTCAGGTAATCCCGGACATCTTCCCAAGTCAGCTCGTTCAACCAGACAGATTTCCCAGGCATCCTTCCTCTTTTCTCTCTTACAGACGTATCCCAAAAGCTGGCCCGACCACAGCCCGGATACGAGTGGAGATCGGCGATTTTCGGATAGCATCGTACCAGAAGCTCTATCGGTAGTTACCCCGGGAAACGTCTTCTATCTTTGGGAAGCAGCCTCTTCTACTTCGGCGAGCATCTTCTCAAGAGCTGGCTTGGAAAGAAACCTGCCGTTTGTGACCACTCCTTCAATCTCCCGGACATGGCTAATCTCTTCGAGGGGATTGGCCCCGAGCAGCACCAAATCCGCGTACTTCCCCTTCTCCACTGTTCCTAATGAGTCGTCTATACCCAGAAACCTGGCTGGATTTATAGTCCCCGCCTGCAGAGCCTCCATAGGCGTGAGGCCAGCCTTGACCAGGAGCTCCAGTTCATCGAGCAGACTGAAGCCGGGAAGATTGTAAGGCTTCAAGGTATCCGTTCCGGTCATGAACTCGACTCCCACACGGCGCATGTCGGCCACAATCTCAAGATATTTATTGAATCGCCTCTCATACTCAGCCACATCGTCGACCGTGATAAAACCGCCATTCGGATTCCATTCGCTGGCCACCGATCCTCCCACCTTCGCTTCCCCCCTCTTGTAGTAGGTTGGCATGTATTTTAGCGGATCCATTACACGGGGATCTCTCCGGTAAGCCGCCAGCGTTTTCCAGGTGTTGACGAGTGTGGGAGTCTGCCAGGTTTCATTCCTTAGAAAGCGCGCGAATAGCTGGGCTGCCTTCTGCTCGCTGTAAGTATCCAACAGCTGGGAGCCGTCGAGTCTTTGGTTCTCTACCAGCTCTTTTCTAAACTCTTCTTCGCGGCTCGAACTGGCCAGCAGGATTCCGCTTAAATGTTCGATGCTCTTTTGTCCTACATCGGAGGCCTCAGCCGCACTGACTGAAAAAGGAACATGCCCGATAAAGGGGAGCCCTTCCTTTTTTGCCTCGGCAATCACCGCATCGTAAGTCTCCTTGGACAACAAATCATAGACCTTTATAAAATCTACGCCTCGTCTCTTGAGAGTACTGACTATCTCCCGTCCTCCCGCTGGACTCGTCACCATGACGGGTCCGCCATCTGGCCACCAGCGTGATCCCGGACCATCCACGAGGGGGCCGGAGGCAATGATGCGGGGTCCGATGAGCTTCCCTTCGGCGATCTCCTGGCGCCACTGCTTGATCATGTCGAAGTGGTCCAGCGGACCGTGCACATCGCGTATCCCTGTTACTCCGTTAGCAATAAACAGGGGAAGAAACATGATCCCGTTGTAGCGCGTATGCACGTGCATATCCCACAGTCCCGGTATCAAGAATTTGCCGCTGGCATCGATGATCTCCGCGTTGTTCGGGATAAGAACCCTCCCGGTTCTTCCCAGGTCGCTGATACGCTCATTGGCCACTACGACGGTCATGTCCGGCTGGGCCGGGGTGCCAGTGCCATCAATCACCGTGACATTCGTGAAGACCACAGGCCCTTGCTGGGCCTGAAGAAACACCAAGGCGGGAAACAGGAAAAGAAATCCTAACAGATACCCTTTTTTCACATTACACCTCCATTGTTGAAGAATCTTCCAAGAACATCGATAAACCGAAATAAGCCGGGCCATCCATCGACTTGGGAAACCTGGCCATCCAACCTTATGTGTCTCCCATCAGTTCGTCTACATCCTTCCTGACAGAAAACACCTGAGCCGGGTCGAAGTGAAAACTCTTGTGCTGATAATCCCCTTTGGGCAGTGGGTCGTACTGGGACTGGTAGTAGGCTTTGTTGGCTGTAATTTCCTTCACCGCCGCCACAAAGGCATCGATATCTTCTCGGGTGTTGTAAATGCCCAAACTGGCCCGCACCATGCCTCGGCGCAGCTCCACATACTCCTCCAGGTCTTCGTCGCTAACCCCCTCGACGTTTTCGCTTAAACTGTCCGTGATCATTTCCCTCACATAGGGGTGTGCACAGAAACAGGCGTTGCGGGTGGCGATGTTAAAGTAGTCATTGAGCACGGCTGATACGAGGCCATGATCAAGATCACCAATGTTGAAGGAAATGGCGCCCACCCTCTTACAGACCTGGAAGTCGGTCTCTCCGTAAATGACCACTCCCTCAATTTCCTGGAGCTGCTGCAACCCGTATTCGATGAGCTGGGACTCCTCTTCGGCTATCAGATCCATGCCGACCTTGTTTAGAGCGTACAGTGAAGCCGCAAGACCTATAGCCCCGGAGATATTGGGCGTGCCGGCTTCCTCTCGATCCGGGAATTCCTCGGACAGGGTGTAACGGTTGATATAGACATCCTCCACCATGCCTCCCCCCATTTCCTGAGGTTCAAGACCGGCGAACAGATCTTTTCGAGCCACAACCACACCTGGCGAACCCGGAGCGTAGATCTTGTGTCCGGAAAACACCACCACATCGAGATCTCTATCTCCCTGGCCGCTGACCTGTACCGGCAGGTGAGCAACCAGCTGAGCTCCATCTATAACCACCACTGCGCCGTAGCGATGAGCCAGCGCCGCCACTTCATGGACGGGGTTGATGATGCCGGTGACATTTGAAACACCCGTAATGGCTACGTAGTTGACCCGACCGCGGTACTCTTCGAGTGCCTGTTCCAGGCGACCCAGGTCTACGCAGCCCAGTGCATTCACGGCCGTCTGCGCTGGAACGTGGACCACTTCGGAAAACTGCTTGCGATGGGGCAGATCATTGGAATGGTGCTCCATCTCCGAGCAGAGCACGACATCTTTCTCCGGCCACTTATCCTTCAAGGTACGGGCCACACGATTGATCCCTCCCGTAGCGCCGCTGCCCACAAAGAAGGCGGTGTAGTGCTCTGGATCGGCCTTCACAAAATGGAGCACCATTTCGTGGGCCCACCGGTACTCCTGAGTGGAGAGTCTGGCTCCGAAATGAAGGATGCTGTGGGTGTTGGAGTAATAGGGTAGAAAACGATCGAGCGTATCCTGTACCACTTTAAGGCGAAGCGTGCTGGCTGTGCTGTCCAAGTAAATGCGTCGGGTGCGTTTTCCGTTGACAAGAGTATACTCTGTATCAAGACCGATCACCTCGGTACAGAGCTGGTGGAGGTAGGCCTGTCGCTGTTCTACCGCCTGTGTGGTTGGCTCGACCATAGCGTTATCCGTCGATAGGGAGTTGCAATTACTGAGAAAGAGTAGCGTAAAAAGGAAAATGAGTCAAAGGGAGGCTGGAATCGGAAACGATTCGGCAAAGCACCTACCATCAATAGATAGCGGGTTATTCGGCTTCCAAACTCGCAACGGCACGAAATCACCCTGCCATGTTCATTCGCTGGGCTCCGGAGTAGACGTTGAAACGTCCGTCGCGCAGGAAGCCGATCAGGGCCATATTGAATTCACGGGCCATATCGATGGCCAGACTGCTGGGCGCCCCGACGGCGGCCAGGGCAGGTATCCCCCCCATAAGAGCCTTCTGGACCAGTTCATAGCTGACGCGGCCGCTGACCAGTAAAACCGTGTCTGAAGCAGGCAGACGCCCTTCGCAAAGAAGCGCTCCCACCACCTTGTCCAGCGCATTGTGCCGACCAACATCTTCGCGTGCCAGTAGGAGCTCCCCTTTCGCATCAAACAGAGCCGAGGCGTGTAAACCGCCGGTTCGCGAAAAGAGAGTCTGGGCTTTGCGTAACTTTTTCGGCAATTCCAGGAAATATCCTGGGCTCAGGTTGAACGTCCCAACGGGCGGTACGGGACAAGCCACCCGCAACATTTCCAGGGAGGCTTTGCCGCAAATACCGCAACTGGATGTGGTGTAAACGTTGCGGCTGAATTTTTGTGGATCAAAAGCCGTACCTGGGCTCAAGAAAACATTCACAACGTTGTTTCGGGCAGGATCCGGTGTGGAGCTGCAGTACTGGATATCACGGATGGCAGTGTGATCGGCCACGATACCTTCGCTGAAAAGGAAACCCGCCGCCAGCTCAAAGTCATGGCCCGGTGTGCGCATGGTGACGGCGATGCTGTGTCGCATCTGGCCTTTCTCTTCGACAATGACGCGAACTTCCATCGGCTCTTCAGCCACCACCTCGTCGGATTTCCGCTCCATGTGGCCACCCTCAAAGCTGAGAAGGGAGGTGCTGAGGGTCGCCTCTGAGGTCTGGGTTTGATCTCCCTTCATCGTGCTATCACCTTGACGACGGCGTCGCGATAGGCGGGGATCCCGCATTCCGGGTCGGCGGTGCCCCGTGGGATGAGGATGTTTGCCTCGGGCCAGTACATCATTACGGTACCGGGTTGAATGGGGCCCTTTTGCGTTCGTCCCTGAAACTCCCCTGTTTCAGATCGGACCAGGACCCCGTCGCCTTCTTCCAGCTGGAGGCGGTCCATGTCTTCCTCGCACAGTATGACACTGTCTCGCACGGCACCCAGCAGCATGTCTTTTTCTCCAAATACCATACTGTTGAACTGCTTACCGCGGCGCGTGTTCAACTGGAAACTTCCGGCAGGAACGTCGCGCTGTGGTGGATCGACAACTTTGAATCGTGCCCGGCCGTCGGGGAAACCAAACCTGCCTTTCGATGCCAGAAGGGGACCTCCCCATTGGAATTGGTCGCCCTTTTCCCCAAGAAGCTGAATGCCTTCATAGAAGGGAATCACGCGCGAAATTTCCTTGCGGATGGCTGCCGTGGAGTCAAAGTGGATTTTATCCGCCAGCTGGGGTCTGGCACGTTTCGCGAGCTCCATAAGGAAGCGCCATTCGTCGCGGGCCTCGGTGACGCGCGGTCCCGGAATTTCGGGACTGAAGATGACCCGTCTTTCGGTGGAAGTTTCTGTACACCCGCCCACCATTTCATAACGTGTTGTGGCCGGCAGAATCAGGACTGTTTCGGCGGGTGCCACCAGCATTTGGGGGTTCAATACGATATCGTGATGGATCCGCAGCGGGATGCGTTCCAGAGCCTCTCGCACAAAGTGGCTGTCGGGAAGCACGCCCAGAAGATTGCTTCCTACACAGTAGAGGGTATCTATTTCTCCTCGGGAGGCTGCTTCAATCATCTCGGCAACGAAATAGCCCTTCCAGGCCGGTACCTCGAACCCCCAGAGTTCCTGGAGGCGTTGCGCCCCTTCTTCGTTGACCGATAGCCCACCCGGATATTGATTGGGCACGCAACCCATTTCCGCACCCCCCTGTACTCCGGAATGGCCGCGAATGGCCATCAGTCCAGTTTTTGCTTTTCCCACATTGCCGCGAGCCAGGGCCAGGTTCGCGATGGCCTTAACATTGGCCACACCGTGGCGGTGCATGGTCACTCCCATGGACCAGATGAAGATGGCGGTTCTTGCTCCGGCGTAAAGCTTGGCAAACTCCAGCATCGCTTCCCGTTTGGCTCCCGAGTGACTTTCCAATTTTTCAAAGCTCTGCCCTTCCAGGGCCTGAACCAGTTCTTCCCATCCCACCGTGTGCTGTGAAATAAACCTCCGGTCGATCCAGTCCTGCGCGATGAGATGCTTGAGGACACCCTGAATGAAGGCGATGTCTCCTCCCACTTTGATGGGAAAAAAGGCGTCGCCGATCGTTGTGCCGAACAACAGAGAATGCAAATTGGAAGGCACCCAGTATTTTTCCAAACCGGGTTCCCGAAAGGGATTGATGAAGGCGACTTTCGTGCCTCGCCTTTTCGCCAGATGAAGGTATTTCATCATCACCGGCTGGTTGTTGGCCGCGTCGCTTCCGATAAAAACCACCAGATCGGACCCGATAACGTCTCGATAACTACAGGTCGTGGCGGCGTGTCCGATGCTTTGCTTCAAGGCAACCGTGCTGGGGGCGTGACAGACGCGGGCCGAGTTATCGATATGGTTGGTGCCCATCAGCCTGGCTGCTTTTTGGGCAACATAATAAGTCTCGTTGACGGTGCCGCGTGAAACCAGATAGAAGGCTAGTTGTTGCGGATCGACGGAGCCGATGCGGTCCGCCACAAGATTGAGAGCCGTCTCCCAATCAATGGGCTGGAAACCACCTTCGCCCCGCCGGCGAATCATGGGCTCAGGTATCCGGCCGAGCCCGCGAAGCTCGCCCTCTGAATGACCCTCTAAGGTGTTCGCGTCCTTCAGGAGGGCAGTCTCGAAGGGCGGCATCGTGTTCAGACGGAGCAGGTTCAGGCGTATCCAGCAAAGATGGATGTCCGGCATGGTCCAGTCTCTGAGACCGCTGGTTCCCAGAGCGCACCCATCACAGACGCCATCTCGGAGAATTCGCCAGGCATATCCCGGCTGATCGCGATTTGCCCAGACCGTTTGCAGGATTTCCCTATAGGGGCCGATTTGTCGGTTCAGTCGGGTGCGTGCGTACATTCGTTTTATGGAGGACGATGGAGTATGTTCGCACATCCTTCCGGCCCACGAAAGCAGGAAAGTACGATTCCCCGGGATGAACACCCTCGGCGGTAGTGATCGATTTTTTGAATGAGTCTGGCCCCTCGATTCAAGCCTGCCCATCACTAAACCCCACCGACCGATGCCAAGAGCAATTGCGAACTGCGCTCACTGGCTTTTCTGAAGTTTCGCCAGAAAGATCTCGCAAGAGCCGGGGTTTTCATGCTAGTTTGGCTGGTTTACTTTCGAGACCGGCAGACGCAAGCGAATAGAGGTGATGAGCATCAATACCCGGAAGGACATCAGAAATCTGGCCATCATCGCCCATGTGGACCATGGCAAGACCACACTCGTGGATGCCATGCTTTGGCAAAGTGGGGTTTTCCGCGAGAACCAGCAGGTTGTGGAACGGGTGATGGATTCCATCGACCTGGAGCGCGAGAAAGGTATCACCATCATGGCCAAGAACACCTCGGTTGTCTTCCGAGATGTTCATATCAATATTGTTGATACTCCCGGTCATACGGATTTCGGGGGCGAGGTGGAGCGCACTCTCAAGCTGGTGGACGGAGTGCTCCTCCTGGTGGATGCCAGCGAAGGGCCCCTTCCACAAACTCGGTTCGTTCTGAGAAAAGCGCTCGAGGCAGAACTGCCTCAGATCGTTGTCATCAACAAGATCGATCGTTCCGATGCCAGGCCGGCAGAAGTCCTGGATGAGATCTATGACCTTTTCATCGACCTGGATGCCACCGAGGAGCAACTGGAGTTTCCGGTCCTCTACGCCAACGCCAAGGCGGGGACCTGCCGAACAACCCAGGAGGGGGAAGACCAGTCCCTGGCGCCACTCTTTGAGCAAATCCTGACCACGGTGCCGGCCCCCCGCTTTGATGACACGGCCCCACTTCAATTGTTGATCACTACACTAGACTATGACGACTATGTGGGCCGCCTGGCTATTGGACGGGTATTCAATGGACACATCGGTGAGAAGCAACGCACCGTCCTATGCCGAAGAGATGGAACCTTCGAGGAGGTGCAGATTGCAATCCTCTACGGGTACCGAGGTCTCGACCGGGAAAAGATTAAGGAGGCCGGGCCAGGAGATATCGTTGCCTTCGCAGGAGTGGAGAACATCAATATCGGGGAGACCCTGTCCAGCATTGAGGATCCCAGACCCCTGCCCCCGGTTCAGGTTGACGAACCGACCCTCTCGGTCGTGATCACCGTCAACGACTCTCCTCTATCCGGAAGAGACGGTAAGCACCTGACCAGCCGTCAACTGAAGAACCGACTCGATAAGGAGAGCCTCACGAATGTCTCCATCGAAGTGGAGGAGACCGACGCACCGGATGCTTTCAAAGTGTCAGGGCGTGGTGCACTGCAACTGGCCATCCTGGTTGAGATGATGAGGAGAGAACAGTACGAGATGTGTGTAGGCCGCCCGAAGGTCATCACTCGCAAGGTGGATAACATCGAAATGGAACCGATTGAGCAACTCGTGGTGGATTGCCCTGACACCTATATCGGAGTGGTCAGTGAGAAAATGGGGATTCGAAAGGGCAAAATGGTCAAAATCGTCAACCACGGAAGCGGCCGTGTGCGGATGGAATTTCGGGCTCCTTCACGAGGACTTTTGGGTTTTCGCAGTGAGCTTCTGACCGACACTCGAGGCACGGCCATCATGACCCAGATCTTCGACGGGTATGCTGAATGGCAGGGGGAGATCCCTCACCGTCCCACCGGAGTGCTGGTCTCAGATCGATCCGGAAAGACCACAGCCTACGCCATCGAGCATCTTCAACCCCGCGGCGAACTCTTTGTTTCGCCGGTAGAAGAAGTGTATGAGGGCATGATCGTCGGCGAGAACTCTCGTTCTCAGGATATGGATATTAACATCACAAAAGAAAAGAAGGTGACCAACATTCGGTCATCCACTAGTGAGGTCCTCGTTCATCTGGTACCCCCTCGCAAGATGAGTCTCGAGCAATCTCTGGAGTTCATCCGGGCTGACGAAATGGTGGAAGTGACTCCCGCGGCGCTTCGTCTGCGGAAGACGGTTCTTCAGGCTTCACGGCGAAAGTAGACCTGTTCAAGGAACGATTAAAGATGAGACTTGCGATCATCGGACTTCCAAACTGCGGAAAAACGACAGATCCAAAGCAACCACACCCGGAGCTCCATCGTTCCTCTCATTGCAAAGGTTGAGGCGGAGTTGACCCAAATGGACGATGCGGATGCACAAGAGTTTATGGAGGACCTCAACATTCAGGAGCCGGCCAGAGACCGGGTCATCTCATCCTCCTATGCCTTGCTGGGCCTGATCAGCTTTCTGACGGTGGGCGAAGATGAGGTCCGAGCCTGGACGATCCGGGAAGGGACACCTGCCGTTGAGGCCGGGGGGGTGATTCACTCCGATATCCAGCGAGGATTCATTCGGGCTGAGGTCATCCCCTTCAAGGATCTGGTCCGGGCTGGAGGAATGGTGGCGGCAAAGAAGCAGGGATGGGTCCGCCTGGAAGGGAAGGACTATGTGCTCCAGGACGGTGAACTCGGCCACTTCCTCTTTAATGTCTGAGACGAGGGGTGCCTATGAATAATCCTGGCCTCAAACAGCAGACTCCTATATCGTATTCTCTTGACCCTCGATGGCCGGCGGCAACGAAGTGCCTGGTCGGGTAGCTTCCCTGACGTCTGCTCTGGGGCGTGCGAAATGAGGTCTAACAGGCGATGAGCTCTATCAGGCAGGAGATCCTTGAGCAGGTTGAGGCTAGCAAAGAAGAAACCATTGAGTTTCTGAGAGAACTTCTCGCCTTTCCGAGTGTCACAGGAAATGAAGGGCAGATACAGGCTTTTATTGCTGATGCGCTCGGGAAAATGGGTCAGCAAGTGGATGTCTGGGAGCCTGATCTGGAGGAGTTAAAGAAACATCCGGGTTACGTTCCTGTCACTGCCGGTTACAAGGACAGACCGAATGTCGTAGGGGTACACAAGGGTTCGGGGGAAGGCCGCTCTCTTCTGTTTAATGGACACGTTGACGTCATACCCGTGGAGCCCCTGAGCGCCTGGGATCGAAATCCTTGGGGGGAGGTAGAGGGGGAAAGAGTGTATGGCCGGGGTTCTTCCGACATGAAGAGCGGATTAGCCTCCGTGACCATGGCCCTTAAGGCTGTGCTGGACCTTGGAGTCCACTTAAAGGGAGACGTCATCTCGGAGTATGTGGTTGACGAAGAGCTGAGTGGAAACGGAACCCTGGCCTGTATTCTACGGGGATACAAGGCCGACGGGGGGATCAGTTGTGAAACCAGCAGTCTGAATGTTCAGCCCGCCTGCATCGGTAGGATCTGGTTTGAGATCGAGATCAGGGGTAAGCCGGCAGGGATCCAGAGAAGATGGGAAGGTGTGAATGCTATAGAGAAGGGATATCAGGTGATGAAGGCGGTCACCGCATTGGAGGAGAAGAGAATATCCGAGCTGAACCATCCTCTTTACCCCGACAGCAGGGAAGCTCTGCCCTGCATGGTAGGGATGTTTCACGCTGGCTCCTTTCCCAGTGCCTTCCCCGATACCTGTCTTCTCGAGGGCAGTCTGGCCACCCTGCCAGGAGAGGATTCCGCGGCCATAAAGCAAGATTTCAAGGAGTATATCCTGGATTTTTCCAGAAGCGATGATTGGCTCAAGGATCATCCCCCAGAAATCAGATTCAAAGGATACTTTGCCGAGCCCTCTGAAATTTCTGTCAGTGAACCCATCGTTGAAGCAGTTCAGAAGAACTTCACCGAAGTCACAAGAGCAAAGCCCGTCATCAGTGGAAGGATGGGCGCAGCCGACACTCGCTTCTTAAACCGATATGGTGATACCCCAACCGTCATCTTTGGCCCTGGCCTGACCGAGCAGATGCATGCTATGAATGAATGGGTCAAAGAGGATGATGTGATCACCGCTACCAAGGTTCTGGCTTTAACTATTCTGGATTGGTGTGGTTACGAGTAATCTGACGAGAGTTCTTCCTCGCTGGGTGCTAGGATAGGGACACTCTCCCAAAACGAAGGAAGGAATTTAGAGGATGGCGAGACAGGTTAAGTTTGGAGTTTCCCTTCAGAGCCTAATGGGTCAAGGCGAGAAGTTAAATTTCCCCGAGCTCCTGAAGCATTCCAAGCTAGCCGAGAAGCTAGGCTACGATTCGCTCTGGGTGTGGGATCACCTGATCCTGGGATCAAGAAAAGTTTTTCCGCTCTATTATTCCCTGATAACACTAGCTGGTGTGGCTGCCGTCACCCAGAAGATCAAGGTCGGTACAAGTATCCTTATCTTGTCGATCAGGAATCCCGTTATCCTGGCGAAGGAGGTTGCCACTCTGGATCATCTTTCCGGCGGCCGGGTTATTCTGGGCGTGGCTTCAGGATGGTACGAGAGAGAATTCGATGCCTGTGCAGTTCCCTTTAAAGAGAGGGGCAAACGTGTCGAGCAGAATTTGATGCTCATGAAAAAGCTGTGGACCCAAGACGACATCACCACCACAAGCGAGCCTTACCATTTCAAGCATATTACCATGGAGCCGAAACCCATTCAGAAGCCTCATCCTCCCCTCTGGATGGGAGGATACGTGGATACCGTCCTGAGGAGAGTTGCCACCCAGTCCGATGGCTGGCTCAATTACTTTTACACAGCCCAGAGTTTCAAAGAAGACTGGGGAAGGGTGCAGAAGTTTGCCGAGGATGCGGGAAGAAATCCTGAGGAGTTAACCAATGCCAACATGGTTCCCGCTTACTGTTCTTCGGACTCCGATGCAGTCCGTACGGCCAGGGAGTATGTCTTCAAATACTGTGACATCCCCGAGTGGAGTAAATGCACGGCTGATTGTTCTGTGGTGGGTGATGCGCAGTCCTGTGCCGAGCAGCTCTCTGAGCACGTTGAAGCCGGCGTCGAAAACATTCTTCTGGTCCCTGCCTTCAAGAATCTGGAAAATTGCTGGGAAGAGTTGGCGGAGCAAATAACGATCTTCGCTGAAGACGTGATACCGAGAGTCTCAGGCTCCTAGTCCCAACGGCTGAAGAAAAGGTCCTACCCTTCCAATAGCTTCTTGACAATTTTTCTTGCCTTCTCTTCTACTTCAGGGGGGAGGGTTGGCCTTTGAGCCTGAAAGTTAGCTGCCTTTCTGGCGTCGATGATGATCTGAGTAGCCTGATCCGATGGAAAGATGTGTACGGCTCGGTGAGGCTGCACTCTGCTGGCCAGGCACCAAAGAATTTCTTCTCCCTGAGCCAGGTTAATGTCCGGGTCCAGCACGATAACCAGGTTACAGTCTCGTGCCTGGTCGAATAATTCCTGGCCCAATTGCTCGGCATGGGAAGCGGATGCTTTGATGTAAGCCACCAAACCTTTACAGGCTGGAGGGAAGTGTACTTCTTCAATTTCAGGAAACTTGCTTCTCATGGCCGCACCGATCTTCGCATCTTCGTATTGAGAGAGCTTGGGCTCTCGAGTAAGGGTCGCGTCAAAGATGACTTTGGAAGAGGTGCCCTCTTTGCTGCTTGAAGGATCCAGGAGGTTGCAGAACACTCCACTGACGATGTCCACATCCCTTCGACTGTCGTGACAACTCACATTGGAAGCGATGGCCGTCAACACTTCTTCAAAGTTGTGAGGGTTTACGGTTTGGTCCGTCACGGCCACCATCTTCAGATACAGGTCCGATCCGAGCAAGTTTAAGGCTGCCTGTTTTGCCACTCCCGGCAGAGGTTCATCCAGGGAGAGAAAGCAGGCCAGACGGACTCCTGGAATCGGCCAGTTGATGCTCTGGACTCGAGCCGCAGGCAGGTAGCTCTTCAAACTTCTGTAGCTTCTCGCCTCCTTGGTGATGTTGCTCAAAAGGATGTGATCGGCTGCATAGCTCGGAAGAATGCTCAGAAAGTGGGCATCCTTACGATGAGTCACAGCCTTGATGGTAAGAACGTTGCGGGTTGACCTGCCGGATAGATACCCAAGGTACTCCGAAAAGGGCCCTTCCTCTTCTTCTACATCGGTGGCCACTTCACCCTCCAACACAAACTCGGCGTTGCAGGGGACGTCCACATCCACGGTCTCGCATTTGACCAGCTTGAGGGGTTCATCCAGAAGTGAACCCGTCACCTCATATTCGCTCGTGATTCGGGCTGCTGCAGCCAGATACAGTGCGGGGTGTGCCCCGATCACTACCGCCACCTGTAGAGGCCTCCCCATCTCCCTCGCCTTTTGCAGAAAGTGAAACTGGAATCCTCTGCTATGGAAGCTGATTCCCATCTTATTCTTGCCTTTCAGCTGCATCCTGGCGAAGGTCAAGTTAGTGATATTCGGGTCCTCAGGGTCTCGGGCGGTCACCAGCCCTGCTGTCAAGTATCGTCCTCCATCCTCACGGAAGTATCGGGGAAGCGGAAGGGCTTCCATATCCACATCAGCCCCCAGGAGTTTGACCTCTTTTACAGGCCCACCTGAAACCAGCTCAGGGCTGATTGTTCTGGCCATTTTGTCGGGAAGAACATCATAGATTTTCTCAACCGGCAAATTGAGAGCCAAAGCAATTCTTTCCCGGCTGCCAAACAGGTTGACAACATGGGGAAAGGGAACCCCTTTGACGTTCTTAAACAGTAGGCAGGCACTGCCCTGTCTCTCATACTCGAAGGCCACGGCGTTGAGCTCATACTCGAGATCCACCGGCTCTTCAACGAGCTTCAGGTGCTCCGGGTAATGGGTTTGTAGATTCGAAATGAAGGATCTTAAGTCAGACATTTCATTGAGCCTCTGGCCCTGTGGAAATTCTAAGGCGGTTGTGGGTTACGGCTACTTTTCCTCTACAAGGTTGGTACTCAAGTACTTCATCCCTGTGTCGACAATCATCGTGACGATCTTCTTGCTATCCTCGAACTCCCGAGCCACCCGCAAGGAGGCGTGAACATTCGCGCCTGAGGAGGGCCCACAAAAGACACCCTCTTCCCGGGTTAATCTTCGAGCCATCCTGACCGCCTCTTCGGTTGACACGGTGACGATCTTGTCGACCAGCTCCTTTTTGTAGAGGGGAGGAATGATTCCATCTCCGATGCCATAGATGCCGTGACAGCCAGCCTCTCCTCCCGAAAGAACGGGTGATTCCTCAGGTTCAACGGCCACAACCACAAGCTGTTGGTTATGCTCTTTCAGGGTGGTGGAAACACCTGTTAAGGTGCCACTTGTCCCTAAGCCTGCTACAAACACATCCACCTCCCCATCCATCTGCTCAAGGATCTCCTGTCCGGTTATCTTGTGGGCTTCCACATTTCCCGGATGGGTAAATTGTCCTGGAACCCAGGCATTGCCGTACTGTTTGACCAGTTCTTGGACCTTCTCTATACACTGCTCCATCACTTCCTCGCCACCCTCCACAACGACCAATTCAGCCCCGTACCCAGACATGATCTTCTTCACATCGTCGTTGATTTTGGAAGGCATAACTCCAATCATCTTATAGCCCTTGGCCGCACAGGTCATCGATGAAGCAATACCGTGGCTTCCGGTGGTCGCGTCGATGACGACCGAACCGGGCTTAAGGCGGCCTTGCTTCTCAGCATCCTCGAACATGCGTTTGACGATTCGGTCTTTGGTCGAGCCACTCGGATTGACGTACTCGAGTTTCAGGTAGACTTCGGCTTTCGCGTTTGAAGAGATGCGATTCAGTCGAATGAGAGGGGTTTCCCCGACGACGTCGAGGATTGTGGTCCCTGTCTTCACTTTAGAATATCCCGTACATACTCAAAGGCATGGTTTGAGTCATTGAGCTTTGGCTCTCCCTCGATTGGTAAAGACATTGTCTGTAGCCTTGTCCATCAGCTTTCACCCGAAACACTGAATTGGACTCCCCTTTGGAACTTGAGGGGAATTCTACCGGAATTTCAGGCTGGGTGGCAATACAAACTGCCCTTGAGTTGCGAGTGGACTCGAATTGTTGATTTGCGTAGACTCTTACACGATTGGGCGTTCCGCCTGTCTCTATGCGACCTGGGTTTTCCGTTGGGTTTGGTGCACTCAAGTATGGGTAACTCCCTGAGGAGATGTGCTAGGTGAAGAAGTGCTGGCTCGGAATTGCAGCTTTCGGTTGGGCCTGGATTTTCTGCGGCTTCTACGCCACGGCGGCCGAGCGGACGGTCATAGCTCACGAAACCGAAGAACCCATCGTCGTGGACGGAGCGCTTGACGAAGTCACCTGGAGCTTTGCCGAGGTGGCGGCCGATTTCATCCAGTCTGAACCCGCCCAGGGGGAGTTGGCCACAGAGCCAACCGAAGTTCGAATCCTTTTTGACGCGGACAACCTTTACGTCGGGGTGATCTGCTTCGATAGTCATCCCGAAAAAATTGTGGCCAAGAATCTGAGGGTCGACTTCTCACCTAGGGAGGAGGACTTTTTCGAGATTCTGCTCGATCCCTTCGCCAGTTCCAGGGAGGGGCTTCTCTTTATCACCACACCGAGTGCAGCCAAGCGGGATGAACAGATAAGCAACGGAGGCAAGGTGTCCAACGTGAGTTGGGATGCCGTCTGGGATGTGAAGACCCGCCGAAATTCGGTTGGCTGGACGGCTGAAATTCGCATTCCTTTCAAAACCCTCCGGTATGATCAAAAGAGTACCGAACCCTGGGAGATCAACTTCGGCAGACAGGTTCGTCGCACCAACGAGGTCACACACTGGTCCGAGATACCGCGGCAGTTCAACATCAAACAGGTCAGTCTGGCGGGACAACTTGTGGGTTTGAACACGGACCAGATCCATCCGGGACGCAATCTTCTCGTCACCCCTTATTTCTTGCTGACCGGGGCGGATGGCCAAGCCGGGAAGGATTCCGACGCAGATTTCGGCGCCGACCTCAAGTATGGCGTGACCCCTGGGTTGACGCTGGATCTGACCTACAACACCGACTTTTCCCATGTGGAGGTCGACCAGCAGCAGGTCAACCTCGACCGGTTCCGGCTCTCCTTTCCTGAAAAGCGCGACTTTTTCCTTGAGAACGCCGGCGTTTTTGAGATCGCGGGTGCCCGCTTGGTCGGCACTCGACCCCTTCAGGAATCTCCTGTCGTCTTCTACAGCCGCAACATCGGTCTCTCTCTGGAAGGGCGCCCGGTTCCCATTGAGGGAGGCGGAAGATTGTCGGGCCGGCTGGGTTCCTACAGCCTGGGCCTGATGACGATTCAAACCGGCGAGGGGCAGGATCAGGGGCCCGAGAATGCCACGGTTGTCCGGATTCAGAGAGACTTGCTGACAAGATCCTCCTTGGGAGGCTTCTTTTTGAATAGGTCCGGGCCTGAACGGGTTACCAATCAGGTATTCGGCTTTGACGGCCTCTACCGGCCCCGAGATGATCTCACCTTCAGCGGCTATTTTGCTGAGAGCCAAATTCCAGGCATTCAAGACAATGACTGGCTCCTATGGGTCCAAGGGTCCTACGACTCAAGAAGGATGAGACTCAATCTCACTCACGCCAACATCCAGGAAAACTATCGCAATGACCTCGGTTTTATCTTGCGCACAGGCGTGTCGGCCAACCGCCTTGACTGGCGTCCTCGTTTCAGGCCCTGGCCGGAAAGTGCCCTTCGCGAAATTCAACCCGTCGTGAATATCCGCTATATCACCGACCCCACAGGAAGGCTGGTGACCCGGGAGCAGAATACGGGGTTCGATTTAATTTTTCGGAATGGAGCGTTTTTTCGCTTTCGGAGGCGCAATTTCTTCGAACGCCTGGACGACCCCTTCGATATACAAGGTATTCCCATCATGGCCGGCGACTACAACTTCTATGAGCAGGGCATCGAGGCCAATACCGACAGGAGTCGGGCCCTGTCTGCCAGCATGAAATGGTACGTGGGGGACTTCTGGGATGGCAGCAAAACCAGTTGGGATCTCACAGGCGCGTTTCGACCCAATTCCCATTTCAGTGGCGAGATCAGCCTCTCTCAGGATCGCGTGCGCTTGCCGGAGGGGAGTTTCAACGCTACCTTGTCCGGTCTTCGCCTGCAGTACTCGTTCAGTACCGTGGCTTTTGTCGATCTGTTCCTTCAGTACAACAGCGAACGAAACCGGGTGACCTCTAATGCCCGCTTCAACTGGATTCACCGGCCCTTGAGCGATCTCTTCGTGGTTTATACGGAAGACCGACCCACCATCAACACCGGGCAGGTGGAGCGGGTCATCTCGCTCAAGTACACCCATCTTATCGATTTCTGAGCAGCTGCGGCCACGGCGCGGTCTCACGATCCCATCCGGCTCATCACAACTCCCCGCAGGTAGCGGAGAAACTCCAAGCCAAACGCCACTGCCAAAATCATCACCGTCGAGACGATCAGAGCCGTCACGATTTCTCCCCACTCGCCCACCATCATCAGCCCGTTCCAGTAGACGACCAGAAAAGGGATCAAGTATCCGGCAATGCCCAGTCGAAAAGCGGTAAACCCAGTTAGGGTCACCTCGGAACCGGCAATAGCCGAGGCCGCATAGGCAGCCAGGGCTACCGGAGGAGTGATGGCTCCGATGGAACTGCAGAAGAAGATGAAAAAGTGGGAAGCAAGCGGATTGAATCCGGCTGAGACCATGGCCGGCACGGTCAGACCCGCCATGATGATGTATACGGCTGTGGGTGGCACAGCCATGCCCAGGCAGAGAGAAGCCAGCATGGCCACTGCAAGGAGCAGCAAAGGCTGACCCTCAGCCATTCCTGTGAGGGCTCCGGAAAGGGTAAAACCCAAGCCTGTCAGGCTGATGATGCCCACGATAATCCCAGCCGAGGCACAGGCCGTGGCAATGGGAATAACCTTAAAAGCCCCCTTTTCCAGAGCCAAGACCACTTTTGACAGACCAATCCGGGTATGGGAACGGAGCAAAGAGAGTCCGACGGTCAGGCCCATTGCCCAGAAGGCGGATAGCATCAGGCTGCGCCCCCGAAAGATCAGAACCATCAGAACCAGTATGGGGGGGATCATATGACCGTACTGGAAGAGCGTGGTCCGCAACCGGGGAAGGGACTCTCCTGCCTGAATCCTGAGATCCTGCCTCCAGGCTGTGAAGTACACCACGGCCATCACGGAAAGAAAATAGAGCAGCGCAGGTAAAATAGCAGCTTTGGCCACTTCGACGTAGGGGAGGTGAAGGAATTCGGCGATCAGGAACGCTCCTGCTCCCATTAAAGGCGGGGTAAACATGCCCCCGGTAGAGGCCACGGCTTCGATAGCACCAGCCATGTGCGGTTGAAATCCCGTGCGCTTCATCAAGGGGATGGTGAAGTTCCCGGTCGTTACGACGTTGGCGACAGGGGAGCCGGAAAGCATCCCCATGATGGCACTCGAGAGAATTGAGCTCAGGGCCGGGCCCCCTCGCATCCGCCCGGTCAAACTATAACTCAGATCAATGAACCAACGGTCCCCTCCCGATTGGGTCAGCAACATCCCGAAGATCACAAACATGATGACAAAAGTGGCGGAGATTTCCATGGGGAGACCGTACACCCCACTGGTCCCGAGGTAGAGCGTGCCGATCAGCCGCGAGAGACTGTAACCCTTATGAAGAAAAATGCCCGGTGCGTACTGCCCGAAAACGCCGTAAAGAACGAACACGGTAACCAGCAAGGGAAGGAACCATCCAATCGTCCGGCGTGTGGCCTCCAGAACCAGCAGGATCATCAAACAGCCGAAAATCAGCTCCCAGCGGGTCACCAGCCCGGTTCTCTCCACGTAGAAGGGCCAGTCCAAAATAACAAAAACGCTGGAGATCACGGTAAGCCCCGCCAGGGCAATGCCTGTGAGCCTGGGCGTGGTTACAGCCGACCGGTTTGCTCCATAGCTCAAAAAGACCACGGTGGCCAGGAGTCCCCAGTGCACCATGCGGTTATAGTTGGGGGCCAGGACACTGAAGGCATTGGCATATAGGGCAAACAGAGAGGTGCTGATGAGGACCAATCGAACAATCAGTCTCCACCGACTCTCCGGTACGGAAGGGTCGCTCACTCTATCTCGGTCCCGGTCGGAGTACGCCCTTCCTCCCCCGTGGAAACCATTTGTTGCTCCCCGGTCCAGACTCCCTGTTCGCGATAGTAGCGAATGGCGCCTTCGTGGAAAGGAATCAGGCCTCCCGTGACGGCATCCTCCAACCCAAAGTCCATCAGAGTTGGATGACTCTCACGAAGTCGCTCCAGGTTTTCGAAAGCGGCCTTGACGATCTTATAGACCACCTCATCTGCCACATTCGCATTCACGGCCATTCCATTCGCTGTTCCCACTGTAGGGACATCGGCGGTTACCTGGTCGTAAGTGCCTGCCGGAATCACCACGTCGACATAGTAAGGGTAAGACGAAATGATCTGCTCCCGGGCGGTTGAAGGCAGGGGAAGCAGACGGTAGGAGTGGGTCGCACCAAATTCACTCAAAGCCGCCACGGGCGGGGCTATATAGAGGACGGAGGCGTCGACCCGGTTATCCCCCAGGGTGATGAGAGCCTGGTTGTAGGGAAGGTAAACGGGCGTGATCTCGTCAAATGTAAAACCACAGCCAGCGGAAAAAATCTCTCTTAGGTTAGGGATGCTGCCATGTCCCGAAGGTCCAACGGCCACTTGCCTCCCCTGCACGTCACAAACACTTTCCAGAGGCAAATCCTCCAGCACAACCATGTGTAGGCGCCCGATTTGAAAGTTGGCGAACAGCATCCTCAGGTCGGGAAAGGCCTGATTAAAGGGAGCTTCGCCCCGGTATCCCTGCTGCGCGATCTTGAGGATGACAAACCCAAAATCGGATTGGCCCGTGCCCACCAGGCGTACGTTTTCCACGGCACCGCCCGTCTCCTCTGCAATACCCCGCACATCGGGAGCGAAGTCAGTGATCACATCCGCCAGCACTCCCCCAATGGTAAACCAGGACCCGCCAGCGGGGGATAGGGCCAGAGTCACCACACTCACGGGAGCCTCCTGTTCCTGGTCAGTCGCACAAGAGAGCGTGAAAAAGAGAACAACCAGGAGCCCGCCCAAGGCCAGCCTGGAGCTCCAGAAAGCAGACCTTCTGCTCCTCGGTATTCTTCTTGAAATAAAGGACCTCATGTCCTTCCATTCGTGCGATCGCCCCTCTCCACCCCTTGTCTCCATATGACTCATGATCGTGTCCTCCTTGTATGGGAGCGGATTCTATCGAAATCCATGGAGGTTTACAAACTGCAGAGTGGTCCGGGACGATGTCTGGGTCTGGAACGGCCGAAGAGCCGAGGCTTTTCACTCTTCATCCAATGCCCGTGTGCCTTCTTTTCACCCCTTGGCGATCGAGCGTCCCTCCTCACCTATCGCTTCGCCCGCTTGACTTTTTTTCTCCTCCAGAAGATAATCGCGCGGGCAAAAGAGTTCCTGTTCCTAGAGTTTCGGGTTAATGCCAATTTTCCTTAACCATCATACCGGTGAGCGAATATGAGTGAGAAAGTACCTGCCGTTTCCGAACCTCAGACTACATTGAAGAACCAGGATTTGCGGGATTGGTTGCTCGCTGTCGAGGAGCTGGGTGAGCTCAAGCACGTCAGCGGGGCCCACTGGGATCTGGAGTTGGGGGCCATCACCGAAATCAACAACTTACAACGTGGACCCTGTCTGCTATTTGACGATATTACCGACTATCCTTCGGGTTATCGAGTGGTGACGGGCACCACTGGCAGTCCTGGGCGGATGGCCGCCTCACTGGGTTTCCCTTACTCTCTCAACAACGCAGAACTGGTACAGGCACTGCGCGGCAAGCCCCACGAGTGGGAGAGTCTCTCGAGTCAGTTTCCTCCCCAGTATGTGGACTCCGGACCGGTCCTGGAAAACGTCAAGAGCGGTGATCAGGTGAACCTGTGGGAGTTCCCTGTTCCCAAGTGGCACGAAAAGGATGGAGGACGCTTCATCGGTACGGGAAGCGTGGTCGTGACCAAGGATCTGGACTCGGATTGGATCAACCTGGGTACTTATCGAATGATGGTGCATGACGAGCGCACCTGTGGGCTCAACATGGTGGCCGGCAAACACGGTCGCCAACAAATCGACCGCTACTTCCAGGAGAAGAAGCCCTTCCCGGTGGTGGCCTCGATGGGCCACCATCCCCTTCTATTTCTGTTCTCGGGAGTGGAGGTCAGCTACGGGTTGAGCGAGTACAACTATGTAGGCGCCATCCTGGGGGAGCCGGTGCGGGTCATCAAGGGTGAGGTGACGGGCCTGCCGATGCCCGCCGCCTCCGAGTTGGTGCTGGAAGGCTGGTGCCATCCGGGCAAGCTTAAGAACGAAGGACCTTTTGGCGAGTTCCACGGCTACTACAGCTTCGGTGAATTCCAGGCACCCGTGCTGGAGGTGGAGCGCATTTATCATCGGAACAACCCCATCATCTTCGGAACCCCACCGGGTCGGCCACCCCACGACTACTCCTATTCAAAAACAGTGATGCGGTCGGCTCTCCTGGAAGAAGCGCTGGAGAAAGCGGGGGTCCCCGATGTGGTGGGCTGCTGGGCCCATGAGGTAGGTGGTGGTCGCATGCTCTTGACCGTCTCCATCAAACAGCGCTATCAGGGCCACGCCCGCCAGGCCGGTCTGGTGGCCTCTCAGTGCCAGGTGGGGGCCTATTTGGGGCGATATGTGATGGTGGTGGACGAGGACATCGATCCTTCCAATCTGGAGGCCGTCATGTGGGCTGTGGTGACGCGCTCTGATCCCGCTCGCGACATTGAGATCCTCCACCGAACCTGGGGTTCCAAGCAGGATCCCCAGAACATCACCTTCGATCAGAAGGTCCCCTACAACACCCGGGCCATCATCGATGCTTGCCGGCCCTATGAGTATCTGGACCTTTTCCCCGACGTGAGCGAGGCTAGTCCAGGGCTCGTAAAGCAGATCAAGGAAAAGTGGGGTGAGCTTCTGGATACCTAGTTTTGCTTAAAATAGCGTGTTACTGTGATAGGATCTTTATACGTTTCTTCAAGCAGGCGTTTTCTTAACTCGTTGATGAAAAGGGAAAGCCATGCACCAACATTTGAGGAGAGAACATGAAAGAAATCTCTTATCCTGACCCCAAAATTGGAGCCACCCTTCTGGCCCTGATCAGTTTCCTGGCTGTTCCCTGTTTTTCAGCTCCAGTCCCAATCTCGGAACCCACCTTCGAGGTGATCGTCGAGGAGAATCTCATGATTCCCATGCGAGACGGAACTCGGCTGGCAGCAGACATTTACAAACCGGTAGGCGCCGGGCCCTCTCCTATCATCTTACAGAGAACTCCCTACAACAAACTGGGAAGGTCTGAGGTTGAGCTGGCACATGATTACGCCTCCCGAGGGTATGTGGTGGTACTTCAGGACACGCGAGGACGTTTTGCTTCAGAAGGGGAATTTCGAAACTATCTGGATGACGGATGGGGAAAACGGCAAGACGGTTACGATACCATCGAATGGCTGGCCAAGCAGTCCTGGTCCAACGGCAAAATCGGAACCTTCGGTAATTCCTATCCCGGAACCATTCAATACCTGACGGCCGTGACCCGGCCTCCTCACCTGACGGCCATGTTTGTCAGCAATGCCGCCGCCGATTTTTATCAGGAAGTGCGCTACCATGGCGGGGCATTCATGGGGCACGCTGTGCGCTGGCAAGTCTCGAATCAAGCTTTTACTCGCAGAGTGAGCACTACTGAGGATTGGAGCATGCTGCTTGAGGCCACCCCCCCGGAAAAGGCACTCAGTTTGGACGCTCTCATCAGTCCGACCTTCCTGGAGTGGATCAACAATCCCACCGACGGTCCCTTCTGGTGGCAGATGGGTGTTTATCAAAAGTTCGATGAGATTGAAGTGCCCACTTATCATCACGGAGGTTGGTTTGATCGGTTCCGGCGTGGTATCACCAAGAGCTTTGCCGGAATTTCTGCCGAGGGCCGCAGCGAAGCAGGCCGCAAGGCGCAGAAACTCATTGTGGGACCCTGGCCTCACAGTTCTCGGAGTGTGCAGACGCTCGCCGGCGTCGACTTCGGGCCTGAGGCTGGGCTGGATATCGACCTCCTGCGGGTGCGCTGGTTTGACTATTGGCTCAAAGGAATTGATAACGGAATTATGGACGAGCCTCCGGTTCAAATCTTTGTCATGGGAGACAACCAATGGCGTCATGAGAAAGAGTGGCCTCCGGCCCGTGCGGTGCCCACCGATTATTATTTGCGAGCCAGTACCGCTAGCAGACCGGTGCACTCTTTGAACGACGGGGGCCTGGCCACCGAAATGCCAGGGAGCGACGAGAAACCCGATTCCTTCCGATATGATCCCGGCAAGCCGCTTCCCACTATTGGTGGGGACACTCGTTTCGGGGAACAAGGACCTCGTGACCAAAGTGAGGTTGAGAAAGGAAGCCTCACCTACACTTCAGATCCTCTGATCAGGGAGCTGGAAGTGACCGGATACCCGGAGGCCACCCTCCACGTTTCTTCTAATGCCCCTGACACAGATTTTGTGGTCATTCTTGCAGACGTCTCTCCCGACGGCACATCGCGTATCTTGAGTCGTAACCTGCTGCGCGCGAAGTATTACAAGACCTTCGAAAAGGCTGAATTGCTCAACCCTGGCCAGACCTATGAGTTGAAGATTGAGATGAGCCCCACCAGTCATGTGTTCAAGAGTGGTCATCGAATCCGGCTGAGTGTGTCCAGCAGCAGCTTCCCGGCCTGGATCCCGAACCCCAATACCGGTAAGGATTTCAAAGACGGAGGCCCGATGAGAGTCGCTATCAACACCCTCTACCACGATAGCCAGCGGAATTCCCGCATTGCGCTGACGGTCGTTCCGAGGGAAGGGTCCTAGCAATCCACCCGTTCAGAAGCTGTCTACTGCAGTGCCGCAGCCATCCAGGCTGACTGCGGGGGAGTTCGGGGACAGTCCCAGAACTCCCCTCCAGAAGCCATCTGGCGAGTCGCCACTTTCGCCTCAATTTTCTTCTTGAGAAGAGTGAGGCCATAGAAGGTGAAAAACACCCAGCACGTCATGTCCAGAGCCGCCGCTGTCGAGGCCAGGATGAAAGGAGGGTAGGCCCAGTCGAGCGTTCCCGGGATGCAATCAAGGCTACCTTTTTTTCCCCATTGCTAGACACCTGGCAGCCTCCTTATTTCTTGCGTAGCAAAAACGTGTACTCGCCATCGGACTCCTCAGAGCTGACCAGCTCATGCCCTGTCCGCCGTGAAAAGGCGTTGACATCAGGAATCGACCCGGGGTCTGTCGCGATCATCTTTAGGACCTCGCCACTGGCCAGGCCATCGATGGCTTTTTTGGTCTTGATGATCGGCAGTGGACAATTCAATCCTCTGCAATCCAGTTCTTGCTTAACCACCACTTCACCTGTCGGTCGTTCGGTACTTTTACTCACTGATTCTTCTGTCATCCTTTCCGCAAAGCCTCCTTCGTGAGTAGTGTCCTGCAGCGAGTGAATACATCCAATCACTTTACAACAGGCTCCTCTCCTCGAAGAGTACCTTGATTTCTTTATATAGTATTTTTAATATGTTCCTTGCACCAGAGTAACTTTAGCAAAGCTCCCTTGTCAATCTTTAAGTTGCTTTCGCAAGATTATTCGCGAGGTTGTGACTAACCTTTCCTTCTTAGGGTGAGGATCGGTTTCCTCACCCCACTCCTTGTGCTCATTCCCGTACAGTAATCTATGTTATGATTTTTTGGCTTTCCGATGTGTGTTTTGAAAGGACCGACTTTGGAGTCTGGTGGAAAGCCTTTTACAGGTGGTCGCGAAATTCAAGTTCTCGTGGATGTGGGAAGATAAGGGGACTCACGATTGACACTTCCGATGGCGATGATCCTGGCCATCCTTCTGCTGGCCGTTGTGCTGTTTGTGACCGAGTGGCTGCGGGTGGATGTAGTAGCCCTGGTGGTTTTAGTAAGCCTGGTTCTGACCGGTCTGGTCACTCCGGAGAAGGCATTATCCGGATTCAGTAACCCAGCGGTGGTTACCGTCTGGGCAGTTTTCATTCTCAGCGGCGGCCTCTCCCGGACTGGTGTGGCTAGCTTGGCGGGCCGATATCTCCTCCGCCTGGCCAATCACGGCGAAGCTAAACTATTAATGGTGATCATGCTGGCGGCAGGTGTCCTGTCGGCCTTCATGAACAACGTGGGTGTGGCTGCGCTGCTCTTGCCGGTGGTCATGGATATTGCCCGCCGCACCGGTTATTCACCCTCAAAATTGTTGATGCCTTTATCTTATGCCGTACTCCTGGGTGGGCTCACCACCCTCATCGGGACACCACCGAATATTCTCATCAGTAACTTGGCGGCTGGCTTCGGCATGAGCCCCTTTCGGTTTTTCGATTTCACCCCGGTTGGCCTGTCGGTGATGTTTGCCGGCATGGCGTTTATGGCCTTGCTTGGGCGCCACCTCCTGCCCACTAGAGACTTGAGCAAGGCGCCTGTGGGCCGCGAAACGGATCTGAAAAAATTTTTCGATTTGGATGAGCAGATGTTCATCGTAGGTTTGGGGTCCAACTCCTTATTGTCCGGAAAGAGTCTGGCTCAAAGCCGCCTGGGCTCGGCTTTGGGATTGATCGTCATTGGCATTATCCGAGATGGGCAAACTCACTTAGCACCTCATCCCAACAAGACTCTTCGATCGGGGGACAGATTACTGGTTCAGGGACAGCCGGATCAGTTCTCCGAATTCCGTGAGCAACAGCTTGTTGTTGAGGACGAAGACGTGAGTGTTGAGAGACTGGTTTCAGCTGAAATTAGTGTGGCCGAGGTCAGGCTCTCCCTCGATTCCGCACTCCTGGGCCATACGCTGAAGGAAGTTGATTTTCGACGTCTAAAGGGGGTAAACGTTCTAGCCATCTGGCGCCAAGGCCGCCCTCGAAGAAGTCACCCGCAGGATACTCTGCTCCAGACTGGAGACATCTTGTTGGTACAGGCAACACGTGCAAAGCTGGATGAGCTGCGGGAGGATCCCAACGTTGTCGTCTCCAGAGTCGACCAATCCAAAGTCTATCAACTGAACGAAAGACTCATGCTCGTGGGTGTCCCTGAGGAATCGCAGTTGGTCGGTAAGACCTTGGCCGAAAGCCGGCTGGGGGATGCCCTCGGTGTGACGGTGTTGGGTATCGTCCGAGAGGGGAAGACCCGCCTGATGCCTCAGCCCTCAGAAGAACTCAGTGCTGGTGACACTTTGCTGGTTGAAGGAGAGCTGGACGACTTGGTGACGATGCGGGGCCTCCAGAGCCTGGAAATGGTGCGCCAGGCTCCGCCAGACCTCAGCGAGTTGGAGTCAGAAAGAATCGGCCTGACAGAAGTGGTTCTAACGCCTCACACTACCCTGGTTGGCAAGACACTGGGCCAGCTTCACTTACGCGAAAAGTACGAGTTAAGTGTGCTGGCTATCTGGCGCGAAGGCGAGGTCTATCGCAGCAATCTGCGAGACGTAGCACTGCGTTTCGGAGACGCTCTTCTGTTTCACGGTCCTCGAGAGAAGTTGAAGCTACTTGGCGATGAGCCGGATTTTCTGGTGTTAACAGGGGCAGTGCCACTGCTGCACAAAGCTCCCATCGCCACCTTGGTGATGGGAGCTGTGGTGCTATCGGTGATCTTAGGGTGGCTGCCCATTTACATTGCTGCCGTGGCAGGAACGACCGTGATGGTTCTGACGGGCTGCTTGACGATGGACGAGGCCTACCGCTTTATCGAGTGGCGCGCGGTCTTCCTAATCGCCGGTATGCTGCCCCTGGGCGTTGCCATCCAGGACAGCGGCACCGCCCTATTTATCGCCGAGGCTGTCCTCTCACCGATCAGTGCACTCGGGCCACTGGCTGTGCTTGCCGGTTTGTTTGTCATCACCGCCCTGGCTGCTCAGGTCATACCCACTCCCGCTGTGGCAGTGCTGATGGCTCCCATTGCCTTCAACACCGCTTCCGGTTTAGGCATGTCCCACAGGCCCTCCTGATGACGGTGGCGGTATCTGCCTCTGCTAGTTTTATGAGCCCGGTGGCTCACCCGGCCAACCTGCTGGTCATGGGCCCCGGCGGCTACCGCTTCACCGACTATACCAAGATAGGCTTACCCCTCACGCTGGTTGTCCTGGCGGTTGTACTGCTGGTGCTGCCGATCTTCTGGCCCCTCTTCCCGTGATCCTCTCACCCCCTCTTACTCTCTACATACAGCATCGCCACAAACCGATAGGCGAGGTGGGCGAACTTGGAATAGGGAATGTAGACCAGCAGGGAGAAAATGAAAACCAGATGGATGAAGTAAACCCAGTAGGCCAGAAATGGAATACTCGCCAATCTCAGGAGCTCGGAGAGGAAGCCGGTAAGCGTGGTCAAGGCCAGTACGCTTAGAAAGTGCCAGTCCCAGTAAGTGTTTCTACCGCCTTCTTCCCGGTCTTTGAGCCTGCGGTAGAAGAAAACCCCGCAAGCCACCAGCACCACCAGGCCGCTCACATTGCCCAGGATTTTTACCGGGTGCCACAGTGGCCAGGGTGTGAAGTAACCAAACACATAAAGACCGATGGCAACAGACGTCGTCGTGACGACCAGGCCCAGGAAACCATAGAAGACCGCCAGGTGAGTTTTGTAAAAATGAGCTCTGAAGCTCTTTCGTTCCCCGACGCGGGTCCCCTCACAACTTTGAAATCTTCTGTGTTTGAAGATCTCTTTCAGTGTGGAAATGAGTCCTTTTTTGCCACCGGCCCCGGTTAGTGCTGGGGAGAACTCGTTCTTCATGGCCTCCCAATAGCGGCGTCCTCCCAAAATGGCCGCTATTACGGCGCCCCCCACCCCCAGATTAAAAATGACATCGATGTAGATCGTGGGCATGAACTTGGAATAGACGATTTGACCCGTGGGAAGAGAGGTGAGGTTCCCAAGCCAGGCCAGGGCGGCAAGGAAAATAAGCGCAGGAAAGGCGAAAAGCAGCGGCAAATACTTGGCCTCGCTCACGGCCTTGCCCATGAACCTGGGAACCGAATAATGGGTTATGCTGTAGTCTCTCAGGGCGGCCATCACATCCGCAGGCTTGGCATCTCTAGGGCAGTAGGTATTGCAGTGGTTGCATTGATGGCACAGCCACACCGCGGGATCAGCCAGAACCTTATCCTTCAAACCCCATTGAACCCAGACCATCTCTTTTCGGGGAAAGGGCATATCGTCGCTGGACAGAGGGCACACCACCGAGCAGGTTCCGCACTGATAACAGGAGGTCAGATCGTGTGCACCAAGACCGAAAATTTCCTCTTTGAACTCCAGATCAGGTTGTATCAAAGCCGGCTGTGCCATTCCTTACCTCTTCCGGGCTAAAACCCCTTAAATGGGTTGAGCCCCACTTTCTTTATTTGCTCAACAAAGTCATCCAACAGGGTCGGAATCTTGTCCGAGTCTGATATCTCGATCTCCATGAATCTGACCCGCTCAGGTTCCAGGGCGAGTCGGTCCAGCGTTTCCTGGACATTCTCCATCCGTTTCTCGGACAGCTCGCTCCCCTGTATGAAGTGGCACTGGTAATCGTCGCCCGACTTACAGCCCATCATGGCCACCCCATCAAAGCCGCGCGACAGGGCATCGGTGATCACTATGCTGTTGACCGAACCCAGGCAGCGAACGGGAATCACCCTTACACTGGCCGGATAGTTCAGCCTGTTCATCCCTGCCATATCCAGTGCAGGGTAGGCATCGTTCTCACAGGCCAGCGCCAGAATCCGCGGTTTTTCTTCATCATCCTCAGGAATCTCTACGGCATTGATCATGGAGGACAACATGTCGACGGAATAATCGTCGAAAGAGATAATCTGCACCGGGCAGGAACCCATGCAGATGCCGCAGCGTCGGCAGCGGTTCGTGTCCAATGCCGGATGACTCTTCTCATCAACTTCCAGGGCACCGAACGGGCATTCCTGTGAACATCTCCCACAGGAAGTGCATTTCTGCATGAAAAAGCTGGGGTATGAAAGGTCACCGACGCGCGGGTGGACGGCTGCCCCCGCCGAAGAGTGCTCAATGCTTTGGATCGCTTTGAGGGCGGCGGCTGTCCCGTCATTGGCACTTGCGGTGAGATCCATCGCCTGTCTGGCGCAGCCTGCGGAGTAGATGCCGGTCCTCCGGGTCTCATAGGGAAAGCAAATGAAGTTAGAGTTGGCGAAGCCATCCCCGGTTGT
This sequence comes from Acidobacteriota bacterium, assembly GCA_965218935.1. Taxonomy (GTDB): domain Bacteria; phylum Acidobacteriota; class UBA6911; order RPQK01; family JADFOI01; genus JADFOI01. Next base: position 161,870 of record CBDCMH010000011.1, read on the forward strand.
GGGCAACTCCTTACCCTGGAGATACTCGAGATTCAGGCCTTGTGAATCCAGGCTGGAGGGAGCCATACCGGTTGCCAGAACCAGCAAATCGGCCTTAATCGAAATATTCTCTCCCAACAACGTATTCTCGACTTCCAGGACGATGTTTTTCTCTTCGTCCTCCTGGACCGCTTGGATCTCTCCCTTCGAAAAGAAAATGCCTGGGTCCTTTTGCACCTTCTTATAGAAATACTCGTACTGACCGGGTGTCTGCATGTCCTGGTAGAAGAGATAGACACTCGAGTCCGGGTAGCGCTCTCTCAAATAGGTGGCCTGCTTGAGTGATACCAGGCAGGTCACATTGCCACTGTAAGGCCAGTGCTTTTCGTCTTGGGAACCCTCACATTGAAAGATGGCTACGCTTTTCACCTCTCTGCCATCCGAAGGGCGAGTGATTTTACCCTCTGAGGCCATCTCCTCGAGCGTCACGCTGGTGATGACATTCTGATATCGAGAAAAGCCGTAATTTTCAAATTGCTCCGCGTCGTAGAGTTTCCAGCCGGTGGCCAGCACAATGGCACCTGCCTTGACATGCTCCACATTCCCGTTCTGTCTGACCGTCACGTCGAAGCGCCCCGGCTGGCCGGAGATCTTTTCAATCTGTGCCGAAAGGCATAGCTTAATGTTTCGCCGGCCTTCAACTTCTCTGATTGTTGCTTCAATGCCGGTGTCCTCAAGATCGGAATAGGGAGGATGCTTGGGAAACTGCTTGTGCAGTTTGACCGCAAACCCACCGAGTTGCTGGGTCTTCTCAACAAGGACCACCCTGAAGCCGGCCTTGGCCGCATTGAGGGCAGCCGTCAATCCGGTAATTCCTCCTCCCACCACCAGGAGGGTCCTTTCATTGGCTTCCGTGTAGGCGGTTGAGGGCTCCGTTTTCTGTGCCTTGACGATACCCATCCTCAGGGAATCATCGGCCAGACTCTGGGTTTCCTCATCATTGGGCGGGTGGCTCCAGGCCACCTGCTCTCGGATGTTCACCCGATCCACCATGGCGGGTTTAAGGGAGAAGATATCGGTATTGACACGCAGGGAGCAGGCGGCTATGACAGGGGAGTTGACCCTCTCCTTTTCGATGTCATCCTTGATGAGCTGAACATCTTCCAGACAAAAGGCTGGTGAGGTTCTGACAATGGGAGCTTCAAACTCTTGGGTGGCGATTCGGGCTAACTTCTCTGTATCGAGGCACTCTCCGATACCGCAGCCCGTGCAGATGTAAACGCCGATCTTTTTTTCCATGAACTTCAATCACTCGCGCTGTAAATGGCCTGAATCGCTTTGAGTGCCGCGGCCGTGGCGTCTTGAACCGAGGTTGCTACATCCACGGGACCCCGGGCGCAGCCTGCCGCAAAAATGCCAGGGGCTGTTTGATCGGGGACAATAAAGTGGTCTTCGTCGTACTGCAGACCGTCGCCGAGCTCTTTCTCCTCCACACTGGCCACCATGCCCGTCGCAAGCACCACCAAGTCCACTGGGACCCTGACCTTTTCCGCTGGGAGAATATCCTCGGCCTCAACGATCAGTTCCTTGCTTTCTGAGTCCTCGACAATTTTGGCCACTTTCCCTTTTATCGCCGAGATGTTTTCGTCGCTCAGGATTTTCTGAGAAAAGAACTGGTAGGTGCCCGGAGTTCGAAGATCGATGTAAAAGATATAGACCTTGGAATCAGGATTCTGCTGCCTGACATAGCTGGCCTGCTTCAAGGAACCCAGGCAGCAAATGCCCGAGCAGTAGCCGAGATGAGTCTCGTCTCTTTGACCGGCGCACTGAACGAAGGCCACGCTGTTGACTGGTTTTCCATCCGAGGGGCGGACGATTTTTCCCTTTGTGGGCCCATTCGGGGCTGCCAACCTTTCCATCATCATGTTGGTGATGACATCGGCGAATCTACCGAAGCCCAGGTTATCAATCCGAGTCGCATCATAGGGGTTCCAGCCGGTCGCCGTGATGACTGCCCCCACCTTCAGGTTGAAGCTTTTCGGTTTCATGTCCAGATCAATGGCATCGTATGGGCAGACCTCAACACATTTGGCACAGGCATTCAGTTCACAGGCCGAATCGTCAATGACATATTTCATGGGAAAGGCCATGGAATGGGGGAGATAGATCGCCTTGGTGGTATCCATTCCGAAATTAAAGGTGTCCGATCGATCAGCTGGACAGACCGCGACACAGTCACCACAGGCCGTACAGCGGTCATTGACATAGCGAGGCTGCTGCTTGATGGTGATTTCAAAATTGCCTGGCTGACCGGAGATTTTTTCGACCTCGGAGAGGGTAAAGAAGCGGATACGAGGATTCTTCTTAATCCTTTGAAAGTTGATCTCCAGCCCGCAGGCCGGGGGACAAAGCTTGGGAAAGTACTTGTTGAGCTGTGCTACCCTTCCCCCCAGATAGGCTTCCTTTTCGACAATGACGACGTCATAGCCAGCCTCAGCTGCCTCCACGGCGGCGGTAACTCCAGCGATTCCACCGCCGATTACCAGGATACTGCGGTGAAGTGACGGCACTGTCTTTGTCGCAGTTCTTCGATCATCCCCAGTTGATTCCGTCATGACTGTCCAGCCCTTATCGACACGCGCAGAGATCGCCAGCTTTACTCGATGGTGGTGAGGAAGGGAACTTTTTCCAAATTCCACTCGCCGGTCGTCGCGTCATACCGCGAGTTGGAGAAGACCTTCCAATCCTTATCATTCAGATTCGGGTGATCAGCCCGGTAGTAATAGCCCGGCCAGCGGGTCTCTTCCCTAAAGAGAAGATGGTGGAGATGGGCCTCGGCACACCAGACCCGGTCCCACACCTCCCAGCAGCGGAGCAAATCGTGGAGATCCTTGGCCGCCAGCTGTTGGAGGTCTTCCTTGAAAACCTTCATGCGCTCGAGTCCCTTGTCCAGCATGTGGCCAGTCGTGATGTACTGCGAGCCCGCACCTCCGGCGTACTCGTCCATGATTTTCTGAAGACGGTGGAGAGCCATCTTGGGGGCGATGCAATGGGGATTGACTTCCTCCCGGGTAGAGGACCCTTTTCCCTTCTCGTAGTTCTCAAACGGTTTCCACAGCTCGGCCCTGATGAGTTCCACTTGATCTTGGTCGATGCTCGGACTAACCCCGCTGTCCATGATGTAGGCCACTGCTGCCTTTCCGGCCAGGCGCCCTTCGGTGTAAGAGCCTGAGGAGAACTTGTGAGCCGAGCCACCGACTCCATCCCCAGCGGCAAAGAGGCCCTTGATGGTGGTCATACGGTTGTATCCCCAGAAATACTCTTTCGGGGCCACGTCCTCGGGGCCGCTCACCCAGGCACCTGTGCCCGAGGCGTGGGAGCCCATGAGATAAGGCTCCGTTAATACGACCTCGGTCGGGGTTTTGGCAGGATCGATGTTGTCAGAGGCCCAGATCAGTGCCTGGGACATGGTCATGTCGAGGAAATCCTCCCAGGCGTCCGACTCGATCTCGCGCATCTTCTTGGGATCGTTTTGAACTTCCTTGAACATCCGCTGGAGGGCCTCATCGGTGCGGAGGTAAAAGGGAGCCCCGCCAGCCCGATAGTCGTTTATCATCTGGTGGTTCCTGAGGGGTGTAGGGGTTGGTTTGGCCGTCCCGTAAGGCTCCCACTCTTTGAGCAGGTCGGCCCACTTCTCCTCGACCAGTTCCTCCTTGGCATTCTTCAGGACCGATTTAAAGAGAAGGAACCACATCCCTACGGGGCCGTAGCCATCCTTGAAGCGAGCGACTACCAGCCGGTGCTCCATCTGGGTCATCTTGGCTCCAGCCTGGATCATCAGGCTGTAGGCTGAGCCGGTGTTCCAGGGAGCGTACCAGATTCGGCCCAATCCCTCGGCGTGGGCATGAGGACGGAAAACGCCCGTGGCGCCACCGGCGGAGGATATAACCGCCTTGGCCTTGAAGACATAGACCTTGTTCTCACGCACGCTGAACCCCATAGCACCGGCGATCCGGGTCGGATCGTCTGAATCCAAAAGCAGTCTGGCAGCGAAAATCCGCTCGTAAAGGTTCCCCTCTCCCACCGCGGTCTTAGCGGCCTCGGCCAAGATGGGCTTATACGACTCGCCGTGAATCATAATCTGCCAACGGCCCTCGCGTTTATACTTCCCGTCGGGGTCCTTGAAAATCGGTAGCCCCCACTCCTCGAACATGTGAACCGACGAATCCACGTGACGGGCAATGTCGTAGACCAGATCCTCTCGGGAGAGCCCCATCAGGTCGTTGCGGACGTAGTGGACAAAGTCCTCGGGCTGGTTCTGATCCCAGCGCATTCCCATGTAGCAGTTAATGGCCGAGAGCCCCATGGCCACAGCCCCACTGCGCTCAAGCGCCGCCTTTTCTACAATGACCACCCTAAGCCCCTGAGCCCTGGCCCAGTGGGCGGCTTCGAAGGCGGCTCCGCAGCCGGCCATTCCCCCGCCCAGGATCAACACATCGGTTTCGACAACTTCTGTCTCTGGCTGCTCCATCTCAGTTCCCTCCCTGGCCTGCTAGCACGGGCAGCTGGTCCACCATCAGCCACTTGGGCTCACCATAAAGCAGTTGGTCTTTGAGTTCGGCTGGCTGGGGAGAGGGAGCGTCCCCATGGGGATCGATGGAACCCCAGGGGGTCGTTCGGATGGGATACTTGAAGCGCTTGTTCTGTCCGTCCCGGTACTTCACGACCCACATGATGGAGTCCGTTCCTCTGAGAGGCGTCAGGCTCGCTCCCAACGGCACCACATCCGCATAGCCTCGCATGTCGATGGCTGTCTGCGGACAGGTCTTCACGCAGGCATAGCACTCCCAGCATTGGTCGGGCTCCCGGTTGAAAGCCATTCCCGCGGCCTTATCCAAGACCATTAGGTCGTTGGGACAGATGTGGTGACAGGCGGGCCGATCCAGCGCCTTGCAGCCGTCACATTTATTCGGATTGACGTAGGTGGGCATTGTTAGCTCCTTATTTTAGTTTTCGATCTCTGCATATTTGTGGAGTTTGATTTCCACCTTTTCATCTTCATCAATTTTCGAGTAGTACTCCTTTAAGATTGCCAGGACTTCGGGTCGACTGAAATGATCGGGAACCGGCTCATTTGCGGAAAGCATCTTCCGCAGCATCGTTCCACTTAAAAGGAGTCGTTCTCCCTTATCGTGGGGACAGGTCCTCAGGGAGGCGAGTCCATCGCACTTGTGACAGTAAAAGGTCCAATCGATTTTCAGCGCTTGAAGTTCGAGGGAACCTTTGGGGATCTCATCGAAGATTCGATGGGCGTCGAAAGCGCCGTAGTAGTCTCCCACCCCGGCATGGTCCCGCCCTACGATGAGATGGCTGCAGCCATAGTTCTGCCGGAACACGGCGTGAAGCAGAGCCTCGCGGGGGCCGGCATAACGCATCTCCATGGGATACCCGGCCTGGATGCAGGTGCCTTGAACGAAATAGTTCTCCACCAAGGCACTGACAGCTCTTATCCTGACATCCGCAGGGATGTCCCCCGCCTTCAGTTTTCCCACCAACTGGTGGATCAGCAAGCCATCGCATATCTCTATGGCGATCTTCGCCAAATACTCATGAGAGCGGTGCATGGGATTCCTCAGCTGCAGGGCAGCGACGGTGCTCCATCCTTTCCCCTGGAATATCTCTCTGGTCTCTGCTGGCCGTAAATAGACATTCTTGTACAACTCCGGATAGTTGCTCTCACTGAACACCTTCACCGAACCGGCCAGATTGATCTCACCCTGGGCGAGCACTTTGGCCACTCCGGGATGTTCCGTGTCGGTGGTCTTAAAGACCTCCTTACACTCGTAAGCCTTGTCAATCGTGTATTTTTCCTGAACGAGCATGCTCCCCATGAACTCGCCCGTCTGCTCGTCTACCAAGCCAATCTCCTGTCCCTCTTTGAGACTGTCCCCTACCTCTTTGGCAGTTGACAGGGTAATAGGTATAGGCCAAAAGACACCCTGGCTTGTTCTGCAGTCACCACAGACACCCTGCCAGTCTTCCTTTGCCATAAACCCCTCTAAGGGGCTAAAGGCTCCAATACCCAACATGATGAGATCAGAGCTCTCCCGGGAGGTCATCGTGACTTGGGCCAAACCCTTGGCCTTCTGCTTTTCTTCTCGGAGTTCTTTTCCGCTGAGCAAGAGAGGCTTCAGCTTTTTTTCTTCACCATGCGGGTTGACTAAGGCCATCTTGAGGTTCTCGCTATTTGTTCACCCTCACCGCAAAGACCAGCGGAAGGGCCCGCTGAGTCCGTCTTCTATGCGCCAGCCATTCTAGTGAGCGGGTTAATCAGTGTCAAACAGAGGGAGGCGCACCTCAATAATGACCCGCAGCCCAGGCCAGCCGCCCCCTGATGTTACGCCTTTAAGCGGAGTGAAGGCTGCGGAAAAAGTTCTGGTTTGCCTTCGTGTGTGGTCCGGATTCGGCACCTGAGGTGCCTCCTACATTCCAAAGGTAGAAAGAGGGCGCACGTCAGTGCGCCCCTACGAATCCAGCAGACTGTAGGTGGCCAACAAGAAATAAAAGGCTGGTGCCGGAGGGGAGACTCGAACTCCCACGGGCATAAAGCCCACTGCGCCCTGAACGCAGCGCGTCTGCCAATTCCACCACTCCGGCGAATATTGAAGGTCGCTCACTAACGTGTATCAGTCTACACCGGACAGGGCTGGGTGTGAAAGGGGGCGAATTGCCTCATCAAAAATCTATTCGAAATGGATACGTTGCCTCATTAAAAAATCTATTCGAAATTGCCTGGCCCTGAGCAGGGGAATAGAAGTGTCCTCCATGAAGGAATGGAGGGCACCAATGAGGTTAACGATGGCAGAAAAGCGTGTATTGATCAAAAGTTTTGCCCCCCGCTACCGGAAGAAGGGCAAGAAGGTGAAGGGGGAAGTGTTGACGGAGTTTACCCAAATGACGGGCTACAACCGCTGCTATGGAGCCTATCTGCTTCGCCACCAGGGCAAGCGGATCCGGTTGAGCCCCAAGCTGGTGGCGGTAGGGGATATCGGCAAGAGAGTACGGCGAGAGCGGGCCCGCAAATACGACCAGAAAGTTCTAAAGGCGCTGACGATGATCTGGGAGATACTGGACTATTTGTGTGGCAAACGTCTGGTCGCGATTTTGCCGGAAGTGGTACCCATTTTACAAAGACATGGGGAACTGAAAGTGGATGCCAGCACCCATGAGCGGTTGATGCAGATCAGCGCCGCCACCATCGATCGGCTGCTGGAGCCCGAAAGGTGCAAGCACCGTCTCAAAGGACGATCCGGAACCAAGCCGGGAACGCTGCTCAAACACCAGATTCCGATCAAGCGTTTCGCCGACTGGCAGGAGGATCGCCCCGGTTTTGTGGAAGTGGACCTGGTGGGCCATGAGGGAGGCCAGGGTCGGGGGGACTACCTTCAAACCCTGGATGTGACGGACGTGTACACGGGCTGGACAGAGGTCCGAGCGGTGCGCAATAAGGCCCAGGTGTGGGTCCTGGAAGCGATGAAGCTGCTTCAGAAGCGCTCGCCCTTCCCTTGGCTGGGGATGGCTTCGGACAACGGCAGCGAGTTCATCAACAAGCACTTGATTCGTTTTTGTGAGCAGGAAAAGATCAGCTTCAGCCGAACCCGCCCCTCGCGCAAGAATGACAACCCTTATGTGGAGCAGAAAAACTATTCGGTGGTTCGGCGGGCCGTGGGTTATGCTCGCTACGAGGGAGAGCGAGAACAGGAGCTGGTGAACGAGTTGTACGATCGGCTGCGACTGCAGATCAACTTTTTCAAGCCGGTCATGAAGATGGTGGCCAAGCAACGTCGAGGGTCTCGGATCTGGAAAAAGTATGATGTGCCGAAAACTCCCTACCGGAGGATCTGCGAGTCCCCTGAGGTGGCGGACAAGATCAAGCGGGAACTGGCCCGAGAGTATGAGAAGCTCAATCCGGCCCAGCTGGCACGGCAGATCGGCTGGCTTCAGAATTGCCTTTTGCTCAAACCGACTCCTGAGCAGAAGAAACGATGGGAAGCGGGCTGGATGTGAAAATCTTTCTCTTGCTGCAGGCTGCGGGTGTTGGGCAAGGGGTTGCCACTCCTCTGGTTGGTGCTTTTTACCACCACTTTTTGCAATCCCTTTCGGATAGATTCTTAGTGAGGCAACGAATACCCTTTGGAATAGATTTTTACGTGAGGCAACGGGCGGGGAGTGACACCGAGTATGAACGGCCGGGTGATTTGTCAGCTCAGCCAACCATCCAGGTTAGTGCATATAAAAGAAGCAGGCAAAAACGGGAGGAGTGGCGCTGATGGTTACCTCCCCGTCTTTTCCCGTAATGGATTCAATGGGAGTGGGAGGGACCTGGTCGGACCAGGCCGAGACCTTATTTTTCAGGGGCACCTTCGTTTCGTCAGCAGGAGCCTCCTCGGAAATCTTGAATCGGATATCGGCCAGAATGCCAGACGGAATCGCGTCCCCCTCTTTTGCGGCAATGCTCACCCGCAGGATGGAGGTCTCGCCGCCGGAGTCTCCAGCCTCAGCCGTCACCTCTGCCCCTATTGCCTCTGCCGACAGACCTCGTATGACCTCCACAAACTCAAGACTCTCGCCAGGATAGGTAATCTCGCTCACTGCCTTTGAGATGCCAACGCCTTCCGGAGAACGGAGGTTCAGCGTAATCGTCACCTCGTAGCCTGGACTCTCGATATCAGAACTCAAGTCCAGAGTCAGTGCAGAGGAGTCCTGGGGGGCGGCCACAATGGGACCGCCCATCCAAGCCCATCCAATCAACGCCAGCGACTTGCTTAGAGAAGTAACGGGTATCACTGCACCGCTATGTCGCCTCTTGGGCGCCGCTCCAGCAATTCCTCGTGGGTGCTGATTTCCGCACCGGTCGGCCTCAGGTTGTATTCATTGGAAAAGTCGGTACGGAGAAAGACGAACTTGCCACCCACCATGGTCATCAGAGGTCGCATTTCTGAAATCTCCTCCACCGGCATGGTTATGTAATCGTGATCCAGAACGAGCAAATCTGCGAACTTCCCAGGCTCGATCGAACCCAGCTGATCCCCCTTAAGGACGTAACGGGCCCCGTTTATGGTGCCCATCCTCAGGGCGGCTTGCCGGTCTACACGCTGATCGGGCCCCCAGACCTCGCCCTTTGCATCAATGCGCGTGATCGCGGTTTCGATTCCGTCCCACTCTGATTCGGAGGAGACATTGATCCCGGCGTCCATCATGCTCTTTATAGGGGCTCCGTAGGTGTGGAGAACCTCAGGGCCAAAGGCCACCAGCGGCGACCGTGCTCCTCTTTCCACGTTTGAGGCGACGGCGTTGTTCATCTCACAGCTAAACATCAGTCCCAGTCTGGCCGCCCGCGGAATATCCTGAGGAGCAACCAAGTTGCAGTGGTCAAAGGCCCAGCCTTTGACCGATCCCGGCTTGGACCGGTCGATGCGGTCCCACGAGTCAATCATCATGGTGACCGATCGCTCCCCGGAGACGTGAGCATTGGCCGACCGCCCACCTACCTGGGCAAGCTGGTTGTACCACTCACCGAACCAGTTTCCACTGATCCGCGCTCCCTTCAGGCCTCCGTTGTACTCAATATCCATGTTGCACTGACCCCGAGGCCACCAATCTGCCGCGACTCGATTCATATCCCCTGTGTCGGCCTGAAGTCCTCCAGCCACCACGGCACCATCGTTTCTGGTCAGAGCGATACACATTCTGACGCCCCCACCGTCGTTGGCCCGCGCACTCATGGAAGTAATAAAGACATAGTCAGTGCCGGCGCCCAGCTTGAAGTCGTCTAAATCCGCACCTGGATGAAACGCCGCCATGGCCCCATAGCCGTATCTGAGCGGCATTTCGCCTCGCTCGTCGAGCCACACATAGGCGTTCTTGGTGGTGGTATTCAAAGACCCCGAAATCGTCGTGATTCCCATCGACGAGTAGTTTTCAACCAGAATCTTCCTGAAGTAAGGGGCCGCCACTTCGGGTCTGGGGTAGAGCGCAAACTCCTGATCCTCCCAGGGAATGCGGCTGGCCGGGGGCTCCAGAATACCAGACGGTTCGCCACTTGCGTCGATCCAGTAGCGGCCATACTTTTCAACGAAGGGTCCGTACTTGCGCCATACCTCTTTGAGAGCCACCCCGTTGAGCAAATTGATGTTTTGGTTCTGCATCCCCACGTCGACAACGATCGGATTGTTGGGAGCGGCCCTGTCCAGCACCTTCGCATTCAGGCCGTTAAAAATAATGTCCGCCTGACTTCCCGTCCAGTTGGGTTTGAAATAGATCCACTCACCCTGCTTGAATTTGAAGGCTGCGATAATGTCCCGCATCTGCTGAAGGACTTCGTCCGCGGTTTTCAACCCTCTCACGTTCACAACGAATTCCCGGGTCTTCAGGGCGCCCATTTCGCGGGCATAACCACCACTACCGAAGGCTTCCAAATGAACGTGGGTGTTGATCAGGCCCGGGGTCATCGTCTTTCCCTTCAAATCAATCCTGAGCGTGTTGGGCCCGGCCAGCCTGAGCACTTCATCGTTGGTGCCCACAGCCGCAATCCGGTTGCCGCGCACCGCTACGGCCTGCGCCGTGCTGAAATCCGAATCCACGGTCAGGATCTTCCCGTTGTACAAAACCGTATCCGCAGTCTGCTGGGCCAAGCCAACAGAGATGCTTGCAACGATCACTACCGCTGCGATCCGGATGGAGTGTCTACGCATCGTGATCCCTCCCTTTTCTCTTTCTTGTTGCTGTTACCGTGCCCGCGAAAAGGCCTCGATCTGCCCCCAATTGTAGACAACTCGGGTGGGCCGAGCAAGCGAAAAGCAAAAAAGCTGGCAGCCTCCGGCCATCCGGTTCTCGTATCTGTTGGAGGGTCAGGCTGCAGAGTCCTCTTCGGATTCTCTTTCCCTGTTCTTGGTGTCCCCCGCCGTTTCAACGGAGACTTCCCGCCGTCGACGCTAGTTGCCTCCTCCCGGGCGACGCGCCAGCAGTTCCTGGCGCGTACTGATTTCCGCGCCAGTCGGCTTCAGGTTATGTTCATTGGAAAAGTCGGTGCGCAAAAAGATGAACTTACCCCCCATCATGGTCATCAGAGGTTCAATTTCCGAAATCTCTTCCTCCGGTACGCTCATGTAATCACGGTCCAGGATGATCAAATCCGCCCACTTTCCCGTCTCGACGGAACCGACCTGATCCCCTTTAAGGACGTAATTGGCGCCGTTCTGGGTGGCGATCCTCAGGGCGGTCTGCCGGTCTACCTTCTCATGGGGCCCCCAGACCCGACCCTCGTCGTCCTTACGCGTGATCATGGTCTCAATGGCGCCCCACCAGGACTGCCCCTCTCCTTCCAGGGAGACATTGATTCCGGCCTCGGTCATGCTCTTGAAGGGACTTGCATAGGTGTGGAGAACTTCCTCGCCAAAGGCCACAAGCGGCGACCGTGCCCCTCCCTCTGAGGCGACAGCGTTGCCCGGACTGCAGCTAAACATGAGTTCAAGTCTTGCCGCCCGCGGAATATCAGCGGGATTGACCAGGTTGCAATGGTCAAAGGCCCAGCCTTTGACCGATCCCGGCTTGGACCGGTCAATGCGCTCCCACGCGTCAATCATCATTGTGACGGACCTATCCCCGGAGACGTGAGCATTGGCCGAACGGAGACCCTGCTGGGCGACCTGGTTGTACCATTCCACGAAGTAGTTGCGCTTGATACTCGCTCCCTTGCTGGTGGTTCCGCCGCCTCCGCCGTATTCGATATCCAGGTTGCACTGGCCCCGCGGCCACCACTCGGCGGCCACTTGATTCATATCCCCCCCATCTGCTCCTGCACCCGCTCGCAAAGCGGTCAGGGCCTCATCGTTTCTAGGCAGACCAATACACATTCTGATGCCCCCCCCATCGGTCGCCCGCGCGCTCAGCGAGGCGATGAAGACGGTGTCGGTGCCAGCACCCAGCTGGTATTGGCTCATGTCCCTGGTTGGATGAAAACTCCCCATGGACCCGTAGGCATACCTGAGCGGCATTTCGTCTCGCGAGTCCAGCCACTGATAGGCTCGCACCGTGGAGGTGTTCAGAGCTCCCGAAAGCATCGTGACACCCACCGACGAGTAACGTTCCATAAGAATCTTCCTGAAGTAAGGGGCCACATCTTCGGACTTGGCGCCCAGCCCAAACTCATCATCCTCCCAGGCCAGGCGGCTGGCCGGGGGCTCCAGCATACCCGATGGCTTGCCGGATTCATCGATCCAGTAGCGCCCGTAGTTTTCAAGGAACATTCCGTACTTGCGCCACAGCTCTTTAATAGCTAGGCCGTTTACCATCGAGCTGTTTTCTACGGTCATCCCCATGCGAATAACGATGGGATTGTTCGGAGCCGCCTTGTCCAGCTCCGTCGCGTCCAGCTCGTTAAACATCACTTCAGCTTGACTTCCCGTCCAGTTGGGGCTGAAATAGAGCCACTGCCCCGGTGGGATCTTGAAGGCTGCGATAACATCGCTGAACCGCTGCAAGATCTCGTCTTTGTCGGTCAGCCCTCTCACGTTCACCGGAAACACCCTGCTCTTCAGGGCGCCCAGTTCGCGAGCATAATTACCGATCCATTCTAAATGAACGTGCGTATTGATCAGCCCGGGAGTCACCGTCCTCCCCTTCAGATCAATCCTGAGCGTATTGGGCCCGGCCATCCTGAGCACGTCGTCGTCAGCGCCGACGGCTACAATCCGGTTGCCCTGGACCGCCACGGCCTCGGCCGTACTGAAGTTCGAATCCACGGTCAGGACCTTCCCGTTGTACAGAACCGTGTCGGCAGTCTGCTGGGCTAAGCCAACCGTGATGCTGGTAGCGATCACTCCCGCCACGATCCAGATAGAGTATTTATGCATGGTGATACCTCCCTCTTTCTCTTTTTTGTTGCTGTTACCGTGCCACGTAAGGGCCTAGATCTTGGCCCCCGATTGTAGACAACTTGAATGGGCCGAGCAAGAGAAAAGCAAAAAAATAAACCGGGTAGACAGGGAGATCCAGTCTGACATACCAAAGGCACGACCAGGTCTTTAGATCATTAATCGGTCATTTTTTTTAAAGTGCACTTGAGATCCCCTTCAGGGAGTGACACCCCCTAGGAAACCGACCATCAGATCCGTGACGGTGCTGGGATATTCATGGAAGGGAAAATGTCCGGACTTGTTTAAGAAGTGGAGCTGCGCCCGGTCGACAAACGGGATGATGAGCCGAAAAAGGTCTACACCCATCTGGTAAGTGGCAGAAGGATCATTGAACCCCCAGATGATCAGGGTGGGTGTTTGCAGGCGACCTGCTCGGATCATCTCCAGCGTCTCATCCTTGACTTCATACATCCACCAACCGGTACCCCGATTCCGGCTGAGAGCCGGTCTCTCCTTTACTTTTTCAGGATTGAGTTCAACGAAACGTTTTCTGAGTTCCTCGAACTTCTCTGCAGCCTCTCGTATCTTGGGATGTGAGGCCACTTTCAGCTGCGCCTCGACGTACTCGTCGGTGATGAAATCTTTATGAAACGTACTGTCGCTGGAGAGCAGTGCCTGGCGAATGGATTCTGTGGTAGGCGGCGGCCCAGGAGGGGGAAGGCGGGTTGGTTGAGTTGGGGGATCGACCGGGGCCAGAGTGTTGCTGTCGAAAATGGTCAGGGTCTTGACCCTCTCAGGGTGGTCAATGGCGATTCGAGCCACCGGGAGAGCTCCTCTGGAGTGACCGACTAGATGGACCTGATCGGTTCCCAACGTCTCCAAAAACCTGTAAAGGTGCTGGACGGTGGCCTGCATCGTATAGTCTTCATCTCTGGCCGGGTTATCGGTAAGACCCATGCCGAGTTTGTCTACCGCAAACACATGGAAGTGCTCTGCAAGCCTGGGGAAGATGGGCATCCAATTATCGGCCGAACCTGCCGCCGAACCGAACTGGGCGCCGTGGACGAACAGCACGGCCTCTCCTGAACCCCCTTCAAAGTAGCGGGTTCGAATGCCGTCTACATCCACGAACTTGGCCTGGCTCATAGGATCGCTTTGGCCCAACACTACCGAGAAAGAGGCAATCGATATCAGCAAAGGCATAGCGCAGAGACCCCTTATGCAGTGATCTGGAAAACCCCTTGAAAGCTTCATGCGTGTGACCTCCTCAAAAGCTGCGATTTGAGTCTACCAGTATGGTCAAGAAAGGCCTCTGAGGCTCTAAAAAATGGAGAACTCCAGGAAGAATTCCCTCTTGCTCCCATAGCTGGGCCTGAGGTAGTATACGCTGATATTTAGCTTTAATGTTCGAGGACCACGGCAGGGCAGATTCGGCACGCTGTGAGAGGGTCTTTTCCAAGACTCAAATTCCACACGTTTGAGGTCGAAGTCCCTCAATTTTCAGCAAAATTGATGCATGGAGGTCAATGTGAACAGTAAATCTCTTGCGCCTTTTCTGTTTTTTGTTTTGGTTTTCTCCCCTCAGGCTTATTCCCAGGAAACAGGATCGGCAACCTCGCCACGGGATTTGCCCCCGGAGATACTGGCCTATCCAGACTTGATCTTGTTTGGCGGAAAGATCTTAACCGTCGACGACAACTTTTCCACGGCCCAGGCGCTGGCCATCCGAGATGGCCGTATTCTGGCGGTAGGTGATAGCTCAAGAATTTTGAGGATGCAGGGGCCCAGCACCGAGAGGATAGATCTTCAGGGAAAGACGGTGGTTCCCGGGTTTATTGACACACACTATCACCTCGGCGACTACGCAATGCGATACATGCTCCTCGAAGAGAAAGGAATCCAGTGGGCAGGAAAGATCGACAGAGGGGGGCTGGTCTGGGAGGACCTGGACATGGCCCTTGGGGATATCAGGCGAGCTGTTGATGCTGCAAGGCCTGGGGAACTGATTCGAATAAGTGTCCGCTACGGGGACCGGATCTTCGAGGAGATAAAGACCAGTGAGCTTGATGCAATTTCACCCCAAAACCCCCTGATAGTGGTGAGTCAGTCCCAGCAACGCCCACAGACAGTGAACACCAAAGCGATTGAGATGGCTCAGATTCCAGCTGGTACGCCCGGACTGCCCCAGGAAGGGGCGAAGATCACCGGCCAGGCCGCTAGATTGCTGTCGGAATATTTGAACTGGGCGATCCCGCTGGAGGAAGTCATTCCTTGGCATAAGAAAACCATGAAGTTAGTCAATAGCTGGGGGATGACTACGGTATCCACACGGGTACGACCCCATCCGTTTAACGCCCTGCGAGAGCTCTGGCTGCAGGAGGAACTGACGGTCCGATGGCGATTAAGTTTCCCTGGGCCTCTGGACATCCCCAACACGGGTAATGTCAGTGACATTGGTGACGATTGGTTGCGAATTTCAGGTGCCGGGGGTGCCGCCGCGCCTGGTTCGGCCGATGCTTTGGGGCACTGGTCCTCCAAAGTTCCTCCTACCAGTGAGGAGATATCGGGTTGGGGGCAGCGGCGCAGGGAACTGCTGGAAACGCTGCAATACGGGTGGAGCATGCCCAATAGCCACGTCAAAGGCGATATAGCGGTTCGTGTGATTTTAGATGTGATCGAGGAAGCCCAGAGCAACCCCATCGTGAAAAGCTCCAACCAAAGATTTACCATGGATCACATGGAGGAGATCAATAGTGCTGACATTCCCCGCCTGAAACAGTTGGGAGTCATCCCCAGCAACATGATGAGAGATCTCTTCTCCGACGCTCATCCAGAGGGCTCGACCGCATACCAGGCGGTTTTCGGCGCGGATTACGTCAACAACATGCTGCCCATCAAGGAGTATCTTGAGGCGGGAATTTATCCAACCATTGAAGCGGATAGTGGAGACGAACTGCACGGTCGACCCCTGTGGACTATTGAAAAAGCGGTGTGCCGGTGCGTGGATTTCACTACCAGAGAAAGAGTTTGGGGAAGGGACCAGAGAGTTTCGCGCCAGGACGCCCTTCGCATGAAGACCCTCTGGGCAGCAGCCTACGTCGGAGACAAGAGCAAACTGGGCAGCCTGGAGCCAGGAAAATTGGCGGATGTGGTGGTCCTGGATGGGGACTACATGACGGTGCCTGAGGAGAACATTTCTGATCTGAAAGTGGTGCTGACTATTGTGGGCGGGAAGGTCGTCTATTCGGGCAACTGAAGTCTGTTTGCCAGAACTTGTGGTCGTGGAGTAGCGTTTAAACCGATCCTAGCGGATGTGGCTTTAGCGATGGACAAAAGATCAGCTTAAGGTGTAGGATTAGCAGAGCTTTTCTCTCATGAAAATAGAGATCATCCTGGTTTCTTCTGGTCGCCTCTTGTTCCCGGTACAAGAGAGAAGGGTGCGCCAACCCGGTGTTCTTTTACAGACGTATGTGACATAGGTTAGTTAAGTGACAAAGGTACTTTCA
The DNA here is from genome assembly GCA_965218935.1 of Acidobacteriota bacterium. GTDB lineage: Bacteria > Acidobacteriota > UBA6911 > RPQK01 > JADFOI01 > JADFOI01. The sequence continues at coordinate 178,272 of CBDCMH010000011.1, forward strand.
GGAAAGGAGTTCGACGATGAAAAGAGACAGTAAACAACGGGTGTTACTTTTCTCAGGCCTGCTGCTGATGCTGGGTCTTTTAGCCCTCAATCCAACAACCTCGATTTTGACGACGGTTTCTGGAAGTCCGGTGACACTGGACCAGCTGAAGCCCGATAAGGTTTTGTTCAATGGCAAGATCGTCACCGTTGACAAGGACTTCAGCGTGGTCGAGGCAGTGGCGATTAAGGATGGGAAATTCGTGGCGGTAGGCAGCAACGCTGAAATCCAAGCCTTGATCGGGCCCAACACGGAACAGATCGATCTGGAGGGCAAAACGGTCCTGCCCGGGTTTATTGACCCGCATGTACATTTTGCCCACAAAGTGGGCAAAATCGAGGACGAGTATGAAGAGATGTTCAGTCAAGCCAACTCCATTGAGGAGGTACGAAGAGCGCTGCAACTCAAAGTCAGGGAGACCCCGGAGGGCGAGATCATCTGGTTTTCCAAGGGACCCTCTCAACGGCAAATGGGAACAGACCGGTGGCCCAACCGCTACGATCTGGATCCGGTTTCGCCCGATCATCCTGTCATTATGGGGTTCGCTTCGGACCATGTGACCGTGGTGAACAGTAAGCTCATCGAGATGGTGGGTACGATCACCAAGGATACGCCCCAGCCAACTACGAGAGGATTTGCAGGGGAGATCGTCAAGGACCCCCGAACCGGAGAGCCCACCGGCGAGTTGAGAGAAAAGGGAGCCACCACGCTGGCTCGCGGACCCTTCAACCTCTACCCGACAGAGGTGTTGGCAGAAAACATCCTAAGAGGCTCGGCGAGGGTGGTCCAGCAGGGAGTCACAGGCCTTTTCGATCCCTGTACCAATATCGGCAGGGGGATGGACAATCAGCCTGGGCTGCAGGCCTATCAGCGTCTCAGTGCCCAGGGAAAACTGACGGTTCGCATCAACGCCATGGTTCGAATGCCCATCCGGGTGGAAACCCTTGAACAGAATCTGGACTTTCTCAACAACTTTCTCATTGCTCCCGGATTTCGCAATGACCGGCTGAGAATCGGGACGATGAAGATCAGCGTCGACGGCTCCGGGATGCGCGTGCCCCCAGCCAAGGTAAAAGCCATCATCAAAGCGGTCCATAAGGCGGGTTGGCACATGTATATCCATCTGGGCGGCGGCGAATCATTCGATGTTGTGACCGACGCTATAGACGAAGCCTATAAGGAATTTCCACGCGAAGACGCTCGTCACGTCATCACCCATGCCACCTGGCCTTCACAGAAGGATCTTGACATTCTGAGCAAATACGATGTCATGGTCGAACCGCAACTGGATTCCGCCGATTCCCGGCTGGAAATTCCTCCGGCTCCGCCCACGGGGAGGCTCTCAGAAACCCCCGACAACGCACCGGAGGGACGATTTGGACCTCAGCCGGCCAGAACCTATATTGATAATGGAATCAAGGTCATGTCCGGCACCGATCAAAAGCCGATTGGCCCGCTCTTTACCATTTGGGGAGCAGTAACTCGAATTCGCAATTCGGGAAAGGTCCTCCAACCGGAGCAGAGGTTAACCCTGGAAGAGGCTATTCGAGCCACCACAATTCTCCCGGCCTATGCCAGCCACGAGGACAAGTTCAAGGGTTCGATCGAAGTGGGAAAGTTGGCTGACCTGGTCGTGCTGGGTCGAGACCTTATGACCGTCCCCAAGGAAGAAATCAGGGACATCCCGATTTTGATGACGATGATCGACGGCGTGTTTGTCTACATCAATCCGAATCAGGATCCGAATCAGAAGGTAGAATACCCCTACTACGGCTAAGTGTCTCGCTCCATCAATACGATGACGTTTGTGGCGAGGAAATGAGGGGACCCGTAGCCTGTCCCCTCGTTTTCCCCACAGGCGATGGCCCCAAAAAGCTTGCGGCGGTGCTAACAAGGCGAAAAACCCAAGGGTGACTACACCGCCCACCCAACTGAAGCCAGCACTGCTCCCTTGGGCAGGAACCACCAGCCAAAACCTCTCCAGCCAGGATTCCACCAGGGCGATTAACGATTGCCTTCAACTCCCTGTCGGTTTATCATTTAGGGGAAATTTGGATCTCATTGGATCTCATGTGGATCTATAGGTACAAGATGCCTAGAAAAATTTTCTTTTCGGTTTCCACTATCGGCCTGGTTTTCTTGACCTATGGCTTCATGCTGGCCTTTGCAGTTCCATCTGCCCTTCAAAGGCCAGTAAACAGTGACCTCAGCGTCTGGCTCCCCGATGGGGCTGGGAAAAAACATGTCGAAACCCTTTGCACGGGCTGCCACGATTTGGAGCGGATCGTCAACCAGCGGAAGAGTCTAGAAGCCTGGCAAGCAACCGTATCCGATATGCTGGGAAGACTTTCTCCGGGTATGGAAGATATCCCGGGAAGGGACGAGGAAACCGTCATCATCTCCCAATATCTGGCCGACCATTTCGGCGTGGTAGCCTCGACCACTCTAACCCAGATTTTCTCCTTTTTAGAACAAGGCGATGTGCCCGCCGCGGAGAGTCTGGTTCGAGAAAGTGCTGAATCGCTTGGCGAGGAGTTGAAAAAGATTCTCGCTGACATGGATCGTGGCTTTGACGAGTTAGGTAGACAAAAAGCCCGTCACGATGTCCTGCAGGAAAAATTCGCTCAGTTCGAAGCAACATGGATGCCGAGTGAGGAGGTCTTTCAGCTTTTCGCCAGAGTAACGGACCAACCAGGCTACTTTGAGCATTTTCAGGCTAAGCGGCTGCGCATTGAAGGAGCAAAGCATACGACAACCGCAGATTTCTTCTGGGATCGCCAGGAATACAGGGAGGCACTTCGAGAGTACGGAGAGGCGATCAGAGAGTTACGGGCCGCCATTCCCCTGGCCGAAGCGGCAGGCAACCGGAAGCTCGTTGCGGCCTGTTTAACCAACATTGGCTACGCCGAAATCTATTCAGGTAACCCTGTGGAAGGCCTGAAAAACTATTCCCAGGCCCTCGAGATTGCCGAGCAGAGGCAGGATGATGTGTTTCAGGGAATGTATTTGCTGAACCTGGGAACATTTCATTTGTATACGTTTCAGCCCCAGGAGGCGCTCGAATACTCCCTGCAGGCAACGGAGATGAATCAAAAGACTGGCCGCAGGACTTGGGAAGCAAATGCGCTCTTGAATACAGGAACAGCCTACTTATTTTTGAGACAAAACGAAGAAGCGCACAGCTATTTACAGAAGGCTTTGCTCAGGGCAGGAGAAGCGAAGGATCAGCGGAGCCACGGAAGAGCCCTGTACAACCTGGCTCTGGTGACCGCGCAATTTGGCAATCTGGAGGAAGCGGCAGGCCTGATGGAAGAGGCTCTTAAGTGGTATTCGGGGCACGACATTGTGTACGCCCAAGCTGAGCACACATTGGCTCGACATCGAGGACTCCATTTTCTGACTCAAACGTACGGGAAGCTGGGAAACCAGGAGAAAGCCAACTACTATACGGACCAGGCGAAAGAACTGGTCAGCGAGAATCCTCAGAAATTTGCAGCTTACCTGGCCGATCCCCACCTCAATTTTCACAAGTGGGCAGAATTCAAGAAGAGATTAGCTCAACAGGAGCCAAGACGAAACTAGTGCCAGCCGGGGCACTCAGTCCAAGTAAGGGGGTAACAGCAGTGATGATTTTTCGACAGGCTCTGTGGCTTGCATTTGCCATGCTTGCCGGCCTTCAGTGTGAAGTATCTCTGGCACAGACCCGTGCGGCCGAATGGCCGATGTACAACCGAGACCTTGCCGGTACCCGCTATTCGCCGTTGGACCAAATCAACGCCTCGAACGTGGCCGAACTCGAGCTCGCCTGGTCTTACAGGCTCGGCAGAAATACGACTACCGGCCGCTTGACCGGTGGTGCGGAATCGACACCCATCGTGGTCAATGGCGTGATGTACCTGGTGGCTTCCGATCACATGGTGGCGTTGGAACCGGAGACCGGTAAGGAAATCTGGCGTTACGAGTTGGGTACTCAGGACCCACCTTCCCGGCGCGGCCTATCTTACTGGCCAGGCAATAGCGAGCATCCAGCGCGAATCTTCTTCACCGCCAGTCAGCGCCTGACCGGTCTGGGGGCCCAGACCGGAGAGCCCGCCTCTGGATTCGGCGATGGAGGCATAGTGATCATGCCTTCTTTGTACCACGGGGTGCCCTTGGTGTATGGAAGCCTGCTGGTGGTGGGTTCCAACAGTGCACCGGGTGCCGTGCGCGCCTTCGATGCCGTGAGCGGAGACCAGGTGTGGGAGTTTCTCTCGGTGCCCCAGGCGGGCGAATTCGGCAATGACACCTGGGGAGACAACAGCTCGAAGGATCGAACCGGAGTCTATCATTGGTCCTTTTCCATGACCATGGATGCCGAGCGCGGCCTTCTCTATGCGGTCTTCGAGAGTGCGGGACCCCACGACTACTGGGGCGGGAACCGTCCCGGCGACAACCTCTTTGCCAACTCCATCGTGGCGCTGAACATCGCTACGGGGGAACGCAAGTGGCACTTCCAGACGGTGCACCACGATCTTTGGGATTACGACCTGGCTTCACCGCCGGGACTCCTGGATGTCACGATCGACGGAGAAGTGGTTCCCATCCTGGCCCTGGCCAGCAAGACAGGTTACATGTACATCTTGAACCGGGAGACGGGTGAGCCGGTTTTCGGCATCGAGGAAGTCCCTGTCCCACCCAGCGATGCCCCGGGAGAGCGGAGCTCGCCCACACAACCGATTCCGGTAAAACCTCCCCCCATCGCCAAGGTGAGCTACAGCCCGGAAGACCTCGTCACCGCGGAGGACACGACAGAGGAGCACGCACGGTTCTGCCGGGAACTGGTTGAACGAAGCGGCGGCTTCTATAACGTAGGGCCATTCACGCCCTATCTCTACCGTGCAGCCGGCGCCCCGCCGCGCTCGACGGTCCTCTTCCCCGGCTCCGTGGGCGGCGCCAACTGGGGCGGTACCGCATCAGATCCCACCCTGGGCTACGTCTTCGTCAACACCATGGATGAAGCGAGCATCGGCTGGGTCGAAGACCACCCTGACAAGGACTCGCCTTCCCCCTACCGGCGCAACAGCATCGTAGGTCCTACGTCGCGATTTCACTGGTTCGATGGGGACCCGGCGAGCGGTAACATCATGCATTCGGGTGAGGGAGCCTGGCTCTGCAACAGGCCGCCATGGGGGCACTTGGTGGCGGTGAACGCCGCTACGGGAGACATTGCATGGAAGGTACCTCTCGGTATTACCGAGGAGCTGCCGACAGAGAAACAGAAAACCGGCCGGGTCAGTTTTGGCGGTCCCATCACCACAGCGGGAGGCCTGGTCTTTATCGGCGCGACCAACGATCGACGCTTTCGCGCCTTTGATTCCAGAACGGGCGAGGAACTCTGGGTCACCAAGATCAACATGAGCGCGCGAGCCGTGCCCATCACCTATCTGGGCAAAGACGGCAGGCAGTACGTGGCGGTGGTGGCGGCTGGGGCCTCCTCGGTCGACAACCCGAGCCCGCCCGAGAGCCAGGCCCTGGTCGTCTTCGCGCCGCCGGAGAAATCCAGCGATCAGTGACCCCGTGGCGGGCCAGGACTTCTAGAACTCGCCTGACCGGAAGTGTAAAAGGATCTCCCATGCAGAGCGAAGAGGAAGCCAACATTGGGTGTGGCTTCCCCAACCCGTCATGGGGTCATTTCTTCCTCAGGCGTCACATTCGGCCCGCTTCTCTGGAACTTCGCTACGATATCCGCCAGAGGACTGCCGATATGCTCCACGTTGTCATCCGTGAAATCATAGGCGGGTCCCACGGGCTGCATTCCAAAGTCTCTGGCCAGCGGAGCTTGCAGGACGACCATCTTACCCCCCACCATGGTCATCAAGGGATGGACTTTCAAGATGTCATCCACCGGCACGGTGAAGTAGTCCCGGTCGATGATCAGAAGATCGGCAAATTTACCCGCCTCCAGTGAACCGAGCTTATCCTGCTTTTGAACATATTCAGCGGCCCAGATGGAGTACATCTTCAAGGCATGCACCCGGTCAATCCGCTCTTCCGGCTGCCAGACCTGTCCATCGTACTTTCGGGTCACCGCCTGCCATGCCATAAAAAAAGGAGGCTGGAAATTCTGGCTTCCAGGATCGCTGGAACCCGATCCCCAATGCTGGCCAACCAGCTTTACACCTGAGTCGATCCAGGTCTGAAAGGGCAGCACAAAGTCATTCATCTCATCGCCATAATCCTTGATCCAATCCGGTGATTCGTCAACGATGTCGGGACCGCAGCTCAAGATGATCCCATAATCCGTCAATTTCTGGATGATATCCGGCTGTTTTCCGATCACGCCGCAGTGCTCTCCGGTCATCTGCATCCGGCGCACGTCTTCCATGGTCCAGCCATTGACCGCCCGTGCTCGATCGATCATCTTGAAAAACGAGCGAGCGCTCTCGCTGCCGCAGATGTGCACGCCTGCCAGCCGCCAACCCGACTTCATGGCATTCTCCAGGGTATCCCAGTGAAGATCTCCCGGCTTAGGACACGTTTCCCGAGCCTTCATGTGGGGCGGAGCCGTGGTATCCGGCCCTGTACAGGATTCCGGGTAAAAGGAATCCCACCGCTCGGAAGCCACGCCATCAATCCACAGGTAGTCGTCTCCGATTCCCTGCAGGACTCCCGTCCGCCGGTACATCTGACGGGTCTGCTGGGGATCTATGGGCATGCGATGCACTTCATAATGGGCATCCAAACGAATGGGCATCTGGCCCAGACCGGCCAGAGTGGCATATCCGCTCATGATCTTGGGAAACTGGATCCGGCTGGAAAAGGTGCTCACTCCTTTGGTGGCAAACTCTTCCGAGACCAGCTTGAGCGCCTGGGCCAGGGTCGACAAGGGTAGCTTCGAGAGAAAGAGTTCCCAGGTGATGACCGACATCTCCTGGCTTCCCACCCAGCCGATGTCAGGAATGTCCTCGTGAATCACATCCCCGTGCATGGTCTCCTGAATGGAGTCGGAGTAACCGGGGAATGCCGCATTCAAGATTTCCAGCGCCTTGGAATTGATGTTGCCCCTTAAGCCGGGCCTCATGAGAACCGGGTTGTCAGGGGCCCACTGATCGAGTGTCCTGCGATTGGTCAAACGCCGGGTCATTCCCCAAAAACCCAGCGCCGAAGGTGTCTCAGGATTACGCTCCATTTGCAGGACCACCCAATCGCCAGGGTTCACCTTTTTAACCGCTTCCTGGATGGTATCCCGCATAATGGCCTGGGTTTTCTCCAGGTCACGGTCCGCCTCCGCACTCACGATAATCCCATTGGGGGGATACTTGAAGCCGAAACGGTCCAGGTACCGAACGGCACCACCGTAAATGTGGCTGTGAGGCTCAATGATGCCGGGAATCAGGGTTCTTCCTCTCAGGTCGAGCACCCGGGTGTCGGGTCCTGCTAAGGTCCTAACCTCAGCACTGCTCCCCAGCTTCATGATCTTATCGCCCTTGACCGCGATAGCCTGGTAGATATTTCCCACTCCGGTCGAGGTGGATTTATCATCCATGCTCACCACCTTACCGTTGATGAATAGGGTGTCAGCGTAGCCCCACCTGGCCACCTCGGGTGGCAGCTGTTGAGCAAAAGAGCCAATCACCGGAAAGAAAAGAAGCACGGCCATGACCACAACACAATACCTACTCATCATGAGAGAGCGACTCATAAAACCTCCTAAGCTAGACCCGTTTTTAAGATGTTCACCGTGATCTTAAACTCTTTCGTTTTAAAAAGTCCAACCCAATGTAAGGACAGCCCACATTTCCAGGGGAAGACCTCAACCCAAATCCAAAGATGTAAATTGGGAATCCCTCCGTGGGTCATTAACAAAGAAATGGCACGCCCGGCAGGATTCGAACCTGCGACCTACGGATTCGAAGTCCGGCGCTCTATCCAGCTGAGCTACGGGCGCGTAGTTTGATTCTAAAGGAGTTACGGAATAAAAGGAAATTCCTATTCACCAAGAAGTGCTCTTAGTGGGCGCCTCCCTGCTCAAAGTTGTAGCGGATCTGATAGCCGACCGGCTCCATTCCCAGTTCCTGGGCAAATTCATCGCGCAGATAGCGGATTTCTCCGCCCATGAGAGTCAATAGCGGATAGGTGCGATCCAGATCTTCCTGAGGCACGTTAAACCAATCCTGGTTCAACACCAGTAGGTCAGCCGCCTTACCCAGTTCCAGGGAGCCCAATTCATCTTCCTTCATCAGATATTCCGAGCCCCAGGCCGTGGCCATCTTCAACACCGTATTCCGGTCAACGGCCTGGTCGGCAGCGATGACCAACCCCTGCCGGTTCTTTCGGGTGATAAAGGGTGTCATCAGGGAGAACAGCCCATTGTCGACTCCCCCCTCGCCTTCCCAGGCAACCTTGATCCCTCCATCCAGGGCTCTCTTGGTGGGCATGACCCATCCCTGGTACTTCTCAAAACCGTATTTTTGTATCCACGGCAGGCTACGGCTCATGGCAGCCGAACCCATGGCCAGGACCATTCCCAGATTCTTGATGCGAGGAAGCTGATCGGGCCGTGGATAGAGGCCGCCGTGGTCCATGCTCAACCGCAGCGAGCGGATGTGATCCAGTGTGATCTCCGGGCTCCTCTCCATGGCCTCCTCAATGGCATCCATGAAGTGATCGGCCGACAGGTCTCCGTAATTGTGCCCGGCCACCACCCGGGAACCGTTGGACAGGGCCGTCACAATGGTTTTGTAATTCTTGGTCTCTTTCGAATACCGGCACCACTCATAGTAGTCTGCCTTCTTGCCTTCTGCGGCGAGCGACTGGTCATCAATCATGGTACTGCAAAACAAAGGAGGACCGTGATCGATCATTCCAAGTCCAATGGCCTGAAACCACATATATTCATTGCCCAATTGAAAGAGATCTCCCATCCTCCGGTAGAATCCCTCGGCGTCCCGGTTCATGGTAAACCCGGTGTAGTGAGTGAAGGCGAAGCGCATCGGAAGCCTGTCCTCCCGAAACAACTTCATGTAAGCATCAATGTTCTGGATGCCCATGATATGGGAAGAAAAGGTGGTGACTCCCGCGGCCGCGTTTTCCGACAATCCGCTGTAGATGATCTCTTTCAACTGGTCTGTCTTATCAGCAAAATAACCATCCACCACCACTTCCCGGCGGTATTCCACCCCTAGATCGGCAAAGCCCACTTCGGTCCAGCCCTCAGGATAATCATCGGTCTTGCCGCCATACATCTGCTCCAGCTGATTCATGGCAGCGGTGTTGATGATGTAAGCGGGATGAGCGGCCAAAAGAACTGGTTTTTCGAGCCCAGTGATCTCGTCAATCTGCTGAGCGGTCATGTCCTCATGTCTGAGAAAGTCGTAACCCTCTCCCCCTCCGGTGCCGAAGGCCGGATTAGGCAGATAAAAGAAGCTCCACTGGCCGGGCTTCACGCTCCCCATCCGTTCTCTCATCAGAACTTCCACGTTCTTGCGGATCTCGGCTCGGCTCTGCCCTTCCACGCGAAAAACCTTCACGGCGGTGGTGTTAGGATTGGCATCAACCCACTTGTTCATGGCCCCGTCATGAATATGGGTGTGAACATTGATCACACCGGGAATGATCGTTCTTCCCTTGGCATCAATACGAACGGTGTCAGGTCCCGCGTAACGCAGAACCTCCTGATCCGTCCCCAGCTTGAATATCTTCTTGTCTCGAACCGCAATAGCCCGGTAAGTACTGCCCACGTTCGAGTTGATGCCATAATCATCCATCGAGACAATCTTGGCGTTGTAGACCACGAGGTCGGGATAGACGATCAGGTCCGAGGGGATATCCTGAGCTTGAACCACGCCAGGCACAAGGGCCGCCAAAAAGAGGACCCTAGTCAAAAATCCACTGGAGTTTGTTTTACGCATAGCTGCCTCTCCTTTCAAAATCAAAGTAGGTTGTGTCGGCCAAGCTAGTCGTTTGGAGTCGCTTTGTCAAGACGGCTGTCAAGTTAAGGCCGAGCCAGGCACAACTTGACCGATGGAATCACTTGATCGAGGGCATCGCCTTCCACCTGAGAGGTGGTCAATGACGGGGCTTGAGCGAGCCCGACTGCCTGTGCCAACACCGTCATGACCCAAACTGTCGCGACCACTCCAAGACCCCTAATCATTCGCTGTAACACGGCATCGTTGGACGCAAGAATCGTCATCGTATTCATCGTTCCCTCCAACAGAGATCTTTAGTCCCCATTTCTCACACCCATCTACTTCAGGCCCGCCCCTTGTTTTCTTTCATGAATTTCACCCAGACTTCGTCCGTAGCATGCCTCAGTAATTCAAGGAGCTTTTCATTGCTGAGGTGTTCCTTCAATTGTGTGTTCCTGTCTGGCACTTTGTCCCTGATCAGTTCCGTCCATCTCAAGAACGTTAATTCCGTCACCTCTTCGGCGTCCTCTTTGCCCAAACCCGACGCGAGAGCTTCTTCAAGAATGACCTTCTTCAATTCCTCCTGAACCAACCCCATCTTTTGCCTCTACTTTCTACTCAGCTACTATGAGCTGGCTCAACGGCAACACGAAAATATCGATGATCATTCCTTGGCCCAGGAACAGAAGGATCATCGGGAACGTCCCGCGTAAGGCGGTCAGCGAAATGAGCAGTCCCAATATCATGGCTATTGGGATTCTCACTGGCATAAGGCACCTCTTTGAGGGCGGGAGGAAGCAGTTGGGGTGGGCGACGGGGCTCGAACCCGCGGCCACAGGGACCACAACCCTGTGCTCTACCAACTGAGCTACGCCCACCGTGGCAACTCTCGTATTGTAGTGTGTCATGTGGCCGAGGAGCAAGCGAAGCAGTGAGTGTGAGAAGATGATGGGCGCCATGATTGATCTCGATCATCCTGAAATCGGGTTTGCAGTGAGTGCCTTGAAGGAAGCCGCTCAACTGGCCCAAAAGATTCAGCGGGATAGGGCTCCCGCCCCCCTGGCCAAGGAGGACAAATCACCCGTTACGGTGGCTGATTTCGCTCTTCAGGCTGTGCTGGGGCGCTCACTGGAGATGGCCTTTCCAGAGGACACTCTGGTGGCCGAAGAAGATTCTGTAACGCTCCGCAGTACCCAACAACAACAAAGCCTTCAGGACCAGGTGGTGGAATCCGTCGCCCAAGGCGTGCCTGAAGCCACTTTGGAAAAGGTTTACCAGTGGATCGATCGAGGCGGCAAGGAATCGGCTCATCGATTCTGGGCACTGGATCCGATTGACGGCACCAAGGGTTTTTTGCGGGGCGACCAGTACGCCGTGGCACTGGCCCTGGTGGTGAAAGATAAGGTTCAGATTGGTGCTCTGGCATGCCCCAACCTGGAGGGTGGCTCCCTGATCATCGCCGCACGTGAACAGGGGTGCTGGAAAACCCACTTAACCGGCCCCGAGGGGTTTGAAAAACTCGAAGTGTCTGAACGTGAAGATCCCGCCCAAGCGCGCGTCCTGCGGTCGTTTGAGGCTGGGCACACCAACGTGGGGCAGATGGATGAACTGATGCGGTCCATAGGGGTCCGTGCCAAACCTGTACTCATGGATAGCCAGGCTAAATATGCTGTCCTGGCTGCGGGCACGGGTGACCTGCTCTTTCGCCTTCTTTCCCCAGCCTATCCGGATTACCGGGAGAAAATCTGGGACCAGGCCGCGGGCTCTCTGGTGATCGAAGAGGCAGGTGGAAGAATCACCGATCTGGATGGGAAACGTCTGGACTTCTCGGTGGGACCCATCTTGACGCAAAACCGAGGAGTCGTTGCATCCAACGGTCATTTGCATGACGCGGCGCTCAAAGCGCTGCGGGCACACTGAAATATTCGGAGTTCAGTGAAGATAGCCGGGGAATTCCGTTTCAAACTCCGGGTAAGTAGGTGGAAATCGTGGTGATGTCGAAACTGGTCAAAATAGACTCCTGGGGCTCCCGTTCCAGCAGGAACTCGAAGGCTGCCTCTACACAGCTTTCAGGGCTCACTTGACTCCCCGTCAGCTGCTCGTACGTAGACTGGGTCATGGTGACCTCATGCTGAGTGTCCCCCCCGCTCCCTTTCACCGTGACGGCGAACTCAAAGGGCTCATCCAACTTGGTCTGTGTGATCTTCACCCTGCTGTGTTTGCTCACGATACCATTCCTTCCCTAGCCAAGGACTCTGCATAATCCGGGCTAGGATCACCGAAATTGTAGAGGGCCTGTCTTGACAATGCAAATGCCAGGGAGCACTCCTATCCGGTCACCCAGAAAACGGGAAAGGCTCTCAAGCCCAGCCCACCACCCAGAAGCTGGCCGATATTGCAGCGATTCTCCAAGTCAAGCCAGGATTGCAGATACCATCGATCTCAAGCCTCATCCCGAGTAAAATCAGAAACAGAGGGGGAGATTTTAAGTGTCTCGTCGCATAAATACGATGACGTTTGCTGATGGGTCTTGCGAATTACAGAAAGAACGTTCCACTGCTTTATGATGGGTGTCCACTTTCTCCTTGACATCCTTCACCCCCCATGGTACTCCGAGGGTTACGTCATATGTCATATCAGGTACTGTATTGTAGCAATAATGATAGCGTACTCGCCAAAGACGATTATTTGGCGTTCACCTGTTCGATAAGGCGTTGGGCACGTTCTGTAGCGTAGCCATCGGTGTAGCTTTTCGGTGTAGCTTTAGGGGTATTCACCAGGTCGAGAGGGGCGTGGCGTTTATTTTCGTGCGTCCTCCAGGCCTTTAGACTGAAGGGTCACTACGATGAAAAAACCGATCTTGGGTTGGATTGCCGTCGCGTTGGTAGGAGCCGGCTACCTTGTGTCGGCCAAGCCACAGTCTTCTAGCTCCAGTGAAACGGCCTCGCAACATCGTGAAGTACTGGAGACCTACTGCCTGACCTGCCACAATGAAACCCTACGGACTGCAGATCTTCTGCTGGATCAAGTGGATATTGGGCAAGTCGGCGAAAGCCCGGAAGTGTGGAGGAAGGTGGTTCAGAAACTGCAGGCCCGTGCCATGCCGCCTCCCGGCATGCCGCGGCCGGACCAGGCCACCTATGATTCTTTGGCCACCTACCTGGAGACGGAGCTTGGCGGTCCGTCCGCAGCCGAGTCTCATCCGGGCAGACCACTCATCCATCGCCTGAACCGTGCCGAATACACCAACTCGATCCGTGATTTGCTTGCGTTCGATTTTGATGGTGAATCGTATCTTCCCGCCGATGATTCGGGAGAAAATTTTGACAATCTTGCAGAGGTCCTCTCGGTATCGCCGCTTTTGATGGAAAGATATGTGTCAGCGGCAGCCAAGATCAGTCGCCTCGCCATTGGAGATGGCTCGATCCCTCCCACCATCGAGACGTACAAGGCTTCCGGGGATCTCATACAGGACACCCGTTCGAGTGACGATCTTCCCTTGGGGTCGCGTGGCGGAATCGCGATTCGCCATCACTTCCCGGTCGATGCCGAGTACGTCATCAAGATTGCACTGCAAAGAGACACGACAGGTTTTATCCGCGGTCTCCTGGGCGAGCCGCACCAGCTCGACGTTTTACTGGACGGCGCAAGAATCCAGCAGTTTACGGTTGGCGGCGAGCGCCATGGCGAGACCGGACTCTTGCAGACCCGCACCGGCAATTATTTCATGGGTGACCCCGAACAAAAGGCCTACGAGTTTGGAGGGGCGGAGGATGGCTTGGAAGTCCGTTTGCCGGTGCAGGCGGGGACGCGGCTGGTGGGGGTCACCTTTCTGAAGAAATCTGTGAAGCCTGAAGGTCTCTTGGAATATCAGCCGCGTCCGATGGCGGCTGATATCGATGAGTATAAGGGAGGCCAGCCAGCCGTGGGCAGTTTTACCATCGCTGGACCCTACGAGGTCAAAGGGGTGGGAGACACGGCGAGCCGCCGCAGGGTCTTCGTATGTAACCCACAGAGTCGTGATGAGGAGGAGTCTTGCGCCCAGAAGATCCTTTCAACGGTGGCCCGGCGCGCTTACCGCCGGCCCGTCGTGGATGCAGACATCCAGCCTTTGCTGAGTATATATGAGATCGGCCGAAAGGAGAGGGGCTTTGAAGCAGGAATTGAACTGGCGCTTCAAAGAATATTGGTTGGCCCGGAGTTTCTGTTCCGTATCGAACGTGATCCGGAGAATGTACCGCCGGATACCTCTTATCCGATCAGCGACGTGGAACTGGCCTCCCGCCTGTCGTTTTTTCTTTGGAGCAGCATTCCGGACGACCAGCTTTTAGATCTGGCTGAGGGGGGCAGGCTGAGAGATCCTGTGGTGTTGGAACGGGAAGTTCGCCGCATGCTGGACGATCCGCGTTCGGACGCTCTGGTGGATAATTTCGCCGGACAGTGGCTGTATCTGAGAAATGTGCGGGACTGGATGCCGTCCGGCAGAGAGTTTCCTCATTTCGACGGTGAGCTGAGTCACGCATTAGAGCAGGAGACGTGGCTTTTTTTCCAGAGCATGCTGCGGGAGGATCGCAACATCTTGGAGTTGTTGAATGCGGACTATACGTTCCTGAACGAACGTTTGGCTCAGCACTATGGAATTCCCGGAGTCTATGGCGATGGCTTTCGGCGTGTCCAGCTGGCCGATGAAAACCGGAGAGGATTGTTGGGCAAGGGAAGTATCCTGATGGTGACGTCCCGAGCCAACAGGACCTCCCCGGTTCTGCGCGGCAAGTGGGTTTCGGCAAACTTGCTGGGTGCACCGCCCCCTCCTCCTCCTCCGAACGTTCCGGCCCTGAACGAAGATGGGAGGGAAGTCGGGGGTCTCACAATGCGGGAGCGGATGTTGGAGCACCAGGCGAATCCCGTGTGCTCGAGCTGCCACGCCCAGTTCGACCCCTACGGCTTCGCGCTGGAGAATTTTGACGCGGTGGGTCAGTGGCGAAGCAGCGAAGGTGAAGCGCCCATTGATGCGTCAGGAGTACTCCTTGACGGGACCCGGTTTGAGGGTCCGGCTGAACTCAGAAAGGTTCTGATGGAAGATTCTGAACAATTTGTCCAGAACGTCACGGAAAAACTTTTCACCTACGCGCTGGGTCGAGGACTCGACAGTTACGATGCACCGGTCGTTCGAGAGATCATACGGGAGGGCGCCCCCAACTATCGCTGGTCGTCCTTGGTTTTAGGAATCATCAAAAGCACACACTTTCAGATGAGGAGGTCAGAAGCATTATGATTATTTTCAATAAAGCCATCCCCCGCCGCACGTTTTTGCGCGGTGTTGGGACAACGATTGCTTTGCCCTTACTGGACGCAATGGTGCCGGCGTTAGCAGCCAGCAGCGAGGTGGCGAAACCGACGAAGCGCTTGGCATTTTTCTATGGTCCCAATGGGAGAATCATGGACCAGTGGACGCCGTCCACCCTGGGATCCGGATTCCAGCTGCCTCCAACTCTGGAGCCTCTAGCTCCATTTCGGGATCAGATGCTGGTGGTCAGCGGACTGGACCTCAACGCGGCCGATGCCCGGGGAAACGAAGGCGGGGGAGTTCATGCGCGGCCCTGCGCGGGTTATCTGACGGGCATTCATCCGAGGCCGGACGAAGCGGTGGGAATTTCTGTTGACCAACTGGCAGCCAAGGAATTCGGCAAGCACACCCAGCTGGGGTCGCTCGAGATCAGTCTGGAATCGGGAGACATTGTGGGGAACACCGACGGTGACTATAGTAACTACTACCTGAAGACGATCTCATGGCGCAATCCCACCACGCCGCTCCCCACGGAGCACAATCCGCGCAAGGTATTCGAACGCCTGATCGGGGAGCAAGGGAGCACCGACCCGGCTGAGCGGCAGCGCATTATTCAGGAGCGAAAAAGCATTCTGGATTCGCTGACGGACAGTGTGAATCATCTGTTGGTGCAACTCGGTGCAGCGGACCGAGGCAAGCTCACCCAGTATCTGGATGCCATTCGCGATATCGAGCGGCGCATCCAGGTCGCCGAGCAGCAAACGGACCGGGAACTGCCGGATATGAAGCGGCCTGCAGGGATTCCAGCCACTTTTTCAGAGCATGGCAAATTAATGCTTGATCTCATGTTACTGGCCTTCCAGGGAGACCTGACTCGGGTGATCACCTTCATGTGGACTCAGGAGCAGGGTACGGGGAACTACCGCGAGATCGGCATTCCCGAAGGGCACCATGCCTCATCTCACCACGGGGGACGGACTGAGTTGGTCGAGAACTGCAAGAGGATAGACCTTCTTCATTCCAACCTGTTCGCTTATTTCCTGGACAAGCTGCGATCCGCTCCTGATGGCGATGGCAACCTGCTGGACCATTCTCTGATCCATTACGGCAGCAGCTTAAGCGATGGCATGGGGCATATCCATCACGACCTTCCGACGCTGCTGGTGGGCGGAGGATTCAAGGGGGGACGTCACCTCCACTATCAGGATGTGCCGCTGTCGAATCTGCTCCTGACCACAATGGACAGGGCAGGGATACCCACGGACGGCTTCATCGACAAAGAGTGGAGCGATGCCACCGGAAAGCTGGATCTCGCCACCATGTAGATGACGGGTCTTTGCCGGTAACTGTAAGAGTGATAAGGAGAGGAGTGAGAAGCATCATGAGCAGAAGAGTCAAGGGAGTGCCCATTTCATGCATGGTATTTTTGCTGTCAGTGGCCGGCCTTGCCGCCGCCAGCAGCGACCTTGGGCTGGTGGATGCTGTTAAGCAGCGCGACGATGAGGCCGTGCGTTCTCTGCTGAGGGAGCAGGCCGCCGACGTCAATGCCATCCAGGCAGACGGCTCGACAGCGCTGCTTTGGGCGGTCGAGCGGGACAATCTGCAAATAGGGGAGCTGTTGATTCGTGCCGGTGCCAACGTGAACACGGCAAACCTTTACGGTATCACCCCTCTCTCGATGGCCTGCACCACAGGGAACGCTGCCATGGTCAAGAAACTGCTGGCAGCGGGGGCGACTCCGAAAACCACCCAAGCGACAGGAGAGACGCCGCTTATGACCTGCTCGCGTACCGGCAATGCGGAAGCGGTGAAGATGCTTCTGGCCCAGGGAGCGGACGTCAACGCGAAAGAAACCGAGCGGGGGCAGACGGCTTTGATGTGGGCGGCGGCAGGCAGACACTCAGGGGTTGTGCAGGCGCTGGTTGAGTCGGGGGCAGACATCGGTGCCAGGTCCGCTACCCTGCCTCTTTACGAACCCAAAATCCTGACAGCAAAAGCAAGCGGCGCACCGTTTGATTTCTACAAAGAGGATGTGTATTTCCCCAAGGTGAAAGGCGGTTTTACCCCCTTGATGTTTGCTGCCCAGGCTGGTGATTTGGACTCCGTCCGCATCCTGTTAGCAGCAGGAGCGGGCGTGGATTCGGGCACGCCGGACGATGGCACCCCGTTGGTGCTGGCCGGTTCCAACGGCCACGAGGAGGTCGCCCTATTCTTGCTGGAAAAGGGGGCGGATCCAAACGCAACCGATGGTTATGGGATGACCCCTTTGCACTGGGCGCTGCAGGAAGGCATAGTAGCCCTCTACGCCGGTACCTTTTCAACGGACCGCTTCTGGGTGAACCCCAACATGCCGGAACTGGTCAAGGCGCTCCTGGCCCGGGAAGCCGATCCGAACGCTCGAATCAAGAAGGACATGCTGCCTTATGATGTTCATCGGTTTTCCCGCTCCAGAGGTGATATGCTGCCCCAAGTGGGATTGACCGGTATCAGTCCGTTTGTGCTGGCAACAGCAGTCGCCGATCTCCCTGCCATGCGCCTCCTGGTGGAAGGGGGAGCCGATCCGACAATGTCGGCGAAGGAGGGTCTGACTCCGGTGATGGTGGCGGCGGGGATGGGTGTCGACCGCGACAGGAACCCCACAGCTGAGCAGAAGAAGGAGTTTCTGGAAGCCGTCAGGCTCGCTGTTCGATTGGGCGGTTCCGTCAATGCGGCTGATTTCCTGGGCCGAACCGCACTGCACGGTGCGGCATATTATGGGTTAAACGATGTGGTTCAGTTGCTGGTGGACAACGGTGCCGACCTGGAGGCCAAGGACATCCATGGACAGACAGCGTTGAGCATCGCCTTGGGGGACCCTGATGGCTTCGTGTATCGGAATCTTAAGGGTTGGAACCGCGACGACCGGTTTCGGAGAGCCAGATTGGGATCGCGCCAGGAAACGGTGGAGCTGCTCCTCAAATTGGGGGCCACACCGTATACCTCTACGGGTAGGAATATGAAGGCCCATTGATTTCAGTCAGCGCCTGAGGCAGGTCTTTTCCCTGCCTTCCGAGACAGTTGCTCCTAACACCAGCGGGATTAAGCTGGCCGTAGTCGGTTTTTCCACTCTCCTGGTCAACCGCTCGTAAAATCATTTCTTATCCTCTCCAGGACCGGAGGCAACAAATGCTCGATTGATCATCATTTATGTCAAAACGGGAGCTGGGCATCCTGGCCAGTAACGATATGAACTCCCGGTAACTATATGAACTTAATGAAACGAGAGGAGTGAGAAATATGGGCATTCGAGTGAAAGAGCTGCCCGTCTGGTGGATGGTCTCTTTGCTGTCATTGGGCAGCCTTGCCGCTGCTATACAGGAAGATTCCGACCGAAGACCCTCGGTCAGCTGCACGGAGTTCATGGCCCCCAGGCTTACGGTCAACGGCCAACTAGTGGGCCAGAAAGATTGTCGTATGTACGATGCCGGGATTGTCGACCGGGACCACCAATACCGGCGAGTCGACATGGGGATCAGCGGCACTCTGGCAGGCTGGATCGTCAAGGCGGGCCCACGGTCCAACCACTTCACTTCCGCACCCGATTTCGTCTATGCGCAGACCGGGAACACCTTCCCGCGCTTTCATGGAGTATTAAGCTATGAGGGTTCCAAAGGGACTGCCATGACGCTCGTCTATCCTCAGAGGGGATGGAATGGAAAGTTATTTGTGACGGTTCACGGGGGCACCGGTTCCTTTGGGAGTGGATCCCGGAAGCCATGGGATCAGAACTTGGATCCCGCCAAACCAATGGGTGATCTGAACAAGTACGAAAAAGCAATGCTGGCCAAGGGTTACGCGGTGGCGGTGACCAAGCGCAATGCTGCTGTGAGTGCCCCTGGAGACTTTTCTGTAACCCTGGATAACGGCGACCTCTGGCCCGACCAGAACGTCGGCCTGGTGCCCGAGCTGATTTTGGACATGGTCAGACTGACCGGAAACTTCCTCCAGGATCGCTTGGGTCAGAAACCCACCCGAACCTATTGGTATGGTTTTTCGGGGGGGGCGATGACGGGCTCGCTGCTCAATTACATGTCGGGGGGCAACATCGACTCTGATGGAACACCCCTGGTTGACGGATTTATCTGGGACGACATGGCCGGAGGGTTGTTTCTTCCTGTTCTGATGAAAAACAGCGAGGATGTTCTCTTCCGCACACAGCAGGAGCGTGCTCACTTCACCAAGACAATTGCGATTTCTCACCAACTCTATCCCGCCGTTTTCTCCACGGGTCCAGGGATGGACGTCGACAAGATACCCGAGTGGGTCTCCCCCAATTACCTGATCAACAAGAGAAGGGTGGCCCTGCTTTTCCGAGAGAAGGGTCTGGATAGCCAGTTCCGCATGTACGAGGTGCGGGGCGTCAGCCATTCGGGAGGAGAGACCCTGGAGGACGGTAGCCGGGTGGGCGACATCGAAATCCTGCCCTTGTGGCGATTCATGGATGGGGTCATCGATCTTCTGGATCACTGGGTGGAGAGAGGTATTGAGCCTCCACCCACCAAGTCGGATCTACCGGAACTGCTCGGCTTGATGGCTACGAACAAGGCCGTAGATCTCCCCGAAACCGCCTGTCCGCTGGGCGTGTACTTTCCCTATCCCCCCAGCCGGGGAACCCGAGGGGGGGGTACCACCGCCCTTGCCCCCTTCGATGGGGAGAGCTTGGAGCCTGAAGATGGACGTAAGATCTATGTCGACATGAACCAGAACGGGCGTCGTGACCGCCGCGAGGCGGTGACCAGGGCCTGGCAGCGACTGGGTCTTATCAAACCCGATGAACGATTCAACCGCTCCCGCTATGTGGAATGCGTCAAGGCAGCCGCTTCAGGGCTGACAAAGGAGGGCTTCATCACCAAGGAGATCGCCGACCTGTATATTCGGGAAGCGGCGGAAAGGCAGGATCTCCCCGAAAGGTAATGTCGCCGGCGCTGGGAAAGGACCCAGCGCCGGCAGATGAAGACTGCGCTATCGCAAGCGAACCCCTAAAATTCAAACCTCAGCGCCAACTGGATCTGCCGCGATGTCCCTACGGTGTTGGTGACCCTTCCCGCAGTTGATCGCGTGCGCCCGCTGGAGCTGAAGACCGTACTGTCGGGGGTATCGAAACTGGCATTGTTGGTAAGGTTGAAGAACTCCGCTCGGAACTGGACCTTCTTGCTACCATCGCTGCCCAAATAGGTGCTTTTGATGATTGAGAAATCAAAGCTCGAAAAGCCCGGGCCGATCATGGTGTTGCGCCCCACGTTCCCGTAAAAACCCTGAACCTGGTTGTTGAAACGATCGTTTTCGAAGTAACGGCAGTCCACATTGCACTGCACACCATCCGAGAAACTTGGATCGGGGCTAGTGAATGCCGGATCCAGATCGGGGCGAGCCCTGGCGGCATTTCGATGCGTCAGCCGAGAGCTGCTGTTGAGGGTATCTGGCGAGCCGGTGGCAAAGGTCACAATGCCGGCCACCTGCCACCCATCGATGAGTTTGTTGGCCAGCCCGCTGGTGCCCGAACCAAAGGGAAGATCGTAGCTGTAATTGGCGACAAAGTTATGCGCCACATGAAAATCCGCCGGGCCCCGGTCGTTCTCCATATGAAAGGGATCCTGGCCCCAGGTATCGGTCAGCACACCCGAGGTGACGGCCGATCCGTTGTCCAATGCTTTCGACCAGGTATAGGCTCCCTGAAACTGCAGTCCCGCGCTGAGACGTTTCGTCAACGTCGTCTTGAAAGCGTGATAGTTGGACGATCCTCCGGTGCCATACCACTGAAGACGCGTAAAATTCGGATTGAGGAAGGGCGCATCAGGGGCATAGTAGGTAGCGTCGTCAGGTCTGCCCACACATACCGCTGCAGGAGCAGGAGCAGTCGATCTTCCACAAAAGGCGGGCTCAGGAAGGTCAAGACGGTGAACGTTGCTCAGGTGCACGCCCAGCGAACCGCTGTAAGCTATCTCCGCCACAAAATTGGTGGTGAGTAATGCCTGAAAACTCAGGCTGTACTGGGTCATGTAGGGGCTGCTCGGCTCGGCCTCGAAAACGTGAACGGCCTTGGTCCCTGCCGTCAGTGCCTCGATCTCATCATCCAGATTGGGGAAGAACCCCCCCGGCAAATTGCGCGCGTCAATCTCCTGCCAAAAGGGGGTCACGCGGTCAAAGATCTGCAACGTCTGCCGGACGACGATGGGCGATTGAAACACGCCGACGCCGGCCCGGATGGAATATTTTCCCGACCCCGTGGGATCCCAGGCCAGTCCAATCCGCGGCGCAAAATCATCTCCTGAGGGATTCTTCGTAAAGAACTCACCGACCGTCGCTTCCGGATCGTTATAAATGTCGATCAGATTGGACATTCGACCATACCGCTCCTGGGCCTGAGTGACGTATTCGTAACGAAGGCCAAGGTTCAAGGTCAGATTGGATCGGAGCTGAACATCATCCTGAATATAAAAGCCATGCAGCCACTGGGTAAAGGTGCGGACGGCATCGGCGCCGTCACCCATCAGCCGCAACCGGCTGACTGTACCGTTCTCTAGGAACCCGTCGAAGCTCCTATACTGCCAGGCCCCACCGTATCGGCCAAAGCTCTTCTTGTGAAAGACAAACCAGGAGGAGGTATATCCAAACTTCAGGCTGTGAGATCCCCTGCTATACGAGATATCATCGCTGAGCTGATGGGTATTCAGGTTGAGCTGTCTGGGCATGGTCCCGGTGTAGCCTGAGAGACTGCTGATTTGATCCAGCCCGGAAACCCCTCCAAAGGGCCTCCCCGTCACGAAGTTGAGTGAGGGGTCGGGAACGCGGGGCCCATCCTCAAGATCGCGCTCCAGATTGTAACGCGAGTAGCCGATCCGCACTTGATTCAAAAGAGCGGGGGAAAGAACACTTCTTACTTCCAGCGTGACGTACTGGTTGCGCTGTGCTTCCGCTTCGTTGAACAACTCAAAAGCTTGGGGAGTCAGTTTGTTGGAATCGTCAAAGGTGTAGCGGCCAAACAGGGAGTGGTTATCCCCCATCTCGTGATCCAGCCGCACCACGAAGTAGTCCTGATCGGTGGGGCGGCTATCCTGGCGAATGAACTCCGCACTGCCATCCCCGAAATCCTGCCCACCGGGGGTGGGATCCGGCCAGAGATCCAAGTAGGGAACCACATCCGGATGTATGTTAACCATTCCCTCCGAGCCGAGGTCCCCCATACGGGCCGCTGCAGTGGGCACAGTGGTGTTGTTAAATAACACCGGGCCTCGGTCTCTCAAACCTTCATAGCTGGCGAAAAAGAAATCCCGATCTGGGACAATCGGCCCTCCCAGGCTAAAGCCGAACTGGTTTCTTTTCAATTCCGGTTTGGTCGGATCAAAGAAATTTCGTGCGTCCAGGTTGTCGTTCCGGTGGTACGCAAAGAGCGAGCCGTGAAGCTGGTTGGTTCCAGAGCGAGTGACGGCAATCAGACTGGCTCCACCGGATCTTCCATACTGGGCGCTGTAAGCGCTGGTCATCACCTTGAATTCGCGCATCGCCTCTATGCCCAGGGTGGCGTTGGACACCCCGGCCGGCAGCAGTCCGGTCGGCGTGGTGATATCACTTCCGTCCAGTGTGAAACTGCTGTCTTCAGGCCGTGCCCCGTTCACCGATATGCGGGCGCCGTAGCCGACGTGCCCGCCGCCCTCTTGCCGTCTGTAATTGGTGGTTCCCGCCTGCAGGGTGATGAGCTGAGAGAAGTCTCGAGAGTTCAGAGGCAGATTGGAGATCTGGTCTCGAGTGACCAGTTCCGATATGGCCCCGCTTGTTGTCTCAACCAGGGGCGCATCTCCCGTTACCTGCACTTGCTCGCTGATCTCTCCGACGGGCAATTCCACATTGACGACCGCCTGTCGGCCAACCGTGAGCACCACGCCGCTTCGGACGACCGTTTGAAAGCCCGGGAGGCTGGCTGAAACCCGATAGTTCCCCAGAGGCAGGTTCCGGCCTCGATAG
Source organism: Acidobacteriota bacterium (assembly GCA_965218935.1). Classification (GTDB taxonomy): domain Bacteria; phylum Acidobacteriota; class UBA6911; order RPQK01; family JADFOI01; genus JADFOI01. The sequence continues at coordinate 201,489 of CBDCMH010000011.1, forward strand.
GCTCCCTGGTCATTGGTCACCACCACTCGAGTGGCTCCCGTGTCCAGGTTTTCAAGCTCCACTTCGGTACCGGGCAGCACGGCACCGGTCGAATCCGTCACCCGGCCCGAAATCGAAGCCACAGTCTGTGCTTCCGCCCAGGCAACGCTCAAAGCGACTACCAGCACAAATACAAAAATAAAAGGTCGACACGTCTGCTGTTTCATTTTCGCCCTCTCCCTAAAGAATTTATGAATTCAGGTTTTCTTTTCAACGAGTTTGGTCTTTAAGAGCAACCCACAGTGTGATTGTTTCCTTTTATCCCAAGATTATGGCAAAAGCAAGCAATTTATTTATCCAATGTATGTAGAAACTAGAGCAATTTTGGCACCACTCGGCATTCTACTGTATATAGCTATTGTTGATACATACAGCGCTACTTATTAGGGGTGGCTGCCCGAATTCTTTCAAAAAAATGAATTTCGATTCAAATTCTTGAATCAAAGACCCCGACTAACGGTTCTATTGAACCCCCTCGAACCTTTTCTGGAATCGTCTTTAAGAGGGTTGGGACAATCAGTGAGACAGGACGACAAAGGGAGCAAGAGTGAAAATTAATAGAGTGGAAATCTCCGCCCCAGTTCCTTCACCGGATAGGGGATGATTTTTTTTCTGACAATCTCTTCAGATCGGGCGAATTCAAATGTTTTCTCTACCTCTTTAAAGATGGGCGCTCGTCCTTCTCTCAATCCGTAGGCTAAAGGCCTTTCTCCAGGGCCTCCCGGACTACCCACCACAATTCGACCCACCCCTCCAATAACCTCATGTCTCCTGCTATAGAAGTCGTATGTGCCTTCTATGTCGAAGGTATACTCGAAGATTGTGTCTACATTCATGATCCCTGAGTCAAAAGGCTTGGCATTCTCCGGAATGCGCAACTCATGATTATCATTGTCAGGATGATAAGCGGTCGCCGAAAATCCCTCTCTCCCTGCTACCCACTGAACGGTCTCACCGCGGGTGACGTAAAGCCCTAGCGGGTTGAAATAATATCGTCCCGCGCCGTAGTTCCTCATCATATTAATCTTCTTGGGAGTCGACTGCCCGGCTGCAAGTCTCAACCAACCCATATTGCAGAGGGTAAAAGTTACCGCTCCCGCCGCTCTCAAAAAATCACGTCGTATCATCGTCTTATTGTTGGACATTGACCCATTCCCTCCTCAGATTTTCTTTTATCCTGACCTACCTCTAACTTGGATTTATAGGCCATCAATGCTGAAGCCATGCATATAATAGCTTCCTCGGCTCACGGTTTCTCCGGTTTCTCCTGAGGGCTCACCGCTGCCGACGTAAAGCATCCCATTAGCGATTGCCATGCCGCCCCGGTGAGCCGTGGGCAGCTTGTATTGCCACAGCACCCGGCCCGTTTCTGCATCAAGAGCTTCCACCGTGCCGTCCATTAACCCCTGATAGAAGACACCATTAGCCACAGCGACGGGAGCGTGATTGTCAGATGAATTGGGAACCCACCAGACGATATCCCCGTTGTACCCATGCAAAGCTGCCGTTACGGAGGACGCACCTTTGGGAGTAACGGCGGTCGATACACAGTAGACTCGATTGTAGGCGACAGCCGTACAGTCCTGCGCAAAACCGTTACCGGCAGCTCCACTGGTGAGCATCACTTTCCATAGAAGTTCACCGGTGTAACGATTCCAAGTGAAAATACCCCCTTTGCTTCCCGCAGCCACGCAATTTCGCACCATCTCGCCACGATACCCCATGGGAGCCCTGGCATCGAAAACCATGGGGTGGCATCCAAAATCAAGGTCATGGGGAGAGGCCCTTCTCGCCTGGGAGAACCAAAGGAGCTCTCCGCTTTCCAGGTCATGAGCGACAATGCTCTCCGTGTACAGCATAGGACCTGGAGGCATAAAACCCTTCACGCTGCCCGTCGCATTGTAGACGATATGCTCTGATTCATCTATGGCAGGCGAAGACCAGACTGAACCACCGGCACCCTCGGGGGCGGTTTTGAAGCGCCAGGAGACAGCCCCAGTTTCAGCATCTAGACAAACAACCTCTGCGTCACCACGGGTATCCGAGTAACCCATGACCAGCCGGCCATTGTATACGGCAGGTGAAGAGCGAGTCTGTACGGTAGGTTTGTCGCTTAATTGTGTTTCCCAGATCTTCTTACCCGTGGCCGCCTCGAAAGAGTGCACTTTCGTCTTATTGTCCCCAAAAAAGACACGGCCATTCGAGTATTGAGCCGAGGAACGAATTCCCTGTCTCATGTAGCGAAGCGCCTGCTGCTTTTCAACTCCGGCCCTCCACCGAGGTTCCCCTGTGTTTGTCTCGAGCGAATATTCGGTACCGGACTGCGTTCCAAAAAAAAGACTGTCTCCGACCACTGTGGGAGTGGTTTGAATCACTCCATCGGCCCGAAAGGTCCACTTCAATTTCAACCGATCTACGTTCCCGGGACCCAGCGTGCGCTCTCTAGCATTGAAGCGGGTATTCTGCAAGTCGTACCCGAAGCGAGGCCAATCCGCTGGACCCGGCTGAGGGGCACCGAGCCCTTGGGCCTTACTCGTCTTGATAAGCGGTCCCACTCCTATCAAGGTACCCGTTGTTCCCACCCCTTTTAAAAAGCCCCTGCGTGTCAGTTTACTCTTCTCCCCCATAAATCACCCTCCTGTTCCTTCCTTCAATAGTTTCCTCTAAAATGTATCGTCCCATGAATAGCGTGCGTGACATCACCGCTGTTCATCAGTTCCACGGTCTTGTCCACCCTGGGCAGAAGGGCACATTGGCGAGAAAGCCCTGTGCCATGGATGACCCACTTCAACAAGTAATCTGAGGAGACACCCAACTCGTCACCTTTAAAGGTAGCCAATATCCTTCTGGAGAACGTCCTACTCTATCCCAACAATGTCGCTGACGGCACTCTCTAAAACAAGGGGACGATAAACCTCCTCCAGCCATTTCCTGTGCTCCGGGTGGGAGCGATAGGCCTCCAAGGCTTCTTCACTTTCAAATCCGGCCACAAGACCATATGGAAATTCCGAACCCTCCTGGGCAACCTTTCCTACGAGCATCGTGGCGACTACAGGAATGCTTTCTAGCATTCTCCTTCCGCTTTCCAGCAGGGCCTTCCTTTGTTCCTCCCCAGCCTCGGGTCTAAATTTGAAGATCACTTGATGAAAAATGTGAATCTGCGATCCTGTCTTCGGTGAAGCCGCCACCTCGGGCGCTGGGTCGACAGATGGGGTTGTGATCGGTTCCGATGAAAAACTCGCGGCTAGATATTTCGAAATGATCTCCGCTTCCCGGTCCATCCCAAAAGCCATTCTCCCCAACATATCGTACACAGTTGCTTCCCATCCTTCTGGCGTCTTCTTCTGGGAAACGATTTGCTCGAGCCCATGACAAGTCCTGCAAAGGGTCTGCACATATACCTTTCCCTCCCCCTCAGGAAGCTCGACACTCAGATCTGCACTGCTGTCCTGCGAAGGGGAGGCCATGGAAAGACCAAAGATTAAGCTGCTCACCCAGAGGGTGAACCCGGCACCCAAGAATCCGAAAAGAGTTTTTACGTTCATCAGCTGGTCCTTTGCTCGGTCAACAAGTGTAGTCGCGGTGCCTCTGGGGCTGCACTTGTTTTGGGCCCGACAACGACACCTCATCCGACAAAGGTGCAATGCCTAAAGGACGAAGCGGGCCTGCCACCTCACAAATTTCCGATCCGCTTCCGTCCGTTGCTTCCTTAGTCGCCACCCCAACCCATCTTCTTATAATAGGCGCGGCGCTGTTGTTCTTCCTCCCAGGTCATTGGCCCTTTCCAACCGGCAATATCCCAACCCGTAACGAGACCGGGCTGATTGGGATTGGTGATCTGATGTTCGTTGTCGCTGGAAAGAATCGGGAGACCTGCATCGTCTGTAGGTATCCTGTGCTGGGGATAATTCTGGTAAAAAACCCCAAAGACGCGGGTGCGAACCAGATTGTAGATCGTTTGAAGCTTTCCCAAGACCTGAGAGTCGGTGATCCTGTCTCCATCGGCGATCATGTTCAAGTAATCGGTTCTTTGGTCTTCCGAAAGTTCAACAAATGTTTTGCCTGCAAAGAAAGTAGCACTCTGACCGTTAAACGTGGCCAGATCCTGGTCGGACAGGGATTCCAATCCTTTCATGACCTCGGCTGTGATGTTGTACAGCTCAAGGGGGCGGTAGCCCGGGTCGCCGGGAGCAGAGGGAATCAGAGTGTCTCCTAACTTGGCAAAGATCAGAGAGCGATCATAGCCAGACTGGAGTCGACTGGTCGCCTGGCCCGAGACTGACCCCACTTGAGATACGGCCACGGCCACACTGCCGACGCTGCCCTGTTTGATGAAATTCCTTCGGGTAACTTTTTCTTTCTTGGACATCTTTTTTTTCCTCATTAATGATGAGTGGAAGAGTGATAGCAATAAACCCTGTTTAGGTACGCGTAAAGTGGTTATCAATCATTCTGCGCGCCGCAAACGCAGCTACCACCGCTACGGGAACACACTTGTGTGAGAGGCAAGCTCTCGGAATGACGCTCCCGTCACAGATCAACAAATTCTCCACATCATGGGACTCAAAATGCGGGTTCACCACCGACTCTTTGGGGTCAGAACCTGCACGACATGTTCCTACGTTGTGGCCTCCACGAGCTGACCTACGAAGAGTCCGGTCGATTTCCTTGGCCCCCATCTTCCTGTGTATCTCCCAGCCCATTTCAGCAGCTCGATGCAGGGCTTTGAGGTTACCAGGATCCGAATACGGATAGGAGATTTCACCCGTGTGCACGCTAATGCTTCCTCTGACGGGGGAAGTCAGATTGGTAATGCGGAGACTTCCCACTCGCCTAACGGCGGTACGCATATACTCCTTATGGGCTTGACCAAAACGCGGTGCGAATCGACTCAGTGCGGCCTGCTGGGGGTAGGTTGGAAAACCCATACCGGTACTTCGAATGACGACGATATGGTTACCGTCAGGAGTAGTCTCCGGCCAAAAGTAGTGTCCGTTATTACCTGCCCCTCGTTCGTCCTTGACATCAAAATCGTAGTAGGCACTCACCGGGTGACTGGGTTGCAACTGCATATGCTGGCCAATGTTCGGATTATGGACTAGAGTTTTGTCACCCAACTGCTCTCGCGGCCCGTAGCCGGAACGAGCGAGCAGAACCGGGGTTCCAAAAGTCCCACAAGATAAAATCACTCTGTCCCCCCTGAGCTCCCGCACGGTCCCATTCTTTTCTTTGAGCACCACTCCCCGGACAATGCCCTTTTCCCCTCTTCTTTCGATGATGGCTTTTTCCACCTCGGCGTCCGGAATAAGTTCAAGTCCTTTCTCTCGAGCTCGCGAGACGTAACCCAGCACATTGCATTTGGAGTCATACTTGCAATAATTACCGCTTCCGCAATAACCACAATACAGGCAGTTGGTACGACCGAAAGTAACCGGAGTGGGGTCGTACCCCATCGACTTCACGACATCGCGGAAAAGTCGATGCCCGTGGAAGAGAACCTCTTCGGGCAAAGGACCAAGATTCCACTCGCGCTTAATCTCTTGGACACTGTCCCGAAACTTGTCTTTGCTCCAATCAACGCCCGTTTCATTCATCCAGAGTTTATAGTCTAGGTCATAAGGAACATAGCCGTTGTTGCCCCACCAAAGTGTGGCTCCGCCCACCACCTTTGCGTTACTGTCTCCCCATGGCCAGCTGGGCAGGACTCCATCGTCTTGAAGAGAGATGTTGGTGAACATGGCACGTCGGACGGGGTCTCCATATCCCGGTCTCAGCTTTCCCGAGAGGTAGGGTCCCGCTTCGATCATGGCAATCTTCAGCGGTTCTCCGTCTCTGGCCCGCACCCCGCGCTCGGCCAGATGGGCGGCAATGATGCAGCCCGCCGTCCCGGCTCCAACAATAATCACATCAAACTGTTCAACGGTTCTGCCTTGCATTCTGCTCCCCCTTGCTCTTCGCTAATCGACGAGAGTAACCCCGATCCCAAAAATCAGCTAGACGCAAACTGCACCTGCCGATGGCTCCCGATCAAGCCGACGTTACCTCGAACATGGCCGCGGCTATTGAAAGGTCTACTGGCGAAAATAACACATCCTCAAAGGGAAATAAAAGAAAAAATAGATGGGCTAATAAAAACACTTACCTTACAAAAGGCAATACTACTGAGCGCTTGAGACCAGCGAGTGAGGCGGTTAAACACCTGAAGAGAAACCGCCAACCTGCGCCGCTCTGATAACGGCTTCCAGATCGGCCCAAGAGGATTCTGGAAGTCTTTCTGTGTCAGACAAAAACGAGACAATGTACGGATTGGCAAGTAGATCACTTCACGGCAGGTCGTTGGAGCCAAGACTGAACAGGCTTGCTCTAAACAAGTCGCTGGCGCTGTTGGCATGGATTGGCTGGGCTTGGATGGGCGGACCCGTTGTGGCCTCCCCTCAGGAGTCCTCCGTGCCGACTCTGGACTTGAGTTCTGATATCGAGAGTCCAGGCTACGAGGTGACCCTTGCGATTAGCCTCACGGTTCCAGAGGGTGTTGCCATCGGAAAAGCGGTGAGCGAGATTACCTACCCGGGCCAGACTTTCGAGTTTGTGGAGGTCATGCCAGGTCCGTCCGCAGAGGCAGTAGGGGCAGAGGTGACGGCTGAGGCTGGAGACCCCGGCGGCCAGACCTCCACCCTGCGGGTGAGCATTGCGGCAAAAGAGGGAGACTCGATTCCGTCTGGAATTCTGGCCGATCTTCGATTCAAGATTTCCGAGGATGCTGACGACACAAAGGTCCCACTGAAAAACAAGGTCTCCGCCTGGTCAGACCAAGTCCCTCCCACTCCCATTGAATCCATTACGGGAAAAGACGGGGAAGTCACCATCAGCAGCACTCCTCCCTTTTTTGCCTGCCTTTTCTACCTGCACTGACCATTCGAGCCGGTGGGTGTTGAAGCCAACGAAAACGGGTACAGAACGAAGACAACACCGGAGAAAGGATGAGCCTCTTCTGCCCTCTACTGACTCTCCCCTCTTTCCATGAGACCCATGTGTTGCTTGGCCTGAGCGACACCACCTTCTCCCGGTCCCCAGCTCACTTGACTATCGCCATTGGCGTCGGTACCGTCGACGATGTGCTGGGTCAACTCCTGGATCTCCTGTACTAACGGCGCAGCTTGATCCGCGGAAGAGGCTCCCAGGACTCTCTCGCTGAGCTGCATGATCTCCTGGCCCCACTGCGCCACATTGTCAGCACTGGCCTTGACGTGCTCGGAGTGTCGCTTCACATTGTCCGAAGCATCTCCTGCATTGGAGGCCAAAGTGATGTGCCGGGACACTCCCTGAGCTGCCTTCGATAAGCCGTATCCCTTGCCCGGGCCCTGCGACTCGCTGGAGGAATCGATAGCATGCCGGACGTGTCGAGCATGTCTCTGCATCGAAGTCAGATCGGACAGATCCCGGGCCGCTAAACCGGCATGCTGAGCAGCGATCTGGGCTTCCTGTTCCGCTATGGTGAGCAGTCCAACTTTGTCGGGGGTATCGCCCCAACTCTTGACCACATGCCCCATGTGGCGGTGCGATTCCTTCTCAGACTGAGCCAGCGCCTGAGGCTGCACGGCGGCAGCAACCAGTACCATGGCAATGGCAAATACTTTCATCCCACATCTCCTCTTCTTATTACGGTTATAGTGAAAGTGAACCTTTCCCTCACCTTGTTAAGCCTTTGTTCTCAACTCTACAAATCTGCCGGGCCCGGATTGCCCGAAAGGCGATTTGCAATCGTATCATATTTCAATTTGCAAGCTGGATTATTTTCAAAAAACATCCAAGAGGACAGATCTTGACACAAACGGGCCAAGAGAAAGACAGGCAAGAGTCGCTTCATCGGTGGCCTCGATCGTGGCGCGGAGCGACCTAAGAGCTTGCAGCGATTCTCCACGTCAAGGTAAGCTGATCGCTTGCGAAGATCACCCGTTGCCTCACGTAAAAATCTATTCCAAAGGGTATTCGTTGCCTCACTAAGAATCTATCCGAAAGGGATTGCAAAAAGTGGTGGTAAAAAGCACCAACCAGAGGAGTGGCAACCCCTTGCCCAACACCCGCAGCCTGCAGCAAGAGAAAGATTTTCACATCCAGCCCGCTTCCCATCGTTTCTTCTGCTCAGGAGTCGGTTTGAGCAAAAGGCAATTCTGAAGCCAGCCGATCTGCCGTGCCAGCTGGGCCGGATTGAGCTTCTCATACTCTCGGGCCAGTTCCCGCTTGATCTTGTCCGCCACCTCAAGGGACTCGCAGATCCTCCGGTAGGGAGTTTTCGGCACATCATACTTTTTCCAGATCCGAGACCCTCGACGTTGCTTGGCCACCATCTTCATGACCGGCTTGAAAAAGTTGATCTGCAGTCGCAGCCGATCGTACAACTCGTTCACCAGCTCCTGTTCTCGCTCTCCCTCGTAGCGAGCATAACCCACGGCCCGCCGAACCACCGAATAGTTTTTCTGCTCCACATAAGGGTTGTCATTCTTGCGCGAGGGGCGGGTTCGGCTGAAGCTGATCTTTTCCTGCTCACAAAAACGAATCAAGTGCTTGTTGATGAACTCGCTGCCGTTGTCCGAAGCCATCCCCAGCCAAGGGAAGGGCGAGCGCTTCTGAAGCAGCTTCATCGCTTCCAGGACCCACACCTGGGCCTTATTGCGCACCGCTCGGACCTCTGTCCAGCCCGTGTACACGTCCGTCACATCCAGGGTTTGGAGGTAGTCCCCCCGACCCTGGCCTCCCTCATGGCCCACCAGGTCCACTTCCACAAAACCGGGGCGATCCTCCTGCCAGTCGGCGAAACGCTTGATCGGAATCTGGTGTTTGAGCAGCGTTCCCGGCTTGGTTCCGGATCGTCCTTTGAGACGGTGCTTGCACCTTTCGGGCTCCAGCAGCCGATCGATGGTGGCGGCGCTGATCTGCATCAACCGCTCATGGGTGCTGGCATCCACTTTCAGTTCCCCATGTCTTTGTAAAATGGGTACCACTTCCGGCAAAATCGCGACCAGACGTTTGCCACACAAATAGTCCAGTATCTCCCAGATCATCGTCAGCGCCTTTAGAACTTTCTGGTCGTATTTGCGGGCCCGCTCTCGCCGTACTCTCTTGCCGATATCCCCTACCGCCACCAGCTTGGGGCTCAACCGGATCCGCTTGCCCTGGTGGCGAAGCAGATAGGCTCCATAGCAGCGGTTGTAGCCCGTCATTTGGGTAAACTCCGTCAACACTTCCCCCTTCACCTTCTTGCCCTTCTTCCGGTAGGGGGGGGCAAAACTTTTGACCAATACACGCTTTTCTGCCATCGTTAACCTCATTGGTGCCCTCCATTCCTTCATGGAGGACACTTCTATTCCCCTGCTCAGGGCCAGGCAATTTCGAATAGATTTTTTAATGAGGCAACGTATCCATTTCGAATAGATTTTTGATGAGGCAATTCGGATCATTGATTGCAAGCCCCGTCCGTAGTATAAAATCACTGACAAGACCATCGGACTCGGCGGGACGGCATAGATTTGCCGCTCCTCCTCCACGATGCACATTGGCATCGTATCGTCGTCGCTTCGCGCAGTCGAGGCCATCGCGCTCGCCACAAACGTCACCATATTTATGGAGCGCGGCACTAAGGTGGGAGTTTATTTGAAGATTCGCTTTCTGAAGTTTCATGACATCATGCCGATGCTCTGGTCCTTTGCTCTGGCCATATCCATTGCCGGGGCATCCCAAGGTCCGCAAGAGGGTGCGCTTTCGGGTCAGATTACCGATCAAACAGACTTTGCCGTGGGCGGTGTGCGAATCCGCCTGCAGGGACTTTCAACGGCGGTGGTTCGGGTCAGCCGTTCGGGCCAGGATGGAAGTTTCAGCATTCAGAATTTACCCCCTGATTCCTACGAAGTGCGCCTCAACGCAGCAGGATTTAGGGAACACACCGAGGTGGTGGCCCTGGAGCAGAATCAGACCCTGAATTTGAACATTCGCCTGCGAGTTGCCCTCTTACCGGAAACGATCACCGTCACCCCTACCCGCAGCGAGCAAAGGGTGGGAGACCTGGCGGCTTCCGTCAGTGTGCTGAACGAAGATGAGATCCATCGCTCGCCGGCACTGGCGCTGGATGATGTGCTTCGCCAGGTTCCCACCTTCAGTCTTTTCCGCCGCACCAGCAGCCTGGCCGCACATCCAACCAGTCAGGGAGTTTCACTGCGCGGTATCGGACCCAGCGGCGTCAGCCGGACCCTGGTGCTGCTGGACGATATGCCTTTTAACGATCCTTTCGGAGGATGGGTGTATTGGAGCCGTGTTCCCTTGCTCAGCGTTGACCAGATTGAGATCGTTGAGGGTCCCAATTCCAACCTCTATGGAAACTACGCGATGGGAGGAGTGATCCATATCCTGACCCGGAAACCGGAAAAGAGAACCCTGGCCGTGGAAGGGCGCGCCGGCAATCGATCGACGGCAAAACTTGATTTTTTTGCCAGCGACGTGTGGGGTTCCTGGGGATTGTCCCTGGATGGAAGCCTCTTTCACACCGACGGATACAAGATCGTTGCGCCCGGCCAGCGAGGCTCGGTGGATCAGGAAGCCAATGCCGAACACCACAATTTTAATGTCAAGCTCGATTACACCCCTTCGGCCAACTTCAACTTTTTTGTCAAAGGAAGTTACTTCGGCGAGGAGCGCAACAACGGTACGCCCTTACAGGAAAACGATACCCAGTATCGATTCCTGGGAGGGGGAGTGCGCTTTCGTACGCCCGACGACAGTGAGTGGCAGGCCTCATTCTTCTCTCACTTTCAAACCTTCGGTAGCAACTTCTCCGCCGTTGCAGCCGATCGAAATTCCGAGCGACTGGCCCTCACCCAGGAGGTTCCCACTTACGGTTATGGTGGGTTCACCCAATGGTCCAAATCGGTAACCGCTTCACACCTGCTCTCGGCAGGCTTTGACTGGAGGTGGGTGGACGGAGAAAGCCAGGAGATCGTCTTTATTCGCACACCTCCCGTGCCGGTGCGTCTGCGCGATGTCGGTGGCCGGCAGCGAGCGGTCGGTGTGTTCCTGCAGGACTCCTGGACACTGCTGCCCGGGTTACAGGCCCTGCTCAGCGCTCGTTTTGATCACTGGCGAAATTATGACGCAAGCCAGGAGGAGCTTGCCGTCTTTTCCGGGACTCAGACCCGGGTGGACTTCCCCGACAAAGACAACGGCAGAGTCAGCGGACGCATTGGGTTGTCGTATCAAGTGAACGATTCCGTCTCGCTTTGGAGTGCTGTGGGTACCGGGTTTCGCACACCCACACTCAATGAGCTCTACCGGCAATTTCGGGTGGGTAATGTGGTTACCCTGGCCAATTTCGATCTGGCTCCGGAACGCCTGAAGGGTGTCGAAGGGGGTCTGAACCATGCTCTGAATGGGAATCTGTTCTGGCGTGTGACCGGCTTTTGGAGTCGCCTCAAGGATCCTGTCTCCAACGTGACACAGACGGTGACACCCAGTCTCATCACCCGTCAGAGGCAAAACCTGGGCCGAACCCGCACCTGGGGACTGCAAACCGAGCTGGAGTACCGTCCCAGCAGAAGGTGGCGATTTGCGGGCGCTTACCTCCTGGATGATTCAACGGTGCAGGAGTTCTCAGCCAACCCCGATCTGGAGGGTAACCGACTGGCCCAGGTGGCCAAGCATAAGTTTACGATCCAGGCCGCCTACATGAATCCGCAGGCCGTCGATGTAGCGCTGATGGGGAAACTGGTTGGACCTCAGTTTGACGACGATCTGAATCTCTTTAAGCTGGGGAGCTACTTCGTGGTGGACGCGACACTTTCCCGGCGTCTGGGGGAAGCCGCCGAGGCCTTCCTGGCCGTGGAGAATCTCTTTGACCGGGAATACCCGGTTCGCAGCAATCCCGCCAGTATCGGAACACCGCTCCTGATCCAGGGAGGCATCCGCTTTCACATCCTGGGGCGCTGACGTTCGAGCTTAAGAAGTTAGAAGTCGAAGGAATAGGTCCACTTCACCATAAACGATCGGCCCACCAGTCCCGATTCCAACTCATCGACATTTCTCCCCTCGTTATAGATAAAGAAAATGTCATCTCCGGGCCGATAGATGTAGTTCAGGCGAAATCGGAAGTTCAAGAAATCATCCAGGTTACTGTACTGGACGGTGTAGCTGGTGAGCCACTTGTTGGAGAAGGAGTAGTTGGCCCGGGTATTGATCACTTGTGATGTAAAATCTCCTTGGGGAAGATCAACGTCGTTTAGCGCGTAGCTGAGATCAAAAGAGAGCGCTTCGCTGACCTTAATTTGCGGCTCAAACCTCAGTTCGATTTTGCGACCATCAAAGAACTCCCACCTGTACTCGAATCGAAGGATTTCGCGCCCTGCTATTTTGCGCTGGGGCGCAGCATCCACAAGCACCAGGATGTCCCCGCCGCGATAGGTCCCGATCGGAATGATAATATCGGGACGAATGGCAAAGGGCTCGAAGAGCCGTTCGAACCTCTGGTGTAAATCAACCATGAGTCGATCGCCCGCCTCGAAGAACATTTCCGAGGTGAAGACATGGTATTGCATCGACTCCTGTTTCCCGTCCTGATTCTGGGTGTAGTCCATGCGGGTTCGGAGGACCCACTGGCGAATGAGATCGCTCTCGGGGCGGGGCTTGACGCCGAATTGGAGGGTTGTCTTTCGTTGGTCAGGCCGCGGAACAAATCCAATCTCCGGATTGAAGTTTCTCTGGACCAACAGGTACTCGCCTCCTGCCAGAAGAAAATCACTATTCCACAAAATTCGGCCGAAGGCTGACCAATCGTCCTCGGGCAGGGTCGGGGTTTCCGTTTTGGCTACAAATCCCTGAAGGTTGAGATGGTCGGCAAAAACGAAATTGCCGTCGATCCCAAAGACCCTATTGTAGTCTCCCTCCAGGGAGGATTGCCGATTCGTGAACATGGCTCCTACCGAGGAGCGTCCCAGCACATCCCGCTTGACCCGATAGACCCCGAAATTACTGCCCTGGATTCCCAACGCGGTGTCGGTCTGCACATTGAGCAGGCCGATGGCGTAGGGGCCTACCCGACCGGTAAACCTGGCTCCTGCAATGATGGGAATTAAATCTCCCTCAGGGGAGAGACCGATTCGACGACTGAAGAAGAGCTTAAAATCGCGGCTTTGGCGAATACCGACCCCCGTTCCAAACTCGAAAATACCAGCTCCTTCCAGAAAAAATTCACGTCTTTCCGGGAAGAACAGAGGAAAACGGGTGACATTGACGATCACATCATCCACTTCCGTCTGGGCAAAGTCGGTGTTCACGGTGACGTCCAGGGTCAGCGCGGGGGTGGGACGAAATTTCAGCAGCTCCAGACCAATATCGGACAAATTGTGGGTAACGGTTTGGTCCATCGAGTTCGGGAACTGTTCAAAACCCGCCAGGCCATACGGCTTGATCCTCCAGCGAAGGCCCTGGGTAGCATTTTCCATTCCCACCAGGTGACCCGCCTGGGAAACGTCCGCGAATTGAAAGTTCCGGTCAAAGGTATTCCAGTAGGCTGCCTCATTTTTGCGGCGAATGAGGCGTTCGATCTCCAGTCCCCACACCCCCTGTTGGCCCATGCGCAAGGACTTGAAGGGGATCATCAGCTCTGCCGTCCAGCCCTCTTCGCTCCGGCTGGCCTCGGCCTCCCACTTTTCATCCCATGAGATATTGATATCGAGTCCTTCTTCGGTTAACAGACCGTCAAACTGAGTCCCCAGGGAATTGGTTCGAAAGATGAAAGCGTTTCGCTGATCGGAGAAGGTGTCAAGGAGCACGGCCACGCTGTCGTCTTTGGTGAGATCCTGGTCGCGCCGGCGCTCAGTGGCTATGATTTCAGTTGGTTGTGAATCGTCGCAGCGAAACCCAAAATAGATGGCGTCCTTGGTGTAAACGATATAAACGGCGGTGAATTCGCTGGCAGGTGCTCCCTCCTGCGGGTCCCTTTGTTGAAAATCAGACAAGGGATCCGACTGAGCCCACACTGGATCATCCAGCATTCCATCAACATTCGGGGCCTGCTCCACGAATACTGCCACGCCCTGTTTCTGGACTTTCGAATCCGTCTGAGCCCAGAGGGGAAGAAGAAAACCCGAAGCCAGCACTACACGGAATATCTTAGTCAGGTATTTTTGCATCGTTTTCCTCGGCTTCGCTGCTCAGACTAGCCAAACACCAACGCCCACGCAAGCACCTGTCTTGACCCGTCTTTCCCGGCGAAAGTATAATCCATGGCTCTCTGAGGAGACAATCTCATGCTGGCAGACAGAATCCTTTCCGTCCAGAGGTCGCCCTTTTACAGCATTATGGAGTTGGCAGCGTCAAGAGAGGACTGTATCTATCTGCAGCTGGGAGAACCGGACTTCAGCCTACCCAAACACATCTCGGAAGCTGTTAAGAAAGCTCTTGATGAAGGCCATACCCACTATGGTTCCGATCGGGGCATCCCCGAACTTCGTCAAGGCATTGCTGAAAAGATTCAAAGAGAATACGGCGCTACTTACAATTGGGAGGATGAGATCCTGGTGACGGCAGGGGGCCAGGCGGCCCTGCATATCGCTGTCATGGCTTTGGCCAATCCCGGGGACGAGATTATTGTCCTTCTCCCCCATTACCCGCCCTATCTGGTCAACGCCCAGCTGGCGGGGGCCAAGGCCGTATTCGTTAAACTGAAGAGCGAGGAAGGTTTTGTCCCAGATCCTGCTGACATCGAAAAGGTCATCACTCCAAGAAGCAAGATGATCATTGTGCTGACCCCCAACAATCCAACGGGAAGCGTCTACCCTGAGGAGACCCTGCGGGGGATCCTGGCGCTTGCCAAGCAGCACAACCTCACCTTGATCTCCGATGAAGTTTACGAGCACCTGGTCTTCGATGGGGTTGAGCACAAGAGTCTCATTTCCCTCCCCGATGCCAAGGATCACGTGGTGCAGGTGAACAGCTTCTCGAAGACTTATGCCATGACCGGTTTGAGGGTGGGATACCTGGCAGCCTCAAGCGATAAGTTGATCCACTTTTTGAAGTACCATCATACGGTCAATATCAGCGCCAACGTTCCTTCACAGATGGCCTGTGTCACCGCCCTGAAAGGCCCCCAGGATTGTGTGGAGGAAATGCGCCAGGCCTACCTGAAAAGGCGGGACCTGTTAGTGGAAAGGCTAAACGACATTCCGGGGATTCACTGCGATTCTCCAAAGGGGACTTTCTTTGCGTTCGCCGATGTTCGAGAGCTTGGTGTTCCCTCCTTGGACTTGGTGGAATACCTGGTGAGGGAGGCCGGCGTGGTGTTGGCCAACGGAAGCGGGTTCGACTACGAAGGCTTCGTCAGGCTTTCTTACGCAGCCACGTCAGAGAGTATCCAGGAAGCCATGGATCGGATGAAAAAGGCGGCCGCAGCAATGCCCGCCAGCCTGAAAGCCTAAACAGCTGACAACTGAGAGCTGACAACTGAAGGCTGGCAGCTACAGCTGAAAGTTCGCGGCAAAAAGTTCGATTCACTGCAGAACGATTCGCGTATCCAGTGCCAGTGCTCCTTCTCCGTTGACCAGCACCGGATTCAGATCCACTGAACCCACTTCAGGGTTTTCCGTTCCCAGAACACAAACCGCCAAAATCACCTTCTTGAGGGCATTGATGTCCGCCTTGGGCATCCCTCGGAAACCACCCAGAAGCTTATATCCCTTGACTTCACTCAGCATGTCTTCGACCTCTTCTTCTCCGACAGGGCACAGCCGAAAGCTCACATCCTGATAAACCTCAACGAAAATACCGCCAATTCCGAACATGACGACCGGTCCGAAAACTTCATCTCGTTTCAATCCGACGATCGTCTCCACGCCCTCACCCGCCATCTTTGCGATCACCTGTCCTCTGATCTGGGCCTCCGGGCTGTGCTGTTTCACACTCTCCACGATCGCATCATAGGCTTCCACCAACTGCTCTCGTGCCATGATCCCCACACGAACTCCGCCAACATCCGACTTGTGGACAACCTGGGCCGATACCACTTTCATGACCACGGGATAACCCAGTTTCTCGGCGATGGAGATCGCTTCCTCCTTGTTTCCAGCCAGGTCGGCCTGGGGCAAAGGGAGCTGGTAACTCAGACACACTTCTGCGGCCTCATTTTCCAGAAGAAAATTCCTCTTCTCCTCTTTAGCAAGTTTAGCAAGGTGGTAATACTTCAAGAACAATTCTCTACCGCTCATCTACACTCACCTTCATCATCAATACATCATTCATACCCATGGTCGCTGCATTTTAACCCTTCTTTGCCCTCAGGGAAATGGGTAGTCTGTTCCTTCCTTTCCCCGTTATAATGCCCCGGCTATGGGAACAGACACGGGCGGTATCACTTTGTCCTTTGATCTCACTTCTTCAGCCGGATCCGAGACGGCCCAGTTTAGCATCAGCGAAGCCGTTATCGCCGGCTGGACGGGACGGGATGCAGAGGCCGTGGAGAAGCACATTCTTGAACTTGAAAAACTTGGGATACAACGTCCGGCTTCTACACCCATTTTCTACCGGGTGGCGGCAGCCCGCCTGACCATTGCCGGCAAGATTCAGGTGGTAGGTGAAGAGTCAAGCGGAGAAGTGGAGGTCGTCCTTGTCCAGCAATCGGGTCAGCTCTGGGTAGGTGTCGGATCGGACCACACCGACCGGGAAGTGGAAACCTACGGGGTGACGGTTTCCAAACAAGTCTGCGACAAGCCTGTGGCCCCGGTCCTCTGGCCCTACGCCGAAGTTGCGGAACATTGGGACCAGATGGTTCTTCGCTCATACGCAGGGAAGAAAAGAGAGCTGTATCAAGAGGGACCGGTGGCCAAGATGCTTCCACCGACTGATCTGATCACACGCTACACCAAAAGTGACAACCTTTCCGACGGCACCCTCATGTTCGGGGGCACCCTGGCCACCCTGGGTGAGGTTCAGCCCTCGGAGAGGTTCGAGCTGGAACTGGAGGACCCTGTGCTCAGGCGACGAATCACCCACAGTTACGACGTCCGCACGCTCCCCATTTTAGGTTAACTAACGATCATGCGGGATCGTAATAGTGGATCTCGTAGAGGAGACAACCGTCCACGGACTTGAAGGGACCATGGAAGGCTCCCGGAGGGCGGCAGGCGTAGGTGTTGGGACTGAAGGTTTCACCACCCTCGCCTTGCTCGTCGTTGCCTACAATCAGTTCTCCGGAGAGCAGATAGACTTCCTCCCAGTACTCGTGAACGAAGGGCGCCGTTGTGTAAACACCGGGAAGGAAGCGCAGAAGCCGGGTACGGTGCCCCCTTTTATTCTCCTCATCGAGACGACCCGACAGAATCTTCTGCTGGATACCACTGGGATAACCCGGTGGCACTTCCCATCCCTCGTCCATGTTCAAAGTGTGAAATTCCTTATGTTCCTTCTCAATTGCCATACTTATGAATTCCTCCTATCTAGCCGGGATTATGCATAAAGTGCCTACTGCAGTGTCACAATCATCCACGTTGACCGCGTTGTGCTTCCTTGGGGTTCTTCGAACACTCGATTGAGGCCTATAAAGTAACGAATCACCGGACCCGGGTCAATGCTTGGGCAAAGGCGATGTGCGCCTCACTAGAGCTCAAAAGATTCACGTCCACCAGACAAAAAGAGGGTGGAGAAAAGAGGTTCTCGCGAGACCTCAACATCGACTAAATCGATCAAACAACTGTTTGCAAAACCTCTTCATAAGAAACAATTCGAAGTGGTTTCAAGGTCGTGTGGAAAATTCTGTGGATAAGGTGTGCGCTCTCCGCCTGGAAAACACGCCCACTGACTCTCTGAAAAAAAACCGATTCTTGCACATAAAATGTGCAAGAAATTTTTTGCTTTTTTCCCTTGTTTCAGATCCTCAAATGAATAGAATTGAGATTGTCCCAAGGGGTAAAAGCAACGAGCCGAAACCCTGAGGCGGCGGCCCCGAGTTGGAAAGATCCACTCTCCGGCTTCGGTCGGGGAAGCGAGGAAGCCAACCAGGGGAGAAGCTGAGGTCAGCTTACTTCGGTAAGCCAGCAGCGGTGGAAACGAGCTGGGAGGAAAACCTGCTCTCTTCGGAAAGCGGGAAGCATAGCTCAGCTTTGGACGCAGGCCGGGAACTTCCGTTTTGATAAGATTCTCGAAAGAGAGAAATCAAGGCGGGAAGGCGATCCCGTTTCAGGGTCGTCGGTTGGCTCTTCGGAGGCAGCCGGAGGTTCCAGAGACAAGGGTCACCACTTAAGAAGCAGAGAAACCGATTTTTAACGAGGTCGGGAGAGAGAGCTTCTTGAGCCAACAGGAACGGCTCTCGCTGATATCACTTGGGACACTTTTTTTTGCCCACTCTCTTTCCCTGTTTCACCTTTTGGTCAACCCACCGATTCTCACCTTGACAGTGATTCGCATTTTCATGCTATGGTGCGCCAGATGGAAAAGATCCCAGTCGGAATTTTAGGCGCCACGGGTGCGGTAGGACAAAAGTTCATCCTGCTTCTGTCCGATCATCCCTGGTTTGAAATCCGAGAGTTGGCTGCCTCCAAGCGATCATCCGGCAATCGATATCAAGATGTCGTGAACTGGGTACAGGAGAGGCCTATTCCGGAAGCCATCCGAGAAATGACAGTCAAGGATTGCGAACCGAATCTCGGGTGTAAGATTGTTTTTTCCGGTTTGGATTCCTCAGTCGCCGGAGAGGTAGAAGAAGCTTTCGCCCAAGCGGGGTATTGGGTGTTTTCCAATGCCACAAACCATCGCATGGATTCAGATGTTCCGTTGGTGATTACCGAGCTCAACCCTGAGCACCTGAATATGATCCCCCACCAGCAGAAGAATCGAGGCTGGGAGGGTGCCCTCATCACCAACGCCAATTGCTCGGCCATCGTTTTGGCTCTTTCCATCGGGCCTCTTCACAAGAGGTTTGGACTGGAAACGGTTCATGTGGTCACCTTTCAGGCGCTCTCGGGCGCCGGCTATCCGGGTGTTGCCTCACTGGACATCCTGGGCAATATCATTCCTTTTATTTCCGGAGAGGAAGAGAAGATCGAAAGTGAGACCCAAAAGATCCTGGGTACACTGGATGAGCGTCAATTTAGTCCAGCCCCTTTTACTGTCAGCGCCCACGCTAATCGAGTCCCTGTTGAGGAGGGTCACCTGGAATGTGTTTCAGTCAAGCTGAAAGAGGCGGCTGGGCTGGAAGAAGTGACTCGATGTTGGCAGGAATTCAGGGGACCGGACCATGAATTGAATCTTCCCTCGGCCCCGGAACAGCCCGTGGTGGTGGTTTCGGAAGAGGACCGGCCCCAGCCCCGCCGGGATGTTTGGAAATATGGAGGAATGAGTGCCCTGGTGGGACGGGTCCGCCCTTGCCCGCTGTTTGATATCAAGTACGTCGTGCTTGGCCACAATACGATCCGGGGAGCGGCGGGCGCCTCGCTGCTCAATGCAGAGCTGGTTCTCAAGAAAGGGATGCTGGATTGAGCGCTCAGAGAGAAAGAGAAGGAGAGAGAGAAACAACAAGACTACGACTGCACGAAAGCACGAGATGCCATGCGAGTGACCATTATGGGCTACGGGAAAATGGGTAAAATGGTGGAAGAAGTGTGCCAGGATCAAGGCCACGAAATCCTCCACACCATCGATATCGACAATCTTCCCTCCGAAGCCGGGTTTTCAGGGGAATGGGTGGAAAAAACCGATGCCCTCATCGATTTCTCGGTGGCGGCGGCGGTGGTAGCCAATGTTGAAAATGCTGCGCGCGCCGAGATTCCCATTGTCATAGGAACCACGGGTTGGAATCAGGACCTGGAGAAGGTCGGCCAGATCGTTGCAACCCAGTCTGGAGCCTGCGTCTACAGCAGCAACTTCAGTATGGGAGTGCAGGCTCTTTTTTATCTGACCCGTCAGGCAGGGAAGGTGATTTCTGGTTTTCAGGATTTCCATCCCTTTATTGAGGAATCTCATCATACTCAGAAAGTCGATGCTCCCTCGGGCACGGCTCTGACCTTGGGCGATATTCTTAAGGAATCGTATGAGGCGGAGATACCCACATCCAGCCTGCGTGCCGGTTTTTTCCCGGGAAACCATGTTGTCGGCTTCGACTCTCCCTTTGATACCCTGAGGCTGGAACACCGGGCAAGAAGCCGGGAGGGTTTTGCTCAAGGAGCACTTTTCGCTGCCCAGTGGATCCAAGGCAAAACCGGCTTGTATCGTTTCGAAGACGTCCTTTTTGGTGAAGAGCAATGATCAATCTACGAGGTTGTGGCACTGCCCTGGTCACCCCTTTTCAATCCGATACCCAGCTTGATCTGGAAGCCTACCGAAAACTGATCCGTTGGCAGCTGGACTCGGGCGTCCACTTTCTGGTTCCCGCCGGAACCACCGGGGAGAGCGTCACTCTAAACGAAGAGGAATACCGTCAGGTGATCGGAACCTGTGTGAAAACCGCGGCAGGTGCAGTCCCTGTGGTGGCAGGTGCCGGCACCAACAACACGACCCAGGCCATCCACCTGGCTAACATTGCCCAGCAAGAGGGGGCCGACGCCCTCCTGGCGGTAACTCCCTACTACAACAAACCGACCCAGGAAGGTCTTGTTCTTCATTTTAGTAAAATTGCCGAGTCGATCAGTTTGCCCGTCGTTCTTTACAACGTACCGGGTCGTACCATCATTAACATCACAGCAGAAACTGCCCTTCGATTGGCCCAGGTCGACAGCATCATTGCCGTCAAGGAAGCCAGTGGAGATCTGGGTCAAGTCATGCGGATCCTCAACCGCCGGCCTTCAGACTTTTTGGTTCTTTCCGGAGACGACAGCCTGACGTTCCCCATCATGGCCATGGGTGGGGAGGGCATCATCTCGGTGGCCAGTAACTTAATTCCAGCGGAAATGTCCCAAATGGTCGACCTGGCCCTTGACGGAAAATGGGAAGAGGCTCGTAAGATTCACTATCGATTTCTCAATCTGATGGAGCTCAACTTCATCGAAACCAGCCCCATTCCCGTCAAGTATGCTCTCTCTCGCATGGGCAAGCTGGAAGAAGTCTACCGGCTTCCGTTGTGTCCACTTAGCGCCCCCAGCAAGAAAGTGATGGATCACGAGCTGGACAAACTCAACCTGGTGAGTTCCGGTGATTGAGACCATTGAAGGGCTCTTTGAAAAGGATCGATTTGACGCCGAGGATAGGAACGCCCTCGAATCGTTTCTGGATCAACTGGACGAGGGAACTGTTCGTGCGGTCGCAAGGGTCGACGGGCAGTGGAAGGTCAACACCTGGGTCAAGAAAGGGATCCTGGTCGGATTTCGCATGGGGGTGCTGGCCGATCGATCCATTGATGAGAATTTTCGCTTCTTTGATAAAGACACCTTCCCCCTGAAGTCGCTTGCGCTCAGCTCCGGGGTCAGGATTGTTCCCGGTGGATCCGCCGTGCGGCGCGGAACCTTTGTCGCTGCAGGCGTGACCTGCATGCCTCCCATGTATATTAACGTCGGTGCTTACGTGGATGAGGGCACCATGGTGGATTCCCATGCCCTGGTTGGATCGTGTGCCCAGATCGGTAAGCGCGTTCACTTAAGCGCCGCCGCTCAGATCGGAGGGGTGCTGGAACCGGTGGGAGCCCTCCCCGTGATTATTGAAGACGAGGTCCTGGTGGGTGGGAATTGTGGAGTCTATGAGGGAACGATTGTGCGCAGCGGAGCGG
Organism: Acidobacteriota bacterium; assembly: GCA_965218935.1. Taxonomy (GTDB): domain Bacteria; phylum Acidobacteriota; class UBA6911; order RPQK01; family JADFOI01; genus JADFOI01. Next base: position 223,255 of record CBDCMH010000011.1, read on the forward strand.
TCCTGGCCGCGGGTGTCATTTTAACTCGGGGAACCCCGGTTTATGATCTCACCCGAGAAACCGTGCTCCGGGGTAACGACGAGAACCCCCTTGAAATTCCCGAGGGTGCGGTGGTGGTGCCCGGAACTCGGCCCGTGTCTTCCGGCTATGGCAAGACTCAGGGACTCTCCCTGTACACCCCGATCATCGTGAAATACCGGGATCAAAAAACTGAGAAATCGGTCCAACTGGAAGACCGGCTCAGGTAGAAGACACGACAAATCACCGTTCATCATTCACCATTCAGGAAAGTTCCATTTGAACCTTTTCCCCGCGCTCAACACCCAGAATGTCAGCAGCCCTTTGTGTGTGTGCCGCAATTTCATAGTAGCCGCTGCTGCCTAGAAGCGCGAAAATCTCTCCTGGAGCAGCTTCGGCATAATAGCTGTAGTGGCGGGTGATTTCCTGACCATTGATAAGAAACTTGGGAGTACCCTCCTTGCTCCCCAGTAGCTCAGAGACATTCTGGCTAGAGATGCTGGTGATGACGTTTCCAAATTTGTCCACATGAATGACCATGCCTTCGATCCGATCTTCTTCCACTCTTTGTACGGGCAAAACGGTTGCGCCCGCGTAATCTTCGATTTCCTCACCGAACTTTTCGAGTTCCGTTCCCAACGCCAGCCACGCGGCCACAGGACTGAAGGCGTCGCGACCGTGAAAGGTGGGTGAGACCTTCCCCCGCAAGTAGAGCTGGGATTCGATGGAAATGACTTTCTTGACCGGTTCTCGATTGTAGACAAAGGAAAAGACGCCATTATCAGGACCCACGAAGTAATGGTCGGGCGTTGCGACGATAATTCCCCGACGCTCCGAGCCGACTCCCGGATCGACCACAGCGACGTGGACACTCTTGGGAGGGAAGTAGGGGTAGGTGCAAAGAAGCGTAAAGGCACCCTCGAGCACGTCATGAGATCGGATATCGTGGGTGATGTCCACCAGGCAGGCATCCCGGCAGATGTCCAGGATAACCCCCTTCATGGCGGCAACGTAGTACCCTTCCCCAAAATCCGTGATCAGCGTGATAATGGGTCTCCCCTTTTTTTCCTCTCCCGGCATAACCTCTACTATATGATAACACTAGAGCCTCAAGATGATCCGCATTGGGCCGGCAGGCTGGAGTTACCGCGACTGGGAGGGAGTCGTATATCCCAAGCAGCCGCGGCTCGATCAGCTGCAATACCTTTCTCAATTCTTCACCACGATAGAGATCAACAGCACCTTCTATCGACCGCCCAGTCCAAAGACTGGGGAAAGCTGGGTTCGACGCACCGAACATAGCCCCGATTTTCGATTTACGGTAAAACTCGGACAGAACTTTACCCACCGGCGGGAGGAGATGAAACCCGCTGAGGTCAGGCAATGGAAGGAAGGGGTGAGTCCCCTTCTTGAGGCTGGTAGACTCGGAGCGGTGCTGGTTCAGTTCCCCTGGTCCTTCAAAAACGAGCACCCGTCACGGGAGTAGCTGGCAAGGTTGGTTGAGAAATTTCCCGAGATGCCTCTGGTCGTCGAGTTTCGTCACGGATCGTGGGATCAGCCGGAGGTACTGGACTTTCTGCGCCAGCTCGGGGTTGGAATTTGCGGCATCGATCAGCCGCTGATCAGCCACAGTCTTCCCCCCCACTCCGATATCACTTCAGACGTGGGTTACTTTCGCTTGCATGGACGCAACTACGACAACTGGTTTCGCCGGGAGGCGGGACGGGATGAGCGTTACAACTATCTCTACAGCACCGAAGAGCTCAACCAGCAAATCGATCTTGTCAGCACTATCCAAGAGAAGGTGGAAGAGGTCTATGTGATCTACAACAACCACTTCCAGGGACAAGCAGTGGTCAACGCGCTTCAGCTTCGGTATCGCTTGGAGGGCCGGGTGGAGCAGATCCCTGATCCTCTCTTGCAGGCCTATCCCCAGGTCGGCCGGCTTCTTGAAGTTTGACTATCCCGCCCTGTACAGAGGGGAAACCTCCCGCATCCGTTCCACGATCTTCGGCAGAATGCTTAAGACGTGTTCAATCTCTTCGCCGCTATTCATTCGGCTCAAACTGAAACGGATGGCCGACTTATGCAGCTTGGCATTGCCTCCCAGAGCGGTCAGAACGTGTGAAGGTTCCACGGTCCCCGAGGAGCAGGCCGAACCCGTGGAAACCGCTACCCCTTGAAAATCAAGGGAGATCAGCAGGGCCTCCCCTTCGATGGCACGGAAGCTGATATTGGTCAAGTGCGGAATTCTGCGGGTTTTCGATCCGTTTACCGCAGTACCGGGAATGTTCTCGAGGATTCCCTTCTCCAACCGGTCCCGCAGTTCTTTCACTCGAGTCCCCAGGTCCTTGAGTCCCTCACCGGCCAGTTCAGCCGACCGTCCCAGACCAACGATGCCGGGCACGTTTACGGTGCCGGCCCGCCGGCTGCGCTCATGGGACCCTCCATAGAGCAGGGGGTCCATCTGCACTCCAGACTTTATATAGAGCGCGCCCACCCCCTTGGGCCCGTGGAATTTATGGGCGGATAGGGAGAGTAAATCAACACCCAACTCCTTCACATTCACGGGAATCTTGGCCACGGTCTGGACGGCATCGGTGTGAAATAGTACCTTCTTCTCCTGTGCCAGGGCCGCCATCTCCTGAATGGGTTGAATCACCCCGATCTCGCTGTTGGCGTGCATGATCGAGATGAGTGTGGTTTCCTCCTCAATAGCTTTCTCCAACCGATCCAGAGAAATCATCCCCTCCCGATCCACCCGCAGGCAGGTCACCCGAAAGCCTTCCTTTTCCAGTTGCTCACAGGTTTGCAGGACGGCCGAGTGCTCCGTGACGGCGGTGATGATGTGATTGCCCCGTGACCGGTGATGGGTGACCACTCCACGAAGCGCCATATTATCGGACTCCGTGCCCCCGCTGGTAAACACAATCTCATTGGGCCGGGCTCCGATCAGCTCGGCGACCTGGCGGCGGGCATTCTCAACCGCCGCATTGGCCTTCTGGCCATAGGTATGAATCGAGGAAGCGTTCCCGAAATCCTCCAAGTAATGAGGCTTCATGGCCTCAAAAACCAGGGGATCCAGCGGCGTGGTGGCATTGTTGTCCAGATAGACTTGCTGCATGCTGGATCGATCATATCATCTCCAAACTTGACCCAACAACTGCAGCTGCAACGCCAGCATTTTCCAGGGAAGAAGCACACCTTGACAGCCCGACAAGTCCATCTTATATATCTAGCAGGACTGGTTGATGGAAGAGATAAGTTGCTTGAGATCAATAAATTAAGTCAACCAGTGAGGAGAAATGTGAACTGCGCGGAACACAGAAAGAAAAACACGCTGTCTGTTATTTTAAACAACGGAGGTAAGGAAAAATGCAATTAGTAAGGTTTAATCCCTTTGGAGAATTAAGGACAATGAGTGGGCTATTTAACGACACTTTTGACCGCTTTTTCGAGGACACGGACACCCGATTGACGAATAGGACGTGGTCTCCTTCCGTCGATGTTTCCGAGACCGAGAACGAGATCATCTTTACCGCTGAGTTTCCTGGATTTGAGAAGGACGAGATTGACATCTCCGTCAACGAAGGTCGCCTGATCATCAGCGGTGAAAGACAATTCACAGAGGAAAAGGAAACCAAGCATCATCGAGTCGAACGCTGGTATGGAAAATTCTGTCGCAGCTTCCTGTTGCCGAAATCCGCGGATGCTGGAAAGATCTCAGCCAATCTCAAGAACGGGGTGCTGACGGTCACCATGCCCAAGAAGGAGGAAGCCAAGCCGCGCCAGATCACTGTTTCGGTGAACTGATCTCAGCAACGGTCCCCAGCCGGACAGGCTTGGGACGCGAGCGTTGATCCAAGGGTGGGAGCCCCTCTCCCACCCTTTTTTTGTGTCCCCCTTAGCCCGGACCATGCCTAACCCGGGCTATTCCAAGGCAATCACATCAATTTCCACATCCACTCCTTTGGGCAAACCGGCGGCTTGAACCGTGCTTCGCGCAGGCGGGACCTCTCCGTTGAAATAGGTCGCGTAGATCTCGTTCATGGGTTCAAAATCGTGGAGATCTTGAAGATACACCGTACACTTGACCGCTTTGTCCAGCGATGAACCCGCCGCTTCCAGGAGAGTCTTGAGATTCTCCAGGGTTTGTCGAACCTGGTCCTGAATGGAGCCTCCAACGATTTCTCCCGTCCGGGGGTTCAAAGGAATTTGTCCGGAAGCGAAGATCAACCCGTTGGCCCGAACGGCGGGTGAATAGGGTCCTACGGGAGGGGCCCCCTTGTCGGCATCAATACGTTCTTTCATTTTGACCTCTTATCTTCTGTCGCTTGTCCCCTTCTGGTAGAATACAGCCTTCTTCAGCGCCGGGGTAGCTCAGTCGGTAGAGCAGCGGACTGAAAATCCGCGTGTCGCCAGTTCGATTCTGGCCCCCGGCACACCGACTTTTTCAATCACTTACAGTTCAGATAATTTGGCTAACTCTACGCCGGTACCCTGAGCGGCTATTGCTCAGTCTTCGCTTTCTCAGAACGGTTGCTAGCAGCTCACTACTACAGACTTCTGTCCCCATTACTCGTTCATTGCCCGTTCATCGCTAATGTCAACGTAGCATTGAAAGGCAGTACCGTCCAGGGTCTCGAATTGGGCAGGTGGTATTACTGGCTACGGCTCTTTTTCCAACCCGTCTTCATGATCTGGGCGCTGTTTGTTGCGGGTGTCCTTTGGAGTAAAGAGGCTAAGTAACTCTTTATCCCGCACGACCGCGCCCATCATCCCGCCGAGGGTTGAAGATTCCAACGGGTGACTCGACTACAAGTAAAAGCGGTCTTGGGGAGGTATCGAGGATACAGGGATATCTAGCAGCTCTTGGAGGAAAGGAGCGAGACAGTCAGGCCCGCTTCACATCAAAGAGGACGGCGAATCCCCATTTTTGCTCAGGTAAGAAATCGATCCGGAGAACCGTTCCCGTTGCGTTTATAATGAGTTCCGATTCCTTCCCGTCAGGAGGCCACTGGAGCAACAGCTTCACATGATCACCGATTGCAGGACTCGTATCTGACATGAAATAACCACCGGCAGCACTGATGTCTTTCGTTTGAACCGCTCTCTCCACCTTTTTCCCCTGAATCTCGAGAGTGACCGTCCCCGTTAAGGGTAAACCCAGACGGGTAACGGCTCTTCTCTCAGTCTCGGGCAAGGTCGAGAAGAGGATGGAACGGTTAAGGGATCTCATGCTACGGCGAATCAAAGTTTTCTCCTCCTGTTCGTTCACCCCTATGATGGATGACCGGATTCAGAGGGTTGGTGACAACTGTCACCGCATCAGGCCAAACATGAGCCGTAACTTCGCTTCCAATCGGCTCCTGCAGCTTGAGGGGAGATGGTGCGGTCCGCTAGAGGAAGGTTTCGGCTCGCTCACGCTCGGTAATATCGCGAGAAATGCCCTCAGTAGCGATCCAATTGCCAGCCTCATCATAAACCGGCACATGCACGCTTTCACACCAAATCACTCTGCCATCCTTACGAATCCAGCGGTGAGTCACATTTTCTGGATAAGGGTTTTGGAGGACTGACTCCAGTTTCGTCTTATCCTCAGGATGGATGATCTTTAAAGCCAGCTGGGGATCGGCATAAAACTCCTCGGGTGTGTAGCCGAGTATGTCCCTGACCACTGGGTTGATGTACTCACAGCCGGGTGGATTACGCCGGTAGCGATAAATCAGGTCTTTGGCATTCTCAATCAACTCACGAAAGTGGATCCCAGTCTGCTGCAGTTCCCTCTCGGGAGGCTCCTGCTGGAGCCCGTCGTCGCTCAGCTCCTGCTTGATCAACTCAACGGTTACTTTGTCAATCGCCTCCTTGACATATCGCTCTGTGAGTACATTTCTCCGCCGGACTTTTCCGATAGCGTACCGGAAGAGAGTGGTATGAGAGGGACCCTCCTGACCCATCACTCGATGAAATTCGCGGCACATTCTTTCCCAACTCCAGGAAGTCCTCTTTTTGAGGCGGAGCAGTCTCTTAGGGAGTGATTCCTGTCTTGGCACGTCCTTCTTCCCTTTCATTTCAACAAAGTACGGATGCGGTTCCCGTCCACATTGAGGGGTATGGTTCGGGTAAGACCCACGAGAACCGCACCCCTTATCCTATAAGCAAACCAAGGGGCTGTAAACTGTCAACTTTGACAGTCCCTACGAATAAAAATGGACGGCTTTAATGGGCAATAGGAAGGCCTCATCCAAGGAACTTAGCTCGTTTCCCCCGGAGGTGGGGAGTTGGTGTTCCAGATCAGGCGTGCCAGCTTCCAAGAGCCATCCACCTGGCGCTGACAAATAACGATGTACTTGCCTTCATTCTCGATCACTTCACCCCCCTCTTTGGGGGTCAGCTTAACCGTGTAGGTACCCCGGCCAAATGCCCAGTCCCCTGCCACTTCAAGTTCCTGGAAGGTGGTGCTGTGTTCGCCCGTAAACCGAGCAAAGGTGCCCTCATACAGGGACTGGATGGCTTCCTGACCTGTAAGGATCGCAGCATCGGGTGGCAACAGCATGCCATCGGTGGCAAAAAGCCCGGTCAGCGCGGCTGTATCTCCAGCGTTGTAAGCATCACTGAATCCCTGACCGAGGTCATTGATGGCCTGAAGATCGGCTTCAGTGGTACTTGCCTCTTCCACGACGGCTGGCGCACAAGCAGCAATGAAGATTAAGGAACACAAAGTTAGGTGAAATTTCATCGGCCTCCTCCTTTTTGGTGCGACTTCGAGAGGAAGAATATCACCTGGAGGAAGGGCTGCCAAGGAGGCATCGCTCCGGCTCTAATTATTTGAATAGGCTGACGTACCCCTGATGGCCTTCCTCTTCCAGACGATCCTTGGGGATAAACCGAAGGGCCGCCGAGTTAATGCAGTACCTCAGACCGGTCGGTGCCGGGCCGTCTGGAAAGAGGTGTCCCAGATGGGAATCGGCGCGTTTGCTGCGCACCTCGGTTCGAACCACAAAGAAGCCTCGGTCTTCTTTCTCCACAATACTCTCTGGATTCAGGGGCTTGGTGAAACTGGGCCAGCCGGTACCGGAAACGAACTTGTCCGTAGAGCTAAATAGGGGTTCTCCGCTGACCACATCAACATAGATCCCCTCGGCCTTATTATCCCAGTAGTCGTTACGAAACGGAGGTTCGGTAGCATCCTCCTGAGTTACCTGGTACTGAAGCGGGGCCAGCCGGGACCGCAAAGTAGCCTGATCGGGTTTTCTGTATTCCGTTTTTGTTTCTGATTCGGAACTCGGCTCAATGACCTGGAATTCCTTTTTGTCTTTCCAGACCTTTTCCAGGAATTGGTCGCGTCCGGAGTTGTAACGATAGAATCGATAGCGGATGGGATGATTCTCATAATAGTCCTGATGGTACTCTTCCGCCTTGTAAAACTCCTTGAGGGGTCTGATTGCGGTGATAACGGGCCGATCGAAGATGGCGGACGAGGCAAGCGCCTGCTTGGACTGTTCAGCGATCTGTCTTTGGGTCTCATCATGATAGAAAATCGCCGTTCGATACTGGCCACCGCGATCCACAAATTGCCCCTTATCATCGGTAGGATCCACATGCTTCCAAAACACATCGAGGATCTGGGCATAGCTGATCTGTTTGGGATCGAACACCACTTGAACCGCTTCCACATGACCGGTTCTCCCCGAAGAAACCTGCTCGTAAGTCGGATTCGGCTCCTCCCCGCCTGCATACCCGGAAATCGCTTCAGTGACTCCAGTCACCTTCTCAAAATCCGCCTCCACACACCAAAAGCAGCCACCTGCCAAGGTGGCGATTGCTTTGTCTTTCGGAGCTGTTCCTTCGACCTCGGTCGAGGTCCGATTCTGAGCAACAAGGGCGACCAGAAGAAGGGGTGCGACAATTAAAAGAATATACTTCATGAGATTAGACTCCTTAAGGGTTTGATGGCTTGTCTGTACAAAAGAAAGCCCTGTTGAGTTCCTCCAATTAGTCTAGATGCCGGATCGGTGACGAAGTTCCTGAAAATCGACAACGGGTGCAGGTGTTTTCGCTAGCCCGGATTATGCATGGGTTCTTGTAACGAAGCAACCAAAACGGCAACCTGACGAGACGATTGACGAAATCCGGGCTAGACTCTCGATGGATGTTTCCTTGATACCGCTGCCCCTTGATACCGCTGCCCCTTTGTCCACCGGCCAAGGCTTTTTACGTTTATCTCAGTCGGTGAATGAACCTTGGCAACTCCTTAGCCGGGATAATGCATCATCCCGCTAACCGAAACACCTCATTTTTACGGGTCTTCAGGCGACTTCCCAACAGGGGCTGTCCATCGAAGAGTTCTGAAGAGAAGGCCTCTGAATCGCTACGATTTCATCGAGTCGTGCGAAAAACACGTCCACGACGCGCGGGTCAGATTGTGTGCCCCGTCCTTCTCTTAGAATCCTGTAGGCTTCCTGGTTGGAGAAAGCTTCCCTGTAGGGCCGCGGGCTGGTAACGGCATCAAAGACATCGGCCACCGAGGAGATCCGCCCCAAAAGTGGGATATCTTCTCCCTCCAGTCCCTTGGGGTACCCGCTCCCGTCCCATCTCTCGTGGTGGGATAAGGCGATCATCCGGCCTGCCTGCATGAGTTCTGATGGAGATCCGCTGAGCATGTGCCCACCCATGGTGGTATGTTGCCTCATGATATCCCATTCATGTGCATCGAGCTTGGCCGGTTTGAGAAGAATGGCATCGGGGATACCGATCTTACCCACATCATGCATCTGGCTGGCGTGAAGGACCATCTCCACCTGCTTGGGCGATAGGCAAAGGCCGCTAGCCAGAACGGCGCTATAGCGACTCATGCGTTTGATGTGTAACGCCGTGTCCTTATCCTTGTAGGCAGCCACGATCGCCAGCCGCTGGATGGTATCCAGGAACGCCTGTTCGGTACGACACTTGGCCTCAACCAGATCCTCAAACAGTTGTCTGTTGGTGAGTGCCACTGCGGCCTGGGAAGCTAAAGACGCAATCGAATCCACACTTTGCGGATCGAAAGGGACAACCTTGTGACTTTCGAGATGTCTGGCATTGAGAAGCTGCAGGACGCCGATCACTTCATCCTCATGGTTTTTCAGCGGAATCACAAGCATGGATTGAGACCGATAGCCTGTACAGTCATCGTATATTCTTGGACCGGTAAAGTCGAAACCCTCTGCCTCGTAGAGGTCGGGGACATTGACGATCTTCTCCGTGAGGGCGACGTAGGAGGAGACATTGGCATGGTTGGGCTGCCCAGCATTGAAAAGAGGCACAGGGGGTAAAGTGATTTCCACTCCGGTGGTTCCACCCATCCTCATTTTCATGGTGTCGTTCTGCAAAATCTCAAATCGAAGTTGCATCTTCTGCTTGTCGATGAGATAGAGCGTTCCGCCATCGGCGCCCGTAAGGCTTCTAGCCTCATCCACGATGATCTCGAGAAGTTTGTTGATGTCTTTTTCTGCAGACAGAGCGATGCCAATCTGTGCCGACCCTTTGAAATGACTCGTGTTCATTATGGCTTCCTTAAGGATGCCCACTCACTTTCCCGTTTTTGGTGACGGTGATCACACATTTTCAAAATCGCTTGAGTCGGAAACGGAGGTATCCTGGGGCAAAATCCCCCACATTGATACGCTTCGCATTGCCTTTGGGCCTCTAACGTTCTAGCATCTAAGATACAGGAGGTCGTCCCGGACCAGCCGGGAGACGAGGTTCATGCTTTATCGAGTTCGCGCAAAAATCATCGAAGGAAAAACCACCGCATTCCTGGAAAAACTGACCGATGGCTCCATCGAGCGTCAAAGACCCGATGGTCAGGAGATTGTGGCCTCGATGAAGCGTGCCAGAATCACTGCCCCGGGTGTGATTCAGTGGTCTGAAACCTGTTACTGCCCGACTCCTCTCGCCCATGAGAGAGCAACCGTTTACGACCACTTCCTCTCGGAGATTCAAACTGAGGAAATCTCTTCAGAAGCAGAAATCAAGGGAGAGTCCTTCTGGAACTACCTGGTTGGATCCAAATAGCAATCTGATTAAAAAAACATCCCAACCCGTCTTTAAGTGAGTAAAATCCAATCAACAATAAGAACACAAATCATTCGTTTTCAGTATCTTCATAAGATTTACCCAGGAGCACAGAAAAAAACATTCGACTTGTGACAGCGATCACAAGTTTACTGTCACCTGGGTACGTATACTGTTCTCGATCGGTTTGTTACCTCCCTCAGGGCCTGTCGGTTGAGTGCCTCAACCTTCAGGCCCCTACCTTTATTAGCCTCATCCCCACTTTCATTCGCCGAGGTACTGCAGCAGCAGCAGCATTGAGGGCGTCTTTTCGGACTTCCAGCTCGCATTTCTCCCACCTGATCGCAGCGAGGCAGTGGAGATGGCCCTGGATACAAGGCGCGCGACGGAGGCCGGGGGCACCCCTTGCGGGTCGCCGCCCCCAGTTCCGCCCAGGGAGTAGATCGAGTGTGAAAAGTGCAGGCTCAGACCCCTCTCAAAACTCCTGAAACCCTTTCGTGGAAGGATTTTTAAGAGTACGAGTGTGCTGTTACATCGCTTAATTCGACTGTTTTTTAACTTGCCTCGAGTCCCGTTTTCAGGCTGTTTTCCCAGGCTTGGGAAGATCCTGATGGCCGCGCAATTCAGGCTTTGAACCGCCTTCCTTGTCTTTTGTTGGAGTTGTGGGCTGTGACATAAGGATGGTCCTCAAGATTAAAGGGTTGTATTCTGGCCCTGACTCGTGATCCCAAAGGGTTGGCTTTTATCCTACATTCAGCCTAGAGAGGCTATTTCTTGCTGTTCAGGCACGTCAATTACAGTGAGGCTTGCACCCGAGCAATTTTTAGCCTTATTCGGTAGAGGGAGTGTTTTGAGGAGTGCAAAGGGATTTTCGTTGATGGAACTGCTGATCGGCGTGGCGGTGATCAGTGTGATTTCCGCCCTGGTCGTTCCCACCTTTTTGCAATCCAGGGTCGCGGCCAACGAAGCTCTGGCAATCAGAACGATGGGCAACGTGGTGGCCTCTCAAGTATCCTATTCCATGACAACCAGCTCCGGAAGCTACACCACAGACCTCAAGGCATTACAGAAGGAGGGATTGAATCCGGATCTGGTCGGATCAGGAATCGTTGAGGGTTATACCTTCTCCATCTCCGGGACCCGTTCCGGGTTCAGCGTTCATGCCCGACCCCTCGTCTTTGGTTCGACAGGTTATCGCAGTTTCTACAGCGATCAGACAGGTGTGATCCGCTATACGGAGGCTGACGAGATGGCGACCTCAAGTAATCCACCTGTGTACCAGAACCGCGACACCGATTGACCTCGCTCGCGGACTTACTGCTTTTCCCCTCTTCTTAGGAACTCGGTCAACTTGGGTTCCAGTATCCGTGAAAACAGCCTGGGAAGTGAAATATCTACGATGCTGGGCCAATTGGATTTCACCAGCCCAAGTCGCTCTATGTTCCTTGCATTCCCTTTCTCCAGCGAAATGTCCTTAACAACCGTGAGCCATAAAAGAGGGGCACTTTGGACATAATCGGCAGGACGCTGCTGAAAGAGCCTCTCAATCAGCGCCAGAGTTGTGATCATTTCCTTTAGGGAAATCTTGAGGTCCGATACAGTGAGCTGCAGGATGTTAGCCGTCTCTCCATCAATATAGGCCCGATCGTTGAAACTCTCCTCAGTGAGTACTTCCAACGCGTTTAGATAGCCTTGTGTTTGCTCTCTCAAATAACCGGCAATTCTAATTTCGTCTTCTGGAGCACACGGTCCCCAGCCATCAGTGAGGATGAACAGCGGGGATCGGCTTCTCTGCTGACTGACCTGGGGAACCGCCTCCACCCACCCGACAAAGGCGGCTAGCAACCAGCCACCACAGAGAGGCCATAAAAACAACTTTCTCTTTGTCATTTTCTCACCATTGTACTCGATTCGTTCCTGCCTCCTCAACCGGTTGGACAAGTACCCGATCAGCAAGGTCACCATGCTGATGGAGCAAAGCACGGCCTGTTTTTTTTAACTTCAGTGACAGTCATCACCGCAGAATGTCCCCGCGGTCAATAGGATGATCACAGGGCAGATCCCCTCAACCGTGCGACTAATTGTTAGCGTAAATTAACCAGGGAGAAAAGCGACGAAATGAACTGGACTTCGCCCTGCTGGTGGCAGAGTCAATGAGTAACCAGAACGCTGAAGGGCTCGGTGAGGGTCTGCAAATCGGACTTGCTGTATCTATTGAAGGAAGCTCACAGGAAGAGTTCGCAGCTTCCGTTGCGACAAGCTGTTCCGATGAAGTCTGGCTGGAGCTTTCGAGACCCTGCTTGCAGCTTCCCTTCCAAAAAGGAGAACGAGTCCGGGTCAAATACTGGGACGAAGGATCAATCGTCTATTGTTGGGATGCTGACGTTATCCAAATCGCCGGGGCCGGGCATCAACACGTGGCCATCGCCATGCGCGGTAAAGGAATCACGATACAGCGGAGGCGCTACTATCGGGTCAATTATGCGATACCCTTCTCATTCAGCGTCATTGACGCTGCCGAAGCTAACCTGATTGGGGAGAAATTTTCGGAAGCCAAGACCGAGAACATCAGTGTGGCTGGGTTGAGATTTGAAACCAGTCTTGGCCTAAGAGCGGGTGACAAACTGGAGATGAACCTTCGTTTGCCCGCCTCACAATCGGTGAAAGCCGTCGGATGGGTCGTTCGAGCAGAAGCCGCACAAAACAATGGGCAACCGAGCAATTCAGTGGCGTTGAAGTTCCTTCAGCTGAACGAGGAGGACCAGATTCAACTGATGGAGTTCTTAGCCAAATCCTGTGAGGACGCACCCAGCAGGTCCGTGCAAAAAGCCGGTTCGAAGCAGCCTCAGCGCACACTCTCTCAGCCCATCGGAACCTGAGACTTTCCCTTTGCCAGCTGCTGCCGTACGCCATCCATGAGTCGTCCCGACGGTGACAATCGACCTGTCGATTGATAGTATGCGCCATCGGGCCATGTCCAATGCATCAAGTCTTCCCTTAATCCAAAGAGCCCTCACACAGGGTCAACGGCTCGCCATTATCGATAAGGCGGGAAGACACACCTACGCCGACTTACTCACAGCTGCCCATCAGGTCAGCGGGTACTTACTCAGTGACCAGCCTGATCTCGGGGAAGCTCGGGTTGCCTTCATGGTTCCGCCGAACCTCGAGTATGCAGCTGTGCAATGGGGCATCTGGCTGGCTGGTGGAGTCGCGGTTCCTCTTTGCCCCTCCCATCCGCTACCGGAAATAGAGCACATCATTCGGGATACAAAAGCAGAAATTGTGGTCACCCATCCCGACTTTGAATCGCCATTGCGGTCCCTTGCGCGCGGCCTGAAGGTCCGGTTCCTCTTGACCTCAGAGGCGACAAAGGCCAAGAAAGGCCCTGTTCCCGAAGTGACGCTGGATCGGCGGGCCATGATCCTTTACACCAGTGGTACAACAAGCAAACCCAAGGGGGTCGTCACCACCCACCGCAATATCCTGGCCCAGATTACCTCCCTGATCGATGCCTGGGAGTGGACACCCGACGATCACGTCTTACATGTCTTGCCCCTCCATCATACCCACGGCATCGTGAACGTCCTTTTGTGCGCGTTATGGGCGGGAGCAACCTGCGAGATGCTGCCCCGGTTTGATGGCGAAACCGTGTGGAGTCGATTCGTGCATAGCGATCTGACCCTCTTCATGGCGGTCCCTACAATCTACGTCAAACTCATCGCAGTCTGGGAGAATGCAACGAGGGAGGAGCAACAGGTTCTGTCCAATGCTTGTGCCAAGATGCGCTTGATGGTGTCCGGGTCGGCAGCGCTGCCGGCGGCTGTTTTTGAGAGATGGAAGACCATCAGCGGACACACCCTGCTGGAGCGCTACGGGATGACCGAGATAGGGATGGCTTTGTCGAATCCGCTCCACCGAGAACGAAGACCCGGTTTCGTAGGCGTGCCCTTGCCTGGTGTTGAGGTGAGACTGGTTGATGAATCCGCTCACACCATCAGGGATGAAGGAAAGCCCGGAGAAATACAGGTGCGAGGCCTCAATGTTTTTTGGGAGTACATGGGAAAACCGGAAACCACGGCAAGGGCATTTCGCGACGGCTGGTTTAGCACTGGAGATGAGGCGGTAATGGAAAAGGGCTACTATCGGATTCTTGGCAGGAGGTCTGTCGATATCATAAAAACGGGAGGGGATAAGGTCTCTGCTATCGAGATAGAAGAAGTATTGAGGACGAATCCTGCCATCAAGGAATGTGCTGTAATAGGCGTCAAGGATCAGGAGTGGGGAGAGCGAGTCTGTGCTGCCGTGATCCGCTGGCCCGATCATTCCTTGTCACTGGAAAGTCTTCGCGACTGGGCCAAGGAAAGGCTGGCAAAACCTAAAGTTCCCGCTCAGCTTCTTCTATTGGATGAGCTGCCTCGCAACATCATGGGGAAGGTCAACAAGCCGGAGTTGAGAAAACTTTTCGAGTAGCCCGCATGTCTCACACCTGATCGTAGCGAGGCAGTGGAGATGACTGTGGATGCAAGGCCCGCGACGGAGGCCGCGGGGGTACCCGCTTGCGGGTCGTGAAACGCAGTAGACGCAGCCAGACCTGCTTTCGCGGTAGATTGGGTGTGAGAAATTCGGGCCAATGGGTAGGATTATTTCTCTTTCTTGCCCTTACCCTCGGCGGCGTTAACCTCGTGCAGGAACTCCATTAGATGAGCCTGAGCATCCGGAAGCAGACCGTGGAACTCAAGGCCAATTGAGTTCACAAACTTCCTTTTCTTTTGTACCTTCTCGGAAGAGACTACGGTTGCAAAGCCATCCACCTTTTTTTTCTTGGGCAAATGGAAACTGACCTTGAGCTCATCCATGACTTTCAAGGGGGCGTCGGTCTCAAAACTCAGTCCAGTGCTGCTGATATCCAGAGTTTTTGACTTAAAGACTTTACCGGGGGGAAGCCCTCCATGAATCGCATCCACCACTTCCAACCAAACTTCGATCTTGTGAGGAAGCCTGAAGGATCTTCTCCTTTGCATGGCGACCGGCCGGGTGACGATGGAGAATTCGATCTTCTGGTTTCCCGGCCCGGACACCTGGGCAACCTCAGCATTGCAAAAGTAGATCCCCTGTTTATCCCAATACTTGAGCCGAACCTGCTCCCCGTTCTTGAAAGGTGAGGTTGACTCAGGTTTGGAAAGTTCAACAGACAATGCATTCTCCGAAATCTGCTTCACAGAGGCTTCTCTCAGTTGATTCGACTGTTGGACTTCCAAAGAAGAGCCCACCTGCAAATGATGAAAAGGAGTCCCGGTTCTTTGCTCTTCCACATCTATCAGTTTAATAAAAAATGGAGCGTCTTGACAAAAGTCTACCGTGATATCTCCGTCGGGCATCTGTCCAAAACTGTTACTCTATAGATGAAGAATGAAGAATCTTCGGAACCCTTTGCAGGTGGATGCATCTAAGAGAATGGTCGTCAGAGACCTCTGGTATGAGGAGCCCAGTTTTATTCCGGTGGAGGTTCTAGAAATCGCTGAGCAGGCCGGTTGTGTATGACAAGAAGAAAGCGTTCGATGGTCACCCCTGACCTCGATGGCCATACTGTTGATCTGGTAGTCGGGATCCCTTCTTACAACGAGGCCAACAACATCGGTTTCGTAGTCGAGCAAGTCGCCCGGGGATTGGAAAAGTATTATCCCCATCTCAGCACCGCCATCATCAATGCTGACAATGCCTCTCAGGATGGAACCAAGGATGCCTTTCTGAGAGCTGAAAGTGGCGGTATTCCCAAGATTTACCTCTCCACGCCTCCCGGAGTCGAAGGAAAGGGCAACAACTTTCACAACCTTTTCACCTACCTTTCCCAATATCAACCGAGGGTGGTAGTGGATGCGGATCTGCGCAGTATTCGCCCCACCTGGCCGCGTTCTCTGGCCGAACCTATCCTCAATGGCTACGAGTTTGTGGCGCCGCTTTACAGTCGAAACGAATACGATGGAACCATTACCAACCATCTTTGTTACCCTCTGATCTACGCACTGTTGGGCAAAAAGATTCGCCAGCCGATTGCAGGCGAATTCGCCTTCTCGGCCAGACTCATGGAACATTGGAGAAGCCAAAGATGGGGAAGGAACGTTCGCCAATATGGGGTGGACATCTTCATGACCACCCAGGCGATCCTGGGCAATTTTCCCCTTGCCCTGGTGGGATTGGGTTCCAAAGTTCACAAACCCAGCTCTCCCAAGTTGGGCAAAATGTTTACCCAGGTTGTGGATACTCTGTTTGAGAGCTTACTGAAATCCAAAGAGCGGTGGAACAAGGAGTTGATCGAGCTTGAGAAGCCACCTGTGTACGGCCGCACCCCTTCACTGCCTGCGCCCCAGCAATTGCCCATCGACTACAAGGAATTGAAGCGGCAGGCCGTTCGGGAGTTCACTCCCAGCCAGAGCTTGATCTTGCAAATTCTTGCGCCCGATACCGGGGAAAAGGTGCACAAGATGTTTCGCACTCGTCGCTTTCGACTCTCCAGCCTGATGTGGATGAATCTCGTTTATGACTTTTTGTGCAGTTACGACCGTGCCCGGGATCGTGCCGGAAAGCTAAAAGTAATCAGGGCTCTGAAGCCTCTCTACATGGCCCGAGTGGTTTCCTTTATCCGAGAGACTCTAGAGCTGGACCACACGAAGTCTGAAAGAACGATTCTTCGACAGGCGGAAGTCTTCCGCTCGCACCGCCATCTCCTAATAAAGAATCTGGCTTCGGACACACAAATAGCCGGGAGCCCCCGCCGGAACAGTTCTGAAAGCCTTTCTATTCAGTAGCGCTTCCGGATCCTGTATCATCTCACTCGGGTTCTCATGATCTACGTCGGAACTTCGGGGTTTTCCTATAAAGAATGGAAGGGTGTTTTTTATCCGGACAAGCTCCCTGCCAAAGACTACCTGTCTTTTTACTCTCAACACTTCTCCACCACCGAGATCAACAACACCTTCTATCGCTCTCCCTCAGAAGATACCAGCGCCAAATGGGCGGAGCAGGTTCCTGAGAATTTCCGCTTCACACTCAAGCTGAACCGAAAGATCACCCACAAGAAACGACTGAAGGATGTGGAAGATGAGATGGAATGGTTCTTAAAAGGTGCGGCCCCCCTGGGCAAGAAACTGGGTACCCTGCTGGTCCAGCTTCCTCCCTACTTCCGAGAAGATCAGGTGGTTCTTGAACATTTCCTGGAGGGGTACTCCAAAAGGGCCCCTCTGGCCCTTGAATTTCGTCATCCCTCATGGTTTTCCGATCAAACACTGCAACTTCTGGAAGCTCTCGGCGCCGCTCTTGTCGCGACCGAGTCTGACGAAGGTCCAGGGGTGCGCACCGTCACGGCACCCTTCCTCTACATCCGCCTTCGGAAATCGCAATACTTGGAAAAGGATTTAAAAGAATGGGCCCAATGGATTCGGTCCCAAAACAGAGAGTCCTTCACCTACCTCAAGCACGATACGGACGCCCCTCGCCTGGTTGAGCGACTGACTGAGTACCTGGCGTCTTAAAAGAAGATTTTTGTTATCGAGGGCTGGTTTGGGTCGGGACATAGTCCGTGGTGACAATATCCCAGTAGTCTTGATAAGGCCTCTCCTGGTGAAGCCCCAGCAAACTGTCGATTCGCTGCAACAAGGTGGTGACGTAGTAACCGGGGAGGGTTTCCGAATGCCTCTGCCAACGGTTGAAAACACTCCGGATCAGAACGCTGTTTTCATCAACGGGCAGGTTTTTCAGGTTCTCAAAAAAAAGGGGAAACTTTCCATCACCAAACAAGTAAAATTCCACATTGGACACGTAAAAAGCCGAGACCATAGTGCCTTGTTTTTTTAAGTACTCTCCTACATTCCTCATGGCCTTTTGCCCTGCCAGATTCCCGATCACCGGTACAATCCGATTTTCCACCTGCATCTCTCTTAAGAACTGAAAATCGCTCTCGGAATTCAAATAATTTCGCATTTTCCCGCTGCCATCGGTTTGTGTCATCAGTTGCTCATAGGTGGGATAGTGAGAACGAGGCCGACGGCCATAGCTTCGAAATTTGAGCTGTAGGTTTTCTCTAAAAAAGGCTGCAGCGATTGCATGAAAAGTGTCCCGATCCTCCTCACGGGTCAGATGGGGAAAGCGCTTTCGAATGGATGACCAGGCTTTTAGAAAGTTCTGTTCAAAGAAATCGTGGTCTGGCGAGAGATTCCGAAAGTGCTGAACCAAACCGGTCACATCGGCTGAAGGATCGGGTCGGAAACCTTGAGGAGATTCCCTGCCAAACAAGAGTGTGAGGTATTGCCAACGGTCCTCGGAAGCCTCGATGACTTGCTTGAAATAAAGATGTTGCAGAAGATTGTCGCGGCGAAGATCAATAATGATGGCGGTTGCAGGTCTCACCTGCACGATGTAAGTGAAGTTTTGATCGGGCCCAACTCCCAAGTAGACCTGTCCAGTTCTCGTGATCTCCTTCAATCTTGGAAGGACCTGTTGGTAGGAAGTCTCATTGGAAATCAAATTATCCGTGTCAAAATAACCCGGCTCTTCGCTCAGTTGCAGGGACAGTCGCTCAAACTCTTGATCGGCTAGTGCTGGGACCTGTTTTGCTTCGGTTTCCGGCGGTTGAGGCAGACCGACGATCAGAAAAAGAACGAGGGCGCAAAGAGCAACGATGAGTCCTTTGATGGGGAAAAATCTGGATCGATCAACCATCGCAGTCAAGTTCCTGAACCAGAGTTTATCAAACAAAGGCTATAATAGTAGAGTCGGATGTATACGAGATTTCTGTTACTGACTTTATTTGTCGGATTCTCAGTGGCACGAATTGACGATTTCCCCGAGCGTCAAGAAGGAGCCGGTACCCCGGAGTTTACCTTCTTGCGCCTGGTGTACTCCGGACACGATTGGACGAGTTCATCCTGGGCGATCGACTATCCCAAAGCCGACCAGCAGTTCCTTTATGGACTGAGAAAACTCACCGATTTCGGGTTTGTGAACACCGAACTGTACGTCTTCAGCGAGAATGGGACATTTGGGGTTCCAAGCTAAGAGACAGTGGGAACCGATGCTGATCGGGCTAGTTTAGCATTGATCGCCTGCCGACGGGCAAGGGTGACTCCTTTCAATCTTCTCCTTTTTGTGTGGATGGAATCTCGTCTTGCGAAGTACATGTCATCGGGTGTGACGTTACCCAGGGCCTCGTGATAGCGCCTGGAGTTGTAGTAGTCGATAAAGACCGCGATTTCTCGCTCCAACTCCTCGGGTGTCTCCCAGACCATTAGGTTGATGCGTTCCTTGCAGGAACGATGGTAGCGTTCGATCTTCCCGTTGGTCTGGGGATGATAGGGTGAGGCCAGGATGTGGCCCAGTCCCTTGGTCTCCAGATACTGACCAAAGTCTTTGGAGATCAAAGCCGGTCCGCGGTCTGTCACCAGCCGGGGCCGATCAGACAACGGAGCCTGTTCCACACCCGTTCTCTCACAAGCCGCCTCGACCACCTGGCTGAAGTCTCCAGCACGCATGGCCGTGTGAAGTCCCCAGGCCAGGATCCTCCGGCTAAAGTCATCCAGTACTGAGATCAGATAGTACCAGCCCCAGTTCTTGACCAGAAGATAGGTCGCATCCGTTTGCCACTGCTGGTTGGGTCGGGTCGTCTTGATTCGATATTCCGATTCGGCTGGAAAGCTCCGGAGTTGAACCTCCCGAATCAGCCCTTCCGCTTTCAAAATCCGGTAGACCGAGGATTCCGAGACCGTAAACCCGCACCTATCCGTCACCTGGCAGCTCACTTCTCGTGAGGACCACTCTGGAAACAGCAGCGCCATCTCCAGGATTCGGTCCCGTTCTTTGGGCAGGATCTGATTCCAAACCCGTCCTGATCCTGGGGGACGGTCCCGCAAGCCTGCCAACCCCCTCTTTCGAAAGTGGTGTCTCCAGCGATAGTAGGTCGAGCGGGGGATCTCGAGTTGATCCAGCACCTCCCGGACCGGTAACTCGGAGGCCTCCACTGTCCTTAAAACTTCCAGCTTGTGCTCGCTGAGCATCCTCTGATACCTCCTTCGCCTTACAGGCCCAAACTTTTTTTTAGCTTTTGGTTCTCCACTACCGTCTCGGCCACCGCCTTCTTCAAGGCCTCATTCTCCTCCTTCAAGCGACGCACCTCACCGGAAGTCGCATTCCGTTGGGTCTCCCGGGTTAGACCGTTTTTGCCCGAATCCAGGAAGGCCTTGGACCACTTGTAGTAGATCGAAGGTTGAATCCCTTCTTTGCGGCACAGTTCGGTGACGGGAATCTCTCCGCGGAGCCCCTCCAAAACGATGTGGATCTTCTCTTCGGCCGTGAATCTCCGGCGGGTGGCCCTACGGATCTGTTTGACGACGTCTGTGGTCATAGCGTTCTCCTTTTGGTTGTGCCATGACCAGCATCGGCTTGCTCTGATGGGCTGTCAAGATCAGCCCTTTGAGGGGGTGAGATCTCACCCCCTCAAACCTTCCAACTCTCTCTTAACTCTCGGCCCTATGTGTCCCACTTTCGCTGACGGGATACATGTTTAAGTATCCTTTTCTTTACGCGGTTGAAGTGGGATCCATGCGCCTGTCGGATCAGGAAGCCAGCCAGCTAAGAGAATATTTGCTCCGAGGAGGCTTTCTGGTGGTGGATGACTTTCATGGGGAATACGAATGGCAGAACTTTTACCGACAAATCAAGAAGGTCTTCCCGGAGTATGAGCCGGTTGACCTCGACATCAGCCACCCCATTTTTCACTGCTACTACGACATCAAGGAACTGATCCAGATCCCGGGACTCCAGTTCGTTTACAGTGGGAGAACCTGGGAAAAGGGGGGCTATGAGGCTCATTACAAGGGCATTCAGGATGAGAAGGGACGGCTCATGGTGATGATCAATCACAACGTCGACCTGGGAGACGCCTGGGAATGGGCTGAAGTGGAAGTCTATCCGCGTGAATACGCCAACCTCGCCTTCCAGCTGGGAATCAATTACATTATCTACTCCATGACTCACTAGCCCGGATTATTCACAGTTCCGCCGCGACCCTCAGGATTGCGACACACCTCCGGAGTGTAGGAGGCACCTCAGGTGCCGAACGGCCCCCAGGCGAAAGCCTGCGGCTCTGACAGAATAGCGGGAACACTCGAAGCGGCGGGTTAAAGAGGGACAAACAGAGCCGTGGGCTTTAGCTCACGGGCTTCACCAGAACAAAAATGGTTTCAGAAACTCAAGGGGTTCGGCACCTGAGGTGCCTCCTACATTCCGGAGGTTCGTGCCGTCGCCCTTGCCCTTATCTACCGTTCACCGAACGTGTACAGGAGACCCCCACTCACCTGCCAATTGTGGAGAACCCCGTTGGGGCGCAAGCCTGCGCCAAGGAGAGGAGCCGTGGAGGGAAGCCCATAATCACTCACGCCGGTGACATGGTCGCGAACATCAACGCGGAGCCCCCACTCAGGCCCCATGGGAAACTTGACCCCTCCGCCATAGCTAAAAGCAAACTTCCATCGATTCTTCAGGTCCACTCCCTGCAGTAAGGCATCGTCTACCGAATCACTGGAGACCCTGAAAAAAGAGGTTCCAATCCCGACGGAGGCGAAAGGAATGTAACGACCCTGTCGCTGCATGGGATAAACCAGAACACTGTAGGCGAATTTGTGAACCTTGTGACCCAACTCCATCAGGGGAATCGAGGGGCTCAAGTTGACAAAAAGGAGTGGCTGATCGGCCAGGGCATACTCCAGCTCCGCCCCAAAACGCGGCGTGAGATTTTCTCCGATTCGAACACCCAGTAGATAGCCCGAATCGAAACTTAAGCCAACATCTCGGGTTGTGCCCCCTTCGACGGGCGTGACCAGAGTCTTTTCCCCCATCTCACTCACACCCAAAAACATCGAGATTTCCCACCTGTTTTCCTCTCCAGGGAATCGAGTCTGGGCCGAGGCTTCCGGCATCAGCAGCACAAGGACCGGCCAAAAGAGCAGACAGTATCTGAGCATCTGTTTCCTTCCTCAAGAAGAACCCCATTGTAGCTTTTGGATGCGACAAGTGAGGAAGCGGTACTTACGGAGCGGCGTTTTGAGGTCTCTCTCTTCTGCGCATGGAACCCGAGCCCTGCCTTCCTCTTTGCCCGCGTTGCTCACGCTGAGCCAGCAACTCCTCAAATTGTTCCATCTGGTCAGGTTCTAGGATGGTTCGAATTTGTTCGAGAGTTTCTCCGCGAACGACTCGATGTCGTCGGTTGGATTCCTGGTTGATCTCACCAAGCTGCTGACGACTTTCCTCAAGAATCCGGCGAAGTTCTGTTCGCTGCGATGGGCTCAGATCCAAAGCATCCGACAAGTAGCTCATGCTGCGCTCTGGAGAGGGATTGTTGCGAATTCCCTGGCTCCGGCCAGGGGACCACCCGTCAGGAAACGGGGAACGAGGCTGGGCCCAAAAGAAAACCAGAGTTCCCCCAAACAAGACACCGATTCCAAAAATCAGCAATACCAGGAAGGTGGCCTTGCTGCGACTGTTCATGGGATGAGCTCCTCCTCCCGCGATTCTCCAAGGGAATCCACGACATCTTCGACCGAGAAGTCCTCGGGTACCGGTTCTTCGAAGAAGATCAAGGCGTAGTCTTCCATGGCCGGTTCCGCTTCGGTCGACCTATAGAGCAGAAAGCTGCTGACCAGAACTACGGCTACAAACACGGGAATCAACTGCTGTGCCACCCGCTGAAACAAGGCAGCAAAGGAGATCATCGGTGTCTCAACCAGCCGGGCTACTCGCTGGCTGAAAAATGGAGGGGGATCCACTTGAGGAGCTAATTTCACCTGAAAGCCCAGGAAACTGAAAATCTTCCACCCCTTCCGGCACTCCTCACAATCGTTCAGGTGAGACAGATCCGGTGTCTCCTCAAAATCCAGTTCCTCGAAGAGAATGTGTTCTTTAGCCATTGTTCATCTTCTTTCCCGAATAGAGAAGATCTTCAAGATCCTTCTGTAATCTCCTTTTGCATCGGCTGACGCGAATTCTAACCGCCAGCTCACTACTCTCCAGGGTC
Source organism: Acidobacteriota bacterium (assembly GCA_965218935.1). Classification (GTDB taxonomy): domain Bacteria; phylum Acidobacteriota; class UBA6911; order RPQK01; family JADFOI01; genus JADFOI01. Next base: position 246,392 of record CBDCMH010000011.1, read on the forward strand.
TGGGCAATTTCAGGATAGCTCAGCCCTTCTAGCTCCCGGAGAACAAAGGCCATTTTGTCCTTCCTATTCAACCGCTCCATGAGCTCTTCAAGAAGCTCGAACATCTCCTCGACATCTTCCTCGGTCAGAGCACTGTGTTGACTGAACCGCTCATAGAAGTACTCGATCTTACTCTCTTCATCCCCACCCAAATCGGCAAAAAACCGGATCCTTTGCTTGGGCGCCTTCCTGATCTCGTCCAGGCAGGTGTTGGCCGTAATCCGCGAGATCCACGCCTTGAGAGGTCGTGCTGCATCGAAAGTATCTAAGGCTCGAAACACCTTCAAAAACACCTCTTGGGCCAAGTCCTCAACCTCGTTTCGGCGACCCATATAGTGATAGATGATATTGAAAACCAGCCGCTGATAACGTTCAACAATCTCCTCAAAAGCGTGGGGGTCACCTTCCAGAGTGGCCTTGACCAACTGGGCATCTGTTCTCTGCGGGTTCCCCATCCCCCGGAGTATATTACGTTGCGGGATTCCTTTGTTTCACTTTCAATCTTCTCTACAACTGATGGTCGTCAACATACCCCACTTACCACCGAATCGTTCCAGCAACCAGATCGACCTTTTCCCTTTCCCCCTTCCAGGAACGGCTTCGCTGCAGTTCTCCGGACAGGAAGGCCTCAATGGTTTGAACGGTATCTCCATGATAAGTGGGCGGATAGTAATGTTTGATTTCCTCCTCACCCAGCACTGGCGTGGTCCAGCCGAACCCACATTTCTGACAGCGTCGAATCTCCCAACTCTCTTCAGGCCGCGGGAAAACGCGGTCAATGGCGGTCGTAAAGAGCTCCCAATGCGGGCAAGAACAAACCGGGCATTGTTCCATTTAACTTGGATGTCCTTTCGTCTTTCACCTTTACTGTGTATCATTTTCTTCATGGAAGAGCACCGGTACCTGCGGATTTACTTACTCGTTCTCTCTCTCATTGTCCTTTACTTCGTCTATCGCATTTTTCAACCCTTCCTCCTCCCCATCAGTCTGGCCGTCGTTCTGGCCACCTTGTGTTTTCCTGTCTTTAACTGGACTTGTCAGAAGCTGCAGAGTCGGCGCAACTGGGCAGCTTTGCTCACCTGTATTTGGGTAACGGCGAGCATCATCGTCCCTTTTGTCGTCCTGGTCATACTCTTAGCGGGACAAATGGCTGAAGTCTACCAGCAGTTTCAGTCCAGATTGGAAAGCGGGGACTGGCAGGAATTCCTGAATCTGCAGGACAATCCCCGTTTAAAACTCTTAGCGGACTGGATCGGCCACTATGTCGATTTGGAAAACTTGGACTTAATGGGCAGTTTGGCTGCTGGTTTGCAGCAGGTCAGTCTGTTTTTTCTGCGCCAAAGCACCTCCATCCTGTCCGGGCTCTTTCGTGTCATCATGAATTTCCTGGTTATGCTGGGCTGCATGTTCTTTATTTTCCGGGATGGGGAATATCTCGCAGAAATGCTCAAGACCCTCACCCCGCTCACGGAAGGTTATCGGCAACGGATCATCAACACGTTCCAAGAGGTGGCAAAAGCGACCGTGATCGGAACCTTGCTCACGGCAGTGGCTCAGGGCGTTTCCGGAGGCCTGCTTTACTGGATACTGGGGATCCCCAACGCACTTCTGTGGGGTTGCTTAACCGCCCTGTTTTCCTTGCTGCCGGTCGTGGGCACAGGCATTGTTTGGGGTCCCTGGGCCATTTACTTCTTCCTGACCCAGTCTACGGCCCAGGGAATTATCCTGGTGATCGGAGGTCTGCTGGTGGGAATGATGGACAACTTCTTGAAAGCGCTTTTCATCGAGGGAAAGGCCGAGATGCATACCCTGATCGTGTTTTTATCCATCATGGGCGGCATCGGATATTTCGGACTGGTGGGTATGATTTTCGGGCCCATCATCATCGCTCTGGGCCTGACCTTTCTGGAATTGTACAAAATGGAATTTCAACAGCCTGTTGCCGAGCCGGTAGAAGAATGACCCTCTATCAGCGCTGGATTCACAGACGCGAGCTCAAACTGACCTTGCGGGATCCGCACCGTAAGATTTTCCCCTTTGATTGGGGCCTGGAGTGGATCCGGAACGGTCACAATCCCGGTTCAACAGACCCCCTGACCTATTTAAAAGAGCACGCCGAGACGGTCTTAAGGGACAGTGATGCCTTTTTCAATCCGCCCCCGATTGTGGATTGTGCGGTCAAGGACAATATTTTGACCATGGCAACGCCCACACCTTCACCTCATCCGGAAAACAATAAGGTCTATTGCCGTTTGTTTCCGGCCCGAGGTTCCAAAGCAGCGGTGATCGTCGTTCCTCAGTGGAATGCCGACCCACAAAGTCATGTACGTCTTTGCCAGATATTCAAGCGATTGGGCATCACGGCTCTGCGTCTTTGCATGCCCTATCATGAACAGCGCCTCCCCCCTGACATGGAGCGAGCCGACTACATGGTAAGCCCCAACATTGGTCGAACCGTCCATGCCACCCGTCAGGCCGTTCTGGAGGTTCGCCAGCTGGTGACCTGGCTCAAGGATCAGGGCTATGAGCGAATCGCCGTGATGGGAACCAGCATTGGATCTTGTGTGACCTATCTAGCATTTGTTCACGATCCTTCGATTTGTACCGGTGTGTTTAACCACGTCTCTTCCTTTTTTGCCGACGTGGTCTGGACAGGACTTTCCACTCGGTACATCCGTTGGGGTTTGGACGGCCACATTACTCTGAAAGATCTACGACAATGTTGGGCACCGATTAGTCCCTGGTTTTTTATTGATCGTCTCAAGGCTTGTTCCCGTCCCCATCTTTTCATCACTGCCAAATATGACCTCACCTTCAGGCCCGAACTCACTGAAAAGGTGTTGCATCAATACCAGAGCCACAATATTCCGCACCAGCGGATCGCTCTGCCCTGCGGTCACTACACTATAGCCACTTTCCCCTTCAGCTACATGGATGGTTGGCATATGTGCCGATATCTGGTAGGCCAGCTCTCTGCTTAAGCCTGATGGTCAAGAATATCCTTCTGACAGGCCACCCGGGTGTCGGGAAGACCACAATGCTCAAAGGAGTCATCGAAAGATTTGCTCATCTGGCCATGACCGGTTTTTACACCGAAGAGATTCGGGAGAAAGGGATTCGATTGGGTTTCAGAGCGGTGGCCATGAACGGAAGCTCGGCTGTTTTCGCTCATCGCAACTTCCAAACCAAGCCGGAACATCGTGTCGGAAAGTATGGTGTCAAGCCTGAACTTCTGGAGACTCTGGTGCTTTCCCATCTTTCCCCCCAGCGGAAGGCTGCCGATCTGGTCATCGTCGATGAGATCGCCAAGATGGAATTGCTTTCCATGCCCGTTCGAGAAGGCCTGCTTCAAGCCTTGGATTCGGATTGCCCGCTGCTGGGAACGATTTCCCTGAAGGGCACTGGTTTTATCAAACAAATGAAGGAGCGCGATGATGTGGAGCTGTTTAAGATCACGTCGGAGAATCGCAACGTCCTGGGGGAGCAGGTTTGCCGACGGCTGCAGCAGGTGCTGGGGAAGGCCGGCCCGGCTGACCGCCCGACCACCTGACCACCTGACCACCTGACCCACACGACCGCACGACAGCACGACAGCACGACAGCACGACAGCACGACAGCACAAAAACACGACAGCACAAAAACACGAATGCGCAAAGCGCGCTCAGACTGTGTACTTTTGCGCGCCAAGCGCCCAATCAGTTATCATACGTCGATTATGAGGTTAGGAAAGAAATAGGAATGACCGATCCCTTAGAAAACCATTGGGCGCTTATACTGGGTGCCTCCAGTGGCTTTGGAGCGGCAACGGCCATAGAACTGGCCGGTGCCGGAATGAACATTTTCGGTGTGCATCTGGATCGGCGGGCCACCATGCCCAACGTGGCGGGCGTCCGTGAGAAAATCGCGGCCAGCGGAAAAGAAAACGTCTTTTTCAATATCAACGCAGCAGACGACAATAAGCGCCAGTCCACCCTGGACGAAATGCAAAAGATCCTCAAAGAAAAGGGCGGCCCGAGCACGATTCGAGTTTTTGTACACTCATTGGCCTTTGGAACTCTGGGCCGTTATTTTGCGGCTGATTCCGAAAAGCCTGTCACCGATGCTCAGATGAACATGACCGCGGACGTTATGGCTCACTCCCTGGTTTACTGGGTGCAAGGTTTAATGACTCGAAAAATGCTGGGCGAGGGGTCAAGACTCTTTGCCATGACCAGTTCGGGAGGTCACCGGGTTTGGCCCAACTACGGCCCTGTTTCAGCCGCCAAAGCTGCTCTGGAATCCCACATTCGCCAGATTGCACTGGAACTGGCCCCTCAGAGGATCACCGCCAACTCGATTCAAGCGGGCGTGACCGACACTCCAGCATTGCGTGGAATACCCGGGCATGAAGAGCTCATCAAGAACGCTACTCGCTGTAATCCCAGCGGCCGTTTGACCGTACCTGAAGATGTGGCACGGGCAATCGTTGCCATGAGTCACCCCTATGTTCAGTGGATGACGGGCACGGTGATTCGGGTGGATGGCGGAGAAGATATCGCGGGTTAGAAACGGCAACAGATTTCATGTTCAAAGCACCCCGAATTGAGTTTGAAGAACATCGACTGCAGAACGGACTGCAAGTCTTATTGCATCGGAACACTCGAGTTCCCCTGGTTCATTTGAGCATTCACTATCGGGTGGGATCCAGTTACGAGACGAAGGGTCTTTCCGGGTTTGCTCATCTGTTCGAGCATATGATGTTTCAGGGGTCGGAAAATGTGGCAAAAAACGAGCACGGGAGTTATATCGACAACGCCGGAGGCCGTTGGAATGCGACCACCAGCAAGGACAGGACGAACTATTACGAAACGGTGCCTTCTCACTATCTGGAGCTGGCGTTGTGGCTCGAGTCGGACCGGATGAGATCGTTGGATGTAACGGAAGAGAACTTCGAGAATCAGCTTCAAACAGTCATTGAAGAGAAAAAGCAAAGTTATGACAATCGGCCCTACGGACTGGCTACTTTGAGATTTGAGGAGCTCGCTTACGAAAACTGGTCCTACGCTCATCCGATTATCGGCGCCGTGGAGGATTTGGAGAACTCCACCCTGGAGGATGCGGCAAAGTTTCATCAGACCCATTACGGACCCGGCAATGCGACGCTGGTACTCTCAGGAGATACGGGTGATGATGGGACGGCATTAAAGAAAGTCGAGGAGTACTTTGGGGCCCTCACCGACCAGACCCGTCCTGAACCTCCCGATTTGGAAGAGCCGGAGCAGGTTACGGAGAAAATCGAAAGGATGACCGATCCACTGGCCGTCCTGCCCGCCGTTTATGCGGGTTATCACATGCCCGCTCTGGGTTCCCCTGAATTTTATGCCATGTCGGTACTGGGAGTCATTCTCTCTCACGGAGAATCCTCGCGGCTTCACCAGCAACTGATCTACCACAACAACTGGGTCACTGGTCTTTCGGTAGGACCGAACCAATATAGAGGACCGGAACTGTTCTTTGTTTGGTTCCAGGTTCAGAGCGCCGTCGATGTCGATCAGGTCTTGCAGGCCGTAGATCAGGAGTTGCGGCGTGTTCAAGAAGAAAAGATTCCAGCCCAGGAGATCGAGAAAGCGAAAAATCAAATCGCCTTCCGCTTTGTGGAGCGGATGGCCAAAGTGGCTCGAATCGGAGAACTCCTGGCTCACTATGCTCTCTTTTTCGATGATCCCAAGAGGATCAACGACGCGCTAGATCGCTATCTGGCCGTTAGCGGGGACGATATTCTGCAAGCCACCCAAAAGATTTTCCGCCCCCAGAACCGGACCTTAATCTTCGTCGAGCCAGGGGAAACAACTGACAACTGACAGTAGAGAGACAACGACAACAAAATGGCGATCTAGAACCTGGAATTTGAAACATGAAAGCTCCTCCCCCTGGAACTGAAAAAAACATTTCTTATCCGGAAATCCCTGACCAGCAGCTCTCCAACGGACTCCGCATTCTGGTGGTCCCGGATGATCGCCTTCCCCAAATGTTTTTGACACTGGTGTTACCCGCAGGTCGAGTCAGTAATCCGGACGACAATCTGGCTCTCGTCTCCCTGACCGCGGAAATGGTCAAAAATGGCACTCACTCTCGCTCCGCCCAAGACATTTCCGATTTCGTTGATCGGCGGGCTATTGAATACCAGAGTGAAGTCCTGATGGAGCACAGCTTCCTCTCCATGACCTTCCTTGAAGACCAGATGGAGCCTGCATTCGAGCTTCTTACCGATATGGTTTCCAATGCGAATTTCCCTGAGGATGAGTTGGAGAAAACGAAGGTTCGGTGGAAAAGTGACCTGATTGATCAGCGCTCACAACCCAGTTTTCTGGCCAATGAATGCACCTTCAGGATGTTCTATCCCCATCACCCTTATGCCAAAGTCAGTATGACAGCCGAGCACCTGGAGCAAACCCAACGAGAATCCGTACAGGAAACCTATCAACATCATTACGGTCCGGGAAACGCCCATCTCCTGATGGCCGGCCCTTTCGATGGGAATCGGGCCGTTGAACTGGGAAACCGTTTTCTGGGAAGCTGGGCCAACGGAAAGACACCTTCGGTCAGTTATCCACGGCCTGCAGACCTAGACGGCCGGTTCGTCTGTCTGATCCACCGCCCCCACTCCGTCCAGTCACAGATCCTGGTGGCGGGTCGAACACTCCCCAGACTGGATCCTGATGCGATTGCCCTCAAGGTCACCAACCAGGTCCTGGGGGGTGGAGCGAGTGCTCGCCTCTTTCTCAACCTGCGTGAACAAAAAGGCTACACCTATGGGGCCTACAGTCGACTGAAGAGCTATCGTTACGATGGTCTTTTTATGGCCGGGGCAAGCGTCAAAACGGAAGTCACCCGGGAGTCCATCGAAGAGATTTTCAAGGAGTTGGAAGGCCTGCGTGAGCGGCTCCCTGAAGAAAAGGAACTGGAGCGCTGTCAACAGGAGCTCATCGGGAGCTTTATCCGCCAAATGGAGACCCCGGCTTCCATCGGTGTTCTGGAGCTCGACCGCCGCATTCATGAGCTGCCGACTGACTTCTACAGGAACTTCATCCCTGAAATTCGGGGGGTAACGGCGGAGAAGGTGGTGGAAATGGCAAGGCGCTTTTTTGATCCGAACCGATCGGTCGTGACCGTTGTTGCGGACCGGGAGCGCGTGGAAGAAGAACTCCGAGGGATCGGTGAGCTTCGTGTTTACGATATCAACGGCACTCCCCTATAATCGATCGAAAAGCCTATGTCGCATGAAGAGCATTACGAAAAGGGAATGGAGCATTTTGCTGAGGATCAACTTGAACTTGCCATCGAGGAGCTCAAGAAGGCCGTTGAAGCAGATCCGGCATTCGGAGATGCCCTGCATGCCCTGACCATGTGCTACTACCATCACGGGGATCTCGATCAAGCGCTGGAATACGGCAAACGATTTCGGGACCAGGAACCCTCCAACGCTCTGGCTTACACCAGCCTCTCCATGATCTACCACGCCAAAGGCATGGTTCCGGAGGCGGAAGAAATGGGTGCAAAGGCCGGGACCGCAGAGCAGTCTGAGTAAACCGGATGAGTGGACCCGAATTTAGGTAGCAGCCCCTTACTACTCGTGCTTCGTCACGAAAACCTATGTATAATCCCGGCTGGAGTTGGGCAAGGAAATGGAAGAGACGAGCCGAGGTCTCCACCCACCCCAGCTGAGTGGGCGCCCAGCCTGATCCATGCCTTTAAGAGCAGCGGCTATCGTGGTATCTTTCAGCGCCCCACTGAAAAATGTCGGAGAAGAAGAGTCGAAGAACCCTCCTGAAAATGTTCGGATACAGCGTGCTGGGTTCCGGTGTTGCAGCCCTGAGCACCTATCAATACAGCTTGCGAGCTGAGACCCAATGGCTGCAACTGGAAAGAGTCACCATTCCGGTGGAAAATCTGGGCTCCTCCTTCGATGGGTTTAAAATCGCCCTCCTGGCTGACTTCCATCTCTATCCCCACACCGAGATCGAACTCATCCAACGGGCAGTGGCCCTGGCCAATGATCTCAATCCTGACCTGATCGCCCTTTTAGGGGATTATGTCCTCGATGAAGCCGATTCGATTTTTGAATTAGCCCCCGCGCTGGCCCAGCTCAATGCCCGAGAGGGGGTCTTTTCCGTCCTGGGGAATCACGATCATTGGAAAGGCGGCAGAATCGTCCGCAGAGGCCTGGAGGAGTCCGGCTTGCCTGTCCTGAACAACTCCGGTCTCACTCTGAACAGAGGGCAGGAGAGAATCTATTTGGCGGGTCTGGATGACGGATGGGTGCGTCGCTCGAATCTCTCCCAGGCTCTGGAGGAGCAACCCCAGGGCGTGCCCACCATCCTGCTCATGCATGAGCCCGATTTTGCCGACACCTTCAGTGCCGATGGCCGAATCTCCGTTCAACTGTCCGCACACAGCCACGGAGGCCAGGTGCGATTGCCCGGCATCGGGGCTCCCGTTCTGCCTCGTTACGGCAGAAGATATGATCAGGGTCTTTATCGCGTTCAAGATATGTGGCTGTATACCAACCGTGGTATTGGTGTGACCCACCCACCCGTGCGCTTCAATTGTCGACCTGAAGTCACCGAGATTACGTTGGCAGCCCGCTCCTGAACTCGTTGGGCCAGGGTGGCAAAGAACTGGGGCCAGGCACTTGCAGCTCCGGCATGGGTTCGGACTGAAACAACCTTCGAAGCGGCTTGGCCACCCACGACGCCCAATTGGCCGCCTTCTTCATCCGGGCACTGTCGGTAGCCAGGCCGGTGCCGGCGTACATTTGCCGGTAGAGCTTTGAAAGCAACATAAAGGCAAGCCGGGAACGCACGGTCGGCGTAACGCGGGATCGACGCCAAATCGACGACAGGGTATAAAAACGGTCCCAGACGACTTGGGTGTTCTGTCGGATCTCTTCGATGGACATCTCTGGATGGGGTATAAACAGCCTCGGTCGAACCGGCCTGGGAATGAGCCAGAATCGGGTCAGAGGATGACCTTCAATGCGGGTGGGGTCGTTCTCCATATTTTTTTCCCAGCGCATGAAATCCACCGTTCCGGGAAATGGCGTCAAGGTCACGAACTGGGCAAAGGCTATGCCGGCATCTTTGGCCACAGAGACAGTCTTGTCGAAGGTTTCCGTGCGGTCGCTGGCCAGTCCAAAAATAAACGAGCCCAGGACATGAACCCCATGTTTTGGGAAAACTTGAAGCCGACGGACCAGGTCATCGCCCGCCGAGTTGAACTCCTTGTAGACCGTCTTCAGACCTTCCGGGGTGACCGATTCAACCCCCACCAGGGCTCCCTTGATGTGGGCTCGACACATGGCGTCCAGAAATTCCGGGTCCTCCGCAGCCTCCATCGTGATTTGGGTAAAAAAGCACATGTCCTTCGGCAACCTGGCCAACCGGTCCATCAATTCAAACCTCTCCTGGCGGATGGCCTGCAGCTCGGCAAGCCGCTGGGGTTGATTACGACTCTCCGCCAGTTTCAAATCCTGGAGCGTCACGGGATAAAAGTTGTCATCGGCCAGCGCGATGAATCGATACCCCTGGCGACGAAGTGCGACAATCTCTTCGAGGACCCGATCCACAACCGGCTGTCTGGGACGTTGTCCATCAGTTCGCCATACCGAACAAAAGGAGCAGTGTTTGGGACATCCGCGCACCGTTTGGACCGATGCCCACATATATCCGCGGGGCGGCAGTAGATCCCAGCGCGCCGGCAGGAACTGGTCCGGCTCGATTTGCCCTCCTTCGTAGAGCTGCTGGGGACCCCCGTTGGCGCAATCGGCCAACACCTTCCCCCAAACCGCGTCTCCGTCGCCTTTGACCACTGCGTGAGCACCCCCTAACTCGTAGGCTTCCTCCGGGTAGAGGGTGGCATGAATTCCACCAAAGACGACGTAGGCTCCCTTCTCGCGAGCCTTCCGCCCGTCCTCGTAACCGCGCAGCGCATTGAGAGTATGAATCCCGATTCCCACCACGTCGCCCGGTTGAATCTGTGAAAAGTCAAAGGGTTCCAGCGTTTCATCAACCGTCCTGGGATCTCCGAAATCGCTTGGAGTGGCAGCGGCGAGAACGTACAACCAGCGCGGAGTAATCACTCCGATACCGAAAGCAACGTCACTGGGATTGACCAAATACACCTGCATTAAGCTACTCTACTCCCTTTCTCAGCACTCTACTCTACTTTCCCCCTCTGCGCTTTTGTTCACAAGGTAGGATTAGGGTAAAGACAACATCAGGCTATCAAGAAAGCCTCGTTTAGGCTAGTGGAAGCACCATATTCTCACGAGTTGCACATCCCCACTGAACACACACGATCGTTGCACTTTTTATGACCTGGCGTGCAGCTTCGCGAACATCCTTAACCCATAACACACCGTTAAGTGGTTCATTCCAATTCGCTTAGCTTCTTCCGGGGCCAAGTGGAATAGATCTTGCTGTCCAACATCGGGGGTGGCCCTGCTCACCAACAAGGATGTCTACCATACCTCCTTTCGACAGGGCCTATCCCATCTAAGCCAGGCTTGGGAGGGATCAAATTGAGATGGTTCGTTTGGGTGCTGGCCTGCACACCCCTGTTCGGGTCAGACGCCGTCATTTTCACCGGCACCGCTACCGTTGAGCAGTCTTGCGATCCAACTTTCCAGGTCACCAGCGGCTTCAAGCTGACGGTTCAACTGGATAACTCCATCTTGCCACTGGATGCCAGCCGAGATTCGGGATTCGGTTACTACGACGGTCTGGTCCAGAGCTGGTCCTTCAGCTGGGATGACCCTGTGCTGAGTTTTTGGTCAGGCACTTTCACAGGGACGGGTGGAGTGAACATCGCCAACGATCAGGGTGGTCGGGACCGGTGGCAGGTCAGAGGTGAAGTAGCGGGTTTGACCAATTTTACCGTGACTCTTCTGGATGGGGACGCAACGATCTACTCGGATGATCGTCTGCGACTCATCCCACCGGACCTCTCTGAGATTGAAGAAGACGTCCTTCAGGGCGTCTTTGAAACTGAGCGGATGACGTTTCGAATTATGAGCGGCCTCAACGCCTCACTAGCGGACAAGTTATCTTTGTCCCCGGAGCCCGCGACCTGTGATTAGACAGAAGATCAGTCTCACCAACGATCGATACGCCGAGCGTGGTAATGAGGCTGGTTGAAGAATTGAACCGTGGGCTGTTTGAACAATCCGACCAGGAGTAAACCTGCTATGAATCCTCCGATGTGAGCGAACCAGGCAACTCCGCCCCCGCCCTGGCCAAACGCTAAGGTTCCCTGAAAGATCTGAATGACAAAATAGAATCCCAGAGCAAATCCGGCCGGAATGTACATCACCCGGATAAAGAAGCCCAAGAAAATCAAAACCAGGACCTGTGCCCGAGGGTACAACAAGATGTAAGCACCCAGAATCCCCGAGATGGCACCACTGGCACCGATAGTAGGAATCTCTGAGGTGAGATCGGTGAGAAAATGGGCCATGGAAGCCGCTACGCCCGTAAGTAGGTAGAACAGGATGAATCGCCCGTGGCCCATAGCGTCCTCGATATTGTTGCCGAAGATCCACAGGTAAAGCATGTTGCCGATCAGATGCATGAATCCACCGTGTAGAAACATGCTGGTGAAGATGCTGAACGAGGCAGGAATGGCGACCAGCTCGACAGGGAGACTTTGGGAGCCGAAGACAACAGCGGGAATGGCACCAAACTGGTAAATAAACACTTCGGCTCCGCCTGGCCCCAGTGAAATCTGGTAGAGGAACACCAGGACGTTCAAAACGATGAGGCCCACGGTCATCACCGGTATGATCTTGGTGGGATTGTCATCGCGCAGTGGGATCATCCAATTATCCTACGGGTGATTGTTGTTCCATGCTAACGCCTTCGCGAAGAGGAAGGCAATGGAAAAGGCCAGAATGGAAAGGAAACCGAAACATCGGTTTCTGTCGTCTTCCGGGACTTTCAATAGACAGATGCATACTCGAAGCCCTCGATGGACCGGCCAGCATCAATGCCAGTGCAGGTTGGGGATAAAAGCTAGGGTGAGGTTAGTAACTCGACGAGCTCAACTTCGATGCCGTCGGAATCAAAGAAGTAGAGACGACGTCCAGGTTCGTAGTCTTGCTCCTGGGAAGGCAACACTCCTAGCTCGGCAAGGCGTGATTTCATCTCGTCGAGGCTCTCCACCAGAAAACCGAAGTGGTTGAGTCCTACTTCCGTCATTCGGTTCTCCGCCTGCCCCGGACTCACTGCCTGAAAGAGGGCAAGGTACTGACGGTCATCACCAACGTGAGCGGCGAAACGCCCATCGTCGAGGGTTCCCTTCCAACGGACCTTGAAGCCAAAGAGGCGGGTGTAGAAGTCTACGGACCTATCGAGGTCCGAAACCGTGAAGTTGACATGCTCCAGGAACATATTGCCCCCCTTACCTTCCCCGTTGTGTTACGAGATTCGCCCAAATGCTAATACTGTGGGACGTTGAAGGCAATGAAAAAGCCAAGGAATCCTGATCCACCCGTCGTACCAATGTTACGCCGCGAGGGTGTTCCAGACAATCTAAATCAGCCTGGCCCTGAGGAATGATCCACCAAATGTGCGATAATCTGCGCACTGATGATTCTTCAACCCAAGCGCTTGTCGTTGCTGGTTTGCAGCGCGTTTTTCCTCCTCCCCTATTGCCGGAATATCGAAGAAGCAAGGATCGAAAACCTGCAAGAGGAAGGCACCCTGACTGATTATCAGATGATCTCCCTGACAGGTCGAAGAGATGGTGATCGCCTGCCCGTCCGGCTCGTTTTTAAAGCTCCGTCTTCGAACCTGGGTATGGACTTGCTCTTTCGCATTGGTGTTCCAACCCGTCTGGAGTCCGGTCAGTATCGTTGGGAACGGCAGGATGAGGTTCTGGAAGGACTCGTTCGAGCCAGCTCTGTGACCTTTCTGGGAGGACAGTCCGACAATCCCAATCTGGGTGGAGTGTTCCAACTTTTATCAGCCAGCGGTGATCCCATCTATAAAGTCACACTCCCAACCCGCGAGGTGAAAAAGCCCAAGACCGGCACTCCATTGGTGGCTCCGTCGCACTGACTGCTCTCGCCTGGAGGACGGGGAGGGCAATGGGAAACCCTCAGTTCCAAGGAAGTTGGGGATTTTGGGGCACTGTGTCAACCTCAACAACCATGCGCAATGCTGCGTATGTGAGTGCCCACGCCGTCAAAAGCATTCGGGTAGCAGATGGGCCCCGTTGAAGTCGCACGGGAGAAAAACAGGAGACAGGCTCAGTGACAAAGCTCTGTGGGTGGTGCTAAAGTGTTGATTCCTAAGCATGGGCCGGCGTAGCTCAACGGTAGAGCGGCGCATTCGTAATGCGTAGGTTGGAGGTTCAATTCCTCTCGCCGGCTCCAGTATTTTCAAGCAGTTAGAACGATTGAGATGAACCTTCGTCTCTGTGCATGAGAACCCATCACCCGTTTATCACCCGCTAGTCACCCGTTCCCACTCTTTTGCCTGGACCGCCCGCACATCCTCCAAATAGGGTTCTAGGCCCTTAATGTAGGGCTGGGTTGTCTGAATGTCGCGGTGTCCGAGTAGCTTTCTAACGGTTTCCACATCGAGTCCGAGCCGAATCCATTGGGCTGCTCTGAAGCGGCGTAGGTCGTGGAATCCAACCCAGGTGAGCCCTGCTTTTTTCCGTCCCCGCTGAAATGCGTGCTCGGGGCTTTTCCACCGCTTTCCAGTTCGTGGATTGACGAAAACGTAAGGACAACCGACGTAACGGACCAATTGTTGGACCCATTCGATCGCATAATCCGACAAAGGAACATGGCGCACTCTACCGCTTTTGGTGTGCTGCAGTCCGATGACCCGGTCCCTGAGATCGATTCTGTCCCAGGTTAGCTGTAGAGCCTCACCTCTTCTCATTGCCGTCTCACCCATCAGAGCAACCATAACCGCAATGGGCAACCTGTCCATTGATTCGACAAGCTGGCGGAACTCCTTGATTGCAAGAGGCGGTCTTGAAATTTCGTCAACGGGCAGCATGGGAAACTTGACCAACGGGTGTGCCTCGATGATGCCGAGTTCCAGAGCGTAGCTGAACATGGACTTGATGCAAGCGACATCTCGATTAACAGTTCCCGGAGAAACCTCTCGCGCTCTGCGTTCGACGTACATGTACAGGTCTTGGCGCTTGAATTCTTCCATCTCAATATCGCCCAGATGCTGATTGAGTGACCTAAAGGACAAAACGTATCGGATCCATGACTTAGGTGCTCTTAGTTTGCTCCGCTCTAGAAATCTCCTAGAGAAATCCTCAACTGAAAGCAGGCGTGGCTCCTCTTCAGCCTGTGCTTTGGACCCTCTTTTCAACTGCTCTCTGAAGGTACGCCATGTACCCTCCAGAATAGAGTTCTCAATCCTGTTTAACATTTCCTTTGCTCTCGCTCTGTTAGGAAAGAATCTTCGGTACTCGGAGCCATCAGGCCACCGTTTACGGACTTCGATTCTATTCTTTCGGTATTTGACCCGGTTAATCGGCATTTCCCCTCCTTTCTTTACCGGGTCCTCCGTCCGGGTCAGGATACCACCCGGGCAGCTTGTCTATAAAGGCATTCAAATCTTCCAGAGTGAAAACTCGATGGCTTTCGAGCCGTTTAGCTTTCAGCCTTCCCAAACCCGCGTACTTTCTAAGAGTCTGATGGTGGACTCCCAAGTATTGCGCGGCCGCTCTTGTGCTGAACAATCTCTGATTAGGAATTCGGATCAGGGCAACGGGTTTACCGATCATTTCCTTTTTCTGTTCCCTGGTATTCTCATCGATTATTGCCTGTGTCCGTGTATGGCAGTGCACGGCAATTTTTTATTTGTTGGTCTAACTCTGTTAAATAACTGTTTTCTTCTCCGTTAATAATGAAACTGCCATACACTGCTATGCATAGCATATTAACCGATTGATTTAGACCACTTACAGCTCCCGGATGCTATACATTTGCCCTGCATTTGCCGTTCATTGCTGTTCATCTCGTAGTTCGGTCCCCTGATAACAGGGCTTTTGCCTGTCATCAATGTGGAGGCGTCGCTTTTTAATGCATGGCAAGGCAGCTTTAAGTGTATCCCGTCAGCGAAAGTGGGACACATAGGGCCGAGAGTTAAGAGAGAGTTGGAAGGTTTGAGGGGGTGAGATCTCACCCCCTCAAAGGGCTGATCTTGACAGCCCATCAGAGCAAGCCGATGCTGGTCATGGCACAACCAAAAGGAGAACGCTATGACCACAGACGTCGTCAAACAGATCCGTAGGGCCACCCGCCGGAGATTCACGGCCGAAGAGAAGATCCACATCGTTTTGGAGGGGCTCCGCGGAGAGATTCCCGTCACCGAACTGTGCCGCAAAGAAGGGATTCAACCTTCGATCTACTACAAGTGGTCCAAGGCCTTCCTGGATTCGGGCAAAAACGGTCTAACCCGGGAGACCCAACGGAATGCGACTTCCGGTGAGGTGCGTCGCTTGAAGGAGGAGAATGAGGCCTTGAAGAAGGCGGTGGCCGAGACGGTAGTGGAGAACCAAAAGCTAAAAAAAAGTTTGGGCCTGTAAGGCGAAGGAGGTATCAGAGGATGCTCAGCGAGCACAAGCTGGAAGTTTTAAGGACAGTGGAGGCCTCCGAGTTACCGGTCCGGGAGGTGCTGGATCAACTCGAGATCCCCCGCTCGACCTACTATCGCTGGAGACACCACTTTCGAAAGAGGGGGTTGGCAGGCTTGCGGGACCGTCCCCCAGGATCAGGACGGGTTTGGAATCAGATCCTGCCCAAAGAACGGGACCGAATCCTGGAGATGGCGCTGCTGTTTCCAGAGTGGTCCTCACGAGAAGTGAGCTGCCAGGTGACGGATAGGTGCGGGTTTACGGTCTCGGAATCCTCGGTCTACCGGATTTTGAAAGCGGAAGGGCTGATTCGGGAGGTTCAACTCCGGAGCTTTCCAGCCGAATCGGAATATCGAATCAAGACGACCCGACCCAACCAGCAGTGGCAAACGGATGCGACCTATCTTCTGGTCAAGAACTGGGGCTGGTACTATCTGATCTCAGTACTGGATGACTTTAGCCGGAGGATCCTGGCCTGGGGACTTCACACGGCCATGCGTGCTGGAGACTTCAGCCAGGTGGTCGAGGCGGCTTGTGAGAGAACGGGTGTGGAACAGGCTCCGTTGTCTGATCGGCCCCGGCTGGTGACAGACCGCGGACCGGCTTTGATCTCCAAAGACTTTGGTCAGTATCTGGAGACCAAGGGACTGGGCCACATCCTGGCCTCACCCTATCATCCCCAGACCAACGGGAAGATCGAACGCTACCATCGTTCCTGCAAGGAACGCATCAACCTAATGGTCTGGGAGACACCCGAGGAGTTGGAGCGAGAAATCGCGGTCTTTATCGACTACTACAACTCCAGGCGCTATCACGAGGCCCTGGGTAACGTCACACCCGATGACATGTACTTCGCAAGACGAGATTCCATCCACACAAAAAGGAGAAGATTGAAAGGAGTCACCCTTGCCCGTCGGCAGGCGATCAATGCTAAACTAGCCCGATCAGCATCGGTTCCCACTGTCTCTTAGCTTGGAACCCCAAATGTCCCATTCTCGCTGAAGACGTACACTCCCAGCCAGCCTCCGACGTTTCCGGGCAGAAAAGACATTGGAAACATCAGCTGAATCACGATCCCCAGCAACAGACTGGCTCCATAGATGAGTGGTGGAAGTGCAATCACGTTGGCCTTGTCGCTTTGCGTTGCTGCTTCCTCCAGGGATGGGGGTGGACTAGGTGGTTTAGGCGTTGGTGGCGGCGGCGCTGGCGGTTTAGGCAGGGGTGGCCTATCGTTCATGACAACCTCACGGGTCCAAATTCATCCGCCGCAGCAAGTCGTGGAAGCGAGGGTCGTCGTGGATGGGATCGTACTCGAAATATGACCACCTAGGCACAAACTGCTTGATAGGCAGGCCATTCAAGGGCCTTGTTTAGCGAATCGAATGCCTCGTCGATTTCTCCCAAAAGAACCAGTGCTTCGGCTTCGAGACTAGGGTTAGAAATCGAGGGATAAACTCTTTCGCTCGACTCAGCCACCCGGTCCATCCGCGGCGAAATAGGCCTCCAGAGAATTCAACTGATCCACCAAATCCTCGGCGTGGTTTTGGAGGAGATTCCGGACGGACAACAGTCCGGCCAGGCTCCCATCCTTCTCTACGATTGGCAAGTGCCTAATGTGCAGGGACACCATTAATTTCAGGGCTTTAGAAGTTTCTGCCTCTGTGGTGAGGGTCTCCAGATTGGTAGTCATCACCTCGCGCACGGGGCTTTTGTCTGGATCGAGCCCAGCTGCTACGACGCGCACCATGAGGTCGCGTTCGGAAAAGATTCCCACTAGCTTATTTTTGTCCAGAACCACACAGGCCCCACTCTTGGCCCGTTGCATGGTGCGGACTGCATCGAGCACACTGGCTTCTACCGACACGTTTGGAGGCGGCACGTGAGCAATCTTTATGACCTTCACTAGAGTTCAAGTATAGCAGACCCTCAACTTCCCAAGACGATGGTTTGTAGTAAGGACCTCACAGGCGACATATAAGCCACCGTCCCCAACGCCGTCCCTGGACTGGTTAACATGTTTTTTCAAGCAGTTAGAACGATCCCTGGTGGAGGGATTCGGCTTGACCTCTCAGAGTAGGACTTCGCGAATGATATCCAGTATGGTGTTGGAGGTCTTGTCCAGGAGTATGATATCGACTCCGATGATGACTCTTATGACGCCCTTAGGGAGTTCGGGCAGTAAGTGCTCCAGCTCCAGGGGGAACGAGTGAATGCGCTTTTCCAGTCCAGGAGGCAAATTCCCATTTTTTGCCAGCTGACGCTCTAATCCGGCAGGAAGTCGTTCCCGCTTGGCCAATCCAGGGGGTAAGCCTTCCAGATTGTTTTTGTTGGAAAACCAGGCACGGATGGTGGCTTCCTGAGCCTCCTCGAGAACACGGATATCGACCGCTACGGCCACTCCACCCGCTTTCTCATGAGCACCTTTGGATTTGGCTTTCTCACCCTTTGCACTGACGGAGTTTAGGGAAATCGGGCTGACCAAAAGAAAGCAAACCAACAAAGCAAAAGGGAAGCGATAACGCATGATCTTTGCCTCCGAAGTCTAGGACATCTCGAAAAGTCTTCTATTCCGATCACCCAAAATCGCCAACACTAATGCTTGGGGTGATCCCAGGTTTCACGGAACTCAGCAATATGGGTATAGCTCACATAGTGAGGCTGGTCGGTGGCGTCCAGGATCACGACGTGGTCTTCTTCGGCACTCTCAACCGTTCCTACTAGCACTTTCCCCTTCTCATCCCCAAAAGTGATCTGCACCATCTTACCCAGATAGTCTGTGAACTCATCATTCATTAAAGCCATAAGACATCTCTCCTATACACGGGTTCATCGATTTCTGCTTCCTACCGAAGTCGGCCAACCCTCCTTAGGATAGCGACTCAGGTGGATCAGGCTTTGTGATTACGGTCACGAAGAATTTTGGCAGCAATGGCTAGACTGGCTCACATGAGAAGAAAACGAAAAGATGAATATTTCAATGCTCCATTCCCTCCCCTCAAAAAAAGTGAGACCGCAACAGAAGCCCCGAAGACAATCATCGGGCCTTGTGTGAAGGTCAAAGGGGAAATTTCCGGGAAAGAGGATCTGACCGTACACGGTCAAGTCGAGGGAATCATCGACTTGAAAAAAAGTCAGGTCACCATCACCAAGACCGGGAACATCAAAGCAGACGTCTACGGGAGAATCATCACCATCGAGGGAGAAGTCAAGGGCAATCTCTTCGGAGAAGAAAAGATCGTGCTTCAACCCTCTGGAGTCGTTCGTGGAAATATGACAGCACCGCGGGTCAATGTCGAGGACGGTGCCAAGTTCAAGGGGAATATTGACATGGAGTCCATGAATACGGAAAAGAAGCCGAAGCTAAAAGAGGTCCCCTTGGCGCAAGTTCATAGTCTGTCCAAGACGAGCTGACTCTCTTTACTGCAAACGGGTGGAGATACGAATCTCACCCTCAGAGATCTTCTCCTGAATCTTCTTCTTGAGCGAGGATTTGAAAGCCCGCCGGCTCCAGGGAATCAGAAGGAGTAATCCCAAGCCATCCGTCAGGAGTCCTGGCGTAATCAGCATGGCTCCCGCAATCAAGATCAGCAGCCCATCAAAGAGACTCTCCGCAGGCAGCCTCCCCTGGTTGAGTTCGGTGCGGATTCGATCGAGCACTGCCAATCCCTGGTTTCTTGCCAGCAGCCCTCCCACAATACCGGTTCCGATCACGATGGCGACGGTGTCCACAGCACCGATATAGGTCCCCAGCCGGATCAGCAGATACAACTCAACAAGAGGGACCAGGGTAAAAAGAAAAAAGAGTCCAAACAGCATTGGGCTATCCATCGTATCAGATATCCAGCCGGGATTATGAATAGTCCCGGCTAGAGTACTGGGAGGACCCCTTCCCTTGCCTCAGCGGCGGATCCTGGCTAGGATCGGGCTGCACCGAAGAACTGAATATCTCTATCCGGGAGAAGACAAAGGAAAGGTCAACACCATGGCCCATGCGAAACAGGAGTCACTTGAAACTGAAGCCTATATTCCTTCCCAATAAGGCAATGGTCGCCCTGCTGCTGGTATTGCTCATTCCCATCCCTGCCTTGGGGCAGGATGCTCTATCCCAGTTCATGGAAGCGGCACGTGACGGGCACACGGAGAGGGTGAAAACCTTTTTGGGTGCAGGAACAGATGTGAATGCCAAGGACAGCAATGGATTCACCGCTCTGGAGTATGCGGCTTTTATGGGTCGGACCCAAACCGTGCGAGCCCTCTTAGATGCGGGTGCCGATGTAAACGGCAAGGACTACTATGGAAGATCTGCCCTGGTGTGTGCAGCCTCTCTGGGTCGGACCCAAACCGTGAAAATTCTCTTAGCAGCAGGTGCTGATGTGGATGCCAGGGACGGCAAGGGTTGGACCGCTCTGGCGACAACGGCCCTTTTGGGTTATCGGGACACGATGGAGGCCCTCTTAGCTGCGGGTGCCGATGTGAATACGAAGGACACCAGGGGGTGGACCCCTCTCTGGAATACCGCTTTTATAGGGGATCAGGAGACCCTGCAAACGCTTTTGGACGCGGGCGCTGAGATCAATACGCAGGACCATGAGGGATGGACCACCCTGGCCAATACGGCTTTCATGGGTCACACCCAAACCGTACAAGCCCTTTTAGATGCAGGCGCTGACGTCGATGTAAGGGACAATCAAGGAAGAACGGCCCTGTTGAGCGCGGCCTCCATGGGTCATCTGGAAACGGTAAGATCCCTCTTGAATGCAGGTGCCGACGTGAAGGTGAAGGACTACCAGGGAAAAACCGCCTTAATGCTGGCAACGGAGGAAGGCCACACTGAGATGGTCGAACTGCTCAAAGAGGTGGGGGCAAAGGATTAACGATCAGGAACGATCCAGAAATCAGGTAACAGGTCGGAAAGGCGGCTCTGCATATTCAAGGCGGTCTCTGTCGCTTCTTCTCGCGTGCCAAATGGTCCGACCCGCACGCGGTAGTGACGACCTGATTGGGGAATATTGGATACCACTACATAAGCTGTGTAACCCACGTCTTGCAGCAGGGCCCGCAGCCCTTCGGCTTTCGGCCGCATCCGGTAGGACGCTAACTGCACCGCAAAGCCCCCAGCCTGACGACCTGTCGAAGCAACCTGGTTTGTCAGTGGTCGCTGCACAGGTTGTGGTGACCGCTCGGGAGCGAGTGCCCGGGTTTGCACTCCCTGTGTGTTTTGTTCTGCCCTCAACATGAAGTCCAACCTTGCTTCATTCTGAATCTTCATGGATGCCCCTTGGATTGACGTCGCGAAGCCAGCCAAGGAAGCTTCAACCCTGTAGCCTCCCAGGGGCAGGCGGGAGGCCAGGTACTTTCCTTCTTCGCCTGTGAGTACTGACCAGGTTCTGCCGGTGTCGAGGTTTCTCACCGTTATCTTCACATTGGCCAGTGGCGCCTCGCGCTCATCGTAGACCCGTCCTGAGATAATCGTCTTGGCAACCTGAGCGCAAACCAGACTGGAGGCAAACAGTACAAGAAGAAATGCTCTTTTGAACATAACATACCCCTTACCCCAGTACTCTACCGCGGAGGGGTGACTTCTCAGCCCGGATTATGCAGCTTCGATCAGGCCCTTCAGAAATTTGGCGCTGCCCATCGAGAAGATCCCCTGGCTCTTGCTTGAAGCGCCTTTCAGCAGAAGATTCGATGGAGTGGAACTTCCTGTCGAAAATCAGCTTCTGTTTTTTTTATCTTTCGTGATAGTTATCATCCAGGGCTCCTATAATTCCCGATAGCATGGACACCGACTCAAGAAATAAGAAAGGTTGAAAGATGAATCCAGTGTCAGTCTGGGGTGAGACGGGAAAATGAGTGGAGAAGGTATTGGAAGCGTTGGCCACTATTTGAAAACCGGGTTGGCCGTCTCCATTCAAGAGGAATCCGGTGAGGCACTGGCGGCCACTATTGAAACCATCTCTCCAAGGAGCATCTCCTTGAAACTCTCAAGACCGACCCCGGAGCCGTGCTTCCAAACTGGTGATCGGGTTTGGATGAAATACTGGGATGAGGGGACCACGGTCTATCGCTGGGAGGCAAAGGTCGCGGAAATCCAGGGCCCCGAAAATCAGAAAGTGATCCTTTCCATAAGCGGCAAAGAAGTCCTCGTGCAGAGGAGAAAATCCTACAGGGTACGTCTGCAAATCTCTTTCTCTCTGACCGTGGTTGACGCCATCAAGACTGAACTCGTCGGCTCACAGGCTCTTGAGTGCACGACCAGAGATGTGAACGTAGCCGGCTTGGCATTTGACACCGATCTCCCACTGAAAGTGGGAGATAAGTTGGCGCTGCGCCTTGATTTAGAACCGTCAAAGCAGGTGAACGCAGTGGGATGGGTGGTGCGATCTGAACCCATCGAACGCAAGGAATACCATGGAACGATCATTATGAAGCTCACCAACTCCATTGCTGTGAACTTTCTTCAGTTAAAGGCAGAAGAGCAGAACCACCTTCTGCGTTTCCTCCGCTCCAAAATGAGCGAGTAGTCCCTCTGAAACCGATGGTCTTGGTGGACTTTTCAAAGCGGAGTCACGAGCCTGAGGTCATCGACAGGCCCCACCTCCTCAGCTCTTCGGAATGGCGTGTGATTCTTCGAGAGCTCCGGATCGTCAATCGCTGGCTCGGTGGATCACGAGCAGCCTTGCGGGCAATCAAACCTTTGGTTCAGGAAATCGCGCGGGGGATAACAGACAAGCGCGCGGTGGAGATCGTTGACTTAGGCAGTGGTTCGGGGGACATCCCGGTGGCGTTGGTGACCTGGGCCAGACAAGCGGGATATTCTCTTCGTGTGCTGGCCGTTGACCTGGATCCCACGGTCTGCAAGATTGCTCGCCGCCAAACCCACGATTTTCCCGAGATCACCGTCCTTCAAGGTGATGTGAGCAGGACCTCTTTGAGAGAGGGGGGTTGTGATCTCGTTCTCTGTTCCGCTTTCTTGCATCATTTCACCGATTCAGAGATCACCGTCTTACTGAGGACCCTTCTCCCCAAAACCCGAAAAGGCGTGGTGGTCAGCGATCTGCATCGTCATCCCCTGGCCTACTGGGGCATTCGTCTGTTGACTGCCTTATTCTCGCGCTCAAAAGCGGTCCGCAATGACGGTCCTCTCTCAGTGCTGAAAGGTTTTCGGCGGCCCGAGGTTAGGGCCATCCTGGAGGCTGCCGGTGTGGGAAGGGCCAAGGTCAAGTGGCGTTGGGCATTTCGCTATGTCGTTTTCATTTCAGCCACACCTTCTTGCCACCCCAACCTGGTAAGATGAGCAGTTCATGAAGAAACTACTGATCGGTATCTCGTCTCTGCTGGTCCTCTTCCTGGCCTTCATCCTGTTGAATTGGGACAGCTCACCTCCAACCGTCCAGTGGCGTGAGGCTCCCTCGACGGTAGGAAAGGACAGCCGGATCAGCCTGGAGATCCGGGACGAGGGTAGGGGTCTTCAGTTGTTGGAGGTAGCCTGGGTCGGTTCCGGAGATCGTCATATCGTAGTGTCGGAAACCTATGAAGCCCCCTGGTCCTGGCAGCAAGGGATCACACAACGTTCCCTCGCCTTTTCGGCGGGTACTTCATTTCCAGAAAATTCGCTCTCTGAAGGAGCATTTTCACTGGAAGTTCGAGTTCGTGATCAGTCCGATCTTTGGTACTGGGAAAACGAAATCTTCGAAGAGCGCTCATTCGACCTGGACCTCACTCCACCGCAAATTCAGGTTATTTCCGGCCAGCACTACATTCGCCAGGGAGGATCAGAAGCCATCCTCTATCGGGTCTCCGGAGACACGGTGGCCTCGGGAATTCAGGTAGGAGAGCATGTTTTCAGAGGTTATTCCCTCCCCGAGCGGGACCAGGGTACCCATGTCTCCCTGTTTGCCCTGGCCCACGACCAGACTCCTGAAACTGCCATGTTGGTGTGGGCGGAGGACGCGGCCGGCAATCGCAATCAGACTTCTTTCTGGAAAAGGGCCTTCCCGGTGCGTTTTCGCAAACGAAACATCCAGTTATCGGATTCGATGATCAATGCCGTGGTGCCGGAAATTCTGGCCCACTCGGACATCACTGAAGGGGAGAGCGTTCTTGAAACTTTTCTGGAAATCAATGGTCATTTGCGGGAGATCAACCACAGGCAAATCGAGGAGATTAGCCGCCAATCTGTGGGACATCTCTTGTGGAGTGGAGCTTTCCGGCAATTGAGCAATTCTCAAGTCGAATCCGCTTTTGCAGACCATCGCACCTACTATTACGAAGGCCAGAAAGTGGATCAACAAACCCACTTGGGCTTTGATCTCGCCTCCGTCGCTCATGGAGCCGTGGAATCCGCCAACGATGGAATCGTTGTCTTTGCCGATTATCTTGGAATTTACGGAAATACGGTTCTCATCGATCACGGTCTGGGGCTTATTTCCCTCTACGGCCATCTCAATAGCATCGAGGTCCAGGAGGGACAGGGAATCACAAAAGGTGCCATCCTGGGCCGCACAGGACAAAGCGGTCTGGCCGCTGGAGACCATCTTCATTTCAGCATGATGCTGCAGGGGGTCCAGGTCAATCCCCTGGAGTGGTGGGACGAACGCTGGGTAGACCAGCACATTCTTGTCAAAGTGCAATTGGCAACTGAAGAGGAAGAGGAGAAGGGAGAGGAGCGTAGTGAGGCTGCGGATCTATTTGACCCTACGTAAGAGGCGGTGTCTCTTACTCTCAGCCAGAAGATCCTGATAGTGGCTAATCTCCTCTGCGATTTGGCCCTTGGACTGGTTCAGCCGGCTGAGGTCCAACTCGATCTGCTCGAGTTCTGCCTGCAGGATACGAATTCTTAATTCGATGGGGAGAGTATCTTCCAAGGATAAGTGCTTCTGCTTCATGGCTCGACCCTAGGAGCATAATATCCTTTGCGGTGGTTCACATTCAACCCGGAGCGTCTCACTCGAACCTTTATTTCTCGGAAGGACTCATCACGCCGGGGGTTAGTTGAGACATAACCGAGAGCGTACTGGTTCTTAATGCCTCGATTAATTCGCATAAATGCTTCCCGAAGTTTTTGCAAATCCACATTGGAGTTAAAGAATAGGCCTCCTGTGCCCTCGGCGAATTTTTCGAGCTTCCCAAAGTCAGAATCGAATCTACCGCTTCGCACGCCAATCCCATAGATCACGACGTCCTGCTCCTGGGCAACCTTGAGGGCTTCGTTGTCGCGAGTCATGCTCTGAGTATCGGCTCCATCAGACAAGATGACCAGCATCCTTCTACCCACCTCATGACGGAGTAGCTCATTGACGGACACCCAAATGGCGTCATAAAGCTTCGTGGAACCTCCAGCTCTGATGCTCCGAATGGCATTTTCCAAAACCGCATAGTCGTAAGTAAAGTCCTGGATCAAACTGACCGCACTATCAAACTGGACGATTGCGGCAAGGTCCCTGTTTTTCCTAAGAGTCTGCCTGAGGAATTCGTTGGCAGCCTCCTGCTCAAAGGCCAGTTTATCCTTGACACTTCCACTGGTGTCCATCAAAAGGACGACCGTCATAGGTTGGGCATCCTCACCCGTTTCATTGCTGAAAAACTGGACCTTCTGTTTGACTCCGTCCTCAAGAATTTCGAAGTCTTCCAGCTTGAGATCCGTCAAATACTTTGCTCCGCGATCTCGAACCGTGCACAGGACATTGACCACATCCACACTGGCCCGGATAACAGGCGGCGCCCCTTCACTGTCCTGAGCCCAAGCATAAGGGATGGCCAAATTTAGGGTAATGAACAAGTAGAGCACGGTCTTTCTCATTGATAATAGATTATACAGGAATCTAGCCCGGATCACTCATAGGTTCTCGTCACGAAGTGACGAAAGCGTCGGCCTGACAAGGCGCGTGACGGGAGGCCCCCGCAAACGTACTCTCTGCAGTACGTTGAGAAGGCCGACCGAGTGCAACACAGGCAGGGCGGATGATTTCGTCGCTGCAGTAGAGAACTTATGAATGGTCCGGGCTAAGAACTACTCCACCACCACACATTTGTGAGTGGCCATATAGGTGTAGAGGGCAGCCGTGACCAGGTAAAGGAAAGGAAACAGGGGGACTTCCAATCCCGTCATCCTCACAGCCAAATCGATAACGACGGCGGGAGTGAGACTGTACAAAGCAATGGTGAAGTACTGTTGGTAGGGCAAGCGAATATCGGCGCGGGCGGTGGCCAGTAATCCGATGCTGGTCAGGATCAGTGCCCAGAGACTCTTGGCCAGGATCGTGTAGACAAAAATCAGGGAATACGCAGTTGGGAAATAGGCCCACTTAACAAATCTGGTGAAGTCCTCCACTTCTCGAAAGAGCCAGTCCCTCCACAAATATGTTTGGGTCTGACCCAGATAGCGAAAATAGAGTCTCTCCCGAGTAAAGAGAACGCTGGGCTCTTCCAGCTGTTGCGGATCCACATACGTTCCGGTGGTATCAAAAACAAAAGTAATCAACTGTCTTCCCGGGTATTTTTTCACCAGGGGCTGATCGGACTCCACGAAGAGTTGCCCGTCTCGGACTTCCAGCGGAGGGAAGTTTTCTTGAGCCCAGCTCGATATTTCAAAAAATTCAGGTCCGTATTGCCAGGCAAAAATTAGAGTCAGGATGGCAGCAACATGTGTAGCCATATAGAGCAGATAAAGGAGTGTTTGGCGCAGCACCTGTTCAAAGATGGTCCGATAGAAGGAAAAATCGGTGACGGCAGAGTAGGCCTGTCGATAGAAGAGCAATAGGAAAAGCAACACTTAGTGCCTCGCTCCATAAGTACGATGCACATTGGCATCGCGTCGTCGTCGCTTCGCGAACTCGACGCCGTCGCGCTCGCCACAAACGCCATCGTATTCATGGAGGCCAGCACTAGTGCTAGGGCCCGGCGTAATAAAGAAACCGGCTACAGTTTTCACAGGTAATGATTCGTTGGTCAGTTCTGATTTCGGTGAACAGTTGGGGGCGCAACTTCACATGACAGCCTTGGCAGGATTGATCCTTGGCCTCAGCCAGTGCCACTCCATTTCGGACAGAAGCGATCCTTTCGTACTTTTGGGTGAGTTCCACAGGAATTTCTGCTTCCAGCTGACTCCGTTCTTTTCGCAGATGGGCAATTTCACTTTCTGCCTGAGCAGCGGAGCCTTCCAATTGGCTTTGCCTGCTTAAAATTTCTTTTTCTTCCTTCTCGTGTTCCCTTTGCGCCTCCTGAACGACCTTCTCTCGCTCCTCAATCGCCAACATTCCTTCAAGAATCTGATCCTCTTTGGCCTCGATTTCCCGCTCCACACCTTCTATTTCATGGAGCATAGCCTGATACTCCTTGTTGGTCTTCACCTCCATCAGTTGTGTCTTATACTTCGAGAGTTTGTCCCGCAGACTTGCCACCTCCAGCCCCAGTTCCCGCTGACGAGACTCGTCTTCCTCGATCAGCCGCTCTTTCTCTGCGAGAGCTTGACGACTCTCTTCAAGAGTTTGATTGAGCGCCTCAATTTCTTCCGGAATCCGTTGAATACGCCCCTCAAGTTCGACGATCTTCAGATTCAGCTCCTGAAAACGAATCAACGGCCCTAACTGTGAATTCACAGTGAGTTGCTCCTGC
Organism: Acidobacteriota bacterium; assembly: GCA_965218935.1. GTDB lineage: Bacteria > Acidobacteriota > UBA6911 > RPQK01 > JADFOI01 > JADFOI01. The sequence continues at coordinate 273,693 of CBDCMH010000011.1, forward strand.
CTTTCCCTTGCTTATGGGCCCAGTAGGACTCGAACCTACGACCGTCTGATTATGAGTCAGATGCTCTAACCAACTGAGCTATGGGCCCACGAAAAAAAGGCAAAAAAAAGGGGCGGTCAAACCGCCCCTTTTCTTGCTTCATAATCCTTCCTTGGACATGTTCTCAAGGAAGGTCTTGAGTTTCCTCGTCCGTGAGGGGTGGCGCAACTTGCGAAGCGCCTTGGCTTCAATCTGCCGAATACGCTCCCGGGTGACGGCGAACCGTTGCCCAACCTCTTCCAAGGTGTGTTCGCTTCCATCGCCAATGCCAAATCGCATCCGAATGACCTGCTCTTCTCGAGGGGTCAAGGTCTGCAATACCGCCGCAGTCTGATCCTTCAGATTGATATTGATCACCGCTTCAGCGGGCGAAACCACGCCTTGGTCTTCGATAAAGTCACCCAAGTGACTGTCCTCTTCCTCTCCGATGGGAGTTTCCAATGAAATCGGCTCCTGAGCAATCTTGAGAATCTTGCGCACCTTACTCACGGGGATGTCCATCTTTTGAGCAATTTCCTCGGAAGTGGGCTCTCGGCCATAGTCCTGAACCAAAGCGCGCGAGGTCCGGATCAGCTTGTTGATGGTTTCGATCATGTGCACGGGAATACGGATCGTACGCGCTTGATCGGCGATCGCTCGCGTGATGGCCTGGCGAATCCACCAGGTCGCATAGGTGGAGAACTTGTAACCCCTCTGATATTCAAACTTATCGACGGCTTTCATCAAACCGATATTCCCCTCTTGGATCAGATCGAGAAACTGCAGTCCCCGGTTGGTGTACTTTTTGGCAATCGAGACCACCAATCGGAGGTTGGCCTCCACCAATTCCTTCTTTGCGATCTCCGCTTCCAACTCCCCTTGCTTAATTGCCGCCAGGGTTTGTTTCAGGCCACCAGGTGAGGCCATCACCTCGTCTTCGATTTCCTTCATCTCCTTGTCAATTGCGCGCAGGCGCAATTTCACCTTCTTGGCTTCATCCAGCTTCAGTGGAGATTCCTGCAACTTCTTGAGCTTCTTGGATTCCCTCTCAAGTGTGACGATACGATCAACGGTCCGCTTAATGACCTTCACAAGTTCCTGATGGACCTGGGAAACCAGCTCCAGGTCACGGACAATGCGGGCCATGGGAATGCGATAGCGAGCCAGTTGGGATAGGAGTCTTTTGTATTTCTTACTGTCCTTCTTGGACTTCTCCAGTTGCTTTCGAACCTTGATGGCTTCTGCTTCCAATGCTGCGATCTCTTCGATACGCTTCAGGACCGCTTTGCGCCGCTTTTCAAGGATCTCACCGACTAATTCTTCATCATTCAATTGCACCAGGTGCTTAATGTTCAACCCATCTATTTTCAGCTTCTCACCATATCTTGAGATCTCTCCGACAACCACCGGAGAACGGGACAACGCTTTGATGACGCTCTTCTGGCCTTTTTCAATCCTCTTAGCGATTTCGACCTCGCCATTGCGAGTCAAAAGAGGCACCGTGCCCATTTCTCTCAGATACATCCGGACAGGATCGTTGGTCTTCTCTAGGCTTTCAGAGACGGGATCAGGCTGATCCTCGTCTTCGTCTGTGGATTTGGGGCGGGGTTTTCGCTTGACGGCCTCTGATTGCTGCTCGGAATCAATGACTTCAATGCCGGCATCGCCAAAAAGATAGAAGATACTATCGAGGTCCTTTGACGAATTGATGTCATCGGGGAGGACATCGTTAACCTCGTCGTACAGAAGGTACCCTTTCTCCTTCCCGAGGTTAATTAATTCTCTTACGCCATCATACTTTTCTTCTATACGTTCGAATCTATCCTCAATCGACAAGCCTCACCGACCTCCAAGTTGCCTCTGGATAAAACACCAGAGCTTAACTAACTTATTATACTAAATCAAGGAGCCTGGAGTAGTGTTTGGAAAGCCTGTTCCCTGAAAAAGAATCGCTGCGAGCACACCGACTCGAAAAGTTCTCACAAGAACGGCTGCTTTGACAGGGTCTTGGCCTTGCCAGTATAATCACGGTTCTTCAAGATGCCGAAGGGCGGCTTCATTTAAGGAGAACGAGTCCTTGTACGCGATTATCAAAGCGGGCGGAAAGCAGTATCGGGTGAGCGAAGGCGATCTGATTGATGTGGAGCGCCGGAGTGGAGAGGTCGGACAGGCAGTCGACTTCCCAGAAGTGCTCTTGGTCGGTGACCAGGAAACCCTCCATATCGGGAAACCGGTCTTGTCAGGAGCTCGCGTAATGGGGACCATTGCTGAGCAGGGGAAAGAAGCAAAGATTATTGTCTTCAAGTTCAAGCGGCGCAAGAAATATAGAAAAAGACAGGGCCATCGACAGCTGTTTACTCGAGTCCGAATCGATCAAATCGAATTGGATGGCAAGAAGGCGCAAAAGCCGAAAGCTGAAAAGACCAAGAAGACGGTAACGGAAGAAAAAGAAACGAAAGAGGCAATCGCGAAAGCTCCAGCCAAGACGGTAAAGAAAGCTGTGAAGAAGGCGGCTGCACCGGCGAAGAAGAAGGCTGTAAAAGCTCCGGCGAAAGCCTCCAAGAAGGCCGCTCCCAAGGCGGCCAAGAAAAAGACGACCAAGAGTGCTAAAAAGACAGCAAAGAAGACTACCAAGAAGGCCGCTAAGAAGAGCACCAAGAAGAACACCAAGAAGAATTAAGGAGTAGCGACTATGGCACACAAGAAAGGGCTTGGGAGTTCCAAGAACGGTCGTGACAGCCAGTCCCAACGCCTGGGGGTCAAGCGATTCGATGGCCAATGCGTTACCGGTGGATCCATTCTGGTCCGGCAACGAGGTACCCCGATAAAGCCGGGAACGAACGTCGGCCGCGGAAAGGATGATACCCTTTTCGCAAAGATCGACGGGACCGTTAAGTTTCAAAATCGAGGCCACAGAGGCCGGTTCGTCCACATCGTAGCTTCAAACTAGCGCGAAACGAACAGTCAAGCCCGGATATGTTCGTTGATCACGCCAAAATCCATGTTAAAGCAGGGGATGGCGGGAATGGTTGCATGGCCTTCCGAAGGGAAAAATATGTCCCCCGGGGGGGACCCAGTGGCGGAGATGGGGGCAAGGGCGGCGACCTTTACTTGCGCAGTACTGATCACCTCAACACCCTCACCGCGTTTAAGTATAAACAGCACTTCAAAGCCGGCAGGGGCCGACATGGGTCGGGGAAGAACCGCCATGGGAAAGGTGGGGAAGATTTGGTCATTGAAGTCCCTGTCGGAACTCAAGTCTACGACGAAACGAACAATGAGCTCCTTTTTGATCTGGATAGAGAAGGCCGTGTGGAATGTGGGGCAAAAGGAGGCCGGGGAGGACGAGGAAACGCCCGTTTCGCGACCTCAACAAATCAAGCTCCTCGGAAATTCGAATACGGCCAGCCCGGAGAAGAAGCGACCCTCATTCTGGAACTGAAGGTTTTGGCCGACGTTGGAATCGTCGGCTACCCCAATGCGGGCAAATCGACGCTCATTTCGGTGATCTCAGCGTCCAAACCCAAAATTGCGGACTATCCGTTCACGACTCTGACCCCAAACCTGGGGGTAGTGGCCTATGGGGAGTATTCGAGTTTCGTCGTGGCGGATATCCCGGGACTCATTGAAGGGGCACACCGCGGCAGTGGGTTGGGATACCAATTTCTGCGCCACATTGAACGAACCCGGCTACTGGTCCACCTGGTTGACGTTAGCGACAATGGTGAAAGCGATCCCGTCCATTCCCTTGAAACCATCATTAGGGAAATGGCACTTTACGATGCAGGTTTAGAGAAAAAGCCTGAAATCATCACAGCATCCAAGATTGATGTGGCTAATTCCGATAAACTCGAAAGCTTGCGATCCTATTGTCAGAAGAAAGCTCTCCCCTTTCAGAGCATCTCCGCCGTCACTGGAGAAGGGATTCCAGAATTGAAGAATGCGATTGTAAAGCAGCTGGAGGTCGAGAAAAATTGAAGATCGGCATCCTGGGTGGGACCTTTGATCCGATGCACCGTGGACACACCTACCTGGCACGCGCTGTTTCAACGGTTCTTGATTTGAATCGTGTCCTGTTCATGGTCTCTTACTTGCCTCCCCACAAAGGGAAGCAGAAAATCACTAGCCCTTTCCATCGCTATGCCATGGTGGCACTGGACGTGCTCGATGAGGAGAATCTTTACCCTTCACAGTGGGAATTGGATCGAGGAAAGTCATCCTACACCATCGAAACGCTTCAATACTTCACCTCTCACTATCCCCAACACCAGTATTGTTTCATAGCGGGAAGTGATTCCCTTAAAGAGATTCATTTATGGAAGGACTGTGATACACTTTTGAAAGAACATTGCTTTGTATTCGTCCAGCGACCGGGAGCTCAAGTCAACCTCGAGGAGCTGAAGATATCAGGTTCTCTGAGGCAGAGAATTCAAATCCTTTGCGAGCAGGACCAACCGATTATCCGTCCTGGCCAGTCCCTTCTGATGACTCTGGACGCTCCGGATATCAGCGCAAGTTCACTGCGGAAACTCATTGCCTCCGGAAAACGCCCCTCGTCGCAACTGATCTCTCCTTCTGTACTTCAATACGTCAAAAAGCATCGACTCTATGAAGAAAACCAAGACCCTTTTAAAGAAGGTCTGTGAGGCCATTGAAAGTAAGAAAGGGGATGAGGTCACCATCTTGGATGTCTCGAAGATTTCCAGCTTCACCGACTTCTTTGTGATTTGTCACGGTAACAACAACAGGCAAAATCAAGCGATTTGTGACGAGATCATGGAAAGGTTAAAAAAGGAAGAACATCGGTTCCCTACCCACGTTGAGGGCTACCCACATGCGGACTGGATTTTGATGGACTATCTCGACTTCGTGGTTCATATTTTTTCCCCTCGGACTCGGCAGTCTTATAAGCTGGAAAAGCTTTGGGGCGACGGAGTTGAGGTCAAGCCGCGGGCGCTCACGGCGTGAGCGCCTGACATCAGACCCGCTGACCGTCGGCCAGAGGCCGGAAATTCAAAATTCCAAACTGCAAATCCCAAACAAATCCCGAATTCAGAATTCAAAACTGGAAACTGGGACCTGGCAACTGGGACTTGAAACCTGAAACGCACGCGGAGCGCGATTTTCTGCTCTCTCCTTCTCTCCTTCTCTTCTTCTCTCCGTGCGCGAAGCGCGCTCCGGCCTCTTCTTTGGGTTGCTGCCAAGTCAAAAATTCTGTATAAGGATAGATCTTTTTCTGGTGAGATTGCGATTTTTGTGGATTGGAAAGACAAAGGATCTATTGTTCCTCGAGGTGGAGGAGAAATATCTGAAACGAATTGAGCAACACCTCCCAGTCCAGAGAACAATGGTGCCCGACTTCAAGAAGAGCGCTCCACATCAGCGGGACGCTCAGATGGAGCGAGAGGCGCAGCAAATTGAAAGGAAACTGTCCCCGAAAACCTACCTGGCGGTTCTGGATAGCCTGGGAGAGGAGTTCACCAGTCCACAATTGGCCTCTTCCCTGGCCGATCTTATGAACCGGGGAGTTTCAGAGGTAACCTTTTTGGTGGGGAGCCACTTGGGCATTCCCAAAAGGATTAAGGATCTTGCAGATCTAAAGTTGTCTTTGACAAAGTTGACGCTCCCTCATGAACTCGCTCGAGTCGTTTTACTCGAACAGATCTACCGGGCGGCAACCATTATCAAAGGCTTGCCTTACCATAAATGACGGAGGTTTCTGATGCGAGCCAAAGATAAGAAGCTTTTTAGACAAGCGCTCCTGGAAAAAAGAGCAGAACTCATTAGCGTGGTTCAGAAGACAGAAGAGTACGGCCGCCAGGTCAACACTGAGGCTGTAGGCATGGATCTCGCCGATAAAGCTTCTAGCTCCTACACCAAAGAATTCATGTTTAGCAAAAGTGACAGTGACCGGCAACTTCTTCAGCAAGTGGTGGATGCTTTACGTCGGCTCGATAAAGGGGAATTCGGCGAGTGCATGAATTGCGGGGAGGCCGTAGAACGAAAACGACTGGAGGCCGTACCCTGGTCGCCTTTCTGTCTGGCCTGTCAGGCAGAGGCTGAAGCGAATACCTGACCAGCTGACCTCCTGACCAGCTGACCAGCTGACCACCTGACCGCCTGACCGCCTGACCGCCTGACAAGTTCCAGGATCCCTTTTCAGGTTCGAATTGGAGATTTGGAATTTTGAATTTACGGTCTCCGGCCGGCGGTTTCGTAGGTTTTCTGCCTGAACCGTTATAGTCCCTGTGAGCTTCCTAGTGCCTCGTTTCATAAATACGATGACGTTTGTGGCGAGCGCGGCGGCGGCGAGTTCGCGAAGCGACGACGACGCGATGTCAGTGTACATCACGGAGGAGGAGCGACAAAGGAATCGATGCCGTCCCGCCGCCACCCTCCGGGCTGATGGAGATTGCGGGCGATCTCTGTGTCTCTCGTCGTCGCCGATGCCTCTGACATCGCCTCCTCCTCGCTCCTTGACCTCCCCTCGCAAGCCCCATTAGCAAACGTTACCGTATTTATGAAGCGAGGCACTACACTTCTCAGGCAACTCTTCCAAGCGTTTTTCTTCCCTCAGGCCTGCGTCCTTTGCCATGAATGGGTACTCAACCCAGATTGGAGCCCACTGTGCCAGGGCTGTTTCCTCCGCTTGGAACCTCTGGGGCAACGCATTTGCTACTCCTGCGGAATTCCACTGCCGGGTGATGTACTGGGAATCCCTGGGACTTGCTCCCGATGCCGAACCCAGGGAAACCCCTTCGACTTCGCTCGTGCCTGCGGGAACTATCGGGGCCAGATGCGTTCCCTGATCTTAAAGTTTAAATTCGGGCATCATCAGAGATTGGCTTATCCTCTGGCGGCACTTCTTCAGAACTGCTATGAAAGAAGTGGGTTGGATCTGCAACCGGATTGGATCGTGCCCGTTCCACCTCACGTTCGAAGGAGAAAGGAAAGGGGTTTCGACCAAACCCTTACCTTAAGTCGCGCTTTGTCTGAAAGGTTAAATATTCCTGTCTTTCCAGGTCTTTCTCGCATCAAACCCACAGATCCCCAGTCCGGCCTCGATCTTAACAAGCGGCGGAAGAATCTTCGCAATGCGTTCAGGCTTTCTCAGGCCGACCGACTCTCAAACCAGAGCATCGTATTGGTCGATGATGTCATGACGACCGGGACCACGATCTCAGAAATCTGCAGGCTTCTCAGAGTGGAGACGAGTATCCACACCATCCTGGTCCTGACAGTCGCGCGGGTACCTTCGCTGTTCCGTTCTCATCCACATCAGTAGAGCATTTTCTGTGCTATAAGATTGAGCATGGATCTCTTCACACAACTATCCCTAATCGTTCTGGGACTGTTCCTGGTCTTTTTAAATGGATTCTTTGTGGCTTCCGAGTTTTCGATTGTCAAAGTAAGAGGGAGCCGGATCCAGGAGTTAGTCCAGCAAGGCAACAGGCGTGCTCAAAGGGCACGCCCCCTGGTGCAAAGCATGGATGAGTATCTCTCCGCCACCCAACTGGGGATTACCATTGCCAGCCTGGCTCTGGGCTGGGTTGGCGAGCCTGCCTTTGCCTCTCTGTTTGAGCCGGTTTTGCGGAGTACTGGAGCCCTGACGCCGGTCGTGACACACAGTCTGGCCGCGGTATCAGCCTTTTTGCTCATCACCTTTTTGCACATCGTCCTGGGAGAACTGGCACCCAAGTCACTCTCCATTCAACGAGCCGAGAGCGTCATCCTATGGATCAGCGCACCCTTATCCTGGTTTTACAGGATTTCCTATCCTTTAATCTGGGCCCTCAATGGCACGGCCAACGCCTTCCTGCGACTTGTGGGTATCGCCCCTACGTCGGAAACGGATGTGGCCCATTCTGAGGAAGAGCTGCGCCTGATTCTGGCCCATTCACACGCCCAAGGCATTCTGGATCGTGACGAAAGAAGAATGCTGGAGCGGGTCTTTGACTTCGCTGATCGTTCCGTGCGACAAGTGATGGTCCCTTCCACGGAGATCGTTTTCCTCGACCTACAAAAGAGTCTCGAAGCAAATCTGGAGATTGCTCGGCAAGACCGGCACACCCGCTATCTGCTCTGCGACAAAACACTCGACCGAGTGGTGGGAATTATCCACGTCAAAGACCTCTTTTGGCGATACCGTCAGCTGGGGGAACGGTTTAATCTGACCTTGGTCAAGAGACCTGTTCAGTTTGTGCCCGAGAGCAAGCACATCAAGACCTTGCTGAAAGAGTTTCGGCAGACTCGGACGCATCTGGCGGTGATCGTCGATGAATACGGGGCTACGGTCGGAATCGTTACCCTGGAAGACATCCTGGAGCAACTGGTGGGTGAGATCCAGGATGAGTTTGACATCGATATCCCTCCACCCATGATCCAGGAAAGCGGTGAAAACCAGTATATGATTCACGGACGTGCCTTGCTGGTGGAAGTCGCGAGCAGGCTCGAGGTTACCATTGAGGATAAGGAAAACGATACCGTTGGAGGTCATATCATGATGTTGTTGGGACGTACTACCCAAGTCGGTGACGAGTTGACGGTGGCTGGTAAGTACCGGGTTCACGTGGTAGGAATGAAAGGGCTTCAGATCACGGACCTGCTTTTCGAGAAGTTGCCCACTGACCGCTGACTCACATGCAGCAAATCGTTGAGTGTGTGATGAACGTCAGCGAGGGTCGGGATGCCGTAAAGCTCGAAGCCATCGCCCAGGAGATCGAGACGGTCCCAAACGCATTTGTACTCGATCACTCAGCCAACCCTGATCACCACCGCACCGTCTTTTCCTTCATCGGGACTCCGTCCTCGATCTTCGATGCAAGCTTTGCCGCGGTGAAAAAGGCGGCCCGACTGATCGACATGAGAGAGCACCAGGGAGTCCATCCGCGCATCGGTGCAATCGACGTCGTTCCCTTTGTGCCGGTTCAGAACGTTTCCATGAAAGAGTGTGTGGAAGTAGCTCACCGGCTGGGAAAAAAAATATCCCAGACATTGGAGATTCCGGTTTATCTCTACGCAGAAGCGGCTTTACGCCCCGATCGTGCACACCTTTCCCTGATCCGCAAGGATCAATTTGAAGGACTCAAAAAGCAGATCAAGTTGGATCTCCGAAGAAAACCTGACTTTGGGCCCGACTGCTTACACCCCACGGCAGGCGCCACCATTGTTGGAGGGCGTCAGCCCCTTATCGCTTTCAATATCTGCTTGAATACTTCAGATGTGGACCGGGCCCGGGAGATCGCGGGTCTGATCCGGGAAAGCGGGGGCGGTCTTCCCGGCGTGAAAGCGCTTGGATTTTACATCGAGAGCAAGAGTCTGGCCCAGGTCTCGATGAATGTAACCGACTACCGTAGGACCTCTTTACTGAAGATCTTCAAAAGAGTACAGAAGGAGGCTCTCCGGCTCCAGGCAGAACCCGTCTCGAGTGAAATCATCGGTCTGGTCCCCCAGGATGCGATCAACGAACGAACCATCAAAACCCTGCACCTGGAGAATTTTCATCCAGGCCAGATTTTGGAAAACAGAATTCGAGCTTGCATTTCTGACACCTGATCGTAGCGAGGCGGTGGAGACGGCCGCAGTAGATTGGGTGTCAGAAATACGAGCTGAAAGTGATGAAGCATGCACGTCGTTTTGGTGGAACCTGAGATTCCCCCCAATACAGGAAACGTGGCCCGTCTCTGTGCAGCGACACAACTCCCACTGCACTTGGTGGGAAAACTGGGTTTTCAAATCACCGATCGCCACCTCAAGCGAGCCGGTCTGGACTATTGGGAATGGGTTCAGATCCAGCGCCATGAATCGGCACAGGAATTCTTCGAGGGGATCCCCACCGATCGACTGTTTTTCTTCTCAAAGCGAGCAGAAAAGACCTATGTCGAAGCCGCTTTTCAGGAAGGTGATTTCCTTGTTTTCGGCAGCGAAACCAAGGGCCTTCCCCAGTGGATTTTTGATCGATATTCGGACCACATCTGGCGAATACCTATCTTCCACCCGCAGGTTCGCAGTTTGAACCTGGCCGGAGCTGTGTCCATTGTTGTCTACGAAGCCTTGCGCCAGATGGGGAAATTAGCCTAGCCCGGATTATGCATGGGTTCTCCGCTGATCAAACACCCCGGGTCTCGGCACCCCACAGGATCTTATGCAGTTGGACCTGCAATCGAACGGAAAGGCCGTCCTCCAGCACCCACTCGGCCAGCTCACGAGGATCGATCTGACCCCAGACTGGAGCCAACAGAATCGTGTGCTTTCCTACAAGCTCCAACTCGCCCAATTTTGCCTTGGCCCAGTCGTAGTCTCGGCGGGATCCCAGCACGAATTTGATTTCGTCCTTGGGCTTGAGATGAGGTAGATTTTCCCACCTGTTCTTTTCCATCATTCCACTGTCAGGGCACTTGATGTCATAAATCAGGACGGCTCGAGGATCCACCGGACGAACATCGATGCTTCCTCCCGTTTCAATCAGGACTGTTTTCCCATCATCGAGGAATCGCTTGATCAGTGGATGGACCGCTGGCTGAAGAAGAGGTTCTCCCCCTGTAATCTCCACCAGATCGGTGGGAAAATCGTCAACTCTGCCCACAATGTCTTCCAAAGACATCTCCTCTCCTTCGGTGAAAGCGTACTCGGTGTCACAATAGGTGCACCTTAAATTGCAGTAGGCCAATCGAACAAAGGCGCAGGGTCTCCCCGTATAGCTGGATTCACCCTGGATGCTAAAGAAGATCTCGTTGACGACTAAGTGGTCGCTCATGTCTGCTAGCAGCCCGTGGTGGAAGTACATTTTCTGAGCTCAGGTGGTACCCACCGGTGGAAGCAGCGAAGGGATCGCTGAGTTGGGTTTTTCGGGCCAAGCAGCCGGAATCAGTCCGAACAGGCCCTTAAGACGCTTGAACAGCGACAAAATCAGTAGCATCAGGGCGCAAATCCGCCCCTGCAGACCCCGCGGCGTTCCCACACCCAGGCTCTGACGCATCAGCATCCCCAGATTGAAGGCGCTCACCTGGATCAGCAGTCGCTTCAACACATTCTCATGTCCCCGGACATGCAGCCGTCTCATCCCTCCGCTCCCGTACAGATGCGCACAGGGTCGCTCCAGCTGCTCTCCTCGTTGCCGCAGCAGCCGCTGCCCTCGCTCTCCCCGGATGCGCCGCCGATTCGCATACACCGCTTCCTGCCCCTGCCGGTCTCCTCGCCAGCGTCGCTTCCCTCGCCTCGGTTCGCTCACATAGCTGCGCAGTCCCACCGCATCCAGGTCCACCATCCGCTGCGTGCTGTGATACCCCTTGTCGGCCACCACCTCTTCGATGCCTCGTCCCTCCGGCAGCGCTTGTTCCACCTTCTCGGCCGCTTCCGTCAGGGTCTTCACCATGGTCTGCGTGTCCCCTTGATCGGCTCCCTGTACCGTCACCGAGACAATCGCTCCGGTCTCCAGATCCACTGCATGCTCCGCCTTGTGCGCCAGGTGCGTCCGCCCGTCCTTCATTCTGGTAATCCGCGCATCCGCATCATGCGGGTGCTTCCAAACCCGGTTCGATCCTTTGCCCGTGCGCTTGCGGTCCAGTTTGGCCAGATCTTCCCGTCGCGGCGTCTCAATCCCGGAGGCTTTCGCCAGCTCCATCAAAAACTCTTCATACCCCTGCTCGCTGTCCCGGCGCACGATGCTGCGCAGCGCTGCATTCGCTTCCAGCGTAGTGGCATCGATGCCGATCGTCTTGCCCCGCAGCAGGCCGCTCGCCCCGATCCGCTTCAGTACCCAGTCAAAGACTGCTTCGTGGGTAGCCACATCGATCAGTCGTCGGGTTCGGGAGATCGTGGAGTGATCAGACGGCGACTCGCTCAGTTTCAATCCCAGAAACTCTCGCAGTGCCAGAGAATCAGCTGCTCTCCAGGCTATTCCTCGTTCCGATCCGATCCCTTCGAAATACCCCACCAGCAGCAGCCGAAAGTACACTCCCGGAGCCAGGCTCGGTCGCCCCATCTTGTCTGCATAGAACTTCGCACACAGTCCCTCCACGAAGTCGTCAAAGCCGTGTTCGTTGAAAAGGCCATTCAGTCTTTCGTAGAAGGGATGGCCGGCGGTGCGGGGCAGCTCACTGGTGGCGACCCACAGGTCTTCTTGCTGTCGACGTTTCTTTTTCCCCATTGCCATGGGGTCACTCTAGTGTCGCTGTGTGACCCCTTATCCTCGACTTTCACCACGGACTGCTAGGCCATTATAATGGGGCACCTGATGAGAAGAGGTTTTCATATGTGCTAAAATCGGTGCCATCCGAGCTTGACACACGTGGGATGGAGGTTTCAACAAAAAATGGGAGTTTCACGAAGCCGAAGAGGGCTTAAGCTATTCGCTATCTTCTTGAGTACGAACCTGTGGCTTAGTGCCGGTGTTCGACGTGAAATCGAGGACTGGTACGTACAGAACTACGAGAACAAGGCCCTGTTTTTGAAGATCCCCATTCGGGGCCAGCGGCAAATTGTCTATGTCGGAAATACCCCGCCCACTCTCGATCCCGGGTCTGCCAATTCCCCCCTGCTCTTCAAGGTAGGGGACCAAGTACGCATTACAGATGTGCGCTTTAGAAATGATTCCGTTCGCTTCAAAATCGCTTCCTTAGAGGTCGGTGGCGAAGGAGAAATAGCATTCGAGTTTCCCCGGCCGCTCGAAGAGGATTTTTCCCAGCGAGGGAACTTCGATGTGACCTTGGAAGCTACACTGACCGAAGGACTGTCCTATACCGATATTGACTCCGCAAAAGAGGAATTTATCAAAAACCAGTTCAATCAATTCGTTCAGCAGCTGGCTCGCGCCAACAACACCTCCAACGACTTCGTAATGACCACTCTTGGTGAAAAAATCCCCACCTATCGATTGGCTACAAGCAAGCTTCAAGAAGTCGAACAGATTCTCCTTGAGGAAACTGCCGCTAGACAACAGATCCAGTCAGCCGTGGCTCACTTGAGGGTGGAACTGGATCAAACGAAAACCCAGCTGAGCGCACTACAATCTGAGCAAGACGGCCTTTTAAAGGAGATCGCGTCTGCTGAGCGACAGACTGCTGCGTTTAGAAAAAGCGCCCAAGACTACGAACAGCAGATCGAATCACTGGTCAAAAATTTGAACTTGAAGAGCTCTTCGGCGACCACTCTCAGTGCTCAGGTCAAAGTCTTGAACGAATCGATCGATACACTGCAACAGGAACAGATGAGTCGCGCCCGGGAACTGCAGGACGCCACGACACAATTGGCCCAGCATCAGGAGAGCAACCAGAAACTATCCCAGGAGCTGCAAAAGACTCAAAAAGAGAAGGACAAGGTGTGGGACGACCTTCGACTTTTGACCTCCAACAGAAAGAGCCTGGAAGCCCGCTACTTGGAGGTCAAACGGGAAAACGAAAAGTTTGAGGATACTTCTCTACTGGCCAAGTCGTTGTCCTTTAAGAGAAGGATCGAAAATCGAGAAGAAGGTATGTTTCAACTTGCTGATCTCTACTTACTGAATCAACTGATCGCAACCCTCGAGATTCAGGTTCCTCCCCATGCCGGAACAGTCCATCCGGTGCGTTTTGAAGTGAAGTCGCCTGAAATCGTGAGATTCAGCGAGGAAGAAAGAGAAATTTATGAGGTCTTGGGAGAGACGCTGAAGATCCAGACCAGTTGGCAAACCCGTTCCAACGACTTGAAGATCGTCTTATTGGACAAGGAGCCCCTTCAAACCGTCGGCCCCAGAGAAAAGGTCGAATGGCCATGGATGTTTCAGGGAGACATCTCCCAGCCTGAACAAGTATCCCTCGTGACTCACCTGGTGAGTCCCGAGGGGGCGGAAATTTTTCTCAGTTCTCAGGACTTTACGGTGAGTCCCGGGCACATGTTCGCTCGTTTGCGGCATTCGTTTTCACTGATTTCACTAGTGGCGGGAGTTGTGCTGGCACTTGCCGTTTTGGGGATCGTGTTTACTTTCCGGAGAAATTCTCAGTCCTCTGAGGGTGAAGAGGACCAGGACCTGGTCCCCCATAAGAAACTCTAGCCGGGTGTTCAGGAAAACCAGTCTCTTCGTTCTCCGCGCCCCTCGATCTTGGACTTCCTGAACACCCGGCTGCTCTTGTTGGTCTCATCGGTTCTTTTTCCCTCGACTCTCGTTTCCCCTTGTCCGGCGATGGTATGATGAACGTCGGTCATGTGCCCGCAAAAATCCGTAGCCAGAAAGGAAGCCAAGGAAGAACGTCGGATCAGAGAGATTCTCCGGGGATTGGACGAGGAATATTCCGATGCCGAATGCGCTCTTCATCACGACAGTCCCTTTCAGCTTCTCGTTGCCACTATTCTTTCCGCTCAGTGCACGGATGTGCGCGTGAATAAGGTCACGCCTCAACTGTTTGGGCGCTATCCGACACCCCGCGAGATGGCCCAGGCGGATGAAGAAGAGTTGCAGGCGATCATCCGAAGTACGGGGTTCTTTAGGAACAAGGCCAAGAATCTAGTGGGCGCGGCCCGAAGGATCGTTGAGACGTTTAAAGGAAAAGTTCCTGAAAGCATGGAGGAACTCCTGCAACTGCCTGGTGTGGCGCGTAAGACGGCCAATGTTGTATTGGGTACCGCTTTCGGAATCAGTAGCGGTGTCGTTGTAGACACTCATGTGAAGCGTCTGAGCTATCGCCTGGGGCTGACCCACAACAAGGATCCCAACAAGGTCGAGCGGGATCTCATGGGTCAGATCCCAGGCGATCGTTGGATCAGTTTTTCTCATCAACTGATTCACCATGGTCGACGAATCTGCAACAGCCGCAAGCCAAAGTGTGAAGCATGCGTCCTAGTCAATGTGTGTCCTTATGGTCAACATGCCGAAAACTCTTGAGTATTCGAAGATATTCTTCAGCCTCGCTCTGGCGCTCATCGTCTTTCTGTTTTACAGGATGATTGAACCCTTCCTCATCAGTGTGATTCTGTCCCTGACGCTGGTTTCACTTTTCTATGCCAACTATTTGGAATTGAACCGAAAGCTGAAGAATCGTCCAAATCTGAGTTCTGCCCTGATGGTTCTCATCGTCACGACCTTGATCATCATTCCCTTTCTTGTCTTTTTTATCGCCCTCCTCAACGAGTTCGTTTTTGCTTATGAGAGTTTCCAGGTTCAGCTGGCAAGCGGAGAGTTCGAGCAAAATTTCTCTTTTCCGGAAAGTCCCTTCTTGCGAGAGGTTAGCGAGCAATTCAGCCAGTTCCTGGGCATCGAAGGCCTGAACCTGACCCTGCTGATTTCATCACTGCTGGATCGAGTGGCCCAATATCTGACCGAGCATTATGCATCGATCCTGGGGGAAATCGGAGCATTCTTTTTTAAGTTCTCCATCATGATCTTCAGCATGTTCTTTTTCTTCCGCGATGGCGAAGCCCTTGTAAAAGAGCTCAAGAAACTCAAGGAGGTTACCTTCGCCACGTTCTTTGGGATCTTTGCCACAGGAATCTCTCAGGGCATCGTCGCAGGTTTTATCTTCTTTTTCTTGGGAATCAGCAATTCAATCTTGTGGGGAACAGCTACGGCGATCTTTTCCCTCGTTCCCGTGGTGGGAACGGCTACCGTATGGATTCCCATGAGTCTTTATTTGGTCTCTAGTGGCGCGGTGATGAAGGGCGCCATCCTGTTCGTCCTGGGATTGACGATCATCGGGATGCTTGATAACTTGATTCGTCCCCTCATCATTGAAGGACAATCCCAGGGAATGCATCTGCTCCTCGTTGTCTTCTCTCTAGCAGGAGGCCTGATGTTGTTTGGTCCTTCCGGGCTGATACTGGGTCCCCTGGTGGCAGCACTGTTTGTAACCTTTCTGGAAATCTACAAGATCGAGTTCGAAGACCAGCTGGCTACGGGCGCACATCCCACTGTGCGGATCAGACAGGAAGAGGAAGAGAGAAAACCCACCCCCATACTGTAATGGCATTTGTCGAGTCCATGCCAAGAGCTTTGACCATAGCCGGGTCTGACAGCGGAGGTTGTGCCGGCATTCAGGCCGATCTGAAGACCTTTGCAGCATTGGAGGTACACGGAATGAGTGTCATCACTGCAGTGACCGCGCAGGACACCAAGCGCGTCTACAAGTCCTCTGAGTTGCCCCTTGAGATCATCGAACGCCAGATCGAGGCAGTGATCGAGGACATTGGAGCCGACGCCGTCAAGACGGGAATGCTCTCCTCCACTGAGATTACTGACCTGGTCAGCGAGCAAGTGAAGCGGTTGGGAATCGAGCGTTTGGTCGTGGATCCGGTCATGGTGAGTACCGGCGGAGATCCACTGATCCGTCAGGAGGCCGTTGAAGTGATGAAGACTAAGCTGTTTCCCCAGGCATTGGTGGTGACCCCCAACCTGCAGGAGGCGGAGTTCCTGATCGGGCACAAGATCACGAAAGAGAAAGAATTGAAAGAGGCAGTTCAGGAAATCTATGAATGGGGACCCGCCTCGGTGATTGTCAAAGGGGGTCACGTCGCAGATTTGAACCAATCTACCGATTATTTTTTTGACGGTGAGGAATTCAGGTCGTTTTCCGGGCCTCGCGTCGACACGAAGAACACTCACGGAAGCGGATGCACCTTCGCCGCCGCCATCGCCGCTTACTTGGCCCATGGACTGGATCTCATCGACGCCATCGCCAGTGCCAAAGAGTACACCACTGAAGCCATCCGCCATTCCTTTCCACTCGGACAGGGCCACGGGCCGCTGGGCCATTTCTGGAAATACTGGAAAAGTGAACTGTGATCTCTCTCTCTGGACCCAGTGAGATCAGCTGCTGCCCAACCGGCTTTTGCCTAGTGTCTATTTGTGATAATCTAATAGAATCGAGGGCTGAGTGACTCATATTCTAAGTGTTTGGAAGGAGATAGGTTATGGCTTCTAAGGGAGACAATTTTGTTTATTTTCTGGTAGGGGGATTTGTCGGTGCATCGGTCGCCTTACTTCTTGCTCCCAAAACCGGAGAGCAAACCCGAGAATTCCTGGAAAATAAGTACAAGGAAGGAACTGAAGGCTTGACGGATAAGATCCGAGATGGAAAACAGGTTGTCACCAGCAAATCGCTTACAATGACCGAACAGGTCACCGACAAGATCAATCAGGGAAAGGACCTTTTGCAACAGCATAAAGAGCAGGCCTCTGCAGCCATTGCGGCGGGAAAAGAAGCCTATGCACAGGAGAGGAGTGCCGACGTGGGCAACGGGAAAAAAGGTAAAAAGAAATCAGCTTCCTAACGCCCGGAGCTAGTATGAAAGGATTGCCCCGTGAATCTTGAAACTCTTCTCTTGGTCTTCGTCGGTATCAGTGCAGTAGCCTTCGTGCTCCAGTGCCTTTCCATGTGGACGGCTGCCCGATCCATCGCCAAAACAGTGCAGAGACTGGAACGGGAAACGAAAGAGTTGCAGGGGGATGCTCGCGAACTGATCCAAAGGGCCCAGGGAATTGTGGAAAGCATGGCACCTCTGGGTCGGATCGCCGAGAGCCTGAAGGCCAATATGGATCTCATCTCTCAGATGGTGAAGGAACGAGCTCAAGACCTGGACCAGTTCGTTCAAGAAATGACGGAGATGGGTCGGGAACAAGCTTCCAAGGTCGACCATGTGGTCACCGACACCGTTGAAAAGCTTGAGCAGACCACAGAGATGATTCACCAGGATGTTCTCAAGCCTGCCCTTGAGATTTCGTCATTCTTGAAGGGAATCAAAGCAGGGCTGTACTATCTGTTCAACAAAAAAACTCCGCCACCAACCAGCAAGAGTCCTTCTGAAGAGGAACTGTTTATCTAGCGCGCATCGAGCGCGTATCCCAAATCCTAAATTCCAAATCACAAACAGATCACAAATTCCAAGGTCCAAATCACAAACAAACTCAGTATAAAGCAGTCCATGAACCGAAACTCTCAGAGGTTTTGAACTTGGAATTTGGGATTTAGAATTTGTTTGAGATTTGAGATTCGGGATTTGGGATTTTCAGATATCTCCCCACCGCAGTAGGACACTGCCCCAGGTAAAGCCCGCTCCAAAGCTGGCCAAAAGCAAGAGATCCCCCTTCTTGATACGTCCCTTCTGATAGGCCTCGGCCAACCCAATGGGGATAGTGGCCGCGGTCGTATTGGCGTATCGGTCAATGTTGATGACCACCCGTTCGGGACGAAGCCCCAGGCGCTCCAACGAAGACTGGATGATTCTCATGTTGGCCTGGTGGGGCACATAAAGACTCACATCATCGGCGGTGTAGCCGTTCCTCTCCAGAATATCTCCACACACCTGAGTAATAAGTTTTACAGCGTGTTTGAAGACATTTCTCCCATCCTGATGCACGTAGTGCATTTTCTTGTCGATGGTTTGATGACTGGCCGGATGAAGGCTACCCCCCGCCGGCATGTAGAGAAACTTCCCTCCCGCTCCGTCGCTGTGAAGCATGAAATCGATAATCCCGACGTTCTCTTCCTCGGTAGGCTCCAGCAAGATGGCTCCTGCACCGTCGCCAAAGAGAACACAGGTGCTCCGATCCTCAAAATTGAGTATCGAACTCATGACATCCGTTCCCAGGACCAGGACCTTTTTGTACATCCCGGTTTGGACAAACTGTGCACCGGTGGCCATGGCATAGAGGAAACCCGAGCAAGCTCCTGAAAGGTCAAAGCTCCAGGCATTCTTGGCGCCGATCTTGTCCTGGACAATGCAGGCAGTGGAAGGAAACATCATGTCTGGTGTCACCGTGGCAACAATGATCAGGTCCAGCTCTTCCGGTCGAACCTCTTTTCCCTGAAAGGCGTTCTCAATGGCTTTTACGGACAGATCACTGTTGGCCTGACCATCGGACACAATACGTCGTTCAGTAATTCCGCTGCGCTCGCGGATCCACTCGTCGGAGGTATCCAGCGAAAGCGCCAAATCGTCATTGGTCACTCGCTTCTCCGGCACATACATGCCGAGAGCAGTAATTTGAGCTTGTATGTTTTTCACCTCATTTCACCTTGCTTCATTCTTTCAGACTACTGAGACATCACTTCAACACCTTCTGGCATCTTGAAACTGAACTGTCGATCAGAAATTCTTATGTTCTCACGAAAGTTCTTCAGGACGTATTCGTTGCGGTTTCCAATCGGCTCAATGACGATCAACCTATAAATGAGATAGCTTGACGGATCAACTTCCAAAATCAAATGTGAGTAGCCGCCCTGAGGTTGCTTCGGCGTCAGTCGTACGAGTAAGTTGTCGACCTGAAGTGGCTTCTCCGCTTCTTCCAGCTCAACGTGAAAATCTTCACGAATCTTCCCCCTCCCCACCAGGAAGAGCAATGGTGTCGAGGCGTTGTTCAGGTCCAGATCTGAGACGATGACCTGTTTGTCCTGGGGAAGATAAAAATAACTCTTCTTACCATCGGCGACAAAGAGTTTTGGAGTGGGCTGCTGGTATTCCCAATACATTCTTCCCGGCTTTTTCATCTTTACGATCCCTGATTCCCGCAGTTGAACACCTCCCCCTTGAAACATCTGTTCGAAGTCCGCCGAGAAGCTCTCCAGCGCCTCATACTTTCGTTGCAGTTGGGCAATCAGCTCATCTGGAGTCTGGGCCATCAACAGCCCCGACATGGCGAGAACGAATGTGGCTGCCTGACTGAATCGATTCATTGACTGGAAGTCTCCGACTGTCCACCCATAAAGCTCTCATAGAGAATGAAAAGAACTCCGCAAGTGATGGCGGTATCGGCTACATTGAAGGTCGGCCAGCGAAAATAATCCTGCCAATACACCTCGATGAAATCAGTGACATGGCGGTGAACGACCCGCTCCAGGAAGTTGCCCAGAATTCCACCCAGAAGCAGTCCCAGAGAGATGAAGAGCTGAGGTTGATTCGAAGGTGCGCTCCAAATGTAGTAGATGACAACGATCACGGCAATGATAGCCAGGGCTGAAAGAATGACCGGTTTCCACGCTGACTGGGAAGCGTGGAACAGCCCAAACGCGATCCCCTCGTTTTGCACATAATGAATTTTAAAAAAACCGTCAATGATGCTGTAATCGTGGAGCCAGCTGGCGTTCTGGATCCACCACTTGGTGAGCAGATCCAGAGTAAGGATCACAAAACCCAGGAGGATAGCCATTGTGCGCATTCTTGCTTCAATCAAGTCCCTTGTCGATCTCCTTGAGAATCTCGAAGCAGCGGGAGCAAAGGGTGGGCATTTCGCTGTGTGATCCCACCGAAGGAGAGTAGGTCCAGCACCGCTCGCACTTATCTCCCGGAGCCTTGGAAACGTTCACTTCGATCTCGTCGCCAGCCACTTCCGAAGTCTGAGTCAGCTCGACGTCAGAAACAATAAACAAGGAGCGGAGATCTTTGGAAAAAGTTTGCAAGTACTCGAAGATCTCCGGACCACACCGAATTCCTATTTTGGCCTCCAGGGAATTGCCAATCTGTTTTTCCTGTCGGCTTTCCTCCAGTGTTTTGCTGACCTTGGCCCGAATCTCCAGAAGTCGTTCCCACCGATTCAGTAGTTCGTCGTCTTGATATCTATCGATTTGCTGCGAAAATTCAGCCATATGGACCGACTCAACCGGTTCATCCTGGAGATAGAGATTCTTCCAAATCTCCTCACAAGTGAAGGGCAGGATTGGCGCAAAAAGCCGGACAAGAGTGTCGGTGATTCTAAAGAGTGCTGTTTGGGAAGACCTCCGATCGAGCGAATTGGGAGCCAGGATATAGAGACGGTCCTTTAATACATCGAAGTAGAAATTAGACAAATCAATGACGCAGAAATTGTAAAGGGTGTGGTAAACGACGTGAAATTCAAAGTTCCCGTAGGCGTCCTGTACTCGACGTGCAACACGGGCCGTGCGTGCCAGCGCCCAGCGGTCCATCTCGGTCAAATCTTCGTCGATCACCTGTTCGCGGTGGTCGAAATCAAACAGGTTGCCCAGAAGAAAACGATGGGTATTGCGGATCTTTCGATAAGCTTCCCGCAGTCGCGCAAGAATCTCCTCTCCCAGACGTGCGTCCTCCGTGTAGTTGATGGAAGAAACCCACAAGCGGAGGATCTCCGCTCCATTGTCCTTCATCACATCGAGCGGGGAGATGACGTTGCCGCGAGATTTGGACATAGCGCGCCCTTCCGCATCCAGAGTCCAGCCGTTACAGATGACCACCTGGTAAGGTGCTGCATCTTTGACGCCCACAGCAACCAGAAGCGAACTGTGAAACCAGCCGCGGTATTGATCTCCCCCTTCTAAATAAATGTCTGCAGGCCAAGTCAGATTTTCGCGTTCCCCCAGCACAACATGATGACTGACGCCGGAATCGAACCAGACGTCCAGAATGTCGTCTTCCTTTTCAAACTCAGTGCTGCCACATTCACAGCGCGTGCCTTCAGGAATCAGTTCAGAAACACTCAGCGAGAACCAGGCATCGGAACTCTGCTTCTGAAAAATATCGGCCACATGACCGATTACCTCGTTCCGGAGCAGCGGAGACTGACATTCGCTGCAGTAGAAGGCAACGATGGGTACACCCCAGATCCTTTGCCGGCTAATACACCAGTCTGGCCGGGTGGTGATCATATTGCTGATCCGCTCTTCGCCCCATCCGGGGATCCAGCGCACCTTTTTAACCTCTTCCAGGGCCCGTTGGCGTAATTGTGCGTGATCCATACTAATAAACCACTGTGGGGTGGCCCGAAAGATCACCGGATTGTGACAGCGCCAGCAATGGGGATAGCTGTGCACGATGGGTTGTTCCGCCACCAGCACCCCTTTTTCACCCATCAACTGGTTGATCTTCGGGTTGGCTTCAAACACCTGCAGATCCGCAAAGTGCTCCACGTCCGAAGTGAATCTACCCGAGGCGTCCACTGGACAGTACACCTCCAATCCGTGCTCGATTCCCACCAGATAGTCATCCTGGCCATGTCCAGGAGCGGTGTGCACAGCACCTGTGCCTTGTTCGAGTGTGACGTGGTCTGCGAGAATACTTTTCGATTCTCGATCCAACCAGGGATGCCTAAAAACGAGATCTTTCAGAGCCTCCCCCTTGACCGTCCCCACCTCAGAATAGCTCTCAAACCCACACTCCTGGGCAACTTGTTTCAGCAGCTCCCGGGAGATGATGTAGACCTCATCTGAGACTTCCACCAGGGAGTATTCGATTTGGGGGTGAAAGCAGATGGCGAGATTGGCTGGGAGGGTCCATGGCGTCGTGGTCCAGATCAAGGCAAAGACCTTGCGTTTGTCCAATCGGGGATGAAGACCGGCTGCCCCTTGGATAACCGGAAATTTCACATAGATCGAGGGACTGGTGTGATCGGCATACTCCACTTCCGCCTCCGCCAGAGCCGTTTCGCAGGTGATACACCAGTGCACGGGCTTGAGTCCCCTGTAAACACTTCCCTTCTCCACAAATTTCCCAAACAGTCTGGCCGTTTCCGCTTCGTACTGGTGGCTCATGGTCAAGTAAGGATCGTCCCACTCTCCAAAAATGCCCAGTCGCTTGAACTCCTCTTTTTGGATCTCGACGAACTTTTGAGCATACTGTCGGCACTCACGACGCACCTTGACGAGGTCCATATCGGCCGCCTTTTTTCCCACAACTTTGATTTCGATGGGGAGACCGTGGCAGTCCCATCCTGGAAGGTAAGGAGCATCGTACCCTTCCATGGTTCTGGATTTCACAATAACGTCTTTCAGACTCTTGTTCAGGGCGTGACCGAGGTGAATATGGCCGTTGGCATAAGGGGGCCCATCGTGAAGAACAAAGACCTCTCTGCCCTTCCGTGCAGCACGGATTCGTTGATAAAGGTCCATCTTCTGCCACGCTTCCAGCATGCCCGTTTCCAGCTTCGAAAGGTTCGCCTTCATGGAGAAGGCCGTTTTCGGCAGGTTAAGCGTTTTTTTCAGGTCTAGAGGCTCCGACAATCCTTAGTACCTCGTTACTACTTCGTTTCATATGATTCGTCCATTCGACGACTCCAGCAGCGAGAATCTCCCGCAAACTTTGGAGCAAAGCAGAACTTTAACAAAAGAAAAAGTTTTCTGTTGGGGAAAACTAGAAGATATAGGAGCTACCGCAGATTGAATTGGACTTCGATGGTAGCCAGGACATCCACTGGCCTTCCCTTGAGGGTCCCGGGTCGAAATCTCCAATTTGTGGCGATTTCTTGAATCGCTTTCTCTTCCAGGCCGTAACCCAGACTTCTGAGCACCTTGAAGCTATCCACCGTTCCATCTTTTCGAATGACAGCCTGAAGAATAACGATCCCCTGGACCTTCGATTTGATGGCATCGTCGGTGTAGCTCGGTGTCGTCTGCTGCAGAATCTGGGGCATGGTCACACCACCACCGATGGTGTAGATTCCCCCATCCCCGGTTCCAGGACCTGCTCCATCAACGGGCCCTGTACCCGAACCGCGAGCAGGAGGACCGGGAGGCCCTGTGATATCACCAATGTTTAGATCGGACGCTATCTCCGCCAATACCTGTGGGATTTCTTCGATTTCCTTCTTGCGAATGGGCTCGGGAGCGTTGGGAGTGGGATCGGGAATCGGAATCAGATCAGGCTTGGGTTCCGGCACGGTCGGTTTGGGTTCAGGTGGAATGACCTCAGGCTGGCTTCCCCCTCCGGCCAGAGCCGCAGGTTCGGCCAATTGTTTCAGTACCAGGACCTCCTGAGTGATAATCAGGACCTGATCACCAAATGAGGGAAAAACGATGATGAAAAGCAGAATATGTAAAAGAGCGGACACAACGGCAGCCACTTGCATGGGCTTGCGCCTGGAAATCTCCCCGTGAAAAGGATTATGGGGATCGCCCGCGTACTGAAGACGTTCGGCGTCGGTGATCTTCAGAGCAAAGAGCCCTTCAAAAAAATCCTTGCACTTTTCTAGAAAGCTTAATTCCTCTTCTGCCATCTTCTTATTTCTTTATTGGTGTCCTCTCCCTATCCTAGAAAAGTAAAAGTCCTCGAGTCAACGCCTCCCTGCAATGGGATGAAAACTCAAGAGAAAAGTATCATTTTAACACCCGATTGTCGTCCCTTTTTCTTCCTTCCCATGGACTCGCAACCCCGGCACACGAACTCTCTACGCATAATCCGGGCTAGACTATGCCTGGCTGTGACTCGAGAAACGCATGAGTCCGTCTGGGAAAGCCTTCCAGGTCGCGGCTCAAGTCTTTTTTTAGGCGGCGAAGATCGGCAAGCGTATCCACGTCATACCAACAGGGAAGCAGAAAGAACTCATCGCCTGTCAGTTTATCCAGGGTTTCCTGCAAAACGGTATCAGTGCCCCAGTTCATGTTTTCAAAAAGCTCTTTTCTGGGCTCGGAAAGCCCCAGCAGGGAGTACCCCCCGTCCTCGACAGGACCGACCACCACCGGGAACCGGGACAACTCTTCCAGTGCCTTTTGGATATGCAATAGAGGTAAAGAGGGACTATCGATTCCCAAAAAGACCACTCGATCCGCACTTCGGGAAATGATCTCGTAGGCGTTCCACATCCGCTCACCCAGATCTTTACCTTGCTGGTGATGTATCTGAATCGCCTTCGGCAGGTCGTGTTCCTGGCCAAAGAGATCCCTTTCACCCTGTGAGCAGTCCGAGAGAAAGAGATATCGAGTAACGTCCAGACAAGCGGTCCGATCCAGCGCGTCCAACAGCAGAGCTTGATGAAGTTGCAGACACCCCTCGGGAGTCAGAACGGACTCCAGTCGTGTCTTGACTTCTCCTACCCGAGGATAGCGGGAGAAAACCAGGAGAGCGTCACTCAAGAGAGTACCAGTGCCCAACCCGGATCATGCTCTAATGACTCCAAAAAATGTAGTTTTTCCAACTATCCGGGGTATCGGACCCCCAGAGGAGGAAATTGATTCTGTGAGGAAAGCCGTATGGGGCCTTGGGCCGTCTCAAAAGCCTCAAGCCGGCCTCTTCGGGGGTTCGATTCCCCTTTTTCCTGTTGCATCGAATGCAGCAGGTGACGATGTTCTCCCAACTCTTATGACCTCCTCGAGCCACTGGGATAACGTGATCATAGGTGAGTTGGCTAGGAGAAAACTTGCGCCCACAATACTGACAGCAATGACGATCCCGCGAGTAAATGTTGCTTCGCGTGAACTTCACCTGATGGTGGTATCGCTTCACCTTCACATAGCAAAGCAGCCGCAGGACGGAAGGCAGGGGAACGGAGAAGGAGACACTTCGGATCTCACGATCGTACTCTGCCAATACCTCAACCTTTTGTTGGAAGAGCATACACAAAGCGCGCTTCCACGAAATCACGTGCAAGGGCTCGTAAGTTGAATTCAAGACCAGTATCTGTTCCATAGCCGAGAAAAATATCTACTGCATTGAGAGTTCTGTTGTCAACACCTTCCCCTCATCGATATTATCCAGTATTATCCCCTGTTCTTGAAGCTCAAGCTATTTTAAGATATCCCGGCATGGCAGCGCCCATTTGCTCTTTGGGATGCTGTAAAAGTAGGATGGTCGCAACCGCCATTACGAACGAGGAACTTATCCCCATGAAAAGTGTTGGCTCGGTCCTCTCCCATTTTTTGGATAGGATTGCCTCGGACGAGAAGATTGCACTTATTTTTCTGAATGAACTGTGGCCCCAAATTGTAGGAGAGGATTTGGCTTCCAAGAGCCGCCCGCTGGCTTTGAAGGATCAAAAGCTGCTCCTGGCTGTTCCCAGCGAGATATGGCTCAAGGAGCTGACACAGCTACGCCAGATGTTGATTCATGCTGTGAATAAGTACTGGAACTTGTGTTTGATTGAGGAAATCGATTTCGAGGTTGGTGGAGTAGACGAAGAGTAGGAAACCAGAAAGTTGTCTACGGCCACCCCTAACACCTATAATCAGCAGCCCATGTTTCATTGCCTGCTGGTCATCATAGTCCTCTGCTGGAGCATTTCTCCCGCTGTTTTGGGACAGCGACTCCATCGCCGCGTCGATCCCTCCACGCTGGAAGAGGGCCTCACCTTTGATACCAACGAGATTCCCCTAATCAATAACAACGGCGCTCCTCTACAAGATCTCAACTTCTCACCCAATGTGGTTTTTTCGCCAGATTCCAGGAAAGCCTTTGTCAGCTATCCCGGCTCCAACAAGGTGCTGGTGTTCGATCCCATCGAAGGCCAGCCCCTGGAGCCAACGCCGCTGATCGAAGTTCCCCCCAATCCGGCCTTGATCACGCTGACCCCGGATGGAAGAAAGATTGCTGTGGTCTCCCTGTTTCTCCAGGACAACTTGCCTCAGAGCGGAGAAATTTTCGAGGGCAAAAATCTGGGAGCGATTTCCATTATTGACGTCGAGACCCTCGCGGTCCAGACACTCAACCTTACGAACGTCTTCTTTTCCTTTGCCAACAACATTGTCTTCTCTGCGGATAGTAAGACCGGCTTCGTGGCTTCCTCCGGGACGGACCAGATTCTCCGTTTCGACGTGGACAGCGCCACCGAAATCACGCCCCGGTTGGAGATGATCAAGGGAACCCGTCCCTCCTCCATCACCATGAGTCCCGACTTCCGCTTTTTTGTGGCTGTCCTGGTGGGTTCAAACTCGCTCCCGGTGCAAGATGTTCCCAATTCTTTACAGGTCATCGATACGGGTTCATTTACGGTAACAAGAAGTATCGTACCCCCCGTCGAGGACCCGCTGTTTCCCCCTCACGGTTTCGTTGCCGCCAACACGCTGGCCATCTCCGCGAATGGAAAATATGGACTCATCGCCGATCAGGAGCTCAGCTCAGGCTCGTTACAGCCTGAGGCGTTTGCCGACCATGCCCTTCTGCTGGATCTGGAGACAGGCGAGACGGTCCAAGTCTTCCAGATCGCCGGACTCTCGGGACCTTCCTTTCTGGTGCCCGGAGGAAAGCACTTCGTGACCCTCAGTGGGCAGGCGGTTGCCGTTACCGATATTCAATCACAGGAACTGACCGTGGTACAGACACCTTTCTTTCTCTCCGGATTTCGACCCACCACCCGTCCCGCCTTCACCAGCGACGGTTCCCGGATGTTCGTGGCCTCGGCTTTTCGC
This sequence comes from Acidobacteriota bacterium, assembly GCA_965218935.1. Classification (GTDB taxonomy): domain Bacteria; phylum Acidobacteriota; class UBA6911; order RPQK01; family JADFOI01; genus JADFOI01. The sequence continues at coordinate 300,740 of CBDCMH010000011.1, forward strand.
GATTTTCTTGTTGATTTTGATATCAACCAGGGTGTCTTCACGCGCTTTTTCGACGTCGGCCCAGGGGTACTCCGTGAATCGAATGGGGTCATCTTTGCGGCTCCGTCCGGCCCTCTTGATCTGGCCTGGTCTCCGGATGGACTCCTGTTCACGGTAGTCAAGTTCAATGCCGATGTTGTCGATGTGTTCAGGGATACACGCAGGTTTTGGATTCCCCGTTTGCTCTCCGACGAGGAATTCTTTACCGGTATCACCTTGACCAACAACTCCCCACGGGTTACGACGGTCGCCACAACGGCCCTGGATACGACAGGTAGACCCTTTGACGACGATTCCGATACGGAGGATCCTGTCGACTTTGTTCAGCCCGAGGACATTGTTCTAAGAACAAATCAGCAGACCTCCTTCACCATACGCGAGCTTCTCCAAGCCACTCCCGACTCAACCATCAGCGGATGGCTCAACTTCGACGGCGATGAATCTGCTATGGTAAGCTTTTTCTTCATCGGAGATAGGCAGCTCAGGCGCCTGGACGGAGGGCTGGCGAATTTCAGGACGTCAACCGAACTGATCTTTCCTGAAGTCCGGGTGCGCGACGGCTTTGCAACAGAAGTCTCCCTTCTGAACCCCAACCTCGAGAGCACGTTAGCGACCATGAGTCTTTTCAACAGCGAGGGCGAACTGATCGAAGAGATCTCCAGTTCATTGTCTGACGGCGTCCTGGCCACACCTCCTTTGCGCGAACCGGATCCGGAAGCGGAGGTCCGAACCGCGGTGTTCACCGAAGAGGCCTACGAAAACTTTGTCGACGGCTACGTACGGGTCTCCAGCGAGACAGGAGTCCTTGCCTTTGAGCGCTATTACGACGATCAACGGTTAGCGGGTCTGAATGGAATTCCAGTCGGGCCAGAGGCCCAACTGGGAACAACCTTTTATCTTCCGGAGGTACAAGTCTTTGCGGGTTCCGAGACTCTGGTCAACCTGATTCACACCGGCACCGAAACGGCCAACCTCACCCTCTCACTGAGAGGGAATCAGGGAGAGGATCTGGCAACTCCGGTGAATCTGCAGATGGAGGCGGCTCACTCGATCAGGAGAAATTTAGTAGAACTTTTTAACCTGGTAGATCAGGGAGCCCTGACAGGATGGATTCTCATCGAAACAGATATCCCCGGGATCGTTGGGAATGCCGAAGTGAATCGTGTTTCCGGACAAGCAATGACCAGCATCCTGCTTCAAGGCCCCCCCATGGAAAGTTTCGTCTTTTCCCATGTGGTTCAAGGTTTCGGCATATCCACCAGTCTCATTCTTCTCAATCCCGGTCCCGCGACTGCCAACGTGCAGGTCGAAGTCCACAGGTCTGACGGCTCTTTGCTGGGCAGTCTCTCACTGTCGATTGCACCTTCCCAGCGAGAATCGCGGCTTTTGAAGGAACTCTTTCCCAATTTACCCGATTTGGTCGGAGGTACTATCCAAGTCTCATCCGATCAGGGTCTTATCGGACTCGAACTCTTCTTCGCAGACAATCTCGACTTTTTGGCAAGCGTTCCGGCTCAACCCATCAATCCTTAGTCTTGCGGTCAGTTGGGTATATTGAAGTAGAATGTGGCATAATGGAGTGCTTATGAAACGCTTGGCTGTGCAGATTCTCCTTACCTTCTTGGGTTCCGGATACTTCTTTGCCCAAACGCCTGACCTGGCGGGATCCTACTACCATTTCAGTCTTGCCAAGATACACGAATCTCGTGAGGAGTACCGTGAGGCCATCTCCGAGTTCGAGAAAGCCATTCCTCTCGATCCGACAAGCGGACAACTGAGAGTGGAGTTCGCTGAGACTTTGTGGAAAGCGGGAGAGAATAGGCGGGCCGTACAGGAGTGCCAGGAAGCAACCAAGCTGGATCCTGAAAGCAGCGCCCCCCACTATCTCCTTGGCCGCATCTATTCCAACCTTCGGACCACCGATCAGGCTCAGGTACTTGATCAGGCCATCGACGAATTCGAGCGAACGGTTGAGCTGGAGCCAGATCACTTCCAGGCACTTTACGACCTGGGACGACTTCACCTGGCCAAGAAGAATTACCAAGAAGCAGTGGACGTCTTGGATCGGTTTATTCAACTAAGACCCTCGATCTCTCAAGCCTACTTGTTGAAGGCCAGAGCACACATTGAACTCAATGACATTCAAGAGGCCATCGAGTCGCTCGAAGCCTCCCTTACCTATGATGAAACCAACCTTGAAAACCTCAAATTGTTGGGGAGCCTCTACGAGCAGACAAACCAACCTGAAAAAGCACGGGAACTTTATCGCGGATCGCTTGATAGCACGATCGATCCCGACGTTCGATTCCGGCTAGCGCTTTTGCTGAGCGACCAAAACCAGTTCGTCGAAGCGGTACCCATTCTTCAGGAATTGGCGGAGGACTTCCCGAAGAACGTTCGCATTAATATTTCCCTGGCTCGAGCGCTTCGAGGAAACAACAAGTATGCTGACGCGGCTGAGGTCATCAAGAGGGCGTTGGAGCAAGATCCCGACCATTACAGTCTCAATTATGAGCTGGCTGAACTTATGGCATTATTGGGAGAGCGCCAGGAAGCTATCGAACGCTTTCTTCACTTGCGGGACATGAGCGAGTCGAATCAAAGGATCAATTCCATTGAAACCAACCTGGCACTTCTTTATCAAGGGACGAGGCAGTTTGACAAGGCTGTTGAGCTGTTTCAGGCGGTCATCCGGAAAAGTCCTGATGATGAAATCGCCAAGCTCCGATTGGTTTATGCCCTCAAAGATGCAGGTCAGCTCCAGGAGGCTCTGAGTCTGAGTGAGCAGCTCTTGAAAGCGAGCATAGAGCACACTTATGAAGAACAACCCAACAAGACTTACCTAGTGGTTGCCCACGCACAGATGCTCTCCGCAGACAACCAGCTGGAAAAAGCCGTGGTCCTGCTCACCAATCAGATCGCTCAGTCTTCGAGTCCGGAAGAATTCTACCTGGCGGCCAGCCAGCTTTATGTGGACCACGAAGACTACAAGGAGGCGGAACGAATAATCAAAGAGGGGATGTTTCGATTTCCGGACAGCGAGAAAATGCAGTTCCAACTGGGCGCCGTGTACGAAAGACAAGGGAAACTGGAGGAAACCGAGGCTGTTTTTCAGGGTATTCTGAAGAAACATCCCCAACACCCAGGTGTCCTTAACTACCTCGGCTACATGCTCGCCGACCGGGACCTCCGCTTACTCGAGGCACTGGACTACATCAGCAAAGCTGTGGAAATCGAACCGCACAATGGTGCCTTTCTGGATAGCTTGGGCTGGGTATACTTCAAGCTTAATCAACTCGAACAAGCAGAGACCAACCTTCTCCTGGCACTTAGACTCAACGACAACGACCCGACGATTTACGACCATCTGGGGGATCTTTACTCTAAACTGAAGCAGTTCGATCGGGCCCGAACGCACTACCAAAACTCTATCTCACTTGCCGAGAAGGAAGAACAAGAGAAAGTTCAGAAAAAACTGACTGACCTAGAACGCCTTCTTGGGAACAATCTCTGACCTTCAGGTCCAATCAAGTTGAGACGACTATCGGTTCCTTCCTTTGCCAAGATCAATTGGGCCCTCAAAATTCTCGGTAAGCGCAGCGACGGCTATCAACAAATCAGCACGATCTACCAGACCATTGACCTGAGCGAGGAAATTGTTCTTGAAACGACCTCTGACCCGGCGATTCAGCTTGAAGTCCAGGGGAGAACGGTGGCCAGTGGAGAAGACAATCTTCTCTACCAAACGGCTGACCTATTGAGAAAGACTGTTGGATCACAAGCAGGCATCAGGATTAAAACAGAAAAGAAAATCCCTGTCGGAGCAGGCATGGGCGGAGGCTCCAGCAATGCGGCCCTGGCTCTGTTGGCACTGAATCAGTTGTGGGATTGCGGGATGGATGAGAAAGAACTCGTCGATCTTGCCGCTCAGTTGGGCTCGGACGTTCCCTTTTTTCTTGTCGGCGGCACCGCCGTTGGGTGGGGACGAGGAACAGAGGTGGTTTCCCTGCCCGACCTGCCGCAAGAGAAAAGTCTCCTTCTGCTGTACCCCAGTCTTGAGATTTCCACCAGCGAAGCCTACTCCTTGGGAAAGTGGGGAACATACAGTGGGACACAGATATTGACAAGGGAATGGGTGGAGAATACAATGCGAGATCTTCTCCGGGCCGTGGGCCCAAAGGGGGATAGTTGGTCTTTCCTGGAGAATGATTTCGAAGACGTCCTTTTCGCACATTACCCTGTTCTTGTTGAGGCTCGAGAGGCCCTGAAAAAGGCAGGATGTGAGCGAGTGATGCTGTGCGGGAGCGGATCAACGCTTTTGGGGTTCGGCAGTGACGAGCAGGTGAAGAAAGCAGCTGTAGTCATTACGCGAGAAGGAATCGGAGAGACCTTTTTCTGTCGCACCCTTTCCCGGGAACAATACAGGCAAGTTCTTACAAACTCAGGTTTGCTCTTGTCTTAGCCATGTCCAACCTCAAAGTCTTTTCTGGCACCGCAAACCTCCCTCTAGCTCATGAAATCTGCGATCATCTGGGCGTCGCTTTGGGACAAGTGAAGCTCAAGCGTTTCAGTGACGGTGAAGTAAATTTTCAAATTCTGGAGAATGTGAGAGGGACAGATGTGTTCATCGTTCAGCCCACATCTCCGCCCGTCAATGAAAACCTCATGGAACTGCTGATCATGATTGATGCTTTCAAGAGGTCGTCAGCCCAGAGGATTACAGCAGTCATCCCTTACTACGGATATGCTCGCCAGGACCGAAAAGACAAACCACGGGTACCGCTCTCGTCCAAACTGGTGGGAGATTTACTTTCCGCAGCGGGTGCTCAACGCCTGCTCACCATGGATCTCCATGCAGGGCAGATTCAAGGTTTCTTTGACATCCCCGTGGACCACTTGTTCCCCATGCCCATTTTTTTTGAATACATTTCCAACTCGGAGGTGGAAAATCTGATGGTCATTTCACCCGATGCTGGAGGAGTTGAGAAGGCTAGAGCTTATGCGAAAAGACTGGGCACGAGTCTGGCCATTATCGACAAACGGCGAGTGGGCGACAACGAAGCGGAAATCATGAACATCATCGGAGAGGTGAAGGGCAGGAATGTCATCATCGTAGATGACATGATCGACACGGCCGGAACCCTGGTTAAGGCCACGGATGCCCTGATCCGCGAAGGCGCCACAAAAGTGTATGCAGCCGCCACTCATCCCGTCCTGTCGGGGCCGGCCATCCAGCGAATCTCTGACTCGGCTTTTGAAAGTGTTTTGGTATCCAATACCATCCATCTGACCGAAGAGAAACGAATACCAAAAATTAAGATTCTGAGTGTAGCCAGCCTTTTAGGTCAAGCGATTAAGTCGATTCATGAGGAGACCTCAGTAAGCAAACTTTTCATCTAGTGTCTTGTCCCAGGAGTAACATGTCGTTTGTGGCGAGCGCAACGGCGTCGAGTTCGCGAAGCAACGACGACGCGATGTCGTGTGCATCGCGGAGGAGGAGCGACAAAGAAACCGATTCCGTTCCGCCGCCACCCTTCGGGCTGATGGGGGTTGCGGGCAATCTCTGCGTCGCTCGTCATCGCCGATGTCCCTGCATCACCTCCTCCTCGCTCCTTGATCTCCCCTCGCAAGACCCATCAGCAAACGTCATGGTATTCCTGGGACAAGACACTAGCCCGGATTATGCATACGACGGGCTACTGCTCATGGGCTGATTGCAACCGTAACGCGCAACCCGATTTCCCTGGAGAACCTGAATCAAATTGTGCAAATCCCCGGCTAGGGGTTACAATACGTCGTTTTGGTTATTGATTCGAGGGATTAGTTATGGCAAAGATAACGGTTCAAGCGGAGGAGCGGCAGGAGGTTGGAAAGGGTCCCAACCGTCGCCTGCGCACCCAAGGCAAAATCCCGGCTGTACTGTACGGACAAGGCCTGGAAACCTTGTCGGTCAGCGTCGACTTACAAGATGTGGACCAAATCCTCTGCTCAGAAACCGGACATAACACAATCTTCAAGCTTCAGGTCGGGAGTAACTCCCCAGATGTTCTGATCCGGGACTATCAGTTGGACCCTGTCAAAGGGACTCTGTTACACGCTGATTTCCAGGCTGTAGCTCTGGACAAGAAGATGACCTTCGCCGTTCCCGTCCAAGTCGTGGGCACGGCCAGCGGCGTGATCGCTGGAGGGGTGTTGGACATCGTCCTTCGGGAAGTCGAATTGGAGTGTCTTCCCGCAGATGTGCCAGATCATATTCCTGTAGATGTCACCGAGCTCGAGATCGGCGATTCCGTTCGAGCGGAGGCTTTGCAAATTGATCCTTCCAAGATCAGCGTTCTATCTGATCCAGACTTGGTGATTCTCTCCGTAGTGCCGCCTCATGTCGAGGAAGAACCCGAAGTCATTCCCGAGGAAGAAGAACTTGAGGAGCCTGAGTTGATCAAGAAGGGTAAGGCCGAGGAAGAAGAAGACGAGAAGGTGGAAGAGGAAACAGAAGGGAAGGGAGAGAAAGAAAAGGAGTAACTCTCGCGTGTATCTCATCGCCGGTTTGGGGAATCCCGGTCGCTCCTACTCGAAGAACAGGCACAACGTAGGATTCATGTTGGTGGATTTGATGGCTGCAGAAGCAGGCAAGAAGTTTAAGCAACGGGGCAGTCATTCACTCGCCTGCACTGTGGAACGGGCCGGGGAGGAAGTGATCCTCGCCAAGCCTCAGACCTACATGAATTCAAGTGGCAGGGCCGTCCAGGAGCTCTTGGAGCACTACCCCGTGGACCTGAAGCAGTTGCTCATCGTCTATGACGAGCTGGCACTGCCCCTGGGAACCCTGCGAATCCGTAGAGCGGGAAGCTCCAGTGGTCAGAAAGGCATGCGGTCCATCATAGAAGCTTTGGGGACCCAAGATATTCCGCGACTGCGCATCGGTATCTTACAGGGTGAGCCTCCCGATGATTACTCTGAATTCGTTCTGGACGTTTTTAGTGAGGACGAACGCAAGGTTCTTGAAGAAACTCTGGCTTGCGCTATCAAGGCCATTGACACCATCTTGTCTGATGGCATAGAGCAAGCCATGTCGATCTATAATTAGATACATACTCCGGGCTAGAGCGATTACCGAATGGCACCGACATGATGAAGGCAAACGAAGTATGACGACTTATATCAGCTTGTTTCCCGTAGCAGGACTCCTGGGACTGATTTGTGCGGGCCTACTCTACTTCCACATCAAGAAGATCAGGATCATCGATGGTCCAATGGAAGAAATCGCCGATGCCATCCATCAAGGGGCGATGATTTTCCTGCGCCGCGAGTACACCATCTTATTCGGGTTTATTGTGGTGGTCTTTCTGCTTCTCTTCTTTGGAATTTCTCCCTGGACGAGCTACACCTTTCTGGGCGGTGCCTTCAGTTCCATGTTAGCCGGGTTTTTCGGACTGAAGGCGGCCACTCGCTCCAATGTTCGCACGACTCAAGCCGCCCAGGAATCGGGTATCGAGCTTGCTTTAAACGTGGCTTTCTCGGGAGGTTCCGTGATGGGCCTTTCCGTGGCCAGTCTAGGTCTCATTGGAGTGAGCAGCGCCTATCTGCTCTACCATTACGGTGTCATTGATGTGGCTGCGATCAGCGGATTCGCGATGGGGGCCAGCTCCATTGCACTCTTTGCCAGAGTAGGTGGTGGTATCTTTACCAAGTCTGCCGACATGGGCGCCGACCTGGTGGGAAAAGTCGAGGCAGGTATTCCAGAAGATGACCCTAGAAATCCAGCCACCATTGCTGACAACGTGGGGGATTGCGTGGGAGATACAGCTGGGATGGGAGCCGACATCTTCGAAAGTTATGTGGGTTCAGTGGTTGCAACCATCGCCATCGCCGCGACGGGCACGTCGAAAGTCCTGGACATCACATTGGAGAGTCGGCATCTGTACATGGTTCTCCCGCTGACCGTGATCGTGATCGGGTTGATTGCCTCTTTGATCGGCATTGCTTCGGTAAGACTCCTGAGAACTCTGGGGCCTACAGCGGCGCTGCGTTACTCGACTTACATTAGTGCCATCCTATTGCTGGTTGGGACTTTTATTACTATCAATGCGATGGAACTCGAGATCGGCATTTTTTACGCCGTTCTGATAGGCACCTTGGCGGGCATTGTGATCGGCCTATTGACCGAATGGTACACCTCCGGAAGACCGATCCGACACATCGCTGAATCTTCCAGGACGGGAGTAGCAACCAACATCATTGCCGGGTTGGCGGTTGGGATGCAGTCTACAGCCTTGCCCGTTCTGACCCTCTGCAGTGCCATTCTCATTTCCTATAACTATGCCGGTCTATACGGTATCGGCATCGCCGCGGTAGGAATGCTGGCAACCGTTGGAATCACCATGTCGGTGGATGCCTATGGCCCCATTGCTGATAACGCCGGTGGAATCTCGGAGATGAGGGGTCTGGGTCCTGAGATCAGAAGCATCACGGACAGCTTGGACGCCCTGGGAAATACCACAGCCGCCATGGGGAAGGGCTTTGCTATAGGCTCTGCCGCACTGACCGCTCTTGCGCTCTTCTCCGCCTATACCCAAGCGGTGGGGATCACCACTCTGGACTTGCTCGACCCCGTAGTCGTGGTCGGCTTATTCGTGGGAGGTATCCTCCCTTTCTTTATCGCTGATCTGACCATGTCAGCAGTGGGAAGGGCGGCCTTCAAGATGGTTGAGGAGGTCCGCCGGCAGTTCCGTGAAATCCCCGGATTGCTTGAAGGTACGGCTCGACCCGACACCGCCCGTTGCGTGGATATCTCCACACGAGCAGCTCTCCGAGAAATGGTGCTGCCGGGCCTGGTAGCCGTGGCCTCTCCTGTGATCCTTGGGACCCAGTTGGGTGCCGCAGCTCTCGGAGGTATGCTGGCAGGTGCCACCCTTACCGGTGTCTTGCTGGCACTGTTCATGGCCAACGCCGGAGGGGCGTGGGACAATGCCAAGAAATTCATCGAAGCGGGCTATATCGGCGGCAAAGGTTCTGATGCGCACAAGGCTGCGGTGGTGGGGGACACCGTCGGTGATCCCTTTAAAGACACCAGTGGCCCGGCTATGAATATTTTGATCAAGTTGATGTCCATCGTCTCTCTGGTCATCGCTCCCTTGCTGCGGTGACTGCTCACTCAGCACCTAAACCGGATTACAGATAATCCGGTCTAAAGATTCGTTGAGATGAAGCCGAGTATGCTAGAATGCACTTTTTTCAAAACCAGCAGCCTAACAAGCGGGTGTCAGCTGCTTAAAAGGAATCCTTTGGGATGAGAAGATACGAGGTCGTGACTGTTCTCGCTCCGACACTAACGGAGGATGAAGTGGAGCAGTCTATAGAGAACTTCAAGAAGGCAGCAGAGGAAAAAGGAGCTCAAATTGCCGAGGTCGAGCAGTGGGGGAAGAGAAAGCTGGCCTACCCGATCAAGAGGCATGCCGAGGGCATCTACATCATCTTTACGCTTGAGGAACCCAACGCCGAAGCAGTGAGCGAGTTGGAGAGAAGATTCAAGGTGAGTGATTCGGTGATCCGCTTCCTGACGGTGCGCATCGATCTTGATCTCAAAGGAGCTGAAAAGCTCAACGCCCGCCGGAGAGAGAAGAAGGAACGAAGACCGGCCAAGGGTATCGAAAGCGAGAAAACCGTCACGGTAGCAGCAGAGGACTAACACTAAGTGAGGAGGCAAAAGAGGTACTGCAAATTCTGCTCGGACAAGGTCTACTACATCGACTACAAAGATGTCAGGATCTTGAGTCCGTTCGTACCGGAAGGTTCCAAGATTATTCCCAGCCGGATTTCCGGAGTGTGCAGTACACACCAGAGAAAGTTGTCGAGGGCTATCAAGCGGGCACGACAGCTAGCCTTGCTCCCCTATACCCCCGACTGACCGTTTCCGATTGTTCATGGAATTTGGTTCGTGTTCTTGGTCTCTCAGGCCGTGTTATCGAGTGGGGCAGGTCCCTCGCCTTCAAGAGCCTCAGAAGTAAGAGGAATAAGGGTTATGGAAGTGATTCTGATCGATGATGTCTTTGAACTGGGTAAACGAGGAACGGTGGTGAGAGTGGCAGATGGCTATGGTCGAAACTACTTGATTCCCAAAAAGTTAGCCATTCCCTCAACACCCGGTAACAAAAAGGTGATTGAGCATCAGCGACTGGCCATGGCTAAGAAAGAAACCAAGTACCAGGAGGAATCCGAACTGCTTGCACAGGAGCTCAACCAATTACACCTGATGATCAGCCGCAAAGCAGGTGAGACGGGGACGCTCTTCGGGTCCGTGACCTCAAAGGACCTCACCAATCTCCTCAAAACTCAGGGCATACACCTGGATCGTCGAAAGATTGTTCTCAACCAACCCATCAAGGGGATTGGTAACTACAGAATCGAGGTGCGCCCGCACAGCGAGGTGACCGCCGAGCTTCTCCTTTCCGTTCTAGTGGAAGGTGACAAGCCGGTGAGTAAGGTCAAGAAGAAGGACGAGGAAAGCGATGCTATCGTTGCCGAATTGGAAGCCAGACTCAAAGAAATGAAACAACTGATGGGAACAGGAAGCGATACCTCTCCAGAGTCGGAAGACCTGCAGCCTGAACAGAAAGAAGAGAACCGGCAACCAGAACCAGAAGAAGAAGAAACAGCAGCAGCAGCAGCGGCGGCAACAGAGGAAGAACAGCAACCACAGCCGTCCGAAGAAACTGAGAACGCACCGACAGAAGGCCAAGAAGAAGAAACAGAAGAAGAGGAAGAGAAGAAGTAAGGCGGTTTTATCGCTCAGCCCTGATCGATAAAACCGCCATTTTCTAAAGCTAGAGCCATAGCGGGAGATTCCCTCAGCCCACGGCTCTGATAGTCCTCGTTAATCCCAACCTCTGGGTAATCCTGGTTATTCTGTCATCCTCCATTTCCCAAAAAGGGCTTTTGCGGTATTCTGGCTTTCGCGAGCGTTGCTCGTATGGGTTCTTTTTGTCATTGTGAAGTATCGATGCAGACTAATGTAACGGTCGAGAAAGGCCTACCTCACAGCCTAGAGGCGGAGCGCGCGGTCCTGGGAGCAATTCTTCTGGATAATGCCCTCTTTGACCAAACCTCTCAGGTATTGACGACAGCGGATTTCTACCTGGAAAACCATCGAAGCATTTTTTCCACGATGGAGCACCTCTCTTCTGATGCTCGAGCCATTGACTCATTGACGCTGAGAGAGGAACTGCAGAAACGAAAGAAATTGGAAGCCATGGGTGGAGCCGCCTATATCGCCTCCTTGCTGGACGGCGTTCCCAGAGTCTCCAGCGTGATGCACTATGCACACATCGTCAAAGAAAAGGCTCTTCTCCGGAAATTGATCCATTCTGCGAATGAAATCCTGGTCCGAGGCTTCTCGAATGAGGAAGACCCTCTGGAGCTGCTGGAACGAGCAGAGAAATCGATTTTCGACATTAGCCAGGACAAGATTAAGGGCGGATTTGTACAACTTCAGGATCTACTCACGGAGAGCTACGAGAACATCGAGTCACTTTACCAGCGGAAAGAGCTCATCACGGGCATCCCCACGGGTTTCCGGCAGTTGGATCATCTCACCTCAGGACTGCGGACTTCCGAACTTACCATTGTGGCAGCCCGCCCTGGCTTGGGAAAGACCAGTTTTGTTCTGAATGTGGCTCAGAATGCCGCCATGGAAAAAGACAGGGTCGTGGGTGTCTTCAGCCTGGAAATGGCGGCCCAGCAACTGGTCACACGGATGTTGTGTTCGGAAGCTCGAGTCGACAGCCATAAGATGCGTAGTGGCTACCTCTCTAAAGAAGACTGGAAGCGTCTGGCCAAGACCATGAGTAAGCTGGCGCGATCGCCCATCTTTATTGATGATACCGCGGGAGTCTCGATCGTCGAAATGCGATCCAAGGCCCGCCGTTTGAAAGCGGAACACGGTCTGGACTTGTTGATTGTCGATTATCTACAACTCATGTCGGGTACCTCAACAAGCAGCCGAGGCCGTTTCGAAAACCGCCAGCAAGAGATCTCCGCAATCAGTCGAGCCCTCAAGGGCCTGGCCAAGGAACTCGACATTCCCCTGATCGCCTGCTCTCAGCTAAGCCGTGCTCCGGAGCAAAGAAGGGGCGATCACCGTCCCCAGCTCTCCGACCTACGCGAATCAGGATCGATCGAACAGGATGCGGACGTGGTCCTCTTCCTCTACCGAGAAGACTTATATAAGAAAGAGGAGGACATAGAGGAGGAAGGAATCGTCCAAATTATTATCGGGAAACAACGCAACGGACCCACCGGAATCGTCAAGCTGGCCTTCATCGATCAGTGGACCAAGTTTGAAAATCTGGCCAGCGAATTGGGATGAAGCGTTTTTGGGTTGAGATATCCCGCATCCAACACGTTCCCAGGTTCCAGTTTTTGAATTTGGGATTGTCATCGCGGCGCCTGCGCCACTGCATCACGAAAACCTATGCACAATTCCGGCTAGACACCCTTGCAGTAAACGCGCTACAATCGATTTGTCAATAACTTAGCAGTAATTGAAGCACGAGCAAGAGCGGGTGACACGCCTTTGATTGGCCTTGTTCTGGCAGCCGCCGGTACCGGATCTCGATTCGGATCGGACACTCCCAAGCAGTTTCTTTCGTTGGAAGGGAAGCCTCTTTACCTTCATGCCCTGGAGCTCTTTTCGTCCTTCTTTGAGGTAGCGGTCCTTGTGCTTCCCGAGGGTTGGGAAGAGAAGGTGGAGAATCAAGTGCGATCCTTACCCTACCGGGATCGACTGATTTTGGAGATCGGTGGTCCCCAGCGCCAGGACTCTGTTTATCAGGGCCTCAACCGCCTGGGAGAGGGAATCGAGATCGTATTGGTTCACGACGCCGCTCGTCCTTTCACTTCCACTGAACTCATTGCCAGTGTGATTGAGCAGACACGTCAGCATGAAGCGTGTGTGCCGGTTCTTCCTGTAAGAGATACCTTAAAAGAGGTGTCCGATGAACGCATCGCTCGTACAATCGACCGTGAAGGCCTGAGCCTGGTTCAGACTCCTCAGGGCTTCGAGATCAATCTCCTGAAAAGGGCCTTCCAACAGGCAATTCAAGACGACTTTTATGGAACCGATGAAGCCACACTGGTGGAACGGTTGGGCTCACCCGTTCATGTTGTGACTGGCGAGAGATCCAACTTCAAAGTCACCTGCAAGGAGGATTTGTGAGCTCGGATACGAAGGCAGATTGTCGGGTGGGGAGCGGTTACGACTTCCACTCCTTTGAGGAGGGTGGGACACTGGTTTTGGGAGGCGTGGTGATCCCTCATGATCAGGGCTTGAAGGGTCATTCCGATGCGGATGCCCTTTTGCACGCCGTCATGGACGCCCTGCTGGGAGCGGCCGGACTCAAGGACATCGGTAGTTACTTTCCCGATACCGATCCTCAATACCGGGAAATCTCCAGTCTCCTGCTTCTGGAGAAGGTTTACCGGCTGGTTCGAGGAAAAGGCTTCTCGGTGGGGAACGTCGACTTGACGGTGATCGCCGAAGAACCCCAGATTCAGCCTCACATCGAAGCCATGAAAGCCAATCTAGCCCGTACGCTGCATCTCAAGGCCGACCGGATCGGCATCAAGGCCACCACCATGGAGGGAAAGGGACCCATCGGCCGGCGGGAGGGTTTGGCTGTCCAGGCCGTTGCACTGCTCACCAAGGAAAAGTAATGGACGTGAAGACCGAAAGCCTGTCCAAGATACTGTCAGTGGCCCAGGGGGCCGCCCTTGAAGCGGGACAGATGCTGCTCTCCCATCTGCGGACCGACTTTCGAGTCTCCAAGAAAGGCCGTATCGATCTGGTGACCGAAATGGACCTGAAGGCTGAAAAAATCATCGTCGATCGGATCCGTCTGGATTTCCCCGATCATGAGATTCTTGCTGAGAGGGCGGCAGACAGACCGGGAGTGTCCCCTGCAGGTGGATCATCGATCCGTTGGATGGGACCACGAATTACGCCCATGGTTACCGGTTTTTCTGCGTTTCCATCGCCGTGGAGTGGGAAGGACAGTTGTCTCTAGGCGTGGTATACGATCCTGTCACCGAAGAGTTCTTTGTGGCCAGAAAAGGCGAGGGTGCCACTTTAAACGGCCAGCTGATAAGGGTCTCCAGGGAAGATCAGTTGGTGGACAGCTTGCTGTGCACCGGATTTTCCTATGATCAGACCGAAATCCAGAAGAATCTAGAGCTGTTCAATCGCATCATCTTTCACTCCCAAGCGCTTCGCCGCATCATCTTTCACTCCCAAGATGGTTCAGCAGCACTGGATCTCTGTTACGTGGCTTGCGGGCGGTTCGATGGATTCTGGGAATTGAGCTTGAATTGCTGGGACATTGCTGCCGGTCGCTTGATGGTGGAAGAGGCGGGGGGATGTGTGACGGCCTTCGACGGTTCCCCCTCCACGATTTACGACCCTGAGCTTCTGGCCAGCAACGCTAAGATTCACTCGGATCTGATGGGGCTGCTGAAGAGCAGACCGCCTAACCCCCTGACCGCCTGACCGCCTGACCGTAGGCCTCCGGATGGTAAAAAGGGGCAAAGGCAGCGATCAAGGCAATCACGAATGAATGTTTTCGGGTTAGGATATCCTGAGTCAGGACTCCCCAAGTGCCTTGCTTGTTTCCCACTTCTTTTTGATGAGTGAGACGATCCATGACAATTCCCAGTTCGATCCCGCGATCGATGACCGGATCGGCAATGGACGAGGGGACATAGAGTCCACCGCCGTGTCCGTAGAAGCCCATGTAGCCGTCTGAAACATAAGCCCAACTCTCCAGGAAGGCCTGACGCCGGGGCCCTTGAGAATCAATCACATTGAACCCACCTTCCAACCCCACGTAAAAGTTGGCCTCAGCCTTCTCCTGTTTCAATTGCAGGGCCAGGTTCTCAGCACGGCCGCGAGCGCCTTCCATCAGGTCGGAGACACTCAGAGGCATGCGGGGGCCCCCGTTGGAAAGGTCGTAGCTGTAGAAACTGGCCTCTTCCTCAGGATCACTGAGAATCTTGGAGGCAAAAACCTGCCAGGCTTCTTTTACAGCCTCTACTTTGGGCCCACGTGTACTTCCTATGGCGACCTTCATCCAAGCTTATTTTATCCTCCTCCTCTGACAGGGGCCAGTGCTCTTCGCGCCTACCAGATTCCATGCTCTGCGGTCTGCGGTCAGGCGGTCAGCTTCCTTTTAACCGCCCGGGCCAGTTTTTCTCCTACGAAAGGCGCCAGTTCCTCTACGCTGGCACGGCGAATTTTGGCTACACTGCCGAAATTGCGTAAAAGCCGCTTTTTCCGCTTTTCTCCAATTCCCACGATCTGGTCCAGCTCTGAGTGAAAGTCACGCAGTGAACGGCGCTTCCGGTGATAAGTGACGGCAAAACGATGGGCCTCGTCCCGAATCTCCTGGATCAGGCGAAGCACGGGAGAGGTACGCGGCAGAACAAGTGAACCTTCCTGACCCTGAACGAAGAGGACCTCTTCGCGTTTGGCTATGCTGGCCAGCGGAATATCTTCAATTCCCAGTTCCGACAGGGCCTGGTAGGCAGAGTGAAGCTGGCCCTTTCCGCCGTCAATCAAAATGAGGTCGGGCAAAGGAGCTTGATCAGCCAGGCGTCTGCGATAGCGCCGGTGGACCACTTCATAGATGGAAAGAAAATCATCGGCCCCCTGGACCGTTTTGATCTTGAATTTCCGATATTGATTTCTCTTCATGACACCTTTTTCGCACACCACCAATGCGGCCACACTTTCTGCTCCCTGTATGTTGGAAACATCAAAGGCCTCGATCCATTCCGGAATCCCGGGGAGATCCAACGCCACCTGAAAATCTTCCAGGAGCTTCTGCTTTTGAGATTTAAGGATCTTAAAACGTGTCTCGAAGGCAATTTTGGCGTTTTTTTCCACCAGAAGTACCAAGTCGTGTTTCCTCCCTCTTTGGGGCACCAGGATCCGTACTGGCCGGCCTTTGCCATACTCCCGCTGCTTCTGACTCAGCCATTGATTCATCAATGCCTGATCTTCCATTGCGACTGAGAGATATATCTGGCGGGGAATAAATCCTGCAGTGAGATAGTACTGCTGCAGGGCATCCCGTAAGAATTGAGAGGGCTGGAAAAAATCCAAATCTTCCCAGTAGAACTCACGTTTGCCGACCATCTTTCCAGCCCGCAGCGTGAACAACTGAAGTGCCGCGCGGGGGCCTTCCCGGTAGTAGGCAAATACATCAACATCGTCCTTCCCACCTTGGATGGCCTTTTGTCTTTCGGTCAAGTCCCGCAGCATCCCGATCCGATCACGATGGAAGGCGGCGGCTTCGTAACGCTGGTTTTCCGAGGCCTGTATCATCTTCCGGGTCAGGTTGCGAATCAGCTTTTCGTTCTTCCCTTCCAGGAACAGGACTACATCTTTGACGGCCTGAGAGTACGCCTTCTGAGTGCAGAGTCCCCGAACACAGGGTGCCAGGCAGCGCTTGATGTGGTATTCCAGGCAGGGCCGGTCAAGGTCTCCGTCAATATCCAGAGTACAGGTCCGCAGCAGGAAATGGCGGTTGATGATTTTGATGGTGTTGCGTGCCAACGAGGCAGGCAGAAAGGGACCGAAATATAGGGCACCATCCTCCAGGACTCTCCGAGTCAAAAGCACCTGTGGATAAGATTCGTTTACGGTTACTTTGATGTGCAGGAAGGCTTTGTCGTCCTTGAGTTTGACATTAAATTTGGGCTGTTGCTTCTTGACCAGGTTACTCTCCAAGAAAAGAGCTTCCAGTTCATTATCGGTGATGATGTAATCCAGGTCCTGGATGTGCTCCCTCAGGATCTCGGTTTTCTCATCGAGATTGCGAGAGGATCGAAAATAGGAACGGACACGGTGCTTGAGATTCTTGGCCTTGCCAATATAGATCACTTTCCGGCTTGAATCTTTGAAGAGATAGACGCCCGGCTTGTCGGGAAGGGTATCGAGCTTTTCCTCCAACACACGTCAATTATAGGACAGAATCCAGTATAAGGTAGAAGTCCGCAACCAGAGGTTGAGGCCCGGCCTGTGGTCCGTTGTCAGTTGTCAGTGCTTCGGACTCTTATGTCTTCTCTCTTCTGCTCCCTTATGTTAAAGTGGCCTCAAGAGTCTATGAACCTTCCAAACTCGTTGACCGTAACTCGGATTTTTCTGATTCCTTTGCTGGTCGTCGTCCTGTTGACCGGACGCTTTGCAGACCGTGAACTCCTGGGGTTTATTGTCTTTGTCATCGCGGCTCTGACCGATTATTTCGATGGTTATTTGGCCCGTAAGCGAAAACAGGTGACGACCCTCGGCAAGCTCCTGGACCCGATTGCCGATAAGCTGTTGATATCCGCTGCTTTTATCTCCCTCGTTGAACTGGGTATCGCCCCCGCCTGGATGGTGGTGATCATCGTGGGCAGAGAATTTGCCGTCACAGGCTTGCGCAGCATTGCATCGGCTGAAGGTTTCACCATTGATGCCTCCAAACTCGGAAAATCAAAGATGGCCAGTCAGGTGGTGTGCGTGGGCTGCTTGATCCTGGGATGGCGTTTTCCTGATACCGTTTTCAACGCTACAGGCAAAGTTTTCCTGTGGGTGGTGGTCGTGCTGGCCATCGTCTCCATGATCCAGTACTTTAGAACATTCTGGAGCCAGATCGACGAAAGTATCAAATATCGCAAACGCCACGCCTCCCGACGCCCCATTCGAATTCTGCGAAGGCGCCGCAAAGGCTTGAGTGCACTGATCAACTCGGAAAAGGCATCTTGAACGAGTGCGGATCAAGCTCGGCTGAATGACAAATCTTTGCCTCACGCTGGCAGAGCCTTCCTCTGCCGCTTTAAATCAGAAACTCGCCCAATACACAGGGCAGGTTCGCTACATTGAGGTTCGCTTAGATTACCTGGCGGAGCCACGGGTACCCGCAGTCCAAGCGGGCCAGGGTACTGACTTCATCGCCACTTGTCGTCCCCCACGCGAGGGAGGCCGTTACCGAGGAGAAGAACAAGATCGACTGGACCTGCTGCAAAAGGCTGCCCACTCAGGCTTCTCATGGGTGGATCTGGAGCATGATGTCCAGCAGAATCCAACTCTTCCCTCTTCCACTCGTATCGTGAGATCCTACCATTGCTTTGACCGTTTCCCCGAAGACTTGTCCTCTCGATTTCAGAGCATGAGAGAAACAGGCGGGGATGTGATCAAGCTGGCCGTCTCCGTCACCACCACACAACAATTGGCCACATTACTCGAGTGGATGGAATCTACCCTGGAGGCCACTCCCTGCGTCATCGTCGGGATGGGGGATCTGGGTCAACCCTCCCGCTTGCTGGGAGGATTCTTGGGAAACAGCTGGACTTACGTGGCGGAAGACGAGAACAGTAAGGTGGCTCCCGGTCAACTCACCTTGGGAAAAGCCACACAATGCTACCGACTGCCCAACTGGACGAGTCCACCCGCTCTTTATGGTTTGTTGGGAAATCCGATAGCACACTCGCTGTCACCAGATATCCACAACCAGCTCTTTCAACACTGCCAATTGGAGAAGGTCTATCTTCCTTTCCCACTTGACGATGTCGGGGTCTGGTTTGACTACATCGGGAAGAGCCGACTTTGCTTCCAGGGATTTAGTGTGACGCTACCCTTTAAGACCGACGTTCTGGAAGTCGTTCAGCTAAAGACGTCTCCCGTTGATTCCCTGAACACCTTAGCGAAAAGGGGCTCCCAGTGGGAGGGTCTAAACACCGACTACCCGGGCTTTCTCCATGCACTAAAGACCTACGGCTCCTTGAAGGGCAAGACAGCGGTGGTTTTGGGAAACGGCGGTGTTGCCCACACAGTAGTGAAAGCGCTTCAGGACCAGGGAACAGAAGTGACCGTGGTTGGACGGAATCGGAATAAGGTGTCCCACTTCGCCAAACGGTATGGTTGCCACTATGCCTTGTTTTCTGATCTGCCCATGGCTGCTGATCTCTGTGTCAATGCTACTCCCGTTGGGCAGTTCCCCAATATCAAGGATTCTCCGTTAACGGAAGATCAACTCGACTTTGAACTGATCTATGACCTGGTTTATCGCCCCCAGCAAACTCAATTGCTGGAGCTGGCGCGCCGCCGAGGACTGAAAACCATTTCGGGAATGGAAATGTTTGTCGAACAGGCAGCTCTTCAATTTGCTGCCTGGACTGGCCTTTCTCCCCAGCGGCAAATGCTGAGGGAGATCATCGGAAAGCAACTGGGGGCAACCGACAGCTGCCAGCTGCCAGGTGACAGGTGACAGGTGAGAAAATGACAAATGACTAGGATAAGCGAGCCTTTCTCCGTTCGTGTTCCGGCCAGCACCAGTAATCTAGGATCCGGTTTTGATACCGTTTCTGCGGCCTTAAGTCTCTATTTGACCGTTCAGGTAGAGCCCACGGATGGGAAGCAGATCGAGTGGGATCAAGGAGTGGATTCCGGTTCCTCTTTCTCAGAGAAGGATAATCTGATTTCTCGGTCCATGCATGAAGCCTTTTCGCTTCTCGGAGTCCAACCGCCTGGGCTGCGAATCAGTATGGACAATCCAGTCCCACTCAAGCGGGGGCTGGGAAGCAGTGCCGCCGCCATCATAGCGGGTATCAAAATAGCGGAAGCGATCAGTGGTTCTGATTTCGACACAGAACAGATCTTCCAGGTCGCCTATCCGCTCGAGGGCCATCCCGATAACCTCGCCGCCAGCCTCCTGGGCGGTTGGGTTTTGTCGTGGGTAAGCGATGACCGAATGGAGGCTGAAAAGCTCCTCTCTGCCTTATCCTGCCGGTTTGTCCTGGCGATTCCCGAGACCACCATCTCCACACGTGAGGCCCGAACCATCCTGCCCCAAAAGTATTCTCTTCAAGATGCGACCTACAATGTGCAGCGCTGTGCTCTGTTGATTCACGCATTGAACAGCGGGCGCAAGGATCTGCTGCGTGAGGCCACTTCTGACCGTCTTCATCAGCCGTTTCGCGCACAGCTAGTCCCGGGGATGAAACATCTGCTCGACCTCGAAAATCTTGACCCGGAGTTATCCGCCTCCCTCTTGGGGGTTTCCATCAGCGGCTCTGGCTCGGCCGCGATCGCACTGGTTGATGACCACGAGGAAGAGATCGGACGCTGGATGCTCGAAACTTTTTCGGCTCAGGACACCCAGGCCAGTTCTCGAGTATTCGATCTTGATACAGTGGGCGCCCGGGTGCTTCCTCACGGTGATACAATCAAACCATGACCGATCGATACTCCCGCCAGATTCTCTTTCCCGCCATCGGAGAAGCAGGACAGAAAAGGATTAGGACGTCCAAAGTCGTACTCGTCGGCTGCGGAGCCCTGGGTACGGTCAGCTCAGAGATGTTGACCAGGGCAGGCATCGGTAAACTGACATTGATCGACCGCGACTTTGTCGAGGAGAGCAATCTTCAGCGACAGAGTCTCTTTACTGAAGAAGACGCTCACCAGGGACTTCCCAAAGCAGCCGTTGCCGAAAGAGAGCTCCGTGCCATCAATTCCGATGTAGAAGTCGAGGGAGTGATCGAAGATGTCACCTGGAAGAATATCGAGAGGGTGTGCAAAGACACTGACCTGATCGTGGATGGGACGGACAACTTTGAAACCCGCTTTCTGATTAATGATTTCGCGGTTAAGCAAGAAATCCCGTGGGTCTATGGAGCCTGCGTGGGGAGTTATGGAGTGGCCTTTGCTTTCCAGCCAAACCTTTCGGCCTGTCTTCAATGTCTGTTCGAGCAACCCACGGACGTAGGAACTACAGAAACCTGCGACACCTCTGGAATCCTTGCTCCTGTCGTGCATGTCATCGCGGGCTTTCAGGTTGCCCAGGGAATGAAAATTTTAGTTGGAGAGTCTCCTCCTCAAGAGATTCTCCAGATTGATGTCTGGACCGGGACCTGGCAAACGATACCCGCCAAGAGGGCACGCAGCGAGCAGTGCCGGTGTTGCGGGCAACATCAATTCGAGTTTCTGGAAGGGCAGGAAAATGCGCGGCTTACACGTCTGTGCGGTCGCAATGCGGTTCAAATATCCCCTCCCCGCCCAACCCGTTCTGACTTCCACCAAATCTCGAAACGTCTGGATAAGAGTGTAAAAATAGACCTCAATGAATATCTGTTGAGAATTCGAGTCGAGGGATACGAGATTGCCTTGTTTGCCGATGGGCGCTCCATCATTCGAGGAACCGACGACTTCAGCGAGGCTCGTGCCCTCTACGCCAAATATATCGGTAACTGAGTTACGGTAGACTGGGTATAACTGATAGCCTATACTGAATTTAACGACATGAGAAGATCTCTAGTAACCTTATTTCTGTTTTCAGTTGTAAGCTGTAAGCTGTCAGCCCTTTGGGCCGAGCAAGCCGCCAAAGCCCGTGAAGTCATCGCAGCCTCCATTGAGGCGATGGGAGGAAAAAACTACCTGGAGGCCAAGAGTTATCACAAAGTCGGGCGATACTTTATGTTCGACGATAGGGGTAACAGAGGTTTCACTTCTTTCATGGACTGGACGGTCTTTGAACCTATCAAATCGCGCTTCCAATTAGGGAAGGATAAGCGTCGACAAGTACAGATCTACAATCTGGAAATCGGAAAAGGGTGGACCCTGGAGGGAAAGAGCTCTGTGGAAGAGATTCCTGAAGAAGAGATCAAAGAATTTGAAAAGGGTGTCCAGGGGGACATCGATATTCTCCTCAGGGATCGCTTGGATGAAGAGGGCATGAATCTTTTCTACTATGGCCCGGATGAAGTTTCCGGTTCAGGTGAGTACGAAGCCGTGGACTTTCTCGATGCCTCCAACAAATCGGTGGTGATTTTCTTCGACTTGGAGAGCCATTTGCCTTCGAAAATGGAGACACACGTCATCAACAAGCTGGGGGTTCGGCGAAAGCAGGAAACGGAATTTACAAATTGGCATACCATTCAGGGAGTTCACACCCCGCTGCGCAGCGACCACTACACGGACGGGGAGATGTCCAGACAGATTTTCATCGAAGAGATTACCTTTAATGGGGACATCCCTCCCGAATTCTTCCTTGAACCGGTTCTGGAAAAGTAGTGGGAACGCCTGACCCCCTGACCACCCTGACCTCCTGACCTGAAGAGATCCCGTCTGTGATACGCGGACTGTCTCTTTCAGGCAACAGTTTCGTGTCAAACCGTTACAATCCAGCCCGGATTTTGCATAGGTTCTCGTCACGAAGTGACGAAAGCGCCGACCTGACAAGGCGCGCGACAGAGGCCCCCGCAAACGTACTCTCTGCAGTACGTTGAGGAGGCCGAACGAGCGAAACACAGGCAGGGCGGATGATTTCGTCGCTGTAGTAGAGAATTTATGCATAGTCCGGGCTAGAGCGCGTTTTCACTGTAAATGTCCGTGGGTGCTCTGTTTTGATCTTTGGATCGATTCTTGCGTAAAGGCTTCCCGTGCAAGCGACCATCAAGAATCCTGTCCAAATTTCCGGAATCGGCCTTCACACTGGCTGCCAAGTATCCTTGGAATTACACCCTGCACCGGCGGACACCGGAATCATCTTCAGACGCGTGGATCTTCAAGGGTTCGAAATCGAGGCATTACGCAAGCGGGTCTCACGTGTTGTACTGGCTACGACCTTGATGAAGAAGGGCGTGATGCTCTCGACCGTGGAACACGTCCTGTCTGCACTGTACGGTCTCAGTCTCGACAACCTGTACATTGATATCAGTTCTCTAGAAGTCCCCATCTTGGATGGCTCTGCGCTTCCGTTTGTGGAGATGGTCCAGAAGGCGGGGATTCAGAAACAAGAGAAGGGCCAGACCTTCCTGAAGGTCCAAAAACCCTTTCGTTTGCAGGAGGGAAATAAATTTATTTCGATTGAACCCTCTTCAACTTTTCGAATCTCCTATGAAATCGATTTTGCCCATCCCGCCATCGGGCATCAGGTCCTGGACCTGGAGATGACCTCCGAGACATACGCTAAAGAGATCGCTTTCGCGAGAACCTTCGGTTTCCGTTCGGAAGTCGAGGAACTGCGTAGAAAGGGACTGATTCGAGGCGGATCCTTCGAGAATGCCGTAGTTTTGAGCGAGACGGAAATCATGAATGGACCGCTGCGCTCTCCAGACGAGTTTGTCCGGCACAAAACGCTTGATCTGATTGGCGACATCTCCCTGTGCGGCTATCCCCTTATTGGACACATTAAGGCTCACAGGGCCGGTCACGCTCTGCACACCGACCTGGCAACGGCCCTGGTACGCGACCCCACGCTGTGCCGCAAGGTCAAGGGACCGGATCTTCTCCAAGTGGAGAACTCCCGCCTCAGCGCCTGACCACAGCCCCCTGTCTCCTGCTATAATTCCAACTGATGAACCTAGCATGGAGACACTTCCTGGCTGGCTGCTGTGTGTTTTGCCTCGTCCCATTAATCACAGCGGGAGCCCCACTCTCGCCTCAGGCGGCCACCGCATCCGGAGATCTTGAAGTCTGGATCGGCCAGAACAAGCGCACCATCAACTCCTACCTACGGGAACGTCAGACCTATTACCCACTGAAAGACTTCGCCGATATCGTTGGGTTGGATCTGGTGGAAAACGGGGAAGTCTTAACGATCACAGGTTCCCGTGGAAACTTGCAGTTGGTGAACGGGCGCCCCCTGGTGAGGTTCGACGTCGAGTACATCCTTTTGGGGGCACCTGCCTGGAAAAGAGCACCCAACGACTGGTATGTGAGTGAAGATTTCCTGTCCAAAGCATTGCCCCTGTTGGTCAACCGCAGGTTTGGTAAGGTGTCTGACAAACAGTATCGGGTAGAGGCACTGGCGGAAAATCCCGTCCAAGTCAGCGTGAGCAATTATCCGGATCGTGTAAGAGTTGTTTTCCAATCCAGTCTCAATGCTCCCATTCAAGTCCGAGAATTCAAGGATTACATTCAGGTCGCTTTCGACGAGTTCCTGGTTCGGCCGGAGTTTTCTCCGATTCCCCCGGACCGGCGTCTGGTTTCTTCCGTGGACTTCGACTCCAGCAATGTTTACGGAACCTTCCGTATTCAAAAAGGCGATCTTTATCACAACTTCCGGCAACTTAGCCTGACGGCTCCGGTCAGAAAGGTTGTTGATGTTTACGGCCCCTCCACCATGTCGAATTTACGATCTAACAACGAGCCCGATTTTCCGGAGACCCTTTCTGGGGGAGCAACACCTCCGCCTCCGGACACCGTAAGAGAAGCTCCAGTACCTTCCCTGCAAGGGCTGGAAAATCTCATCACGATCGATCCGGGCCATGGAGGAGAGGATTTCGGAGTGAACTCCCCAGAAGGAATCGCAGAAAAACACTTGACTCTGCGTATTGCCAGGCGCATCGGAAACTTGCTCGCGGAAAGCGGACATCAAGGCATGCTGACTCGCACTCGAGATGTTGAATTAGCGGTTGAGCAGAGAGGGTCGGTGGGGAATTATTATAGCTCCCAGGTCTATCTCAGCATTCATGTGGGAGGCTCGCCGTCTCCCCGAACGCGTGGGCCTGTGGTCTACCTGCACAAGTATTCACAAAATGAAGAACCACTGACTACGGTCCCCAACCGGGAGACGGCATCATTTTTCTCGCCAAGACCATCACCCTCGCCAACGTTTGAGGACAGCGATAGGCTCGTTCGTTGGGAAGAGGGCCAGAAAAGATATCTCAGTTCGAGCCGTGAACTTGCGGAGGTGCTTCAGAAGGAACTTAATCTGCTTTGGGAAGTCGAAAACAGAGTGGCCGAAATTCCGCTGGCTGTCTTGGCTCCCGTCACGGCACCGGCAGTGCTGATCGAAATGGGGTTTCTGACCAATCCTGAGGATTACCATAGACTCAGCTCAATGGAGTTCCAGGATCAGGTTGCCCGCACCATAACTTCCGCAGTGGACACCTTCCTCCAGCGGAGGAACCTGATTGAATAAGGAAAAGACCATCCTGAGCTCCAGAATGAGCCAGGTAACGAAGGAACATCGAACCATCCTCATCGCATTGGCTCTGGTTTTCCTGGTCGTCATGGTTACTCTTTACCTCTACAATATCGAGCGCCAGCATCAGGAGGATGTGAGAAACGTCGATCAGAACAGGCTCGATGTCGAATCGAACGCTTTGGAGGCACGCAGCTCCGGCGAACTGGCCATCAAACTACACTTTTATCAGCCCGGGGTCATGGCTCCCCATCCGGACCTGCTGACTTCTGAGACACGATCCATATTCCTGACCGAAGACATTATCCTCACTGCACGTCAGATCGTCCGTGAAGTCCTCAAAGGTCCCTCCACAAAGGAAGGCTTTCAAGTCTTTTCTGAACGGGCCAAACTGCGACAGGTTTACTTACTGGAGGACGGAACTGCCCTTGTGGATCTGTCGCAGGAGGTCATCTATCCGGCGGTCGGGGGTGTAGCGGCCGAGCTTTCCGCCCTCTACTCGATTACTCGATCACTGATCGAAAATATCCAGGAAATCAAACAGATTAGATTTCTGGTTGAAGGAGTGGAACGTCCCACTTTGGCCGGACATGTTTCCATTCGGGAACCCTTTATGTAGAATGTCCGCAATGCCCGATCGAAGTGATCAGCGTCAACCCAACCACATGCGCACGGTGACCATTACACCTGCCTGCAGTAAGCATGCTGAAGGTTCGGCACTCATTGAATGTGGGGACACCCGAGTGATCTGTACGGCCAGCGTTGAAGAGAATATCCCTTCCTTTTTGCGGGGTAGTGGAAAAGGCTGGGTCACTTCCGAATACGGCATGATCCCCCGTTCGACAGGAACAAGAATGACCCGAGATGCCACCAAGGGAAAACCCTCCGGGCGTACCCAGGAAATCCAACGACTGATCGGCCGATCACTGCGTTCCGTTGTCGATAGGCAAGCTCTGAAGGAAAGGACCATCTGGTTGGATTGTGACGTCATTCAGGCCGACGGGGGGACCCGCACAGCCTCCATCACGGGTGCCTTCGTAGCCCTGGTACTGGCCATGGCTAAGCTTCAGGAAGATGGCAACCTGAATCAGCCTGCTCTTTTTGACTATGTAGCAGCCGTAAGCGTGGGTATTGTGGACGGAGAGCCCTGTCTGGATCTCTCCTACGAAGAAGATGTTGCGGCTGAAGTGGACATGAACGTCGTCATGACCGGGCAGGGTCTCTTTGTTGAAGTCCAGGGAACAGCTGAGGAAAAGCCTTTTTCACAACAACACCTGGAAGCTCTTCTAGGTCTGGCCAAAAACGGCATACAGGACATGATCGAGCAGCAGCGACTTGTTCTCGAAGAGCAACTCGAAAATTTAGCAGACCTATTTCAAAGTGGCTCCGACCAGCAAGTTGCGATTTCTCCTGGCAACCCAAAATAACGGAAAGGCCCGGGAAATTCGCTCGGCCCTTTCACCCTTCAACATCAAAGTCGAGTCTCTGCTGGGACGAGACGATCTTCCTGAAGCCCTTGAATCCGGTGCGACTTTCGCCGAGAACGCGCGTCTCAAAGCTGAGCACTATCACCAACTGACCGGGCTCCCCACACTGGCTGACGACTCAGGACTCGTCGTGGATGCTCTGGGCGGAAAACCGGGAGTACACTCCGCTCGCTTTGCTCCTACCGACAAGGAGCGTATAGAAAAGCTCTTGCGAATGTTAGACTCCCTTCCCAGCCCTTTTTCAAGGAGTGCCCGTTTCGTCTCTGCCGTTTGTCTCCTTCTGCCTGATCGCTTGATCGAGGTGGCGGGGGAGGTTCAGGGAGAGCTAATCCAGGAACCCAGAGGCAGTAACGGGTTCGGTTACGACCCTATCTTTTACTACCCCCCTCTTGGAAAAACCTTCGCCCAGATGACGGCGAAAGAGAAAAATAAAGTCTCCCACCGAGCTCGAGCCCTGGAGAAACTCAGACAGCAGCTTACTTTCCTGCAAGGTAATGACTAGCACCGGGTTCCCAACCCCGTGACACGCTCGGAATTCCCCTGTAAAGCCCTACTATTTATGGAGAATTTCTGGGGCTGGCCCCTAATTCCCCTCGAGTACCCGTTCCAGCTCTTCCGCCGTAGTGGCAGGTTCCTGACAGGCATAGTTGCGGCAAACGTAAACCGTGGCTTGATCATCGATGGCGGTCTTCCCTTCCAACAGCGGGATCTTTTGGACGAGCTCTGAACCGGGTTCTTCCAAAAACGCCAGTACCTTGTTGGGAAGGAATCTCTCCCGCACCGGTTGAAGCAGGGCCTCCCGCTCAGAGGACTTGCCTACAACGGCAACTTCCTGAACCGGACTCAGGAGAAAATTCAAGGCTTGCAGCCAATATCCAAAAGCTGAGGGAAACTGCGAGAGTCCTCCCGACACCTGATGCAGCATGCTCTCGGCCAGGTCCCGATATTCCTTCTTCCCCAACAGAACGGACAAACGAAGGAGATTCAGGCAAGTGACGCCGTTGCCGGCGGGGGTTGCATTGTCCAGGTATTCCTTTTGCCGAATCAGAAGTGTCTCGTGGTCGGAAGAAGTGAAGTAAAAGTCATTCCCCTCCTCATCCTGAAAGAGCTCAAATTGTCTCTCCATGAGACCACAAGCGTGGTCCAACCAGCGCACATCCCCGGTGACCTGGTAAGTCGTCAGCCATCCTTCAATCACCAGGGCGTAGTCTTCCAAATACCCGTTGAGATGGACTCTTCCTTGTCTCCAGCAGCGCAGTAGCCGACCCTCCACCATGATTTCCGAAGCCAGGAATTCCGCGTTTTTCAAAGCAATCCCCAAAAACCTGGAATCGTTTAAGACAAAAGCAGCTTCGGCAAAACTGGTGAGCATCATCCCATTCCAAGCCGTCAGCACTTTGTCATCCAATGGCGGTTTCACCCGCTCTTGGCGGGCCTCGAGGAGTTTTCGGCGAGCCTGGTCCAAAACTCCTTTAAGGTCCTCTTCAGACCTTCCAAGGGATTGACTCAACTCGCCCAACGTCATGCGGTGGTGCAAAATGTTTTTCCCTTCGAAGTTTCCAGAATCGGTCACATCGAAGTATGCATTAAAGATCGACGCATCCTCCCTGCCCAGGACCGCCTCCACCTGGGCGGGAGTCCAAACATAAAACTTCCCCTCCTCTCCCTCGCTGTCAGCGTCCTGGGATGAATAAAACCCTCCGGCAGGGTCCAGCATCTCGCGTTCGACGTATACGAGGGTCTCCTCTACGATTTCACGGTAGTGGGAGTGGCCAGTGACTTGATAGGCCTCCAGGTAAAGTCGGGACAACAGAGCGTTGTCATACAGCATTTTCTCGAAGTGGGGAACCAGCCAACGCTCATCCACGGTGTATCGATGAAATCCTCCACCTAACTGATCGTAGATTCCACCCCGAGCCATCTCATCAAGACTGAGTCGGACCATCTCAAGTGCCTTTTCCGTGCCCGTTCTTTGGTAGTAACGAAGCAAGAAACCCAGGACCATCGTGCTGGGAAATTTGGGAGCGCCTCCGAACCCGCCGTGCCGGCTGTCGAATTGATGGAGCACCTGGGTAAAAGATTGATCCAGAAGCCCTTTCTCCAGTTGCTGACTGCCTTTTCCTGGAGTCCTCTGCCCCAATCTTTGGACAATTTCCTCCTTGTTCTTCTCCAGTTCGCTGCGACGAGTTCGATAAGTTTCAGCGACGCTTCTCAACACACGCTTGAATCCGGGTCGCCCATAAGAGTCCTCGGGAGGGAAATAGGTGCCCCCATAGAAAGGAACCTGATCGGGGGTCAGAAAGACAGTCAGTGGCCAGCCACCGCTTCCGGTTGCCATCTGGACGAAATTCATGTAGATGGCGTCCAGATCGGGCCGCTCTTCGCGGTCCACCTTGATGTTGATGAAACTTTCGTTCATCAACTGAGCGATTTCTTCATTCTCAAAGGATTGGTGCTCCATGACGTGACACCAATGGCAGGCTGCGTAACCCACACTCAGCAAAATGGGCTTGTCCTGCTCTCGCGCGGCGCCCAGAGCTTCTTCACCCCAGGCATGCCAGTTCACCGGGTTGTGGGCATGCTGGAGAAGATAGGGACTACTTTGATCGATCAAACGATTGGTGTGCTTCTTCTTCCCCGCCATCCTGGCGGCAACTCTATCACAGAGCTGCTCTTCGGGCGCGTTCCAGGTTTCAGGTTCCAGGTCAGGTTTGGAATTTTGGATTTGGAATTTTGAATTTGTTTAGGATTTTGAATTTGGGATTTAGGATTTCCCCTGACGGCTGGCCGTCAGGGGCTGTCCCTCAAACGCAACTGGGTACCCTGCACGGCGAAGGAAATTCCCTCTCCATCCACCTCAAATTCCCCCTCTGGGTCAAAAACAGCCTCCGAGGAAAGGATGATGGACCCATCTTCTCCTCGGAAAACCATCTCCCGAGCTATCGTTTCCACGCTAGTGGTTCTCAGTTTCAAAACGACGGCAGCGGGAAGCTGCGGACTCAAAACAAGGAAGGTCACTGATTGAGAATGGTATATCTCTGCTTCCGGGACGTCCGAGCCTTCCAGGACTAGCAAATAGTCATCGGTCTTGACAAAGCGCTCTTCACCGCTCTCATCGGCGATTTCTGCAGCCATCTCCACGAATCGAAGGTCAGAGTTGCCTCCAGCGTAGACCGTGACACCAATGACCAGGAAGCCGGCCGCAAGCAAGCGGCGCCAGGGAAAGCCTCGATGGCTTACCTGCCGGCCTATGTAGGCCAACGACAAAGGAACCAGCAGCAGGAACAGATCCTGCCAAAAGGCCTCTCCTGGCGTACGCTCGATCAGGCTGCCAAAACAGTCGCAGGCGGCGTCTTCATCCCGCAGTCCGTTCAGGACCAGCCAATAATTGCGACCGGTCAAAAACAGGAAAAAGCTGACCAGCAGGGTGGTCGGAAACAGAACCCAAAGTCGGCGGAGCCCCAGAATCAAGACCGTTCCCAGTCCCACTTCCAGAGCCAGAGCAATCAGTGTGACGGTTCGAACCGAGAAGAGGAAATCCAATTGCTCCAGGCGGATTTGCTCAGCAAAGGCCCCAGGCTCCACGGCCTTAGCCCCGGCCGCCACCAGAAGCACCAGGCCAAGCAATCTCGCTCCAAGAGACCCGAGTATCGACTTCCAGTTCATCCATTTGCATGGTATCGATTCCGGGACCAGAACTGCAAGAGCAAGAAAACGGTTTCTTCGAGGTCAAAAACCTGTTACTATCGTAGGCGGAAGCGCTGTTTCGAGCCCCTTGAATCGGCCATTGATGGACAGCTCAGCTTGTGCAAAAACGACCAAAAGCTTACATAAGAACACCCTAAGAGTGTATAATCCAGATCGATGTACAATGAAGCTCGTTTCTTGAGAGGAGACAAGAAAATGCGTGAATTAAGATTACCTCTGCTACTTGGCAGTGTGGTGGTGTTGTTAGCCGCTGGAGGTTGTTCCAATCGGCCTCCTGTGCTCAATTGCATCGCGGACCAGACCTCCTTGATCGAAGGACAGTCGACAACGATACAATCTAACGCAACGGATCCGGATAAGAACGACCAACTCACCTTTGCCTGGACCGCTGACCAGGGAAGATTGGTGGCTCAAGACGGATCGGCTGTTTTTGATTCAACTTCGCTGGGCGCAGGAACGTACACCGTAAGCGTGGAGGTGGAAGACGAAAAGCAGCACGTGGCCATGTGTGAGGTCGATCTCACGGTTGGGAAAAATGCACTGGCACCCACCGCATCCTGCGAGCCCTCTAATATGCTTGTCACTGAGGGCCAATCCAGGACCATACAGGTTCGTGCCTCTGATCCTAATAATGACTCCCTGACCTACTCCTGGACAGTGGATGGCCGAGCCGTAACCAATAACCAGCCATCGTTTGAGTTCGGAACGATCAATCGCCCAGTGGGCGATCACCGAGTCGGGGTAACCATCAGGGATGTCGACGGACTGACGGCCAATTGCGAATTCAGGGTCACCATCGATCCCAGACCCAATACGGGTCCGAGTGTATCGTTGACCCTGGACAAAACGGACGTTTATGCCGGGGATACCGTAGGGGCAAGCGCCCAGGCCAGTGATCCGGAAAATGATCCTCTGACCTATTCTTGGAATCTGGATGGTCAACGGCGTAGCGAGTCTTCGTCTCGGATACAGATCAATACCGGCGGACTGGCTGGAGGCCGGCACAGCGTTGCCGTGACCGTTGAAGATGATCGCGGCGCTGCCGCCAGCGACACCAAACCGTTCTCGGTGAGTGAGAAGATCGTCATTCATATGGAGGGGAATCTCCCCAACAATGTGGCCAAAGCCCAGTTAGATGAAATTGCGCTCAAGATGCGGCAGAATCCGCAGTTGAGAGCCACTCTGACGGGACACACCGACGACCGAGGGAGTGAGGAAGTCAATGAACGTGTGGGCTTGCGCCGGGCAGATGCAGTCAGGGCCTATCTGGTGCAGGAGCAAAACGTTGACGAGGGCCGGATTGAAACCCAGAGTGCCGGCGAGACCCAACCCGTTGCCGATAATTCGACTCCTCAGGGCCAGAGTGATAACCGCCGGGTTGAGGTTGAGTTGTTTGTGCCTTAGTCCCCCCTCTGTTCACGAATTCCTTAACCGTTGATTTTGGGGACAGAGCACTCTCTGTCCCATTTTTCTCCCACCTCCCGGCCCGTCGCCGGGATTATGCACTAAGAATTAGGGACAGGCCCCGAATTCGGAGAATGCTTGGGCCTGTCCCTAAATTCTTTGTAGTATAGTTGCACGGAAATGAGTAAGACGAGTGGGATTGGGGAACCTTGGGCAGCTCATTTTCACCCTGCCCTATCCACATGGTTCGAGCAGCGATTCGGTGAGCCCACAGAGCCTCAGAAGAAGGGTTGGCCGGCCATCAAAAAGGGTGACCACGTTCTGATCGCTTCTCCCACCGGCTCCGGGAAGACACTGGCTGCCTTTTTGTGCGCAATCGACCGTCTGGTTCAGCAGGGCATCCAAGGCCACCTGTCCAATACCACACAGGTCCTTTATCTTTCTCCCCTCAAGGCGCTGGCTAACGACGTTCGCAAGAACTTACTGGAACCTCTGCAGCAGATTCGGGAAGTAGCTGGTCAGATGCAGCTGGAAATTCCAAAAATCCGGCCCCTGGTTCGCACGGGTGACACCCCTGCAAAAGAGCGCCAGAGCATGATCCGGAAACCTCCCCACATCCTTGTCACCACTCCTGAATCCCTTTTCATTCTCTTGACCAGTGAGAGTGGGCAGAGAATACTGCAAGGAGTAAACACCGTGATTGTGGACGAGATCCACGCACTGGCCAGGGACAAACGCGGCTCTCACCTGAGCCTCTCGCTGGAAAGACTGGAGGCCCTGACCGGTCAGCCCCTCCAGCGTATCGGACTTTCGGCCACCCAGAAACCGATTGAAGCCATCGCCCGGTTTCTGACCGGAGTTGATCGCTCCGCCGTGGTCCTCGACATGGGACACCAGCGTCACATGGAACTGGCTGTGGAGGTTCCCGGTGACGAGTTGGGGGCGGTGGCAAGCAACGAAATGTGGGAGGAAATCTATGACAGGCTCTCCCACCTGATCCGCCTGCACCACACCACGCTTGTCTTTGTGAACACTCGCCGTCTCGCCGAGAAGGTCACCTACCACCTGGCAGAGCGATTCGAAGACGACTCCATAGCGGCTCATCATGGAAGCCTGTCAAGAGAGATCCGTCTGGAGACGGAAGAGCGCCTCAAGACCGGTGCTCTGAAAGCGGTCGTGGCAACAGCATCCCTGGAACTGGGGATCGACATCGGTTCTGTTGACCTGGTTTGCCAACTCGGTTCCCCACGCTGGATATCCCTTGCCCTACAGCGCATTGGCCGTTCCGGCCACTGGAAGGGAAGTATCCCAAAAGGGCGGATCTTCGCCACAACACGAGACGAACTTGTTGAGTGCGCGGCACTGGTCCGTTCCATCAAGAACGGACAATTGGATCAGATCCGAATCCCTCCCTCTCCCTTGGATATTCTTGCCCAACAGATCGTAGCCGCGGCGGCGAGCCGGGAGTGGGAGGAGGAAGAACTGTTTCAGGTCGTTCGCAGAGCGGCTCCCTACTCTTCTCTTCTGCGCAGTGAATTTGATGCCATTGTGACGATGCTGGCCGAAGGAATCTCCACACGCCAAGGGCGTCGAGGGGCGTATTTACACCGCGACCGGATCAACGGAAAGATTCGAGCCCGTCGCGGGGCTCGGCTGGCCGCCATCACCTCAGGAGGAGCCATTCCCGACCGGGCCGATTACCTGGTGAAGGCCGACCCTGAAGAGGTTTTGGTGGGGACTCTGGATGAGGATTTTGCGATAGAGAGTATGCGGGGGGACATCTTTCTGTTGGGAAACACCTCCTGGCGCATCCGCCGAGTCGAAACTGGGGTGGTGCGGGTAGAGAATGCCGGCGGAGCTCCCCCCACCGTTCCCTTCTGGCGAGGAGAAGCACCCGCCAGGACCGACGAACTCTCCCAGGCTTTCTCGGAACTTCGGGAGCAGATTGTGGCTCTCGGCAGTGAAAAGGCCCAGCAGTGGCTCAAACGGGAATGCGGCCTCGATGACCGCGGAGCGGAACAGGCCGTCCACTATGTAGTGGCGGGAAAGAGTGCTCTGGGGGCACTGGCCACTCACAACTGCGTCGTCGCAGAGCGTTTCTTTGACGAGTCAGGGGGGATGCAGCTTGTTTTGCATGCTCCCTTTGGCAGCCGGATCAACAGAGCGTGGGGCCTGGCCTTGCGTAAACGCTTCTGTCGCTCCTTCAATTTTGAGCTTCAGGCAGCGGCCACAGAAAACGGAATCCTCATCTCTCTGAGTGATCAGCACAGCCTTCCCTTAGACAGCATTTTTGCTTTCTTGTCTTCACATAGCGTACGCGACGTGCTGATTCAGGCACTTTTGGCCGTTCCTCTTTTCGGAACTCGCTGGCGCTGGAATGCGAGTCGTGCCCTGGCTATTATCCGTTTCTTTAAGGGTAGCAAAGTTCCTCCTCCTCTTCAGCGAATCCGTTCCGATGATCTACTTGCTTCTATTTTTCCGGAGCAGGCGGCCTGTCAAGAAAATATCCAGGGAGAAATTGAAGTACCGGACCATCCGCTGGTTTTCGAAACCGTCCGAGACTGTGTGAATGAAGCCATGGACGTGGACGGACTCATCGAGATTTTAAGCGGGATCGAAGATGGAGACATCCAATGCGTGGCCGTAGACACCCGGGAGCCCTCTCCATTCAGCCATGAGATTCTCAACGCAAACGCATACGCTTTTCTGGATGATGCCCCCCTGGAGGAGCGTCGCGCACGAGCTGTTCAGACCCGGCGCACTTTGTCCGGGCCAACCCGAGAACTCGGGGTATTCGACGCCGAGGCCATTGAACAGGTGGCCCAGGAGGCCTGGCCTCCGATGGAAAATGCCGACGAAGTGCACGATGCCCTCCTCAGCCTGGGAGTTCTCACAGATCCTGAAGTTGAGCGCAGCCGAAACCTGCTCAGGCAATTGGTTGAGGATAAGCGGGCCGGGCGCGTGATCGTTGAGCCCGTGGTTGAAGAGGAGAATCAACGGCCAAGGGAGCCCGTCTCCCTATGGTTTGCAACGGAAAGGATGAACCTGATCAGATGCGTCTACCCAGCGGGACAAATCGTTCCCACACTTGAGGTCGCCGAAAAACACCTGTGGGAAATGGATAGGGGTTTGGAAGGGGAAGAAGCCGTGCGTGAACTGGTGCGGTGTCGCCTGCAATCCTCAGGTCCGACAACCCTTCCAGAAATATGCCGGCTCCTGAATCTGGCTCAGGGCGCTCTTGAAATCGCTCTGCAAGGGCTGCAAGGGGAGGGTCAGATTCTTTCAGGATCCTATCGGGCCTCGGCCGGTGAACTGGAGTGGTGTGATCGAAGACTTTTGGCTCGAATCCATCGTCTCACCTTGGGACGTTTGCGGCGTGAGATTGAACCGGTCTCTCCCGCCGAGTTGATGCGATTCCTCTTGAGCTGGCAGCACCTGCCCTCGGGTACTCAGTTACACGGCGAACAGGGACTCTCCGTCATATTGGATCAACTGCAGGGTTTTGAGGTCGCGACCGCGGCCTGGGAGGAGTTCCTTCTGCCCAGCCGAATCAGCGGGTATGTTCCTGAACTCCTGGATCGACTATGCCTCTCGGGAGAATTCGTGTGGGGCCGGTTATCCGCACCTTCAACTCTGGAAACGGAAGCCGTGAAGGAAAGACCCTATTCATCGCCCCGCGGGATTCGGCCCTCACGTCTGGCGCCGGTGGCCTTCTTCAAACGGATGGAGATGCCCGATTTTTTTCTACTCCGCAACCTCGAAAACGGGAAGCTTGATCCGTCTGCCCAACAAGTTGAGCAACTGAATCTCTCCCATCCCGCTCATGAGGTCCTGGAGCAACTCCGACGCTGGGGGGCCTGTTTCTTTGAGGATCTGGTGAGAACCACCGGAAGGCTTCCTATGGAAGTCGAAGAGGGATTATGGGAATTGGTTGCTGCAGGCTTGGCCACGGCCGATGGTTTTGACAGTCTTCGCTTTCTCATCGACCCCAATCGTAAACGTGGATTTTTGCGCCGGGCCTCACGCAAATCCAGCCGTCGAACCCTCAGGCGATCCATGGGTCGCTGGACTCTAATCGGGGACACGCTCCGAATTCATGGGGAGAGGTCCGAAATTAAAGGAGAATTCCTGGGTCTGGCACCGAATTCCGCTCTCGAGTTGGTGGCTCGGCAACTCTTGAAACGCTGGGGCGTGGTCTTTCGTGACCTGTTGGCTCGAGAGAGCCTCGGTTTTGCCTGGCGTGATCTCCTGAAAATCTACCGGACCATGGAGGCTCAGGGACTGGTGAGGGGAGGAAGGTTTGTCTCCGGATTTGTCGGAGAACAGTTTGCCCTGCCGGAGGCTCTGGATGCCCTGAGAGCCATCAGGCGTAACCCACCGACAGGAGAAGTCCTTCGCATTTCTGCTGCGGATCCTCTGAACCTCATCGGAATCATTACACCCGGTTCCCGCCTTCGCCCCCATCCCACACGCTTTGCCTATTATCGAGATGGCGTGCCCGTGGAAGAGGAGGACTTTCTGATCGCCAAATCGCTTTCCGCTTCGGTCAGTTAGGGTCATTCGGTGCCAGACCCAAAGATTCTCCTTGAATTCCGGGACTCTCCTGGGGAATTCCGAGCGTGTCCCCGAATTCCCCACACCCCGTTGCCTCACGTAAAAATCTATTCCAAAGGGTATTCGTTGCCTCACTAAGAATCTATCCGAAAGGGATTGCAAAAAGTGGTGGTAAAAAGCACCAACCAGAGGAGTGGCAACCCCTTGCCCAACACCTACTTCTTGATGTTTGAAAAAATAAGAGAAGGCCTGGATGTTCTGGAGTTGATTCCCAAAGAAAATGTGATCACCTTAAACGACAGAAATGTGTGGTCCTTTTCCCGAAGTGCCCTGACAGCCATCTGGAAGCTTCGCCGATTGCATATTGATACGGTTTTGGATATGGAGTTATTCGCCCGGATCAGCGCCATCTTCAGTTATCTCAGTGGAGCGACCCATCGAGTCGGATTTTACCGTTACACGATGGAAGGGCTCTATCGGGGGAGCTTCCTGACCCACAAGGTGCAGTATAACTCCTCTATGCACATCGCTAAGAACCAGATGGCCCTTCTCGATGCCCTTGAGGAAGATCCTTCCTCAAGGCCGCTGGTTAAACGTAACTACAGCAACTTGGATTTGACGCTGCCACGCTTGAAAAACTCCAAAGAAGACGATCTTCGCATTCGAGACGGGCTCAAAAAACAGTGCGCGGCGTTATCGAGTAACGGGCAGATTGTTATTTTGAATCCCAGTGGGGGCGAGCTTCCCATCCGGGCCTGGCCCTTGAGTGACTATATTTCATTGGCTCAAATGCTTCTTCAGGAGGACAACCTGTCCGTTGGAGTGATGGATCTTGCCCGCGAAAAGATCTGGTATGAGCGGATGGCAAAAGAAATTTCCTCTCCAGGTTTCTTCGACTTCACCGGAATGACCTCGAGCGTCAGAGAGGTCATCCAGCTTTTTAACTGCTGTGATGTCCTGATTACAGCCGATAGTGGCCCGGCCCATTTTGCAGGACTTTCCTCGATTCACTGTATCGTATTCTTTGGCCCTGAAACCCCGACACTCTATGGACCTCTTAACTCCAACCACACCACTCTCTATGCGGGTTTGAGCTGCAGCCCCTGCCTGACCGCCTATAACCACCGGAAAACGCCTTGTGATGGAAACAACGTCTGTGTCCAAGAGTTTAGGCCTGAATATGTAAAAAAGCTGGTTCTAGAGGCCTTAGGAGCCCGGACCATGAATGATCCGGGCTAGATCACCGAGTCGGCTCTACGGGATTTGTCGATGACCCATGGATTGAGTCTTTTGCGAAACCAAAAAGGACTGGCGATATTCCTGCTCATCACCGTTCTGGTACTGGTGTACGCGCCCGTAAAGGACTATCCCTTCCTCAACTACGATGACAACAAGTACGTCACAGAGGTTCCCCAGGTCCAGCAGGGTTTAGGGTGGGACAGCGTGGTGTGGGCGATGACGACGATAGAGGCGGCCTTTTGGCATCCGCTGACCTGGCTGTCTCACATGCTGGACTATCAGCTTTTCGGATTGAATTCCACGGGCCATCATCTCACCAACCTGCTTTTCCACCTGATCAACGTAGTACTTTTTTTTTGGGTGCTTCACCGAATGACCGGAGCCCTGTGGCCCAGTGCCCTGGTGGCGGCCTTGCGCCCTCCACCCGCTCAATGTGGAGTCGGTGGCCTGGGTGGCAGAGCGCAAGAATGTGCTCAGCACGCTGTTTTGGCTGCTCACCCTGCTCGCCTATTGGGGGTACGTTAAAAAGCCGGGCTGGCAGCGTTATCTGGGCATGATGGGGATCTTTGTGCTGGGACTGATGGCCAAGCCCATGCTGGTGACCCTTCCCTGCGTACTGCTGCTGCTGGACTACTGGCCATTGGGCAGGCTGGGAAAAGACCCCAGGGAATTTTGGCAACGCTTGCCCAGATTGGCGGCGGAGAAGCTGCCACTGTTCATTCCAGTGGCAGTGGCCAGCGTTCTGGCCATTCAAGCCCAGTCCCGGGCGGGAGCGCTTCCCTCATGGGATGGACTGCCGCTGGGGACTCGAGTGGGCAACGCCGTCCTGGCCTATGGGCTTTATCTGAAAAAGATGGTGTGGCCGATGGATCTGGCGGTTTTTTATCCCCATCCGGGAAGCTCCCTGGGAGCAGGGTCGGTGGCTTTGGCGGCCTTGCTACTGGTGGGCCTTTCCCTGGGCGTCTGGTGGCAGGGTCGAAGGTCTCCCTATCTGGTGGTGGGTTGGCTCTGGTATTTAGGCACGCTGCTTCCGGTCAGTGGTCTCATTCAGGTCGGCGGGCACGCCATGGCCGATCGATATGCCTACGTCCCTTTGATGGGTCTGTTCATCATTCTGGTCTGGGGGGCCGCCGAGTTGGCAAAGACTCTGCACCTCCCCGAAGCATGGCTACTGGCTCCGGGTCTGTGCCTGCTTGTGACATTAGCCTGTACGTCTTCAGCGAGAATGGGACATTTGGGGTTCCAAGCTAAGAGACAGTGGGAACCGATGCTGATCGGGCTAGTTCAGCATTGATCGCCTGCCGACGGGCAAGGGTGACTCCTTTCAATCTTCTCCTTTTTGTGTGGATGGAATCTCGTCTTGCGAAGTACATGTCATCGGGTGTGACGTTACCCAGGGCCTCGTGATAGCGCCTGGAGTTGTAGTAGTCGATAAAGACCGCGATTTCTCGCTCCAACTCCTCGGGTGTCTCCCAGACCATTAGGTTGATGCGTTCCTTGCAGGAACGATGGTAGCGTTCGATCTTCCCGTTGGTCTGGGGATGATAGGGTGAGGCCAGGATGTGGCCCAGTCCCTTGGTCTCCAGATACTGACCAAAGTCTTTGGAGATCAAAGCCGGTCCGCGGTCTGTCACCAGCCGGGGCCGATCAGACAACGGAGCCTGTTCCACACCCGTTCTCTCACAAGCCGCCTCGACCACCTGGCTGAAGTCTCCAGCACGCATGGCCGTGTGAAGTCCCCAGGCCAGGATCCTCCGGCTAAAGTCATCCAGTACTGAGATCAGATAGTACCAGCCCCAGTTCTTGACCAGAAGATAGGTCGCATCCGTTTGCCACTGCTGGTTGGGTCGGGTCGTCTTGATTCGATATTCCGATTCGGCTGGAAAGCTCCGGAGTTGAACCTCCCGAATCAGCCCTTCCGCTTTCAAAATCCGGTAGACCGAGGATTCCGAGACCGTAAACCCGCACCTATCCGTCACCTGGCAGCTCACTTCTCGTGAGGACCACTCTGGAAACAGCAGCGCCATCTCCAGGATTCGGTCCCGTTCTTTGGGCAGGATCTGATTCCAAACCCGTCCTGATCCTGGGGGACGGTCCCGCAAGCCTGCCAACCCCCTCTTTCGAAAGTGGTGTCTCCAGCGATAGTAGGTCGAGCGGGGGATCTCGAGTTGATCCAGCACCTCCCGGACCGGTAACTCGGAGGCCTCCACTGTCCTTAAAACTTCCAGCTTGTGCTCGCTGAGCATCCTCTGATACCTCCTTCGCCTTACAGGCCCAAACTTTTTTTTAGCTTTTGGTTCTCCACTACCGTCTCGGCCACCGCCTTCTTCAAGGCCTCATTCTCCTCCTTCAAGCGACGCACCTCACCGGAAGTCGCATTCCGTTGGGTCTCCCGGGTTAGACCGTTTTTGCCCGAATCCAGGAAGGCCTTGGACCACTTGTAGTAGATCGAAGGTTGAATCCCTTCTTTGCGGCACAGTTCGGTGACGGGAATCTCTCCGCGGAGCCCCTCCAAAACGATGTGGATCTTCTCTTCGGCCGTGAATCTCCGGCGGGTGGCCCTACGGATCTGTTTGACGACGTCTGTGGTCATAGCGTTCTCCTTTTGGTTGTGCCATGACCAGCATCGGCTTGCTCTGATGGGCTGTCAAGATCAGCCCTTTGAGGGGGTGAGATCTCACCCCCTCAAACCTTCCAACTCTCTCTTAACTCTCGGCCCTATGTGTCCCACTTTCGCTGACGGGATACACAGGAGTACTACGATGAGATTCTGGTGCCCGAATTAGCCCAGACAGGTGCCCCTCTGCCTGCCCTTGAACTCGTCCAGCAGCAGATTCGGGAAATCCTCATCCTGGAGAGAACCAACCAGGAGATGGATCGGTGGGTGAAGAACATGCGGGACAAGGCTCAGGTCAAGGTTCTCCTCTTTCGGGCGACTCCCTCCTCTCCCAATCTTCCCCAGGAACTCCTGGAGGAGTGGGAACTGCAACCGGTGACGATCGCGCCGACTGATCAGTAATACTGCTTGTTCGAATCCACGATCAATGTCACCGGGCCATCATTAATAAGAGCAACTTTCATCATGGCCTGAAACTTTCCCGCCTCCACCGTGATGCCTTCCGAACGAAGTTGCTCAATGAGCTCCTCATAGAGTCCCTTTGCCTGAGTCGGAGGAGCAGCCCGCGAGTAACTGGGTCGATTACCTTTGCGCAAGTCGCCGTATAAAGTGAACTGGGAAACCATCAGCACACTGCCCCCCGCATCTCTCAGGGAAAGATTCATTTTGCCTTGTTTATCTTCAAAGACGCGAAGATTGAGGATTTTCTTCTTGAGGAAGGCCAGGTCCTGAAGCCCATCGCTGGCTTCGACGGCCAACAAAACAAGCAACCCTTTTGAAATCTCACCAACCGTTGCGCCCTCAACCGTGACCTCAGCCTCTTCAACTCGCTGTATAACGGCCCGCATCGGATTCCACTCTAACACCGTGAGATCGGAGATTGAAGGGTGCGGGGAGTTTGGTGCCAGACTCCAAGATCCCTCCTTTAAAATCAACAACTTATGCCGTTATTCCGTGCGTGTCACCTAATTCCACCTTTTATTCACCATCATGGCCTATAATAAGAACCATGCCACTCACAAAAAGACAAAAGGAAATCCTGGATTACGTGAGCAGATTCTTGGATCGTCACGGATACTCACCCACACTGGAAGAGATCGCTTCTCACCTTCGGCTGGCCTCCCTCAACGGAGTCTATAAGCATCTCAAGGCACTTCAGGAGAGGGGATTCATCCGGCGTCGAACCAACCAGGCACGGTCCATTCAGCTGCTGAACCCGGACACCCCTTCGCCGGCCACTCTGCCACTTCTGGGGTACGTGACCGCCGGTCAGCCGGTGGAAGCCGTGGTGAGCGCAGAAGAGATTTCTGTTCCCGAGAGTTTTCTGACCCGGGGGAAGAACTATGTGCTGCGGGTTCGAGGAGATTCCATGATTGATGAGCACATCCAGGATGGTGACTATGTCGTCATTGAGCAGCGGGAGGAAGCCCACAACGGTGAAATGGTAATCGCCCTGATCGACGGGGAAAACGCGACGCTCAAGAAATTTTATCGAGAAGACAATGAAATCCGTCTTCAACCGGCCAATCCGGCCCTTGAACCCATCTGGGTGAGAGAGGACCGAATGAGGATTCAAGGAGTGGTGGTCGGCGTTATGAGAAAGTATTCCTAGCCGGGATTATTCATAGGTTTTCGTGACGAAGTGCCGCAGGCGCCGCGATGACAAGGCATGCGAGGGCACCCGCTTGCGGGTCACGCAGTCAGCGTGGATGAGTGCGGCACTGCAGTAGAAAACTTATGAATAGTCCTGGCTACACTCCCCACCAAGATTTTCAGCAGAAGTTTGATAAGATCTAGCCCATTCGGAGTGAAGTCAATAATTACACGATTTATCTGCAACTTTTAAACGAGTAGCCAATCATAGTGAACGAAGAGCGAACCAAAGGGCTTTCATCAAGGCAAAACTCTCAGACTCCCTCAGTCTCTGGAGAGGAATTAGGGGATCTTGTTTCCAGAGCAAAGGAAGGGCGTGTTGGGGCATTTCAAGAGCTCTATGGACTCTATAGCAGGAAAATATTGAATTATACTTACCGTCTAACCGGTTCGCGCGAAGAAGCAGAAGACTTGACCCAGGATACCTTTGTATTGGCGTACAAGAATCTAACCTCTCTGAAGGAAAACGGTAAGTTTCAAAGCTGGCTCTTCCGGATCGCGCAGAATACCGTCTACCAAAAATACCGTGGGAATAGACCCCAAGTCGATTCTCTGGATGCAATCGAAGCACCCGAGTCCTCTGTAGCACAGAAGCTGATCACCCCACACAGAAGTCCCGAGGATCGTCTCTTGTCGGACGAACTCGAACAGGTTATAGAGGACGTGATCAACCAACTGCCCGACAAGCATAAGGAAGTTTTTATCCTCTCCGCTATTCACAAACTGAGCTACAAGGAAATCAGTGAGACCGTAGGCCGCTCTCTGGCTTCGGTCAAATCAGACATTCACCGTGCTCGGGTTAGCGTTCGGGAGAAAATTAAACAATACTTGAGAGAAGATCATGGAATGTCTAGTCTGCACTGAGTCCTTGACGGCTTTTATGGACGGGGAATTACCTCCTGGCCAGGTCAAGGAAGTAGAAGCCCACTTCACTGAATGCACTTCATGTCATGACGAATATCAGTCCCTCCTTCGCTCCTATCAACTGGTGGAGCAAGTCAGCCTCCTGGAACTGGATCCTAATTTATGGACACGAATTCACGCAGAAATCGCCGACCTGAGTCCTTCAGAGTCCAACTGGCTTGCAAGCCTTCGGTCTCTCTTTGGCGTTCGCTGGGTACCGGTTGCCGCAGGAACGTTAGGCGTGGTGTTTCTTTCACTCTTGTTTGTGAATCAGCCCAATGTGGAAACACAGCAGGCGTTTCGCGAGTATCTTCAGGAACGAAGACAGTCGGAACTCTCTCGGGTCCGTGTCTCCCAAGACGCATCGAGTGTCGAACTACGCACCGCTTATCCCAACCCTTTCATTGTCTCGGATCGCCGTCTTCAGGAAAACCCTTTTAAACTGGAGTAGCTAACGATGCCCCACCTGTTTGCTCTACTCATCCTTTCTCTAGGCCCACAGGCGATCGTTGA
The DNA here is from genome assembly GCA_965218935.1 of Acidobacteriota bacterium. GTDB lineage: Bacteria > Acidobacteriota > UBA6911 > RPQK01 > JADFOI01 > JADFOI01. The sequence continues at coordinate 343,813 of CBDCMH010000011.1, forward strand.
CTCCCAAAGTTGGGAACGCGCCCGAAGCGTTGCCGAGGCTCAGCATGAGATCGTTATGCTCCTCATTAAAGGGGAGGAATTCGATAAGGTATTGCAAGCATCCCAGGAAATCTTTTCCTTAAAGTTTCCTTACAACCAGGAGCATCTCTTCGTCACAGAGGGTCGAATCCTCTCCGGCGCTCTGTACGATCGTCAACAGTATGAGCTGGCCCAAGCCCTATTGGACCAAGCTCTTCGGGCCGTCAACTCAAACAACTCCAAGGCTCTTCTGTACAAAGAGAAGGCTTACCTGTGCAACAAGGAAGGAAAAGACGATGAGGCCATGGAATTTTTTGAGAAGGCCGTTGAATTGACCAAGTCCGCTCCTTGACTCCCCCCTAGCTCCGCATTTCCCCACTCCATCCAATCTGGCCGTGTCTGCTCCGTTGCGATAGAATCACGGCTAGAAGGATCATGGACGGCATGGATACAGAAAGAACCGCCGAGAAGCCATCTAAGGAACAGGGCTCGCCGTCCATCCTTGACAGTAAGAAGGTCCAGCCACTTTACACACCGGAAGATCTGTCCCAATCGGATTACCAGCGTGATCTGGGCGATCCGGGTGAGTTCCCTTACACTCGTGGTGTCTACTCGAACATGTACCAGGGCAAGCTTTGGACCATGCGTCAGTTCTCCGGATACGGCAGTGCAGAGGAAACGAATCGCCGTTGTAAATTCCTCCTTGAGCAGGGTCAAACCGGCCTCTCCATTGCCTTCGATTTACCTACCTTGATGGGGATTGACTCGGACCATCCCCTTTCGGAAGGAGAAGTCGGGAAATGTGGAGTGGCCGTCGATTCCTTGGAAGACATGGAGATCGTGTTTGAGAGTATCCCCCTGGACCAGGTCACCACTTCCATGACCATCAACGCTCCCGCCGCCGTATTGCTGGCCATGTATGTGGCCTTGGCAGACAAGCAGGGCGTGGACCGGGCCAAGATCAGAGGTACTGTTCAAAACGATATCTTGAAAGAATTCATCGCTCAGAAGGAATGGATTTATCCACCTCAACCCTCGATGCGTTTGGTCGCGGATTCCATTGCCTTTTGCACCAAACACCTTCCTGCTTACAACAGTATCTCGATTAGCGGCTATCACATCCGGGAGGCAGGCTCGACTGCCGTGCAGGAATTGGCCTTTACGCTTCGCGACGGAATTGAATATGTGGAATGGTGTCTTCAAGCTGGGATGGCTATTGATGATTTCGCACCGCGACTGTCGTTCTTTTTTGACTCCCACAATGATTTCTTTGAAGAAATTGCCAAGTTTCGAGCAGCGCGCCGGCTTTGGGCTCTCGTCATGCGCGACCGCTTTGGAGCAAAGAAAGAACAGTCATGGATGTGTCGTTTTCACACCCATACCTCCGGCTATAGCTTGACGGCCCAGCAACCCGCCAACAACGTTGTTCGCACCACCATTCAGGCTCTTGCGGCAGTGTTAGGAGGAACCAATTCTCTTCACACCAACTCCCGCGATGAAGCACTGGCACTACCCACGGAAGAGGCGGCACGAATTGCTCTGCGCACTCAGCAGATTCTTGCCCACGAAAGTGGTGTTCCTGACACAGCTGATCCGCTGGGAGGATCTTATTTTGTGGAAAGCTTAACCAATCAAATGGAGGAAGAAGCTTGGAAATATTTCGACAGGATTGACGCCATGGGAGGCATGATCGAGGCCATTGAAAAGGGGTTTCCTCAAAGGGAAATCCAGGAAGCCTCCTATCGCTACCAGAAGGCCGTGGAAAGTAAGGAAGAGATTGTCATCGGCGTGAACGAATATGTCAGCGACGACGCCCCTCTGCGGATCAAGACCCTGCACATCAGTCCTGAATTTCGGGTGCATCAAGTTGAGCGTCTTCAGAAGCTGCGGGCAGGAAGAGATAGTCAGGCCGTAAATCAAACTCTTTCAGAGCTCAAGGAAGCCGCTCAGTCGGATCAGAATCTGATGCCTTTTTTGATCGACTGCGTCAAAGAGTACGCAACCCTGGGCGAGATCTGCGATACCCTAAAGGAGATCTTTGGCATTTATCAGGAACCGAATTTCTAGAAATTAAAACTCTACAGGTAAAGGAGCCTGATGCCGGGACAAAAAATCCGAGTCTTAATCGCTAAGCCTGGGCTAGACGGCCATGACCGGGGAGCAAAGGTGGTGGCCCGAGCACTGCGTGATTCAGGCATGGAAGTCATCTACTCAGGTCTGCGCCAAACCCCCGAACAAATTGTCCAGGCGGCCTTACAGGAAGATGTGGATGCCGTGGGCCTGTCCATCCTATCGGGTGCGCATATGACTCTTTTTGGCCGGGTTGTGGAACTCCTGAAGGAGAGCCAGGCTGAGGACATCCTGGTCTTCGGAGGGGGTATCATTCCTGATGATGATATTCCTGAACTCAAAGAGATGGGCGTGGACCGAATCTTCCAACCCAACGCAAATACCTCCGATATCATTGGCTTTCTGAAGGAGAGGTTAGGCCCGGACTATGCATAGGTTCTTGTCACGAAGCGACGAAAGCGCCGGCCTGTCAAGGCGCACGACGGAAGGCCGCCGCAAACGTACTCTCTGCAGTACGTTGAGTAGGCCGACCGAGTGCAACACAGGCAGGGCGGATGATTTCGTCGCTGCAGTAGAGAATTTAGGCATAGTCCGGGCCATACAATGAAAAGATTCGTCGGCGCCATCCTGCTGATCCTTCTGCTCATTTTTGCCATTCAGGCATCGCGGATGGCTCCTTCAGCTCAAAGCGTCCCTGGGGAGGACGTTCGGATCGTCTCTCTGGCTCCGAATTTGACGGAGATTCTCTTCGAACTGGGCGTAGGGGAACAGGTTGTTGGAGTCACCAAATATTTCACCGATTCTTTCCAGGGACAACAGATGGAAGAAATTGGTGATTTTTTCAATCCCAATCTGGAGAAAATAGCCACTCTTGAGCCCAGCCTGGTGATCGCCGAACATTGGCCTTCCTCAAGGACGGTTCCTCGTCTCAGAGAATTCGGGTTGCCGGTATTGGAAACCATCAGTCCCACGTCTTTGGATGAGATTTACCAAATCATTCGGGAAGTCGGAAAAGTCGTTGATCGATCCCAGCAGGCTGAGGCCCTCATCCACAACATGGAAGAACGCCTTCGAGTGGTGCAGGAGCGGGCAGCTCAACTGATCTATCGCCCCACGGTTTATATCGAAGTGGATCTCCCCACCTGGACGATTGGGAAAAGGAGTTTCATCACGGAGGCCTTTCACCTTTCTGGTGCCCGTAATTTATTCGACGACGTGGAAAAGAGAGCTCTACAAGCCTCGAAGGAAACCATCATTGCTCGCAATCCGGATATTATCCTGACCTACACGGTCAGTGCGCCCGTCATCAGCCAAAGACCGGGTTGGGATCAAATCAAAGCGGTTCAAAAGGGGAGAATCCTGGACGACTTTGACCGGGACCTCCTTTCCCATGGCAATCATCGCTTGATTGAAGGAATGGAGAAATTGCAAGCCCGTATCCTAACCATGATGAGTGAACCATGAAGGGTACACACTCTTTGCTGGTCCTGCTGGTGCTCACGATCCTTCTGGCTGGAGCTGCTCTCTTTGTGGGTCCTGTTTCCAATCCCTCCTGGGCCATCATTCAGGGCATTCGGTTCCCTCGGGTGCTCTTGGCCATCATCGTAGGAGCGGGTTTGGCCGGGGCAGGCGCCGCTTTACAGGGAATTCTTCGAAATCCTCTGGCTGATCCCTTTATTTTAGGCACTTCAAGTGCCGCTGCTGCCGGTGTTGTTTTAGCTGCAATACTGGGTTTTCAGCACTATTCCATACTCTACTTCATGTCCATCGGCTTCGCTCTGGTTTCCATCTTTGTCGTTTACCGGATTGCCCAGATCGATGGTAAGGCACCCATCCAGACCATCATCCTGGCCGGAGTCATCGTGAGCTTGTTCTTTAATGCAGCGGTGTTCCTCTTTTTCTCTATTTTTTATCGCGAGTCGTTCACCATGCTCTTCTACCTGCTCGGAACACTCACGGAGGGCAGTTGGACACTGATTGGCATCTCAGCATCCATCATCACCTTGGGGCTTGGTCTGACCTGGCTCTTTTCACGGGAACTCAACATGCTCACCCAGGGAGAAACCACTGCTTTTCACCTGGGAGTCGATGTGGAAACGGCAAAGAAACTTCTTTTTGTGGCCGCCTCGACCATGGTAGCCGCCTCCGTTGCCGTGGCCGGCATGATCGGATTCGTGGGGCTGATCGTCCCTCACATGATGCGTATGATCGTAGGTCCAGACCATCGTCTGCTCATCCCCGCCTCTGCTCTTGGGGGTGCCATTTTTCTGATCCTGGCCGATGCCCTGGCTCGCACCGTCATGCCACCGCTGGAAATTCCCGTGGGAGCTCTGACCGCCTTGCTGGGATCCCCCTATTTTGTCTACCTGTTGCGCACCCGACAAAACGCTGGGGAGTTCTAATGTCCACACTCCTGCTCGAACAGGTGACTTTCCGTTACGACGGTGGCTTCGCACTTCAGGACATCAACCTATCGCTTCCGGAGAGATCCTTTCTGGCCCTGATCGGACCCAATGGGAGTGGTAAGACTACTTTGCTGCAACTCATGTCTGGCCTATTCCAGGCCGAGAGTGGTCAGGTCCGCTTTCAGGACCAACCCCTGAACACATTGGCGCGACGCGAATTGGCCAGAGAAATGGCCGTGATTGCTTCGGATCAATACTTTGCATTTCCCTTTCCGGTGGCTGAGATCGTGGCTATGGGCCGTTTTCCCTATCTGAGAAGACTCCAGAAACTGACCCGCCACGATTGGCAGATCGTGGAAGAGGCACTTCAAAGAACAGAAATCGAACACCTGAGAGATCGTCCCATCTCTCAGCTCTCAAGCGGCGAGCGCCAGCGTGTCCTGCTGGCTCGGGCAATCGCCCAAAGCCCCTCCATCTTAATGCTGGATGAACCCAACACTCATCTAGACATTCACCATCAAATCGGCATCTTTCGCTTGCTTCAACATCTCAATCAGGAGCATTCCATGACCGTGGTGGTCGTTTTACACGATTTGACGGCGGCTTCTGCCTTCTGCCGCACCGTGGCTCTTCTGAGTGAAGGGAAGCTGGTAGAGACAGGAACGCCCCACGAAGTCATCACTACGGAGACGATCCGCACAGTCTATCAGGCCGAGATTGAGGTCCACCCCAGTCCAACGGGCGGATTTCCGCAAATCAGCTACAGGGGGGGAAGATCCTGACCTCCTGACCGGCTGACCTCCTGACCCACACGACAGCACGAACGCACGAAGGCGCGCGCGAAGCGCGCTTTTTTCGGCGAACGAAGCGAGCTTCCGCTAGAATAGGGCGATGGGCTCTAAAAAAATTACAGCCGCGGTGTTGATCTGCTTCCTGAGCCCTGCCGCCTTGCCTGCGGGATCCGCACCCGATAGTGCGCCACCCGCCACCCTGGAAACCATCACTGCAGCCGATCTGCGGTCGACCCTCTATTTCTTGGCCTCCGAAGAAATGCAAGGCCGTGAGTTGAATACCTTGTTTAACAAGATCACCTCCAACTATCTGGCTCATCGATTCGAGTTGATGGGTCTGGAACCCGTCGCTCCTGATGGCTATTTCCAATACTTCAACTTGCTCCAGGCCGAACTCCTGGACGGCAACACCCTGGAAATCCGACGCCCCGACTCGCCCGTTCCCACAGTGGCGGTAGTCAAGGAAGATTTTTTCCCTTCCCCTTTATCAGCCAATGCCCGGATCAGTGGGCCTCTGGTCCTGGCAGGTTACGGCATCACCGCTCCTGAGCATAGGTATGACGACTATCAGGAACTCGAGGTCCAGGGGAAGATTGTGATCGTACTTGATGGTGAGCCCGGTGCAGGAGATCCCGCCAGCCCCTTTGAAGGGATATTGGACTCCCGATACAGCGAGGAGTTTTACAAGATCAAGAATGCTCAGGCTCACAACGCTGCAGGTCTCATCATCGTCCAAAACGGGCAAGATCGTTCTAGGAGGGGCAATTTTTCACGCCATGCCCAGTCCACCTGGCCGGAAGATCCCTCCCGAGCGAGATTCGCCCTGAAGGTCTGGGAAGAGCAGGTAAGAATTCCGGTTTTGCACGTTTCTCGTGAGCTTGGCCGCCGGCTTCTACAGAGCACTCGAGCTGACCTGGGGGAAATTCAGAGGAAGATTGATGAAGAATATCAATCCCAAGGGGTTCCACTACCGGGTGTGGAGGCCACTCTGGAGACTGCGATCGTTCGTAGCCAGACTCGCATCCGCAATGTTCTGGCTTACCTACCCGGTTCGGATCCAAACCTGAAGGATGAAGTGGTGATCGTAAGCGCTCATTTCGATCATGTGGGATATCACGATGGTGAAATCTTCCAGGGTGCCGATGACGATGCCAGTGGTACGGCGGGCCTGCTGGAGATTGCTGAGGCCTATGCCCTGAGCCCGGAAAAACCGGCACGATCAGTCCTCTTTGCGGCCTGGAACGCGGAAGAGCGGGAGCTTCTGGGCTCCCGTTACTATGTCGAAAGGCCTGCTTTTCCATTGGAGAAAACCAGCGCACTGTTTCAAATGGATATGATTGGCCGCAACGAAGAGGTTCCTGACCCGAATGACCCCCGTTTTCTGGGGCTACCCAAGCAAAGTGCCGAGAGCAACACCAATAGTGTGCACCTCTTGGGCTACAGCCGCAGTGAAGACCTGCGCAATTTAGTGACCCAGTCCAATGGAAGAATCGGGCTCGAACTCAAGTTCCAATACGACGATACTTCTGCCAATTTGCTGAGACGGAGCGATCATTGGCCCTTTCTCTCCAATGACGTACCGGTACTCTTTTTTCATACCGGTCTCCATCCAGACTATCATCGTCCCACCGATACCCCGGAAAAGATCAACTACTTAAAGATGGAGAAGGTTGTTCGTCTGGTTTTTCTGTGCAGCTGGGCTGCAGCCCATTCCTCGCCTCCTCCCCAGCTGAACTAGATCATTCACGCTTTCTGGGTTTCACGGACTGCCTCGAGAGCAGCTTCATAGTTCGGGTGGTCGCCCAGCTCCTTCACATACTCCACATGGACAAGAGTGTCCTCTGCATCAATCACGAAGATCGCTCTGCAGTCCAAGCGGGATTCCTTGATAAGAGTGCCGTAGTGAGTTCCAAACTGGGCACTTCGATGATCAGAGAGCATGGTCACGTTCTCGACGCCGCTGGCTCCGCACCAGCGACCCTGAGTGAAGGGAAGGTCCATACTGATGGTATAGATCTGCACACTGGGCAACTGGGCGGCCTCTTCATTGAAGCGGCGAGTCTGGGCATCACAGACCCCGGTATCCAGGGAGCCGACCACACTGAAGATCCGCACCGAACCCCGAGTATCGTCCAGGCTAACCGGTTTCAGGTCCTTCCCAACAGCTTCAAAATCAGGGGCCTTGTCGCCCACCTTCAACTCAGGTCCCACCAAAGTGAAAGGGGTTCCCCCCACCGTCACAGCATTTGGTCGTTCAGCACTCATTCGTGTCTCCTTTTCAATCAGCAATGTTGTTTAGATAAAAGTATGAGGAAGATCCGTGAATATTTCTACTCTTCAACCAGATAAGAACAAAAATGGTCTTCCTGGAGAATGTGGTGTCTGCGAGTTACCGTGGCTTGCAGCAACTCAGCCAGGCAACCCTCTTCAAAGATACAGGTCTCTGGGAACCTTTTAGCCACCTGGGCAACGGCACAGTTCATTTCTTTAATCAGATACCTGTTGGGGCCCAGTCTTTCCCAGTGGGCCATATAACCATCTTCGTTGAGTAACCGGGTCACCTCATCAACACGAACCTCCAGTGCCTCTCCCAAAACCCTTCCACGACATCTTTCCACAGATCCGCGCTTCCGCTCCTCAAACACCTGGTTGATCTTTTCTTGTCCATCAATAGAGCGGATACTTCCCAGAAGGTCAATCACCAGGTTGGCGTAGTCTCTTTCGAACTCCTCATGACCTCTTTCTGTCAGGTAGTAGCGATGGGCCGGGCGACCTATCCTTCGCTTTTCCTTTTCGGAAAAAATCAGGTCGTGACCTTCCAATAAGGCCAGCTGCCGCCGAACGGCCATAGAGGAAAGCTCGAGTCTCTGGCACAGCTCCTTGACGGAAAGTCCCTTCCCCGCTCGCTTTAACAGTGCCAGAACTCGATCTCCGGCAGATTCCCAACTTCGTTCCATCTCCCCGGCATTATAGCGACTCTCTGCTCCACAGCCATACAGTTTCTCACCAGAAATGAAACTTTTTCCCGGATCGGGCATCCAAACTATCAGCAGACGAAGAAAAGTCACTTGCTTGGAATAGAATAGAAGTAAGGAAGATAAGCGCTGAGAACTGCTGATAACAACGTTTGATATAGAAAAATGAAAGCAACATTTCTTGAAAGTGAAGGTTTATACCCGCAGAAGAAGAAGCCAGATCCTTCCATGCGCAATTTGGCTTTGGGAATTCTGCTCCAGGCTTTCCGTGACATCGTGTCTCCCAAGAAGACGTCCAACAAAGAATGGGAGTTGTGGAGGCAGGACGCTTTGGATTGGTTTTACGCGAACGAAACACACCCTGGAAGTTTGCTCTGGGTGTGTGAAGTCTTGGAAATGAACCATAAAGACCTGCGAGGATGGCTCCAGGATTACAGACGCAGCGGTCGTAATCGCAGGAAGGAAATGGCCAAAAAGCTCATCCGCTTTCAAATCCGTCATTGACGATCGCCCTTGCAAGTATGATCCTCCACAAATAAACTACTTGGCGACCCTTTCTACTTCAGGAAATTTGGCGGAGGGTTTTCACGCTGTAAATCGATGTTCCTGAAACTCTTCCTGGTCGTTGTCTTTCTGTCATACCTGACTCTGATGAGTCTGATTTTGGGCCGGCGCTTCTTCCCGCCTGCTCGCAGTACGCCGCTCCCCCAAAGAGACACCTCGTTTGATGACCCCAGTGAGCTGATTCTGGAATTAGAAAATGTGAACAAATCCTTTGACTATCCTGTCCTTAAGGGCGTCAGCTTCACAATACAGCAAGGAAAAACTCTGGGTGTGCTGGGGAAGAGCGGAAGTGGAAAGAGCGTCACTCTCAAGCTGATCGCAGGTCTGCTCAAGCCTGACGTTGGCCGCATTCTCTTTCACGGAAAGGATATCACCGGCATGAACGAGAGGGAGCTCCTGGAATTGCGCAAGAGGGTTTCCTATGTCTTCCAAGGCGGAGCTATTTTTGATTTTCTCAGCGTGGGAGAGAATATCGCCTACCCCCTGCGCGAGAGGGGAATGAAGGACGAAAAGAAAATCCAGGAGCGGGTGGACTATCTGCTGGCGGCGGTAGAAATGGAAAATATGGGGGACCTCCAAAAGCCTGAACTCAGCATCGGCGCAAAAAAGCAGGTCGCCATTGCCCGAGCCATTGCCAACGATCCTGAAGTTATTCTCTACGATGAACCCACCACCGGGGTTGACCCCCTTGTCAAGAAATCAGTGAATCGGTTGATTCGCAAACTCAACCAGCAGGAGCACCTGACTTCCATCGTCGTGTCTCACGACCTGAAGTGCATCGAGATGGTGGCGGATCGAATCATCCTGCTGAAGGAAGGGGGCATTCACTTTGAAGGTGATCAGGAAGCCTTTCATTCCTCCCCCGACCCCTATATTCAAGCCTTTATCGCCGGAAAGCGATTTGACGAAGAGAGAAGACAGAATCCAGAGATCACCATTCCGAAAACAGAAGACAGAAGACAACAGACAGAAGACAGGCGACACGAGGAAAGAGCATAAGTCTTCTGTGGTCTGTGTTCCCGGTTGCAAGTCACGTTGGAATTTGGGATCACAAACAAATCCCAAATCCAAAATTCCAAATCCTAAACAAATCACAAATTCCAAGTTCCAAATCACAAACAAAATCAGTATAAAACAGTCCGTGAACCCATACTCTCAGAGGTTTTGAACTTGGAATTCAGAATTCGAAGTTGTTTGGGATTTGGATTTTTGAATTTTGAATTTCAGCCGGTCTTCCGGCTGCGGCTTCTCAGTTCTTCCACCACTTCCTGCAACGTGACTTCTCTTTGGGTCAGAAAAACCAGAAGGTGGTAGAGCAAATCAGCTGATTCCTCAATCGATCGCTTTTTTTCCTGACCCGACGAGAGGACGACCTCGATAGCCTCTTCACCCACTTTTTTGGCCATCTCCGGCAGTCCCTTGGCGAAGAGTGTACTGGTGTAAGAGCCCTCCGGCATCTCCTCTTTTCGACGAACAATCAACCTCTGGAGATATCCCAGGAACTCAAGTCCGCTGTACTCATCGTCCTGAGCAAAGCAGGAAAGCGTACCGCGGTGACAACAGGGCCCCTGGGGCTGAGCCACCACAAGGAGAGTATCGTTGTCGCAATCCTGCCGAATCTCTTGCAACTGCAGGTAATTCCCGGATGTCTCTCCTTTGGTCCAGAGGCTCTTCCGACTTCGACTCCAGAAAGTCACACGTCGGCTCTCCAGCGTCTTTTCCAGGGCCTCCTCGTTCATAAATCCCAACATGAGGACGCGACCTGTTGCCCCATCCTGGACAACGGCCGGGATCAGGCCATTCATCTTGTTCCAATCCAATTGCTTGATATCCATCTTTACTTTCTTCTCACAGGAATCGAGTTCTCTGCAAGGTAGTCCTTCGCTTCAGCGATGCCATAGCGGTCATAGTGAAAGATGCTGGCTGCCAGGACCGCATCCGCGCCCGCTTTCAAGGCCTCCAGGAGATGTTCGGGGGAGCCGGCCCCACCTGAGGCAATGACGGGTATTCGAACACTTTCAGAGACGGCTTCCAGGAGTTTCAAATCATATCCTTCCTGGGTGCCATCAGAGTCCATGGAAGTGAGAAGGATTTCTCCCACCCCGAGTTCTTCTCCCCGGCGAATCCATTCGAGGGCATCACGATCTGTTTCGGTTCGTCCCCCGCTCACAAAGACCTGCCAACCTGCCCCGGTCCGCTTGGCATCCACGGCCAGGACAATGCACTGAGATCCAAAGGCCTGGGAGGCCTCAGCCAACAGATCGGGATTCTTGACCGCAGCACTGTTAATGGAAACCTTATCGGCTCCAGCCCGCAGCAGATCATGAACCTGAGAAACGGTACTGATTCCTCCACCCACGGTAAAGGGGATAAAGATGGAGTCAGCCACTCGCCTCACCCAATCCAGGACCGTTTTTCGCTCCTCCACCGTGGCCGTGATATCCAGGAAAACCAGTTCATCTGCGCCTTCCCGATAATAGCGTCCCCCCAACTCGACGGGATCTCCGGCATCCTTCAAATCGACGAAGTGGACTCCTTTGACGACACGTCCTCCGGCCACGTCCAGACAGGGAATGATCCTCTTAGCCAGCATCAATCAGCTCCTTCCAGTCCATGGCTCCCTCGTACAGGGCTCGTCCCACCACAGCCCCGTCCACGCCCATCCCTTTGAGCCTGGAAACGTGTTCCGGGAGGCTGACTCCTCCTGCCGCAATGAGTGTGGTATCGCCAGGCAGCTGAGCCTGCAGTTCCTCATAGGTCGAGTAGTTGGGTTGTTTGAGCGTACCATCGCTCTCCACATCGGTACAGATGACTTGCGGAATCTCCCAGCCAGCAATACGATCCAAGGCCTCTGTCAGCTCAACGCCACTTCCCTCCACCCATCCCTGGCTGCGCAGACCCTTCCCCTTTAAATCCAAACTGATCACAAAAGGAGCCGGCCCCCACCTTTTTACCCAGCGACTTACCCGTTCCGGATTGGTCAAGGCCACTGTTCCCAAGATCAGGTATCGAACTCCAAACTCGAGCAACTCGAGGATATCCTCGCTGGTACGCACCCCACCTCCAATCTGTATGGGAAGATCCACCGCCTCAGCAAGGCGACGAATGACCTGCCGATTCTGGCCCGATCCTGAACGCGCCCCCTCAAGATCCACCACATGCAACCGAGTAAATCCCGCTGACTGAAACTTTCGAGCTTGGTCGATGGGATCGGGTTCATAGGTCGTTTGTTGGTCAAAGTCTCCTTGATAGAGACGAACACATTTGCCGCCGATCAAATCAATGGCCGGAATCACCATCATGACGGGCGCACCTCCAGAAAATTCTGGAGCACTTTGAGACCGATTTCCCCCGATCTTTCGGGATGAAACTGCACTCCGTAAAAGTTCTCCTGTGCGACCACTGAGCCGAACCAGTCTCCGTAGTCGGTTTGACCCAGGGTGAACGGACTCGCCAGAGGAGCGAAATAGCTGTGCACGAAATAAAAGAAGCTCTCCTCTGGAATACCTTCGAGCAGAATCGAGGGCGGCCGAGAAGGCTCATTCATGCCTCTGACCTGGTTCCACCCGATATGAGGAACCTTGACGTTAACACTGTTGAATCGGCGGATCGTACCTGGGAAAAGACCCAGGCAAGGCGTGTTGTCCTCATCAGAAACCTCGAAGAGGAGCTGAAGTCCCAGGCAAATTCCCAGAAAAGGAACCTGGAGACCTTGAAGAACCTCCACCAGGCCCTGCTGGGCCAAGGATTCCATGGCGGCTCGAGCCGAACCCACTCCGGGGAGAATGACCCGATCGGCCTGGCTCACCACGGCCGGATCTCCCGAAAAAGTGAAATCCGCTTTCAGATATTTCAAAGCATTCCCCACGTTGTAGAGATTGCCTGCCCTGTAATCGATAACAACGATCATTTTCGTGCTTTCGTCACCTCGTGCTTTTGTGCTGTGGTGCTGTCGTGCTGTCGCGAGTTCGTGCTTTCGATTCATGTTTTCGGACGAGCACACTATGAGCACAGGCTTACTCATTCATCAATTCACAACTGCACGACCGCACGAATGCACGAATCCACGAATCCACAAACTACAACACTCCCTTGGTTGACGGAACCTTCCCTTTCGCTTCCGGATCGATCCGAACGGCCATCTTCAGTGATCTGGCGAAGCCTTTGAACATGGCCTCAATACGATGGTGTTCATTCTCCCCCGCATTCAAAAAATTAAAATGTAAATTGCATTTCGCAGCGATGGCCAGGGATTTAAAGAAGTGAGGGATCAACTCCGTAGAAAGATCACCGACCCTCTCCCTCTGGGGCTGGTAGTCACAGCAAAAAGCAAAGCGTCCTCCCACGTCCACGGCTACAGCAACCAGAACCTCATCCATAGGAAGCAGGAAGAATCCGTATCTTTCCAACCCCTCTTTCTTTCCAAGAGCGCTATCGATGGCCTGACCCAGAGTAATCCCCAAATCCTCGGTGAGATGATGGTCATCCACCTGGAGATCACCCTGGGCCTGTATTTTGAGATCAATCCGGGCATGAGCAGCCAGCAATTCAAGCATGTGCTCGAGAAATCCCAAACCAAGGTCACAGGTAAACTCTCCCTGGCCGTCCAGATTCAAATCAATCTCAATTCTGGTTTCACGCGTCTCCCTTTTGACCGATGCAGTACGTTGGCTCATAACATCCCCTTCACAATTCTTTGCAATTGATCGAGAAACAAATCATTCTCCGATGAGGTCCCAATACTGACTCGAATGCAATCCTCCAGGTCCGTTAGCGAGCTCCTGTCTCGCACAACAATGTTCTTCTCCAAAAGTCGCTGGCAAATCAGAGAGGCCTGGGGACAACGAAAGAGTAAGAAGTTGGCCTGAGAGGCAAAGACCTCTTTGATTTGTGGTATTTCTCTCAGCTGGGCGGCCACTCTTTCACGCTCTTTTCGAATCTCTGAAACACAGGCCAGATGGCTTTCAACCTGACTGAGTACCTGGCATCCCCTTTCCATGGTTAAGACATTCAAATTGTAAGGAGCCTTGACCTTCAAGAAATGGGAAACAATCTCGGGAGAAGCGGCTGCGTAGCCAAGGCGCATGCCTGCTTGTCCAAAGGCTTTGGACAGAGTCCGGAGAAGAATCAGATTGGGAATCCCATTCAAATCAGGAACAAGCGAGGGCTGATTTGCAAACTCAATATAGGCCTCATCGACCACCACGATCTTCTCCCATTTTTGGGCGATTTGGAGAATCTGTTCCCGCTCCAACAAGTTCCCGGTTGGGTTATTGGGTGAGCAGAGAAACAGAACCTTGGCGTCAGCGGGAACCACTTCCAGGAACCGCTCTGCACTTAGGCTAAACCCCTGATCGAAGCCAAACTCAAAACAAGGAATCCCGAAGATGTTGGCTGTGACTCGGTACATCCCATAGGTCGGCTCCGCGATGGCGATACGATCTTTTCCTGATTGGCAAAATACCTTGAAAATCCAATCGAGGATCTCATCAGAACCCACCCCTGCCACTACGTTATCCCTTGCAACCCCCAGGTATCGGGCAATGGCCTCTCGAAGCTTTCGCTGGTAGGGGTCCGGATAGCGGTTCAATCCGACACCTTGCCACTCCTGAGAGTGGGGATTCTCGTTGGCATCCAGCAAGACACCTTCTTGAATTTTCTCCCGGGCAGAGTGATAAGGCTCCAGCGTCAGGATATTGGGTCTAATGAGTTCGGCTATGTCCATCTTTCAGCTTCCAGGTTTGAGATGTCTGTTGTCCGTTGTCCGTTGTCAGCTGTCAGTTGTCAGTTGTCGGTCACTTCAGCCTGGCGCGAACGGCTCTCCCGTGCCCTTCCAGGCCCTCTAATTCAGCCAATGCCTCCAAAGTAGGTGCCAGTTCTCGAAGGCCCTTTTGAGTCAATTTCTGAAAGGTGATTTTCTTAACAAACGTATCCAGGGATACACCCGAAAAGGCCCGCGCCAGGCCCGAAGTGGGCAGCGTGTGATTGGTCCCGGAAGCATAGTCCCCGGCAACTTCAGGGGACCAGGGCCCCAGAAAAACCGACCCCGCACTCTGCACCTTCTTCACCCACTTTTCAGGGACCTCCAGATGCAAGATCAAGTGCTCGGGAGCATACCGATTGACGAATTCGAAGGCTTCCTCCATGGAAGGCGGCTGGATGGAGAAACTTCCCGCCAGTGCCTCCACGGCGAAGGCCCTGCGGGGCAAGTCCTGAATCTGGCTTTCCACTCGCCGGCTCACTTCCTCGAGGATCTCCTTGGAGGTCGACACCAGGATAGCCCGGCTGTCCCCTCCGTGTTCAGCCTGAGAAATCAGGTCAGTGGCAATCAATTCAGGCGAGGCGGAATCATCGGCAACGACCAGAACCTCGGTAGGGCCAGCAACCATGTCAATGGCAATCCCTTTAAGCACAGCCAGTAATTTGGCTGTTTGCACCCACCGATTGCCGGGGCCAACAATCTTATCCACCTTGGGAACGGTCTCGGTTCCCAAGGCCATAGCAGCAATGGCCTGAGCCCCGCCGATTTTAAAGACCTGACTGATCCCTGTGATTTGTGCCGCAACCAGCACTTCCGGGGATACAGTGCCATCTTTCCGAGGAGGCACACACAGGCAGATCTGTCGACAGCCGGCTAATCGAGCAGGAATTCCGAGCATGAGAACCGTGGAAGGAAGAATCGCATTCCCGCCTGGGACATAGAGTCCTACGGAATCGACAGCACGGTCTTCTCGCCAACAACGGACTCCCGGCTCTACTTCTACCGGCCCTTCGGAAATCTGCTGGGAGGCGTGGAAAGTCTGAATGTTTTGTGCTGCCCGCTCCAGCGCTTTCACAGCAGGGTTCGAGACGGTCTGTTTTACCTGAGAAAACTCCTGACTCGAGACTCGATGTTCCGACAGGTCCACACCGTCAAAACGACGCGTATACTCCCCGACGGCTTCATCCCCGAGTCGAGAAACGTCATCGAAAATCGTGCGGCAGGTTTCCATCATTTCCGGATCAGCGACCGGATTGCGCCGGCACAGTTCTTCAAGACCCTCAGGACTGATCTCTTCAAGTCGATAGGACCTCATTCCGTTACCATTTTTTCTATAGGGACAACAAGAATGTCGGAGGCCCCGGTTTTTCTCAGCTTTTCCATGACATCCCAGAATACTTCCTCGGGAACGACGGAGTGAATGGCCACCATATTCTCTTCGGCCAAGGGCATGACCGTGGGGCTTTTCATTCCAGGCAAAATCTGCTTGATCTCCTCCAGGGCCCCATTGGGAGCGTTCATCATGACGTATTTGGTCTTTCGAGCCCGGAGGTTTCCCCGAAGGCGCACCCGAAGTCGCTCCGTCAGCTCCTGGCGTTTACGGTCTTTTAAGGATTTGGGATTGGCAATCAAAAAAGCTTCCGATTTGAGAACGATCTCAATCGGTTCAAGTTCGTTGATTTGTAACGTGCTTCCCGTTGAAACCAGGTCGCAGATCGCATCGGCGACATCGAGACTGGGAGTGATTTCCACCGATCCACTAATCTCAATGATTCGGGCCTTGATCTTCTTCATCTCAAGAAACCTTTGCAGTACTCGAGGATAAGAAGTTGCAATCCGTTTATTCTCCAAGTCGTAGACGCTGCGCAAAGAACTGTTTCTGGGGACAGCAATGGACAGGGTGCAAGTCCCGAAACCGAGAGAATCCAGCTCCACCACCTGGGCACCCTTTTCCTGGACGACATTCAGTCCCACGATGCCCAGGTCCGTCACTCCATCCTGAACGTACTCCGGAATGTCGTCGTCACGCAGAAAAAGGATGTCCAGAGGAAAATTCAGACAGGGCGAGAATAATCTTCCTTCGTAGTACTCAAAATCCAGGCCAATGGACTTGAGAATCTGCCTGGAGGGCTCCGCCAGGCGCCCCTTCTTCTGCACCGCAATCTTCAAGTTTTCACCGTCGAATTTCATCTTTTCCCCTCACCCTTTCCAGCATAAAGCGGTATCCACCCTCCCCGTACTTCAACCAGTGGGCGATACGGGTAATGGTTGCCGTACTGGCACCTGTTCGCTCGCTGATCTCGCGATAGGGAATATCCTCAGCCACCATCTGGGCGACCTGCCATCGTTCGGCCATGGCTTTCAATTCGGTCACAGTACACAAATCGCGAAAGAAGCGTGCGCATTCGACCGGGTCCTCGAGGTACACAATGGCCTCAAACAACTCCTTCACAAGGGGATCCTTCGCCAGTTCTCGTTCCATGATAACGTTTTAATACACTAAAACACACAATGCAAGGGAAAAGAAGGAGACAGGAGGTCAGGGGTCAGCTGTCAGCCGGCAAGCCGCTCAGTTCCTGAGCGGCTTGCCGGTTCTCAGGGTATGCTGAATGCGTTCCAGCGTCTTCCTTTCTCCACACAAAGACAGAAAGGCCTCCCGCTCCAGATCCAGTATGTACTGTTCGGAAACGGTAGTGGCATGGTTGAAGTCACCTCCAGTCAGGATATGGGCAAGTTTTTTTCCAATCAACAAGTCGTGCTCTGAGATGTATCCCGCTTGTTTCATCAGGTGCATCCCCGCCTTCAAAACCGCCAGAGCAGAGCTGCCCAGGGCTGGAATATTCTGCTCTGGCTCAGGCTGGACATATCCCGCTTCGGCAAGTCGGATCACCTCTTGCTTTGCTCTGGAAAGCAGCCGTCGTGAATTGATCTCTACAACGTCGCCGGGGCGCAAATATTGCAGCCTTCTCGCATCTTCACCGCTTCGACTGACCTGAGCAGTGCCGATCGTTCGAAAGGCCTTCTTCAGGGCGGGAAGGAAGTCCGTATCGGGAATCGAGCACCCCTCCTGGAAATGGCGAATCAGCATTTCCTTGACTCCGCCCCCGGCAGGCACTAGTCCGACCCCTACCTCGACCAACCCCATGTAGGTCTCTGAGGAGGCTACGACCGCATCACATCCCAGGCAGACCTCAGCTCCTCCTCCGAACACCCGTTGAAAAGGAGCAGCCACTACCGGCCTGGCGGAATATCGAAAAGACTGGGTCATCTTCTGGAAAGCCCGGACCATTTGATCGATCTCCTCCAGATTTCCCTCCTGGGCCTCCAGCAGAAGAAGCATCAAATTGGCTCCCACAGAAAAATTTTCTCCCTGGTTGCCGATGACCAGTCCAACGAAGTTTTTTCCCACCTCATCAACAGCCCAACGAGCCGAATCCACAACGTCACCACCGATAGCGTTCATCTTGGTGTGAAACTCAAGACAAGCCACCCCATCCTCCAGATCGACCAGACTGGACCCAGCGTTGGAACGAATGACCTTATTCTGTTTCTTGAGAATGGTGAGCTGGATCTCCCCGGAATCCTCACTCAAGACCTGGTATTCACGGGCTCCCTGATCGAAGAACAATTGATGATCAGGCTCCACCCGGTAGAAGCTCTTCGATTCCTGCTTTTGGAGCTCTTCCACCCATTCCGGGAGCACCTTTCCATCCTGGCGCATCCGTTCCGATATTTCCACCAGACCCAACTCCTGCCAAAGTTCGAAGGGCCCAAACTCCCAATTGAAACCCCATCTCATGGCCCGGTCGATCTGATAGGACTCATCGGTGATTTCCGGGATTCGCTCAGCGGAATACAAAAAGATATCTCGGAAAAACGGCCACAGAAAGGCTCCTGCCTTGTCTTCGGACTTTAAGAGGGTCCCCACTCGCTTGACGGTGCTGCCTTCATTGCGAACCATCTCTACAGAAGGAAGGTTGGGTTTCTTGCGTTTCCGATACTCAAAGGTTTCAGGATCCAGAACAAGAATCTCCTTCCCCTCCTTTTTGTAAAACCCCTGTCCTGTTTTCAGTCCCTTCCAGCCGCGTTCCATCAGTTGCTCGAAAAGCGAGGTGGAACGAAAGCTCTCCCTCCAGGAATCCTCAGGCAGGTTCTGGTAAAGATTGCCCACCACGTCCAGCATGATGTCGACGCCTACCAGATCCGCCAGTCGAAAAGTTCCGGTCTTGGGGAATCCCGTCACCGGCCCCGTCAGCGTATCGACCTCTTCGATGGTCAGGCCAAGTTTCTGCATGAGCTCCAGGGCCCGTACGGCTACGAAGGAACCAATCCGATTGGCCACAAAGTTGGGCCGATCCTTGGCAATGACGATTCCCTTGCCCAGCAGCCGATCTCCCACAGAGGCTATGGTCTCCATCACCTGGGGCAGGGTACGGGCAGTAGGGATCAACTCCAGGAGCCTCATATACCTCGGAGGATTAAAGAAGTGAGTCCCCAGCCAGTGTTTCTGAAAGTCCTCCGACCTTCCTTGTGCGATTTCTGCCACCGGTAGTCCGCTGCTGTTAGTGGAAACAATGGTGCCGGGCCTCCAAAGCGGTTCTATCTTTTCCCAAAGCTGGTGTTTGATCTCAAGTTTTTCAACCACGCATTCGATGATCCACTGGCAGGAGGAGAGACGGGGCAAGTCATCTTCGAAATTTCCCACCTGAATGAGACTCAGTTTGTCAGGAGAATAAAGGGGAGGGGGCTGGATCAGGAGGAGCTGCTCCACAGCCCGCCGTGCAATAGCATTGCGATCCGATTCCTGGGAGGGCAGGTCCAGAAGGAGAGTCTTGATTCCCACATTGGCCAAATGGGCCCCAATTTGGGCACCCATGGTCCCGGCGCCGAGAACGCCAACATGATGCATTGAATGATTCATGCTCAAAAAGCGCCGGATTGTGGGAAGATACTACATCAATTCCTGCATGGTCTCTTCCAGGACCTCCGGTCCCGGTCGGACCTTCTCTTGAGGGAGGGTAGCCAAAGGATTTTCAGACAAATCCAGGAGATCAAAGAAAGTCTGGGCGACCGGATTGACATAGATCAGTCCCGTCAAAAACTCGCCCGACTCGCGGGTCTCACTCAACAGCCTCTCAGCAGCCATTCGGCTCATGGGATCGTAATCCTCATCCAGCTTCCGCAGCCGGATGTGGGAACCATCATGCATCTCAACTTCTCGCATCTCTCCCTCTGCATATTCCACGGTTTCAATGGGCTCGAAATAGGGAATAAAGTCGATATTGTGCAGGAGTTCCTCGTGTTCCTTTGCCCACTTGTAGCTTTTGGTCGAGCTCTCTTGGTTATTAAAGGTCACGCAGGGGCTGATCACATCCAGCATAGCTGTCCCACTGTGGCTGAGGGCTCCCTGTAAAAGGGCAACCAGCTGTTTGGGATCTCCAGCAAAGGAACGAGCCACATAGCTGCATCCCATTTCAATGGCCAGAGCACAGCAATCGATGGGCGGCAAGTCATTGACGACCCCTGTCTTGAGTTTGGAACCCAGATCCGAGGTGGCTGAGAACTGCCCCTTGGTCAGACCGTAAACCCCATTGTTTTCAATGATATAAATCATTGGGACGTTTCTTCTCAAAAGGTGACAGAACTGTCCCAGCCCGATGGATGCCGTATCTCCATCACCGCTGAGCCCCACACAGATCAGGTCACGGTTGCCCAGAAGGGCACCGGTGGCCAGAGAGGGCATGCGCCCATGGACACCGTTGAATCCGTGAGAAGCGCCAAGAAAATAAGCGGGTGTTTTGCTGGAGCAACCGATGCCGCTCATCTTGGCAACCTGATGGGGATTGATTCCCATCTCATAAAACGCCTTCATGATCTGACTGGACACGGCATCGTGCCCGCAACCGGAGCAGAGCGTCGAGGGTCTTCCCCGATACTCGGCCAGGGACAGACCCAGGCGATTGGCCTTCTTAGGTTTGGGTGTACTCGTCGCCATGATTATCCTTTCTCAGACGCCATCACCCGGTCGGTGATCCATCTGGCGTCGATGGGAACTCCTTCATAGTGGAGAACTTTCCTAATTTTCTCCTGCTCTTCCTTCACCTCCAGGCAGATCAGATCGCCCATTTGCCCATCCCGGTTCTGCTCCACAACGTAGACCCTCTGGCAGCGACTCACAAAGTCCTTGAGGTGATCTGTAAAGGGCAGGGCCCGAATTCTCAAGTAATTGAAATCGATCCCGTGCTCCTGGCTAAGCTGCTCCCGACACTCTTCCATGGCAACATCCGTCGACCCATAGGTGATAATTCCGATTTCAGCGCCCTTGGTGTATCGGACGATCGGTTCAGGCACGAAGGTCCTTGCGGTTTCATGCTTCTTGGCCAAGCGATCCATGAGGTTCCTGTAGTCCTCGGGCCGTTCGGAATAGCGAGACTCCTCGTTGTGCCCACTGCCACGCGTAAAATAAGCGGACAAGGGGTGGTCCGTCCCGGGCAGGGTTCGGTAGGGGATAGCGTCACCATCGACATCCTTATAGCGGGAAAAGGTTCCCAAACGCTCCAGATCTTCCGCCGTGAGCACCTTCCCCCGGTCCAGAGGCTTTTCGGGATAATCAAAAGGATCCGCCATCCAGTTGTTCATCCCCAAATCCAGGTCAGGGGCGACGAATATCGGCTGTTGTAATCTTTCCGAGAGATCGAAAGCCTCTATCGAGAACTCAAAGCACTCTTTCATGGTGGCTGGAAACAGGACCACATGCTTGGTGTCCCCGTGGGAGAGATAGTAAAGAGAAACCGTGTCCCCCTGAGAAGTTCTGGTGGGCAAACCAGTGCTCGGTCCAACCCGCTGGATATCAAAAATAACCACGGGAACTTCGGTGAAGTAGGCCAACCCGACGAACTCGGCCATCAATGAGATGCCCGGCCCCGAGGTAGACGTCATGGCCCGGGCACCCGACCAGCCGGCACCGATGGCCATACCGACCGCGGCCAGTTCATCTTCAGCCTGCACGACGGCAAAAGTAGCCTTTCCGGTTTCGGGGTCCAATCGATAACGCCCCAGGTAATCGGTCAGGATTTCCCCCAGGCTGCTGGCCGGCGTGATGGGATACCAGGTCAAGACCGTCACTCCCGCGAACATACTCCCCAGAGCACAGGCAGAATTTCCATCGATGATGATCTTACCCTGGGTCTTTTTCATCCGCTGAATTCGAAAAGGATCGCTCTTGGTGAGGTTCTCAGCAACATATTTTGCGCCCAGGTGTGCAGCTTGGATATTCAGATCAATGGCTTTCTTCTTGTTCTTGAACCACTTGGCGATCACCGATTCCACCTCGGCCATTTCAATACCGAAAAGTTCAGCGGCGCTTCCCACGTAAACAATATTGGCAATCAGCTTGCGCAACCGGACATCCTTGATCACTTCACCTGCCAGTTCTGAAAAGGGGATGGGATAGTAAATCAGATCATCCCTGATCTTGGACAGGTTCAATTTCTCGTCGTAGATCACCACCCGACCTGCCTCCAGATTCTCGACATCTTCCCTTGCCGTCTCCGGATTCATGGCGATGAGGACGTCGATCTCCTTCTTGCGTCCAGCGTGGCCCTCCTTGGAAGCTCGGATGGTGAACCAGGTGGGCAGACCGGCAATATTGGACGGAAAGAGATTCTTCCCACTGATGGGAACCCCCATTCGGAATATTGCCCGCATCAACACGTTGTTTGAGGATTGACTTCCCGATCCATTCACCGTGGCTACTTGGATACTGAAGTCATTCACAACTTCCTGCCTCTTTTTCTTTTGAAGATCCTCTCGGGGGCGGGTCTGAATGCTCACTCTTGCCTCCCTCTCCTCACCTGGCTACTACTGACATCGGGCGTCGCTCGGTCACGCAGTATATCTTAACAAAATCATAGGTCAGAATTCAGAATTTGCAGGCACAATCCGGTGCTTTTTGACCGCTAAATTTCAGGGATTCTGGGTTCCAGATTTTGGATTTTGGGTTATGGGTTTTGGGTTCTGGCTTCTAGCTTCAGCTCACCTTCTCAGCAATGGACTTGGCTTGAGTAAACAAAAGCAGGTAGTCCGGACCTCCTGCTTTCGAGTCGGTGCCACTCATGTTGAATCCACCGAAAGGATGTACCCCCACAAGGGCTCCCGTACATTTGCGATTGATGTACAAGTTCCCCACGTGGAATTCTCTTTTGGCTTTGTCTATTTTTGATGGATTCTGAGTGTAAACGGCTCCGGTCAATCCATATTCGGTATCGTTGGCAACCTGGATGGCCTCATCATAATCAGCTGTTTTGATCACCGCCAAAACAGGCCCGAATATTTCCTCCTGAGCAATGGTTGCCTTGGAATCAATATCCGCGATGATGGTGGGAGGCACAAAAAATCCCTCGGAATCTCCATCTCCTCCTCCCAACACCAGTCTTCCTTCCTTCTTTCCAACCTGGATATAGCGCTGAATCGATTCTTGAGCCCTTCCATTGATGACGGGACCAAAATTCACATCGGCTTCTTCCACATTGCCTTCTACGATCATGGCACGAGTTTTCTCCAGGATCTTCTCCAGGAGTTCATCATAAACGGACTCTACGACAATGGCGCGAGAACAGGCCGAGCATTTCTGACCCTGGTAGCCGAAGGCAGCAGCCACGACACCCGTCGCAGCCTCGTCCAGGTCCGCCTCACTATCCACCACGATGGCATCCTTTCCGCCCATTTCGGCGACCACTCTCTTGATCCAGATCTGGCCTGCCTGGTGCTTGGCTGCCAATTCGTTGATTCCCAGACCCACCTCTTTAGAGCCGGTGAAGGAGACGAAGCGGGTCCTGGGATGCTGGACCAGAGAGTCACCAATCTCTCCCCCGCTCCCCGTCAACAAGTTGACCACACCGGGCGGATAGCCGACTTCCTGGAAGATCTCCATGAGTTTGGCTGCGATCGCGGGCGAATCGCTGGAAGGCTTCATCACCACAGTGTTTCCACCGACCAGAGCTGCAAACGTCATTCCCCCGAGTATCGCCAGAGGAAAGTTCCAGGGAGGAATAATGATGCCCACTCCCAAAGGAATATACTCAAGAGCGGTCTCTTCCGACTCGATTTCGACAAGCGACGGAGGAGCGGCCAAACGAAGCATCTCCCCAGAGTAGAACTCACAGAAATCGATAGCTTCGGCAACATCAGCATCAGCCTCCACCCAGGACTTCCCTACCTCGATCACCATCCAGGCGGCCAGTTCGAATCGCCGTTCCTTCATCATGTGGGACACTTTCAGCATGAACTCAACACGCTCTTCAGCGGGCCGCCGACTCCAGGCAAGGAAGGCGCCGTCCGCAGCCTCTATCGCCTGCTCGGCAAGCTGAGCCGTTCCCTTCTGGAAAATCCCCACAATCTCTTCCCTTCGCGAGGGATTCAAGGACTCAAACTGCTGCTCACAGCGGATTCGCTCTCCACCGATAACGAGGTCATAGGTTTGTCCTAACTGACCGCGCACCTGAGCAACCGCCTCGGACATGGCCTGGCGATTCTCGGGATTCGTAAAGTCAGTAAAGGCTTCGTTTTTAAACGGTTCCACTTTCACGATTCTCTCTTTCCTTCCTAGACCCGGATCGAATGACATCCATGAATGCGGAAACGGAGAACACGGCATTTCCGATTCCGGGCCTCCCGTATCCGGAGGGGGGCGCTAGTTTATACTTTTCATGCGTGTCTCTCCAAGTTCGGAGCATCTGTACGTGATACTCGAGTGGCGCGCCACCCGGATTTTCCTTCCCCAAAACCGTAAGAGGTTCCGGGCACCAAGTCGTAAAGCGGGGCATGATGCCACGAGACATGAAAAAGTTCAACCCCTCAGAAGTGGAATCTATAGCCTCAGAAACGGTCTTGAAGCCAAACGGTCGAGCCATTTCGATACCGGCCACGAAGTTCGGAATGACCTGAGAGGGCCCGAAAACATCACCCGCATCGAGAATTCGCTGAATCCACTCGTCCCGACCGATGTAACTCTCCTTACCAGGACAGATGATCTCAAAGAGCTTTGGATCCCAGACTTCGTAGTTAGGATGATAAATCTGTACTCCTGCATCCTTGAATCGACGTACTTCTTCCTTGGGCAGGGCCTGCACCACCAATTTCCCAATCCAACGGCCCGGAAATCGCTTCTCAATAGCCTCCGGATACTGGAGATAAAAATCGACCTCGCGTTTGTCGTTGAGTTTGGAGGTAATGCTTCCTCCGGTTACCGTATAGGCATGGCTATCGGAATCGGTGGAGTCGATGATCTCCAGGGCTTCTATGATTTCATCAACCGTCTTGACACCCGTGTAGGGTCGACCGCTCTTCTTCTGCTGACGGTAGTTTCTATTGATGTCACAAAACTGGCACTCCTCTTGAGTACCGAAGTATTGACAGATTCTGAAAACAGTCAGGTAGAGCAAATACCCCCACTCAATGGTTGGAGCAATATCGACGATCGGTTTCCCGTTACCCAAAGTCCGCTGGTAGTATTCCGGAGTTTTTTGAAACTGAACTCCGGCCACCTCTTCCGTTTCCAGCTTCAGCACCGGCTCTCCCTCGTCGCTGATGGCCACTTGATAAGGGGAATGCGGATTGAGCCGGACGGAAACGATGGTTCGGCGAAAGTCTCTCTTACCCCCCACCAGACAAATCTCCTCAGGCGCCCGCAGATTCTCCTGGTTCTGCATATCGCCGATGGGGACCAGGTCGAAGGAAAAAATAAAGTAGGCTTTGGGTTTAAAGCCGGAAGCCACTCTCAGCGCATCTTCCGAAAAGGCTAGTCCCTTTCTGAGCAGATCTTCCTTGAAAATGGCCTCGGGCGGCAAATCCGGGTATTTCTCAATCAGACCCTCGATTTGCTCCCATTTTTCAGACACAATTTGACTCCCTGCAATCTCATCCTATAATAGCTTCGTTTTCCGGCAAACGGGAGGACCCTATGCCTGCTCAGAAGAAGAAGCGGCCAGCTAAGAAAAAACAAGCGAAAAAGAAGAAGGCTCCAGCCAAGAAGAAGGCTCCAGCCAAGAAAAAGGCTCCAGCCAAGAAAAAGGCTCCAGCCAAGAAAAAGGCTCCAGCCAAGAAAAAAGCTCCAGCCAAGAAGAAAGCTCCAGCCAAGAAGAAAGCTCCGGCCAAGAAGAAGGCTCCGGCCAAGAAAAAGGCCCCGGCCAAGAAGAAGGCCCCGGCCAAGAAGAAGGCCCCGGCCAAGAAAAAGGCCCCGGCCAAGAAAAAGGTCGCTCCCAGCCGAAAAGTTGCGGAAGTCTCATTCGAGGAGCCGCCTCCTAAGAAAAGATTTACAGGTGACGTCTATAAACTCTATGCTCAGGCATTGAACCTCTTACACCAGAAGAAATATACTCAGGCTAGAAAACAATTCACTCGACTGATCGAAGCGTTCCCCAGAGAGATTGAGGTCATCGCCCGGGCTCAATCGTTTTTGAGAATCTGCGACAGTCATCTGCGAGATCAGAAAAAAGATTCTGCACGTACACCTGAAGAAATCTTCAACCAAGGTGTCTTCTACCACAATGCCGGCCAGTACGAAAAAGCCCTGGGAAACTATTCTCGGGCTTTGAAGCTGTCCAAAAAGAGCAGCGACCACGTCTACTACGCCATGGCGGCAACAGAGCTTTCCATGGGCAATGCCGACAATGCCCTGAAACACCTGGAGCAAGCCATCCAACTGAACGTGGAAAATCGGTTTTTTGCCCACAATGATCCCGACTTCGAACTGCTGAGCACAAACCAGCAGTTCCGGAAACTCGTTCATCCGGATTAAACAAATCGACGTGAATCCGCGGCATAAAGAGAAACGCTATGCCCTTGTTCTAGCCGCGGGGAAGAGCACGCGCTTCAAGTCTGTCAAGCCCAAGGTCGTGTACCCGTTATGCGGCAAACCCATCCTCAGCCATGTCCTGGATCAGCTTGAGAATTTGGACATCGAGAAAACCTTCCTGGTGGTCGGCCCGGAGGGTCAGTCGGTCAAGGATGCGGTGGCCTCCTACGCTGTGACTTTCGTGGTTCAAAAAGAGCCTCTGGGTACCGGTCATGCGGTTATGGCGGCTACTCCCTTACTCAAAGATGTTTCCGGAAGCCTTCTGGTCCTGTGCGGAGATACGCCGCTGATTAGAACCGAAACCCTCAGGCAACTGCTGGAAACCCGAGAAGTGGAGGATGCCGATCAAGTCATGCTCACCGCCACATTGGATGACCCACAGGGGTATGGACGAATCATTCGTGATCAGCAGGGCAATACGGTTGATGTCGTCGAAGAAAAGGATGCCCTACCTGAACAAAAGGCGATTCGTGAAATCAACACCGGCTTTCATTGCTTCAGGATCTCCTCGATCCTGGAAGAACTGCCCCAGTTGTCCCGTGCCAATGCCGCCCAGGAGTACTATCTGACCGATCTGCTTCGTATCTTTTGCGACCGCGGCAAGAGGGTCGTCACTCTGGCAACGGACAATCCCGATGAGACCCGAGGTATTAATAATCTTGAGCAGCTGGCCTTCGCGGAAAGCGTCCTTCAGGCGCAGGAGTAGGGGCGAGCCGGTGGCTCGGTGGGCCATCAGAACTGCGAAGACCTCCGGAATGTAGGAGGCACCTCAGGTGCCGAACGGCCCACAAACAGCTGCGGATTTTCGGATTCGGCACCTGAGGTGCCTCCTACATTCCGGAGATTCGTGCCACTCATGCGGTTCGGGTTCAGCCAAGCCTATACTAGCCAGGTTGCTTCGCCAACTCATGGTATTCCTGCAGACTCTTGACACTGATCTCCTCGCGCTGCAGAGCCCGAATGGCGTTGACGGCGGCGGCGGCGGCCGAAAGGGTGGTAATGGCGGGAGTCCCATACTGGGTACAGACTCTTCGAATGGATTTTTCGTCGAAAAACGATTCTCGTCCCAGAGGGGTATTGATCACCAGATCGATTTTCTTGCTTTTGATGAGATCCACGACATTGGGACGACCTTCATTGACCTTATAGACGATTTCTGCCTCCAGACCCGATTCACGTAACACCTTGGCGGTACCCCGGGTGGCAACAATCTGAAAACCGAGTTCCTGGAAATCTCTGGCGATATTGGAAATGAAGAGCTTGTCTCGCTCATTCACGCTGACAAACACAACCCCTCCCTTGGGGAGGTGCACACCGGCACTGATTTGAGCCTTGGCATAGGCGTACCCAAAGCTATCTGAAACGCCCATGACTTCGCCCGTTGATTTCATTTCCGGTCCCAGGATGGTGTCCACTCCCGGAAATTTATCAAAGGGAAACACGGGCGCTTTGATAAAACAGTGACGAACCTTCAGATCGTCCTGCAAACCCAACTCGTCAAGTTTCTTACCAATCATCAATTGGACCGCGACTTTGGCCATCGAAACCCCCGTGGCCTTGCTGACAAAGGGGACGGTTCGACTGGCTCGTGGATTAACCTCCAAAACGTACACCTGATCCTCAACCACCGCAAACTGGATGTTCATGAGGCCCACCACTTCCAGCGCTTTTCCCAGCTTTCGGGTGTATTCCCGCATGATCTCCAAGTGTGCCTCTTCGATCACAATGGGAGGCAACACAGACGTGCTATCACCCGAGTGAATGCCAGCCTCCTCGATATGCTCCATGATGCCTCCAATCATGACCCGGCTTCCATCGGCCAGCGCATCCACATCATATTCACGGGCATCCTCGAGAAAGCGGTCGATCAGAACGGGATGGTCTGGAGACGCCTCCACGGCAGATCTCACGTATTTGTCCAGGGATTTTTCATCAAAAATGATGACCATGGAACGGCCACCTAGCACATAGGAGGGTCTCACCAGGATGGGATACCCGATGCTGCGGGCCACCTTTCTGGCTTCCTCCACAGACATCGCGGTGCCGTTCTTGGGCTGGGGAATACCAAGATCGTTCAGCAGTTTTCCGAATCTCTTTCGGTCTTCTGCAAGATCAATGGATTCGGGAGAGGTTCCAATAATCGGCACACCCGCATCGAAGAGTTTTAATGCCAGCTTGAGGGGAGTCTGCCCCCCGAACTGGACGATGACTCCATACGGTTTTTCATTCTCCACGATGGCCATCACATCTTCAAAGGTCAGTGGCTCAAAATAGAGCCGATCGGAAGTGTCATAATCGGTGGACACCGTCTCCGGGTTGCAGTTCACCATGATGGTCTCGAATCCCTCACCCTTGAGAGCGAAAGCAGCATGGCAACAACAGTAATCGAACTCGATTCCCTGTCCGATCCGATTGGGTCCACTTCCCAGGATGATCATTTTCGGACCGTCGGAAGGTTCTGATTCATCCTCCGTCTCATAGGTGGAGTAAAGATAAGGCGTGAAAGATTCGAATTCCGCACCACAAGTATCCACTCTCTTGAAAACCGGCAAAATACCCTTCTTCTTCCGATAACTCCACAAATCGGGTTCCGTCAGCCCGGCGCCCAGAACCTGGGTCAGCCGAAGGTCAGAAAGTCCCTCCTGTTTCGCCTGCCGAACCAACTGCGGACCGGCCGTCTCTAGGTCGTATTCTTTCAGGCTCTCACTCAAATTAACGATCTGGAGAATCTGGTTGAGAAACCAACGGTCGATCCGCGTCAATTCGTAAATCTCATCAACGGTGTAGCCTTCCAGGAAGGCCAGACGGATGTAAGCCATTCGCTGAGGTGTGGGCTGTATCAGATTTTCCCGAATCCGTCCCTTGGATACCTTCTCACTGGCCAAGGTCGTCCCTGTTTCCTGAGAGCGCAGGCCTTTGAGCAGAGCTTCCCGAAAAGTGCGGCCTATGGCCATTACTTCCCCCACCGACTTCATCTGTGTGCCCAGAATGCAACTGGCTTCCGGAAACTTTTCGAAGTTCCATTTAGGCACCTTAACCACCACATAATCGAGGGTGGGCTCAAAACAGGCGGGAGTTTTCAGAGTAATATCGTTGGGTATCTCATCCAAGGTGTACCCCACCGCCAGTTTGGCCGCGATCTTGGCAATCGGAAAACCGGTGGCCTTCGAAGCCAGCGCCGAACTCCTGCTCACTCGCGGGTTCATCTCAATGATCACCATCCGACCGGTCTCGGGGTGGACGGCAAACTGAATGTTTGAACCACCCGTTTCCACCCCGACTCGACGGATGATGGCAAGACCGGCATCGCGCATCCGCTGGTATTCCCTGTCGGATAGGGTTTGGGCAGGAGCAACGGTAATCGAATCCCCGGTGTGAACGCCCATGGGATCAATATTTTCAATGGAACAGATGACCACAACATTGTCATTGACGTCTCGCATCACCTCCAGCTCGAATTCCTTCCACCCAATGATTGATTCCTCAACCAGAATCTCGTGAATGGGGGAGAGCTGTAGTCCGCGAGTGACATTCTCTTCAAACTCTTCGCTGTTGAAGGCAATACCCCCTCCCGTCCCTCCCAGGGTGTAGGAAGGGCGGATCACAGCGGGAAGCCCTATTTCCTCAATGATTGCCTCAGCCTCTTTCAGACTATTGGCAAATCCGGATCGAGGGACCTCCAAGTCAATCTCTTCCATGGCAGCCTTGAAAAGGCGGCGATCCTCCGCAACCTTAATCGCATTCAGCTTTGCCCCGATCATCTCCACACCAAATTCATCGAGAACTCCCGCCTCAGACAGGTCAACGGAAAGGTTGAGCCCCGTTTGGCCTCCTACCGTGGGAAGTAAGGCATCGGGACGCTCCCTCTTTATAATTTCCGCTACATACTCGACTGTGAGAGGCTCGATGTAGGTTCGGGCCGCAAACTCCGGATCGGTCATGATGGTGGCCGGATTGGAGTTCACCAGCACCACCTGAAACCCGTCGCTGGACAAGGCCTTACAGGCTTGAGTCCCGGAATAGTCAAATTCGCAGGCCTGACCAATCACGATGGGTCCCGAACCCACAATCATGATTTTATTGATATCCGTTCTCTTAGGCATATCTCCTTGTTGTCAATTGTCAGTTGTTAGCCGTCTGTCCTCAGTCCTCTCTTCCGGTCTGCGGTCACTTGTCAGCCTCCTCCTTCATCAGGCGAAGGAAGTCGTCAAACAGGTAGAGGGAATCGTGTGGCCCTGGAGCCGCCTCAGGGTGGTACTGAACCGAAAAAACGGGAAGATAACGGTGACGAAATCCCTCAAGGGTCTGGTCATTCAGGTTCAGGTGGGTCAGCTGAATCTCACTGTCCTTGAGAGAGTCGGGGTCCACTGCAAATCCGTGATTATGAGCGCTGATCTCCACCTTCTCGGTGATCAGATTCTTTACCGGCTGGTTTCCTCCCCGGTGTCCGAATTTAAGTTTGTAGGTTTTCCCTTCGAAAGCTAAACCTAACAGCTGGTGGCCCAGACAGATTCCAAAAACAGGCTTCTGGTGAATCAGTTTTTTCAAATTCTTCACGATATAGTCCAGCGGCTCGGGATCCCCGGGACCGTTGGAAAGAAAAATTCCATCTGGATTCAATGCCAATACATCTTCGGCACTGGTGGTGGCCGGCACAACCGTCAGATCACATCCTCGAGATGCCAGAGATCGCAGGATGTTCCTTTTGATGCCAAAATCATAAGCAACCACACGGAAGCGAGGGCTCTCGCTGGCCCAGGAATAGGGCGCATTTGAAGTGACGGTAGCCACATAGTCGCTTCCTTCCATAGCGGGATGTTTCAACACCTTCTGCTTCAGCGACTCCGGATCGAAGTCAACCGTGGAGAGGATTCCCCGCATCGCTCCCTGCCCGCGGATATGGCGTACCAGAGCGCGCGTGTCGGTTTCGGCAATACCGGGAATGGACTTCTCCTGGAGATATCCGTCTAGAGTTTTCTCTCCTCTCCAGTTGCTGAAAATGGGGCTGCATTCGCGGACAATGAAACCCTCTACAAAGGGTTTTCTGGATTCTTCGTCATCCACGTTTACACCATAATTCCCAATCTCCGGCTGGGTCATGACCACGATTTGACCGGCGTAAGACGGATCGGTCAAGACCTCCTGGTAGCCGGTCATTGACGTATTGAAGACGACCTCCCCGACAGACTCCCCTTTCGCACCAAACCCAAAGCCTTCGAACAACCTTCCATCTTCCAAGTACAGTACGGCTTTACGTTTATTCATGCTGTCAGGAGGTAAATCCTTTGTCCGTTGTCAGCTGTCAGCTGTCAGTTGTTTGCTGTCTCTTACCTGATCAATCCCAGCTTGGAGAGGGGCCAGTAACGAAATATGGCCTCACCGAAAATGTTCTTTCCCGGGACGAATCCCCAGTCCCGACTATCGTTACTGGAGTTCCGATGGTCTCCCAAAACAAAGTAGTGATCCGGAGGCACAACCTGTAGAGGGTACGATTCGTAGTCAGAATCCGCTGGGAGATAGGGTTCCGAAAGCTCTTCGCCATTGAGGTAGACCACTCCGGATCGAACCTCAACCGTCTCCGCTGGAAGCCCGATCACTCGCTTGATAAAGGATTTTGTCTGATCCTTCGGATACCAGAACACAACGATGTCTCCCCGCTCGACGCCTGAGAAATAATAGACAAACTTATTCACCAAGATTCGATCCCGTGGTTCGAGCCTGGGCTCCATACTGGTCCCTTCGACCTTCACCGGTTGCACCACGAAAATCACCACCAGGATGGCGATCAGAACGGTAAAGAAAATATCTCTGGCCCAGCCTCGCACCTCTTGACCTAGAGAGGACCGATCCACGGACATCTCCTGGTCCTGGGGCGGGTCCACTGCCGGGTTACGAAATAAATCCTGTCCCATGGCCACCGTCAGTTCTATCTCACTCTCTTTAACTTCAGAGTCCCAGTATACTTACAAAAAAAGCCAAGCGAGTCTATTCCGGTCCTCTGAGTCCTATTCGGGCTGCCCCAAGCTTCCCCCCCGTTGCCTCACGTAAAAATCTATTCCAAAGGGTATTCGTTGCCTCACTAAGAATCTATCCGAAAGGGATTGCAAAAAGTGGTGGTAAAAAGCACCAACCAGAGGAGTGGCAACCCCTTGCCCAACACCCGCAGCCTGCAGCAAGAGAAAGATTTTCACATCCAGCCCGCTTCCCATCGTTTCTTCTGCTCAGGAGTCGGTTTGAGCAAAAGGCAATTCTGAAGCCAGCCGATCTGCCGTGCCAGCTGGGCCGGATTGAGCTTCTCATACTCTCGGGCCAGTTCCCGCTTGATCTTGTCCGCCACCTCAGGGGACTCGCAGATCCTCCGGTAGGGAGTTTTCGGCACATCATACTTTTTCCAGATCCGAGACCCTCGACGTTGCTTGGCCACCATCTTCATGACCGGCTTGAAAAAGTTGATCTGCAGTCGCAGCCGATCGTACAACTCGTTCACCAGCTCCTGTTCTCGCTCTCCCTCGTAGCGAGCATAACCCACGGCCCGCCGAACCACCGAATAGTTTTTCTGCTCCACATAAGGGTTGTCATTCTTGCGCGAGGGGCGGGTTCGGCTGAAGCTGATCTTTTCCTGCTCACAAAAACGAATCAAGTGCTTGTTGATGAACTCGCTGCCGTTGTCCGAAGCCATCCCCAGCCAAGGGAAGGGCGAGCGCTTCTGAAGCAGCTTCATCGCTTCCAGGACCCACACCTGGGCCTTATTGCGCACCGCTCGGACCTCTGTCCAGCCCGTGTACACGTCCGTCACATCCAGGGTTTGAAGGTAGTCCCCCCGACCCTGGCCTCCCTCATGGCCCACCAGGTCCACTTCCACAAAACCGGGGCGATCCTCCTGCCAGTCGGCGAAACGCTTGATCGGAATCTGGTGTTTGAGCAGCGTTCCCGGCTTGGTTCCGGATCGTCCTTTGAGACGGTGCTTGCACCTTTCGGGCTCCAGCAGCCGATCGATGGTGGCGGCGCTGATCTGCATCAACCGCTCATGGGTGCTGGCATCCACTTTCAGTTCCCCATGTCTTTGTAAAATGGGTACCACTTCCGGCAAAATCGCGACCAGACGTTTGCCACACAAATAGTCCAGTATCTCCCAGATCATCGTCAGCGCCTTTAGAACTTTCTGGTCGTATTTGCGGGCCCGCTCTCGCCGTACTCTCTTGCCGATATCCCCTACCGCCACCAGCTTGGGGCTCAACCGGATCCGCTTGCCCTGGTGGCGAAGCAGATAGGCTCCATAGCAGCGGTTGTAGCCCGTCATTTGGGTAAACTCCGTCAACACTTCCCCCTTCACCTTCTTGCCCTTCTTCCGGTAGCGGGGGGCAAAACTTTTGATCAATACACGCTTTTCTGCCATCGTTAACCTCATTGGTGCCCTCCATTCCTTCATGGAGGACACTTCTATTCCCCTGCTCAGGGCCAGGCAATTTCGAATAGATTTTTTAATGAGGCAACGTATCCATTTCGAATAGATTTTTGATGAGGCAATTCGTCTTCTTGACACTCTTTTTGCGTCTGCCTATTATGAGAAACGCGTAGCGCATCCCGAGATCGTTCCAGTCTCCAGGGATAGATTGTGATAAAGGCCGACCTTGCTCAAGTTGTTTACGAGAGGCATGGAGGAATCTCTTTCGCCGAGGCTAAGGATGTGGTGGAATTGATCTTAGGAAGCGTCAAGGAAAGTCTGGTGAGTGGCGAAGATGTGAAGTTATCTGGCTTTGGCACTCTCAACGTCATTCAGCGCAAGGGACGGCTTGGGCGGAATCCCCAAACAGGGGAGCGTATGAAGTTGGCATCGAGTCGATACGTCACCTTCCGGCCGTCACGACTTCTGAGTTTTTGATTTCTTCTGATGGCGGTGATCCGTAAGAAGCTCTTCTATAAAATCGGTGATGTGTGCAAGCTGTGCTCCATCCAACCCCATGTCTTGCGTTACTGGGAAACCGAATTCACTCTTCTTTCTCCGGCCAAGAACAGGGCAGGACAACGCATTTATCGAGAAAAGGATCTGCAGCTGATCCAGGCCATTCAGCAGCTGCTCTACAAGGAAGGCTACACCATTTCAGGAGCCAATAAGAAGCTTCTCGACGATGGAAAATCTGACCTGCCTTTATTCAAGCAGTCCCCCAAGGTGGATCAATCACAGGCTCTTTTCGAAATTCGACAGGAACTCGAAGAAATTCTGAAAATCCTGGAGTAGTTTCTAGCCCCAACTCTTTCTCCGAACTCTCCCTGTCCTGCCGCCGCTTCGCCACAACAGCCTATGAGTAATTTTGGCCTGTCTTGACTTTAAACCTCCGCTAATGGAAAATTTAGTCATGGCTAAATTTTATCCTGAATCGAGGTCCATATTATGAAAAACAAAAAGATCAGTCGGCGCAAGATATTGGGAGGTACTGTCGGTGTCACCGCTTTGGCCGGTGGCAGAGGACTGTTGGGAGCTCCGGCCCTCGCTACGGATGGTCCCGATCTTGAAGCTCACGACGCTCGGGTGATGTCCACCACCGGAGAGGTGGACCTGAGCCAATTCAATCCTTCGAACTTTTTGCAGGAGTTCGATTATGGCCAGGTGAGCGAGTTGCCCGACGGGCAGACCTTGCGGGAGTGGGAAATCGTGGCGGTGGACAAGGAAATTGAAATCGCACCGGGTGTCTATTTCCCGGCCTGGACCTACAATGGACAGGTGCCCGGTCCAACCTTGCGCTGCACTGAGGGAGACCGTCTACGGATCCAATTCTCAAACGCCGGAAGCCACCCGCATACGATCCACTTTCACGGTTTTCACCCGGCCAGCATGGACGGCGTGTTTGAGGTGGTGAAGCCCGGTGACGAGTTTGTCTACGAGTTTGAAGCGGAACCTTTCGGACTGCATCTTTACCATTGCCACTCGGTGCCCTTGAAGAGACACATCCACAAGGGACTCTACGGCGCCTTTATTGTCGACCCTCGAGAAAAGCGTCCCGAAGCCCATGAGATGATCATGGTCATGAATGGATTTGACACCAATTTTGACGGCGACAACGAAGTCTATGGGGTCAACAGCGTGGCCTTTCACTACCATCGCCATCCCATCACCGTACAGCTTCAGGAGCTGGTGCGGATTTATCTGGTGAACACTCTGGAGTTTGATCTGCTCAACTCGCTTCACATTCACGGTAATTTCTTTGAGGTTTATCGAACCGGTACCCGACTCACCCCGGATGACTTCACGGATACGATCATGCTGTGTCAGGGGGAGCGCCACATCTTGGAGTTGAAATTCCGTCATCCCGGGAAGTTCATGTTCCACGCCCACCAGAGCGAGTTCGCCGAATTGGGCTGGATGGGCTTTTTTGAGGTGCAGTCATGAAACAGTGGTTTTGGGGACTCTTTCCGATCATCCTTCTGGCCGGTTTTTTGGCCCTCTTTTTCATCTATGGGCCGTTGGGGGTATTTATGGCCGCTTTTCCTCCGGTGGAGGAGCTGACCATTGAGCGGGTGGTCCTGCCGGAAGCGGATCAGATCGTCCTGCATGTGATCAATGGAGGACCCGATCCGGTCACGGTGGCTCAGGTAACGGTGGATGACGCGTTTTGGCAGTATAGGACGGATCCGGAAGACAAGACCATTCCCCGACTGGGCCGAATGAGGGTCAACATTCCTTACCCCTGGGTCGAAGGAGAGACCCACGAGGTGGTGATCTTGACCTCGACGGGTCTGACCTTCAGCCAGGAAATCGCGGTGGCGACTCAGTCCCCTCAGACCAACTGGACCTACTTTTGGACCTTTGCCTTACTGGGCATCTACGCCGGTGTGATTCCCGTTTTCCTGGGACTGCTCTGGTATCCCTTCTTGAGGGAGTTGAGTTCCAAGTGGCTTTCCTTTTTCCTGAGCCTCACCGTTGGTTTGCTGACCTTCCTGGCGGTGGATATGCTTGATGAGGCGCTTGAGACTGCGGAAGCGGTGCCCAGTGCGTTCCAGGGGATTGCCTTAGTGGGTATCGGTGTTTTAGGGGCCCTGCTCATTCTGTTCTATCTATCCGACCTGAAGGTGGGATCCTCCGATCAGTCAGGTGCAGAGCGGCGTCACTGGACTGCCTTGATGATCGCATTAGGTATCGGGCTTCACAACATGGGTGAGGGTCTGGCCATTGGTGCCTCCTATGCCCTGGGCGAAATCGCTCTCGGAACTTTTCTGGTGGTCGGTTTTACGCTGCACAACATCACCGAGGGGTTGGGAATTGTGACACCCATTGCCAAGGATCAACCGTCCATAGGCCGCCTGGTGGTCTTGGGACTCATCGCCGGCGTACCCACGGTGTTGGGAACCTGGATTGGGGGTTTTAGCTATTCCGCAATTTGGGCTACCCTTTTTCTTGCCATTGGTGTGGGGGCGATCCTTCAGGTGATTTACCAACTCATGGTACTGTTCACCAGAAAGGGAGAAACGGTTTTCACCAGCGCCTATAATCTC
This sequence comes from Acidobacteriota bacterium, assembly GCA_965218935.1. Taxonomy (GTDB): domain Bacteria; phylum Acidobacteriota; class UBA6911; order RPQK01; family JADFOI01; genus JADFOI01. The sequence goes on from CBDCMH010000011.1 coordinate 380,742, forward strand.
TCGGGATTTCTCCTGGGTCTGGGAATCATGTACGGGACCGGACTCCTGGTGGTTTGAAGGCCCCAGCGGGGAAAAATCCAAGATCGGAAGTCTTTAGACGGAGGATGATATGAGCAAGCTGATTCATACTTCAAGAGTCCGAATTCATCAGGACAAGCGACCCATTCGACGTGCTTACATTGAGCACTTTAAGGACCCCGTCTATTTTGGAATGCACGGAGGCATCCAGGACTTCTACGGGGTTGAGTCGGAGGAGGAGCATCCGGCGACGCTTGATTACATTGTGGCAGGGGTGGGAGGCTGACTGACGGGCACACTAGCTGGCGTGCTGGAAGCACGCGAAATTCCTGCAACTTCGGGCCAGCTTTATGCCGACGTTGAGGGCGACATCGAAGAGGTTGAAAGCAAGGCCGTGATCACACGGATTCGGGTTCGTTATCATCTCAAGGATGTCCCGGAAGAGAAACGCGAAGTTGTTGAGCGAGCCCTGAGCATGCACGAAGACCACTGTCCCGCGGCAGTTAGCGTTAAACGGGGCATCGCCATCGAATGCTCATGTGAGTTTGAGTAAATAAGAGCGCGCGCTCGTGCGTTCGTGCTGTCGGAGCGCGCTCCGCGCAGAGAATAGAAATAGAAACAAAGAATTCGTTTTGAATTTGGAGTTGGGATTTTGAATTTCCGCTAACGGCAGTCAGCGGTTTGCTGTCAGATTCTAGCCGTTTGAACTCTTTGCTCGATAGCCGCGATGTTGGCCTCAACGCGTTCAATGTAATGGTTTTTCCCATTGCCGAAGTGGTGTAAGAGTGACTCATGGACTCCCCCCCCACTGTGTTTGGAGCATCCATTGAACGTAGCCCTCATAAAAGTTACGGGTTTTCTTCATTAGATCTTCAGTACTGCTGTAGTCCTCGATCCAGCTGCCGTTGGCGTTTGAGTAGGCGGCAGCTTCTGCAAATTCCTCGTAGAGTCCATGTAAGCTCTCGGGATAATCAGGAGCTGCCATTTGACCGAGAATGTCGCCGGTGCCCAGGACCCAACCCAGAAAGCGTTCCTGATCGTTTTTAAAAGGAAGATAGTCCACGTTCACCGCCACTCCAGTAAAGTCGATAATCAGCTGTACGAGACGGGTTTCATCGGCGGTGACGCCAAACTCGGAGAGAAAAGTTGCTGCAAACTCCCCACTTCGTTTGACGTGAGTGAGGGTATACTTAGCCCCTGTTCCCTCAGCGTCGTTACTCTGTTTGATGAAGCCGCTGTCGTGCAGCAGGGTAGCGGCAATGACCAGCTCAAAATCTCGCGAGCCCAGAACCGGTGCTTTCCCGCTTTTGATGTGCCCGTCCAGGATGCGACTGACCGCCACCGATGCCCTGCAGGTGTGGGTAAAGTCGTGATACGCGGTATCGCTTTTCAGGTAGCCAGGATACCTTCCTTCAAACAAGTCCTGGATGCGTTCAAACGATTGTTCCAGGAAGGTTGTGCTTGCCTTCAAGAAATGCGAGGCAAACACTTTTATGATGAACTCCGACGTTTTATCGGTCTTAATATCCATATCAACCATGAAGTCTGTTCCCCCTGCTCAAGATTCCTAACGTGAGCCAGACCATAGTGCCCCCACCCGAACCGAATGCCTTCAGTTTCCCCTATTTGAATACGTTTCAACGTGTGCCAGGATCACCTAGCTGTACAATGAGACGAAAGATGAACAGCAATTTCCGTTCCAGAGCGTTGAGGATGGACCCAAAGAATCTTTCAAAGAACTGTAATCATTGAGCTTAAATACGAATAACGGGGATTAGCCTCTGAGTTTGAGGGCCTCAAAGGGTTGCCACTCCTGTCAACTTGAGTTGACAGGCTCATCCTGGTTTCAGATTTTTAAATATAATATTTTCAATAATTTAAATCGTCTCCAACACCAGCCTCAAGAAAGCAAGCTCCTATATCCTAAATGGCTGTTGAGCAGGCTCGTGGCCTGGGAACTTCCCCACCTAACTGGGGATGGCTTCATCCTGGACCATCGGGGCGATCACCGTCCCCGGCTAAAGGGCCGCACAGGAAGGAGTAGAGTGTGCGATCAGACAGTCGGCCTGGACGCGGGCTTTTCCAGCCAGAGGGTCCGGAGGAGCGGCGTTGGCTCATTCAACGGCTCATCTTGCCCCCAATTTCAGTGCTTGCTACACTAGTCTCGACAAGCGACTGCCTATCAACTATGAAGTAGCCTGACTCATCCGTTTCTGGCTGCAACTCGCGAACCGGCGTTCCGTCCGAGCCGCGCGCACAAGCAAGCGGACCCCAGGTTCGTCGGCAGGTCAGCTCCCTGAGCAGTAATGTCGATTTTTCGCCGGGCAGCTTTGAGCACACTCCTTTGCATAAGAACGCTGATGATTGCCGGGCTCTTGCCGGCGCTGCTCCACCCCACGACGCTGGGGGCTCAGGACGCCCGCCCCGAAGACGGGAAACGGGCTTTCGCAGTCCGCGTTCCGGAGGGCTCGATCCGTGTCGACGGTCGTCTGGACGAAGAGGCATGGGCCGAGGTGACGCCGATCAAGGATTTCGTCCAGAAGGAGCCGAACGAAGGCGAGCAGCCGGCGGAGAACATGGAGGTTCGATTCGTCTACAACTCCGGTAGCTTCTATGTGGGTGCCCGGATGTACAAGGAGCCCGGCTCAGCCATCCAGGCGCAGATGGAACGGCGCGATCGCGGCGAGCAGTCCGAGCACGTCCTGGTTGCACTGGATACCTTTCTGGACCGCCGAACTGCCTATGTTTTCGGCGTCACCGCCTCCGGCGTACGACTCGACCGCTTCCACCCCCAGGATGACGAGGCGACCTTTGATGAAGGATTTGACCCTGTCTGGCAGGCCAGGACCCAGGTCGACGAGCAGGGATGGACGGCCGAACTCTGGATACCCTTTTCCCAGCTCCGGTTCAATCCGGGGGCCGAACAGGTTTGGGGTTTGAACGTTCGCAGATTCACTCCGACCCTCAACGAAGAGGACTACTGGGCACCCGTTCCCCGTACCGTCACTGCCTGGGCCTCGCGATTTGGCAAGCTGGAAGGCCTGGAAGGCCTGACCTCGAACCGGCGGGTGGAGGTTGTGCCTTATGTGGCCGCCTTTTCCACCCTTACCGGCAACAGCGATCCGCTCAATCCTTTCGATCGCGGCGGCAACCTGCGGAGCCAGGTGGGAGCCGATCTGAAAATCGGAGTCGGATCGAATCTGACCCTGGATGCGACCTTCAATCCGGACTTTGGGCAGGTGGAGGCCGATCCGGCGGAGGTGAACCTTTCTGCCAACGAGACCACGTTCACGGAGAAGCGACCCTTTTTCATCGAGGGGGCACGCCTGATGAACTTCACCTCTGCCACGAACTTCTTCTACTCCCGCCGCATTGGTACCCAGCCGGTAGGACCGGCCAGCGGCGACTACGTGGACTATCCGCGGGAGACCACCATCCTGGCGGCGGGAAAACTCACGGGTCGGCTCCCCTCGGGGACTTCTCTAGGGATGCTGGCGGCGCTGACCGATGAGGAGAACGCCCAAGTTTTCGACCGCCCATCGGGTGTCACCACCCCGGTCCGCGTGGCGCCGAGGACCACCTACGGCCTTGCCCGAGTGCAGCAGGAATTCGGACCAGACACATCCACGGTGAGCGGCATGGCGACGGCTGTGCTTCGGGACCTACAGCCGGGAGATCCGCTGTCGGCTCTTCTGGTGCGCCGGGCCTTTGGGCTTGCCACCGACTCGACGCTGCGTTTCAAGGGCGGTCAGTACGAGCTACGTCCTTACGCCGGGATGACCTACCTCCAGGGGGAACCGGATGCGGTGGCCCGGGTCCAGCGATCCAGCGCCCATTACGCTCAGCGCCCCGATCGGGACTATCACCTCTATGATCCATCGCGCCGGTCACTGTTCGGCTACAAGATAGGAGCTATCTTCCAGCGGACCGGGGGCCAACACTGGATCTGGAGCGTCGCCAATGCCAACGAGTCGCCCGGGTTTGAAGCCAATGATATCGGGCGCCTCAACTCTGCCGACAGCCACAGCATCAACGGCGACCTGCGCTACCGGGAAACGGAACCGGGAGAGGTGCTCAGGGGCTACTGGATCGGCGTCCGCCAGAATAACGAATGGAACTACGGCGGCGATCTCCAAGTTGCGTCGCTGCAGTTCTACACCAGCCAAACGTGGAAGAACTTCTGGAGGACGGAAGGTTCCTTCACCAGGAATTTCCGGCACCTGGACGCGCGCCTCACCCGGGGCGGGCCGCTCATGGAGACGCCGCGCGACTGGAGCTTGAATCTTGAACTGGGCAATCGGGAGTCGTCGCAGACGAGCTGGAGCGGAAAGGTCAACATTGGAGAAACGGAAGACGGCGGTCTGACCCGGGAGTTTGAAGGAAACCTCACCTTTCGCCCGGGGCAGCAGTGGCAGGTCTCCATCGATCCCAACCTGCGGCGGGAGATCAATACCCAGCAGTACTTGACCACGCTGGAGACCAGCAGGCCGGAGACCTATGGCAAGCGCTACGTCTTTGGAACCGTTGATCGCAACACCAACTCAGTGCAGTTTCGTCTCAACTACACGTTCAAGCCTGATGTGAACCTGGATGTGTACGCGGAGCCGTTTGCGGCCAGCGGGCATTATGAGGATCTGGGGGAGCTGGCAGAGCCGTCGACGCGGCTGCGTCGAATCTACGGCACCGACGGAACGACGGCTGTCCAGCAGCCGGACGGCAGCTTGCTGGTCACCGACGGGGACGAGACCTTCACACTGAGTAACCCCGACTTCAACGTCCACTCGTTTCGGTTAAGCGTCGTGCTGCGCTGGGAATGGCGCCTGGGAAGCACCTTGTATGTGGTGTGGCAGCAAGACCGAACACAGAGGGAATCGATCGGTGATCCCATCGGACTGTTTGATCCCTTCCGTTCGCTAACCGCTCCGGGAAACAACTACTTCGTGGTCAAGACGTCCTTCTGGTGGTCCCCGTAAACCGGTTTTCCCCCGAAAAACCTCCTCCGCCTTCTACTACAAGAATGCCCATCTCGATCCGCGCCTCATACTTCCACGCGCCGTCAGCACAGTAGGTAGGTCCTTATCCGCTAGTGACATAGGGCCCAAGATAGATAAGGGAGCAACACAGCCGAAAAATCAGGGATTGACCCTTTGGCGCAAATGGTTGAAAATCAAAGCGTCGGGACGTAGCGCAGCCTGGTAGCGCACCTGAATGGGGTTCAGGGGGTCGGAGGTTCGAATCCTCTCGTCCCGACCAATCTTTTCAATAACTTACCGAGACTGGTCAGTCCCTGAATTTCCCACTGTGTCAGTTTTTGTGTCAGTTTGGTAGGCAGAATCGAGGGTTTTGATGGCTCTGGAACGATGGTCAGGAGCCAGGTGGGCATATCTCATGGTCATCGTCAGTGTTGCATGACCAAGTAGTTCCCTCACAGTCATCAGGTCCACTCCAGACATGACCAGGTGGGATGCGAAGGTGTGTCGGCAGTCATGGAAGCGGAAATCTGTAATGCCAGCCTTCTTAACGGCGTTTCTAAACTGCCTCTTGAAATCATATAGAGGCTTGCCTTCTTTGATTGGTGAAGGAAAGACATAACCTCTCTGGAAACGCGTGGGAAGAACGCTCAGTGTCCCACAGAGTGTGTTGTCCATCGGGATCATTCGCTTCTTGCCGCTTTTCGATTCCTGCACCGTGATGATGCCATTCTTGAAGTCCACATCAGACCACTTCAGGTTGAGAATCTCTCCTCTTCTCATACCAGAGTGAAGAGCTGTTATGAGAGTAGGACGAAACCGCTCACTGGAAGCGTTCAAGAGCAGCTGAATCTCCTCTTTATCCAGAAATCTTGTTCTAGCTCCATTTTCCCGCAGGGGTTTAATCCCTTGAGCAGGGTTGTCTGTGATCAGACCCCACTCCTTCCCTTTATTGAATATGCTTGAAAGATGGGCCAGGTGACGATTCCTGGTGGCAGGACTCAAGGCCTTCTCTTCCATCCTCTCAGCCAGAAATTTCTCGACCTTCTGCTGATTAAGTTCCTTCACTGGCAGATTCCCAAACCATTTCTTCCAGATCTCAATAATGTGGGAACGGCCCTTCATCCGTTTGTGCTTTCCATCGAGTTTCCAATACCGATCACACAACTCATTGAAGGTGGTCTTGGGTACTTTCTTCACATCCATATGGCGATTCTCAGCAACCAGCACCTTCCGCTTGGCTAGAATTGTACGTCTTCAGCGAGAATGGGACATTTGGGGTTCCAAGCTAAGAGACAGTGGGAACCGATGCTGATCGGGCTAGTTTAGCATTGATCGCCTGCCGACGGGCAAGGGTGACTCCTTTCAATCTTCTCCTTTTTGTGTGGATGGAATCTCGTCTTGCGAAGTACATGTCATCGGGTGTGACGTTACCCAGGGCCTCGTGATAGCGCCTGGAGTTGTAGTAGTCGATAAAGACCGCGATTTCTCGCTCCAACTCCTCGGGTGTCTCCCAGACCATTAGGTTGATGCGTTCCTTGCAGGAACGATGGTAGCGTTCGATCTTCCCGTTGGTCTGGGGATGATAGGGTGAGGCCAGGATGTGGCCCAGTCCCTTGGTCTCCAGATACTGACCAAAGTCTTTGGAGATCAAAGCCGGTCCGCGGTCTGTCACCAGCCGGGGCCGATCAGACAACGGAGCCTGTTCCACACCCGTTCTCTCACAAGCCGCCTCGACCACCTGGCTGAAGTCTCCAGCACGCATGGCCGTGTGAAGTCCCCAGGCCAGGATCCTCCGGCTAAAGTCATCCAGTACTGAGATCAGATAGTACCAGCCCCAGTTCTTGACCAGAAGATAGGTCGCATCCGTTTGCCACTGCTGGTTGGGTCGGGTCGTCTTGATTCGATATTCCGATTCGGCTGGAAAGCTCCGGAGTTGAACCTCCCGAATCAGCCCTTCCGCTTTCAAAATCCGGTAGACCGAGGATTCCGAGACCGTAAACCCGCACCTATCCGTCACCTGGCAGCTCACTTCTCGTGAGGACCACTCTGGAAACAGCAGCGCCATCTCCAGGATTCGGTCCCGTTCTTTGGGCAGGATCTGATTCCAAACCCGTCCTGATCCTGGGGGACGGTCCCGCAAGCCTGCCAACCCCCTCTTTCGAAAGTGGTGTCTCCAGCGATAGTAGGTCGAGCGGGGGATCTCGAGTTGATCCAGCACCTCCCGGACCGGTAACTCGGAGGCCTCCACTGTCCTTAAAACTTCCAGCTTGTGCTCGCTGAGCATCCTCTGATACCTCCTTCGCCTTACAGGCCCAAACTTTTTTTTAGCTTTTGGTTCTCCACTACCGTCTCGGCCACCGCCTTCTTCAAGGCCTCATTCTCCTCCTTCAAGCGACGCACCTCACCGGAAGTCGCATTCCGTTGGGTCTCCCGGGTTAGACCGTTTTTGCCCGAATCCAGGAAGGCCTTGGACCACTTGTAGTAGATCGAAGGTTGAATCCCTTCTTTGCGGCACAGTTCGGTGACGGGAATCTCTCCGCGGAGCCCCTCCAAAACGATGTGGATCTTTTCTTCGGCCGTGAATCTCCGGCGGGTGGCCCTACGGATCTGTTTGACGACGTCTGTGGTCATAGCGTTCTCCTTTTGGTTGTGCCATGACCAGCATCGGCTTGCTCTGATGGGCTGTCAAGATCAGCCCTTTGAGGGGGTGAGATCTCACCCCCTCAAACCTTCCAACTCTCTCTTAACTCTCGGCCCTATGTGTCCCACTTTCGCTGACGGGATACACTCGGAAAGAAACCGTGTCATCCGCGCCTCTGATCAAAATACCGGAATCTGAAGAGTCTTTCAACCTGCCTCTCGTTTAGATAGGGTATTGCCATCGTATCTTCAAGAACCTATGACCTCTGTGGCATGGTTGACCCGCAGCTCTGGATTTCCTTAAATGAGGTTGTCAACGGCGGCAACAAATGGAGTGATCTAATGTACGAATACGAAAATACATTGAGAGAAACGGCCCGGGCCCTGGTAGCCCCGAACAAGGGCATCCTGGCAGCCGACGAGAGCTTTGGCACCATTGAAAAACGGTTCCAGACGATCGATGTGGCTTCTACGACGGACCGTCGTCGAGCCTATCGCGAAATCTTTTTAACGACTTCCGGGTCCAACGAGTTCATCAGTGGCGTCATTTTGTTTGATGAGACGATCCGACAGACCACCTCGGAGGGCCAAGCCTTTACCGATGTTCTGCTGAAACAGGGGATCATTCCAGGCATCAAGGTAGACAAGGGCACGACACCCTTACCCTTCAGCCGTGGAGAGAAGATCACTGAAGGGTTGGACGGGCTCAGAGCCCGATTGAAGGAGTATAGGCAGCTGGGGGCCAGATTCGCCAAGTGGAGAGCGGTTCTTGCCATTGGAGAGGAGACTCCATCCCGCCACTGCATTCATTGCAACGGGCATTCTCTGGGCAGGTATGCTGCCCTCTGTCAGGAGGAAGACCTGGTTCCCATTGTGGAGCCCGAAGTTTTGATGGAAGGAGCTCATGGTATAGACCGTTGTGAAAAAGAGACCGGGAAGACCCTGGAGGCGGTCTTTGGCGCCCTGGCCGAGAGTGGTGTACTCCTGGAAGGAATCCTATTGAAACCCAACATGGTTCTGCCTGGGAAGGACTGCACCGTTCAGGCGCACCCAGAGGAGGTCGCGGAAGCCACTCTGCGATGTTTTCTCCGTCATGTTCCAGCGGCTGTTCCCGGCTTGGTCTTTCTCTCAGGCGGGCAGTCTGACGTACAGGCCACGACGAATCTGAATGCCATGAATACCATGGGCAAGCTCCCATGGGAACTCAGCTTTTCCTTCGGCCGCGCCCTCCAGGCCCCGGTTCTCGAGGCCTGGCAGGGGGAGAGCCGGAACGTCGAAGCCGCCAAGAATGCCTTCTACCACCGCGCCAGCTGCAATGGGGCTGCTCGCAGCGGAAGCTACAATGAAGCGATGGAAAAGCAATGAGGCTTGGCACGGTTCGTCAGCCACCCGAGCACAAAGTTCCTAGACGTGGTCAAGGAGTATGGGGGAGCCTAGCTTGTTGACGTACAGCGGCCGAAAGCGGGAGGGGTTGTAGAGCCTCTCTACGTTGACCCGGCGAGGAGGAGATGCAGGATCGGGTAAGGAGGTATGGTCGTAACGGCCATCGCGGACCGAGACCATCTGACCTGTCATTCCCTGGCTGATCAGATCCATGGCGTTGTTGGCAAAAGTGGTGGCAATGAGACCGTCCAGTGAGTCGGGATCCCCGCTGCGTAGATCATAGGTGAGATCTGAGGTCATCGTCTCCTCTCCAGTTCGGCGTCGAATCTCCGCCGCCAAAGCATGACCGATATCCACAGTCTTGCGGTGACCGTAGGCATCAGCCTCGCCGAACTTTGCCTTCTGTTGTCCTTGCCAGGTGGCCCCCTCAGAAATCACGATCAGGGAGTAACGACTGGGAGCATTGTATTTGTCTTCGACCATCAAGCGACAGATCGTCTCCAGGTCAAAAGGGGATTCTGGTATCAGGCAGCGGGTGGAAGTGACGTAGGCCGTATAAAGGGCCGTGAAGCCTGCCTCGCGTCCGAACATCCGAAACACGCCGATGCGCTCATGCGAGCCCAGAGTCGTGCGTTGGCGGGTGATCAATTCTCTAGCCCTGGTGACAGCAGTGGAAAAGCCGATACAGTATTCCGTTCCGGGGACGTCATTGTCCATGGTCTTCGGAATGCCAATAACGGGAAAACCCGCGCCACTCAGGCGCGCGGCATAGCCCAGAGTATCATCTCCTCCGATCGCGATGAGGGTCTCGATCCCCAGCTGCTCCAGATTCCGAATCACGATCGGTGTGAGATCATAGGCGTCTTCGTCGATCTGGAGGGGACGCAACTCTTCAGCGGAAAGATGCGCAGGCAGTTTGGATTTGTTCATCTTGGCAGGGTTGGTGCGGGAGGTATGGAGAACCGTACCTCCGGTTCGGTCAATGGCGCGAGTGTTCACTCTATTTAGAGGCATGATGAACCCCGGGTCCTGGTGCTGAGAGAGGTGGACATCGGTGAGACCCTGCCAGCCTCTGCGAATCCCAATGACCTTGCGGTCAAGATTCTTGGCCCCATAGACCACCGACTTGATTACCGAGTTTAAACCGGGTACATCGCCGCCACCCGTTAGGATGCCAATACCAGACTTTTCCATCTGTTCACCATTTTACACCGACAGCTGCCGGTGTAGCCATGGTTGCCTCCATCGCTTGTTTTGCCTGGCGGCGTCTTGTGAAGGATCATTTTTCTCGATCTTCGCTTGTGGCCTGAGGACCAGCAGCCCTGGAAAGAGTTAGAAAGTTGCACCGCAACCCCCGTCCGCCCAAAGGGTTACGGCGGCACCTATTACCCGGACAGGCTCCTAGGCGTCTTTGGCCAGTCGGATGCCTGTAAATTGCCACCGCGCTGAAGTTGGGAAGAAATTTCGATAGGTCTTCCGAATGTGGGACTGTGAAGTCACACAGGATCCACCCCGCAACACCATTTGGTTGCACATGAACTTGCCATTGTATTCCCCTAGTGCACCATCCATCGGCTTATAGCCCGGATATCCGATATAGGGACTGTGAGTCCATTCCCACGCGTCGCCGAACATTTGCAAGGGCAGACCATTGGACTCCTTAGTGTTCACTGGCGTGGGATGGTATCTTGCCTTGCCCTGAAAGTTCCCTTGGATCGGTAAACCAGCCGAGGCAGTCTCCCACTCCGCTTCCGATGGTAGACGGGCACCCGCCCAGCGGGCGAAGGCATCGGCCTCGAAATAGCTCAGGTGACAAACAGGTTCGGCCGGGTCGACCTTCCTCAGCCCATTGAAGGCGAACTGATGCCACTCGCCGTCGATTTCACGCCAGTAGAGCGGGGCTTTCCACCCCAATTCCTCGATCGTGTACCATCCTTCGGACAGCCAAAGTGTCGGCTCTCGATAGCCGCCATCCTCAATGAATTGAATATATTCTCCATTCGTCACCAAGCGGCTGGCAAGTTGAAAACTTTCCAAAAAGTGCCGATGGCAAGACATTTCGTTGTCAAAGCAAAAGCCCTGACCATCATGGCCAATCTGGTACATTCCTTCCTCGAAGGAAACCCAGGTTATTTCCGGTACCTCCTGTCTTGAATCTACCTCCATTTCCTTGTACACGGGATACAGTGGGTTGCAGGAAAAGACATGTTTGATGTCGCTCATCATCAATTCCTGATGCTGCTGCTCATGGTTGATGCCGATTTCAATAATAGACGGCAGTTCTCCGAGTGCCGGTCGGCTTGTTTCTTTGAGTAATGTGATGATTCGTTGGTCGATTCTATGTCGATATTCAAACACTTCCTGAACTCCAGGACGCGTTATAAGGCCGCGCCTGTGGCGAGAATATCTTTCGCCAGCCTGGATATAGTAGGAATTAAAGAGGTAGCTGTACTCGGGACAAACGGGTTGGTAAGCCACATCATGACTGGCCAGAACAAAGGTTTCAAAAAACCAGGTAGTATGGGCTAGGTGCCACTTCGTGGGGCTTACGTCTTCCATACTTTGCACCACGTAGTCCTCGGTCGTGAGTGGCTTACACAATTTTTCCGAAAAAGATCGCACTTCTTGATATTGTTCGAGAAGAGACTCACGCGTCTGGGTGGAAGTGAAGTAAAAGGAACTCTGGGGTTCTTCGGTCGACAGAGTCAGATTCATCGAAAATCACCTCTCGCTTGGGTCCCATCGAATGATTCGAATCATGCATCCTACCGCGGGGAGAGGGGAAAATCAACGTCAGGTGGCGCTGGATCTATCAATGGATGGATGATCCGTTATCCTATACTAAGCCAAGAAATGAATGGACGAAAACAGGAGGAAGTCATGGCATTGAACGAAAAGCAACTCGAGATGTGTGAGTCGAGCCGTTGGGATTTTTCCGATCTCAACGCACTGTTTCTCAACTGTACCTTAAAGAAGACGCCCGAAGTGTCCCATACTCAAGGCCTCGTCGAGATTTCCAAGGCCATCATGGAGAAAAATGGCGTTTCTGTGGAGGTTCTGCGTCCCGTTGACTCTAACATCGCCTATGGAGTCTATCCGGACATGACGGAGCAGGGGTGGGAGCAAGATGATTGGTCCCAGATCTACGAGAAGGTTAAAGTGGCAGAAATACTGGTGATCACGTCCTCCATTTGGCTGGGTGAAAAGACTTCAGTATGTACGAAAACCATTGAGCGACTCTATTCGAGTTCCGGGGATCTCAACGAAAATGGACAATACGCCTACTATGGTCGTGTAGGAGGTTGTCTGATTACAGGCAACGAGGACGGAGCAAAGCACTGTGCAATGAATATTCTCTATTCCCTCCAGCATCTCGGATACGTCATCCCACCTCAAGCGGATGCCGACTGGCTAGGAGAGGCGGGACCGGGACCCTCGTATCTGGATCCCGGATCGGGAGGGCCCGAGAATGATTTCACCAATCGCAATACAACGTTCATGACCTTGAATCTGCTCCACCTTGCGCGCATGATCAAGGATGCAGGTGGGATTCCAGCACATGGCAATCAACGCTCAAAATGGGACGCGGGTTGCCGATTCGATCACCCCAATCCCCTATATCGGTAGGGCGGTGCCCTGGTTAGAAGACTTCTACCTTGTTCAGTGGGCCGGGGTGAGCCGGAGTGAGTCGAAGTAGAGGTGGTGCGATGCGGGTTGGCCGCTACTCCTCAGCGCCGGCCTGCTTGAGCAGTTGGGCGATATGGGAATGACCCTTTTGGCTGGCCACCATCAGGGCGGTGTGATCTTGTTTGTCCTTGGCGTTGATTTTGACCCGGGCTCGGAGTAGGAGCTCGACAATTTGAGTGTGGCCCGAGCTGGCCGCCATCATCAGGGCGGTGCGTCCCTCTTTGTCCTTGGCATCGGCATCGGCTCCTGATTGCAATAAGATCACGACGGTCCGGCTATGACCGACACCGGCCGCCATCATCAGGGCGGTTTGTCCCTGATGGTCCTTGGCCCTTACATTGGCGCCTCGATCGAGCAGGACCTGCACCGTCTTCTGGTGACCTTTCGATGCAGCCATCATCAGGGGCGTCGAACGACTCGAAGAGTCGGACCGTTCGACTCCCCCGAGGAAGCGAAGGCCTGTGCCCATTGCTCGGAATATCGAGCGGGGAAGGCTGCTGTTCCGCTGAGCGTCCACATCGGCGCCTCGATCGAGCAGAACCCTGGCCGTGTCTGCATGACCTTCACTGGCAGCTTCCATCAAGGCTGTCCGGCCCATGGGATCGGTGGCATGAATGTCAGCGCCAGCGTCCAGCAGGACCCGTATCGTGTCGGTGTGTCCCCGACTGGCTGCCTCCGCCAAGATGGCGATCTCATCTTCTGTCCGGGTGTTGGGGTCAGCGCCGGAGTTGATCAGGGTGTTGAGTCTCTCGGTTTGACCGTCCCTGACCACGGCCAGTAACTCGGAATGCATGTCCTGAGGAGGAACCGGCAAGGCAAGTTCTGCCTCCTCTTCCTTTGCGGCCACAGCTTTTGTGGCCTTCTCTGCTTCTATGGTCTCCTCTGCTTTTTTGGCCTCCTCCGCTTTATCGGTCGTGTCCTCAACAGCAACTCGAGGTAGAACCGGAACTCTCTGGGATGCATCAGCAGATGCTGCCTCTGTTAGCACATGGGAGGCTTGGGGCGTCAGGACAGGAGGCGGATCTTGGGTCTGTCCTTCGTCCACTGCAGACTGGGGGTCTGGGCGGCTTTCTGCCGCCTGGGATAGTGCTGAAGGCGGATCGGTCGGTGCCTGGGGCGTTGCTCCTTCTTGGACGACTACCGTTCTCTTGGGTACGGCGAGGTCTCTCCGCAGTAAAGCAACTTTCTTCAACTGATCAAGAAGCTGCACGATCCGCCGGTTGTCATCCAGCTCGTCGTACCATTCCCAAATTTCCGAGGATGCGCCTTCAACCTGTACTCGCAGGTAGGCTCGGGTTTCGTCGGAGGCTGTTTCACGCCAGGGCGTCCTTTGCTCCCAGGCTTCGATATCCAGAAGAAGTCGGACCAGATTTTCGACCTCAGCCAAATTTAAGTCGGGATACATACCGCTGTCCACCCCTTCTCCTTCCTGTTGGATTTGCCCCGTACCTTTAATCGTGAGTCTGGGACCATCCTGAGTGGGGTGGATTTCTTCATAACTGACTCGCAAGCTTGCCCGGTTGATCTCATCGTCCAGGAAAGCTCGCAGGCTGGAAGAAATATCCGGGACGATAGGCTCGACCGGCTCAGGGAGCTCCAGAGGGATCATGGTGGGTGTCGCCACATCATTGCCTCTTGGCCAGGTCATGACCACCAGAAAGAGCAGGAGCACCCCTAGCACGAGCTGCGATCCCGCGTGTTTACTCTTTGTCAGGGAAAAGAAGGGTCGCCGTGAGAGCGCAGGAGGATTGCTTTCCCAGGGAAGGACAATGCGGTAAATCGCCATGGGGAGGTGGATGTTCTTCAATTCACTCTTCCCCAGCCGCAAAACGGGCTCTTTAATCTTGTTTTCGATCTGACGAGCGACATCCTCAGAAATACAAATGCCTCCGGGTTCCGCCAAAGGCTCAATCTGAGACGCGATATTCACCCCATCTCCGTAGAGGTCGTTTTCCCGATGCTCGACATCGCTCAGGTGCAATCCGATGCGAAGGTGAAACCGCTTCTCGGGTGGTGAGGAGTCATTGTGTTCAGCGATCGTGCTCTGTATCTGGACGGCGCTGCGCGCCGCCGCCAAGGCACTGGAGAATTCCACCAGAAAGGCATCGCCGATGGTCTTGATCTCCTTTCCCTCGTGATTTGCGAAAAGAGGACGCAGCATCCGCCTATGCTCTTCCAGCACCTCCAGGGCTAAAGGCTCACTCTTCTGAGTCAGAGCGCTGTAGCCAACGATGTCGGTGAACATGATGGTGGCAAGCCTGCGCTGTGGAGGATGATTAATTCTTCGCTTTTTTCGAGGCAATCCCGACCCGCCTTCTTGGTAGTGAACCACCTGCGGAACACCTGTGAAAAACCTGTGGGAAATTATACCCGAAAGAGTGGTCAGTCTCCTAGCTTTTTTCTCACCCGATGACCCCATGACGGGCTGGATGATCCGGTTTGAGGGTGTTCTCCCAGTTCAGCTCTAGCATTATCCATCGGGCCAGGCAGAACCCGAATTCGGTTGCCTTAGACCGCTGAGAACGATTGAAGCATGATCATGCCCGATGTAAGACGGAGGATATCGACCATGGGCTGGATACGACACCCAATGATGCTAAACTTCATGATTTTGGTACTGTTTTTACCTGCCAGTGACTGTTCTGTTGAGAAAGCGAATTTATGACGGACGAGCAAGTTTACTCCCTAGGCAGTAAAGATCGTCCCCTTCGAGTGGCCATCGTTGGCTCCGGCCCTGCAGGCTTTTACGCGGCGGGCGCTCTTTTCGGGGGAAAAGACCTCAAAGTGGGGGTTGACCTGTATGACCGTCTGCCCACACCTTATGGTCTGGTGCGCTTTGGGGTTGCCCCGGACCACCAGAAGATCAAGGCCGTCATTCGCGTGTATGAACGGATCGCGGCCAGCCAGCATCTCCGCTTCTTCGGTAACGTCAATGTGGGCCGCAACCTCTCCGTTCAGGAATTGCGAAAACACTACGACCAAATTGTTTACGCCGTCGGCTGTGAGACCGATCGGCGGCTGGGTATCCCCGGAGAGGATCTGCAAGGCAGCTACACCGCCACTGAATTCGTCGCCTGGTATAACAGCCACCCGGATTACATTGACAGATCCTTTGACCTGTCTCATGAACGGGCAGCGGTTGTGGGAGTAGGAAACGTGGCCATGGATGTGACACGCATCCTGGCCAAGGACCACGACGCATTGGTCCAGACGGACATCGCCGGATACACTCTGGAGGCGCTGCGAAAGGGCAAAGTGGAGGAGGTGGTTATCCTGTCCCGGCGGGGTCCTAAACAGGCAGCCTTTTCACTCAATGAGATCAGGGAGATCGGAAGTCTGAAGGGCGTGGATCTGGTCGTCGATCCCAAGGAAATGGAGCTGGATGAAGCCTCAAAAGCCTCCGGGGGGAAAGAGGGCCAGCGAAAGGTTGAGTATCTGAGGGAAAAGTCCAAAGCAGGTGAGGGAAGTCAGTCGAGAAAAGTTCGCCTGCGTTTTTGTGTTTCACCGGCAGAAATCCTGGGTGAGAGCGGTCGCGTCACAGCGGTGAAGATCGAAAAGAACGAGCTATACCCGGATGAGACGGGCTACATCCGCTCCCGTGGCACGGGGCAGTACGAGGTGCTTCCCGTTGGGCTTATTTTCCGTTCCATTGGTTACCGTGGCCTGCCCCTGCCCGGCGTGCCCTTCGATGAGAAACGCGGGATTGTCTGCAATCAAGAGGGGCGAGTGACCGATTCGGTCTCCGGCGAGATCGTCTCCAACGAGTACGCAGTCGGCTGGGCCAAGCGTGGACCCACCGGTCTCATCGGAACCAACAAGAGCGACTCGGTAGCAACGGTGGAGAAAATAATCGAGGACATCGAAGGGAAAAGCGCCAAGGTCGACCCGGAAAAGACGCCTCAAGCGGTGGACCGGATGTTGGCGGAAAAAAAGCTCCAAGTCGTAACCTTTGAGGACTGGAAGCTCTTGGACCGGCAGGAGGTGGAAGCGGGCAAGCGGCTGGGCAAGGTTCGGGAGAAGCTCTTGACGGTGTCGGAGATGCTCAAGGTTATTGAAAAGGGCTAGGTCGTCGGTTAGAGGGTCACTGAAACCGAACGATTTGCTCTCTGATGGCGGGGAGCACGAAGATCTTGGATAGATCGGTGTTGGAAAGGTTTCTGCACAAGACACGAATCTTTTCAAAGGTGGGAAGAGAACGATTCATCACCAGGATCTGTCTGTCTCCAAGACGACAGACTCCCCCCGTAAAGTCCCCTTCGTCCCACCTCAATTCAAGCCCCAGCTGGTCAACAATCTCTTCCAGCTGCGAGAGCAGCTCGGTGTTCTGCATCGTCTAAGAGTTTAGTCGGTGGGTCTGTCTGAATATGGAATCGCTGCAGTAGAGAATTTATGCAGAGTCCGGGCTGGAGGTGTCTTTTCCCTCTTCTTCGGTTTCCGGCGGTTCCTGTGTCACCCTCCCCATGAGTCTTTCAGTGACCTTTCCGTCTCCCGTGGTCTCCTCGAGTTCCTGAGTCACTGACTCCATGAGGGGTTCGTTGAATATCAGAGGAGGTGCGCCGCTGTTTGTTCCCTTGACTTCCACAGGGCTGATCTTCTCCCCGAGCCTGAGATCCGGTTCGTTGGGTTTCTCCGGAATAGCCTTCTCCTCGGGTTTGAGACCTGTCGCCGTTGGCTTCACCAGACTAGCCTTCTCCTCGAGTTTGAGACCGGTCTCCCTGGGCTTCTCAGGGCTGGCCGGTTCCTTGAACTTGAGACTGGTCTCCTGGGGCTCTTCCGTGCTGACCTTCTCTTCGGGTTTGAGGTCTGTTTCCTGGGGCTTCTCGGGGTTGACCGGGTCCTTGAATTTGAGACCGCTCTCCTGGGGCTCTTCGGTGCTGGCCTTCTCCTTCAGTGTGCGGTCCACCTCCCCGTGTTTTTCCGGGCTGATGGTCTCCTTGGGTTTGAGATCCGCTTCCTTGGGCTTCTCTAGGCTGAGGATTGCCTTGGGTTCGGGATCGGTCTCCTTGAGTGTGAGGTCCACCTCTGCGGGTTCTTCCGGACTGAGGATCTCCTTGGGTTCTGTCCCCTGGGATTCGTCGACCTGTGATGTTTCGGTGACGGTCTCCTCAGATTCTTCGCTGACCTTCCCCTTCAGTGTTTCGGTGACCTTCCCCTTGAGTTTCCCCAGGACAGTCCCCTTGGGCTCTTCTTCCTTGGGCTCTCCGGTAACCTCTTCCTGGGGTTTTTCGGTGACCTCTCCCCGGGGTTCGGAGGTGGCCATCTCCTGGGGTGGTTCGGCGTCAGTCCCCTTGTCCTCGGGTGCTTCGTCCTGGGTGAGGACACTTTCTGAGGGAGGGTCACGAGTGAAAGCGCCTTCCCTCTCCATTTCCAGAAACCTCTCCACGATCTCAGGATCGAAATCGATACCGGAATGAGATTTCAAGTATTCCCGTATTTGCATGTTGGGCAAGGCTTCCCGATAGGGGCGGTCACAGCCCATCACGTCCCATACCTCAAGAACGGAAAAGACGCGAGCCGCCAGGGGAATCTCCTTGCCCTTCAGGCCGCGCGGATAACCGGAGCCGTTCCACTTCTCATGGTGACAATAGGGAATGTTTGCAGCTGCCCGCAAATAGGGGATCTCGGACAGCAGCAAGTAGGCGTATCGGGGATGCTTTTGCACGACTTCCCACTCGTCTTCGCTGAGTGGACCGGGTTTGAGGAGAATGCTCTCGGGGACTCCGATCTTACCGATATCGTGCAACAGTGCACCCCGACGATCGTTGATCAGATCAGGGCCCTCCATTCCCATGGCCTCTCCCAGTTTCAACGTCCACTCAGCCAACCGCTGACTGTGTCCGTGACTCAGCTGTTCCCTGAGGTCCAGGGCATACGACACCTTTTCCAAAGTGTAGTCGTAAGCGAAACTCAGCCCGGTATTGTGATTCTGTAATCCGGCGATCAGGTCGGCGTTGTCCATGGCAACAGCGGCCTGTGAAGCCACGGCAGACAGAAGATCCAGCCAGTCCTGGTCCGGGGACAATGCGGAACGATTGAAGATCTCCAGGACACCTTTGAGCTCACCACGGGCTACCAGGGGCATGGCATAGTAGGCCACGAACTCTTCTTCAGCGAGAAGCTCAGCCCGCCTCGAAGCTTCTTCAGAATCACGCAGATCCGGAATGCGAATGAGCTCGCGTTCCAAGCCGGCCTTGCCTGCTACACCCTCACCCAGATTGATTTCGGAACGGGCGATATCAATATTGCGAAAGCCGAGCCCCGAGAAGTACTTGAGTTTATGGGTGTTGGGGTGGAACAGGAGTACGCTGGCTGCGTCTACCTCCAGTTCCTGGGTAAGCTGTTCCAAAATAACCTTGGCCGTAACCTGGAGATCCAGACCGCTGGAGGTGGCGCTATCGATGGCGTGGAGGGCATCCAAAGTTTTCAATTGGCGCTGAATCCCCTGTTCCGCTTTCTTGCGCCGGGTGATGTCTCGGACCGTGACCGCAATACCCGAGACGGCTGGGTCTGTCAGAAAGTTTTTGGTGACCCCCTGCACAGTGACCCATGAACCTTCCATGCTCTGAAGTCGAAGCTGCATCGACGCGGTAGAATCGGGCTTTCTCTTCACCCCTTCCAGGGCCTTGCTCAAAATGAGTCCATCATCGGGGTGAACGAGTTCACGAAGATTCTTGTCCAGAAACTCCTCCGGCTTGTATCCCAGAATTTTTTCGAAGGAAGGATTTTCGAAGCGGATGACTCCATCCTTGTCGAGAATCAGGAGTGCGTCAGCAGCGTTCTCCACAAGCGAGCGAAAGTATTCGGCGCTCTGCCGATCTGCTTCTTCCCCTTCTTCATGCTCGGTGATGTCGATTCCTGCCGAGACAATACAGGCCACCTCACCCTTGTCGTCCGTCAAGGCCGTATCGGACCAGGAGATCAATCGACGCGCGGCATCCTTGGTGATCCAATAGTCTTCGTGAGAGTGGGGAAATTGATCCACTTTGAGATCCTTGAAGATGGCTTGAGAGGACTGGGAGTCTTCCGGAGACAGCAAGAAATCCCAGGGATGTTTCTTTCTGACCTCATTGACGGAGTAACCACTCAGCTTTTCACAGGCCCCGTTAAAAAGGAGGATGCGGCCTTCTTTGTCAAGGACCAGGAGAAGCCCGGCGGCTGCGTTGAGAACTGAAGAATAGAAATTTCTTTCTTTCTTTCTTGAGCGAGTCTTCAGTTTTTCTGGTGTGTGTAATATCACGGATAACGGAAATCATGCCGCTGCTTTTTCCCGGTTCATCCTGAAAACGGCTGACTGAGGAACTCACATGAATCTCTTTTCCACTTTTCGGAACGTGAAGGTTCTTTCCCTGCCAAAACCCGGTTTTGGCCAAAGCTTCCCCACTTACCTTTTCATCTCCCTCGTCAAACCAGCGTTTTTCGTAAACTTCGTCTATGCTCTTGCCCAGGGCCTCATCAGAAGCCACCTCATACAACTTTTCTGCGGACCGATTCAAATAGGTGATCCTGCGCTCATCATCAACTGCCACAACGGCATCAGGAACCTGAGACAGGAGGTTTGCATGGAAAGGGAGAAGCCCCTGTTCCCGCTCCCGCTCCGTGATGTCATGCATGACCAGGAGAATTGCCTGATGGCCGCTGTCGGTGACCAGGAGCGCTTCCAGTTCGAGGTCTATTGTCTTGTCGTCGAGGCGCACAAACTTCTCTTGCAGCAGGGTGACCTTGTTGTTTCCAAATTCACTCTCTTGAAGTCTTTTTTCCAGATCTTCTTGAGAATCAGCGTGAGCGAAACCGGCCAGGGACTTTTCGAGAAGCTGCTTGGGGCTTGCCGCTCCCAACAAGTGGGCTCCGGATCGATTCACGAAAGTGACTTTACCCTTCTTGACCAGTGCGATTCCCACGGGACAGAATTCCAAGAGTTGGCGGTAGAGTTTGGCACCCTCGTGGAGGGAGGCCTCGGTCTGCGTTTTTTCCCTTTCGATTCTGCTTTCCTGTAAAACACGCTTGACCACCTGTCCGAGCCGGTTCAGGCGAGCCTTGAGCAAAAAGTCGTTCGCACCCTGTTTGATGCACTCGACTGCCAGTTCTTCCCCAACCTTTCCACCGACAACGATGAATGGGGTGTCCAGTCCCTTTTCCTTCAGAATTTCGAGCGCCCGCAAGGCGTCGAACTGCATGAGTGCGTAATTGGAGATGATCACATCGTGACCGGCCTCGAGTTGGGTGAAGTAGTCCCTCTCAATTGCCACGGTATGAATTTCGGCTTCAAACCCGCTTCGTTCTAATTCCTGAGTGATCAATTCCAGGTCTTGTTCGTCTTTTTCAACCAGTAAAACACGGAGCGGAATGGCCATTTTGTAATTCTCTCCTGCACATCGATTATAACAGCATCTTGCGCCTTTCTGGGGGGCAACTGGGCTTCGATCGTGGCCTGCAAGGCCCATCCCCTGTTACAATTCGACTTGTTCCCGTTATAATGCCTCTCTTTTGAGATGAAGAATCAAGATCGACTTGTATTGCTGACCAACGACGACGGAGTGAGGGCGGAAGGACTGCTGGCACTTAAAGGGGCTCTATCCGGATGGGGAAGGGTGATTGTGGTTGCGCCTGCTGAAGAGAATAGTGCCGTCAGTCAGGGACTCACCATTCATCGTCCCCTTCGAACGTTTAAGGTTTCTGAAGACCACTATGCTTTGACAGGAACTCCTGCCGACTGTGTTATTTTTGCGCTTCGAAAGCTGTTGCCACGCTCACCGGATCTAGTGGTGAGCGGAATCAATCATGGTCCCAATCTGGGTGATGACATCATCTATTCGGGTACGGTTGCGGGAGCGCGGGAAGCAGCGATTCATCAGATTCCTGCTGTTGCCGCCTCATCGCTAAGCAACCAGGGAGAATTCAATTTTGATCCGGCTGCAGGGTTCGTCCGCCGTATCATTGATGAACTCTTTCCCTTTCCCGAAGGGACATTTTTGAACATCAATATTCCTGAAGGAGACCCGGTCGCTTATCGTTTTACTCGACAGGGAAGTAAGGCGGCGGAGGGTTCGATTGAAGAGAAGAGAGATCCGCGCGGCAGGAGCTATTACTGGATCGCTCGGGATGAAAGTAAGTGGATGGTCGAAGCAGACACGGACTATGAAGCGATTCGGGCGGGAGAAGTGTCGGTCACCCCTTTGCAGCGAGATCAGACCGACTACGGCTCCTTGACAGGCTACAAAAAGCACAGAGGAAAGAGCCTTAAGATGAGCTGACCCGTGACAGCTGAAGGATCGCATCGTTCCTTGAACCCGTTTGGCTGGGTGAGGAGTTTATATGATTGGGTGGTCGGCTTATCTGAGCGGCCGAACGCCGTACGCACACTCTTCGTGATTGCGTTTGCCGAGTCTTCCTTCTTTCCGGTCCCACCGGACGTTCTTCTGATCCCTCTTGCTATAGGAGCTCCCCCACGGGCCCTACGCTTTGCCGCCCTATGCACCGTGGGGTCATCTCTGGGAGCGCTGCTGGGGTACTGGCTGGGACTGGAATTCTATGAATTGATCGGAAGCCGTATCGTCGAGTTTTATGCAGTAGGCGAACAGTATGAACGGGTCCAAGTTCTTTACCAGCAGTGGGATGCTGTGGCCATCGCCGTGGCGGGGTTTACTCCGATTCCCTTCAAACTCTTTACCATTGCGGCAGGGGTCTTCGAGATCAATCTCATCACTTTCACGGCGGTTGTGGTGTTGAGTCGAGGTGCACGATTCTTCTTGTTAGGTGGACTCATCTGGTGGTTTGGGCCGAGCATACAGAACTTTGTGGATCGATACTTTAACCTTCTGGTCATCCTTTTTTCTATTCTTCTGGTGGGTGGATTCTTCATTGTTAAATACGTGTTGTAGCGCAAAAGCGTGCCAACGCGCGTTTCCGGTTCCAGGTTCCAAGTTCCAGGTCAGGTGGTCAGGCGGTCAGACGGTCAGGGGTTTCAAGTTTCCGGGCTTAGGTTATAGAATGAGTCGGCTCTAAATCGATCGGGGCGTAGCGCAGTTTGGTAGCGCGCACGGTTCGGGTCCGTGAGGTCGGAGGTTCAAATCCTCTCGCCCCGACCAACGCTTTTTTGCAAAGCAAGAAAGCGTAGAGAATAGAGAATCGGAGCAAGACAACGCTTCGCTGGTGCTCAGCGTAGAGAAAGAAGGAATAACGGGCCCATAGCAAAATAGAGTGCCCTCTTTTCTCTCTATTTTCTTTTTCTATTTTCTACGATGGGCGTACGCTTAGCGTTCGCTCATCGTTATGATTGCTCGTCGGTATGTTGTGAAAGGTCAGGTACAGGGAGTGGGTTTTCGCTACTTCACTCACCGGGTCGCCCAGAGACTAGGCATTCGAGGCTGGGTGAAGAATCTCCCCAATGGGACGGTGGAGGCTTACGCTGAAGGTGACGAGGATCCTATGGGGCAATTTCTGAGCAGGATAGAAAAGGGGCCATCTCTGGGCTTCGTCGAGGATGTTGAGGTTGGGGAAGTGGAGCCTGCAGGCTATCAGGATTTTTCAATTGAATGGTGAACTATGGAAGAACTGAAGAATAAGATTCGAGAGGTCCCCGACTTTCCCAAGCCGGGAATTCTCTTTTACGATCTCACAACGCTTTTAAAGGATCGGGAAGGCCTCCGATCGGTTATGGATATTCTGACCGAAGAATATAAAGAAAAGGAAATCGACCGGGTGGTTGGTATCGAATCTCGGGGATTCATTTTTGCGCCAGCCCTCGCTTACAGTTTGAACGCGGGTTTCGTACTGGTTCGAAAGAAGGGCAAGCTTCCCGCGGAATCGATCAGCGCCTCTTACGATCTCGAGTATGGTCAAGATGTCCTGGAAATGCACAAGGACGCGATTGAACCGGGCCAACGAATCTTGATTGTCGATGACCTCATCGCCACCGGTGGCACGGCCGCTGCAACCGCCCAAATGGTCCGTGAGCTGAAAGGTGAGGTTGTGGCTCTAGCCTTCATCGTGGAGTTGGAATCACTGAAGGGTCGGGAAAAGCTGGATGGCGCTGAAATCTTCTCGATCTTGAAGTATTAGCCCGAACTCTGCGACTACTTTTGCTTCTCTTCCAGCTGATCGAGTC
This sequence comes from Acidobacteriota bacterium, assembly GCA_965218935.1. Classification (GTDB taxonomy): domain Bacteria; phylum Acidobacteriota; class UBA6911; order RPQK01; family JADFOI01; genus JADFOI01. Next base: position 404,547 of record CBDCMH010000011.1, read on the forward strand.
GAAGTTGAGCCTCCTGAGAGTAATCGCTGATGGGGTACTCGGTGGTCAACCTCGTATAAAAGTTCACAGCCTCCTCTGCATTTCCTGCCGCCTCATGATTCTGGGCGAGCCGTAAAAGTATGGTGTCTTTGGGGAAGTAGGCGGTCTCCTCCAGGAGGATTTCTTCCAGCAACTCGGTCGCTCCCTGACGGTCGTCTTTTAATTCCGCGATGCGGGCCAGGAGATGTCGAGCCAGACTCCGGGTCTGGGGCTCAGCTGAATTTCCCATCACAAAGCTCAAATCCTCTTCAGCTGTTCCGATCTGACCCATTTCCTGCTTGATCAGGCCCCTGTAGTAGCGCGCCAGCAGCCCCAGGTGAGTGCCGGAGTAATCTTCCGCGACGGCCGTAAAAGCTTCAAGAGCTTTCTCCCGACGCTCTTCATCCCTTTCGAAGATATATTCGTCGAAAACGATCGGATCCTCCGAGTTTCCTGCACTTTCTTCAATGACGGGAGCATGGTAAATTTTCAGTGCCTCAGCAAATTGAACTTGAATCTGCTCGGAGCGGTCCATCTCATAGTTTTGCCAGAAATAAGAACCCAGGATAGAGAGCACAAAGATTGCGAAAAAAGCGATCAGTAAAGAGCGGTTCTGAGAGGACCACTCATAAACTCCAGTGAGAAAGGTCTGGATCTTGTCTTCCTGGACAATTTCTCTGCGAGTCAGCCGTTTCGCAACCACGGAAATTCCCTTCTGCTATCGCCGAAGTAAAAATGCGCCTGGCAGGACTCGAACCTGCGGCGCAGGGGTTAGGAACCCCTTGCTCTATCCTCTGAGCTACAGGCGCACAGACGCGGTAAGTTTAGCAAAACAACCGCATCGGTGCCAGGAAGCTTGTTTGACGTTTGCCGTTCGGCTAGAATTTCAGGGTGAGGGCGAGCCGATGGCTCGCCCTCACGGACGGTACGTCGACAACGTAGTAGACACGCATTGGGAACCAGCAGGAGAGTTCATGTCACTTTCAGAAATCGCTGATGTTCGATTGGGAGGGGGAGGAGTGATGTTCCAGTATCTCCTCCTTCAGCTGGAATGGGCTGCCGAGAAAAGAATCATCGTTCGGGGTTTGAACTACAAGCCTTATGCGGGCAAGATTGAGGAGCAGATCGTCAACTTGGCAGGGGAAGAACTGGGAGAGAATGGCTTCTTTGCAAAGGGTGGTGATTTACAGATCGGGGGCGGGGGAAGCCTGGCCTTTAACCTGTACTATGAGAAGATCACCCTGTTCGGGTCCAACCCGCTCTATGGAATGGAAGAGAATCGAGAAGCGGTAGCGAAGATGATCGAAAAAGCTTATCCAGAGCATGAGGTGTCCTGGTATGGCCCCGAAGCTCCCGACTCCAATCCCGAACCTCCTGACTCCAATTCTGAAGAGTGAAAGAACCATGGCTGTTGATCCTTTAAAAGACACTTCAACCATCAAACGAACGGACCAGCGCAAGCGCAAACCCGTGGTGATTGCCGTCATCAATGATGCCTGTACGGGTTGTGCCGGCTCCCCTGCCTGTGTGGATTACTGTCCTATTGGAAACTGCATGATCTGGGTGCCGGATGAAGAGCATCCTCCTTTCGGGCGCATCGAAGTGGATTCCCTGCTGTGCATCGGTTGCAAGCTTTGCACCAGTAAGGGCCCGGAGGGAACCTTCTTGGAAGGATGTCCCTGGGACGCGATCGATATGGTCTCGATCAAGGACTACGAGGCGGAATTAGGCCCCTTGCCCTATTAGTGCGATTCGCACAGGTTCCAGGACTTTCATGGCGGGACGAATTGGGCCCTTTTACACTGCGCTCGTTTTACTGGCCCTGGTGGCCAGTGTTGTCGTTCCCTTTTACTTTTGGCAGGGAACCTGGTTCGGACGCCCCCTGCAGGATGACGAACTCACCCAATTCCTAACCGATCCGGACAAGCCTCGGCGGGTTCAGCATGGGCTGTCTCAGATCGCTGAACGCATGGAACGGGGTGATCCCAAGGTTGCCCAATGGTACGAGATCGTGGCTCAGCTCTCCGAACACCCCGGTCCACAGGTACGAGTGACCACAGCCTGGGTGATGGGGCAGGATTCGAATTCCGAGTTGTTCCATAGTGCCCTCCTCGACCTGCTCCATGATGACGAGGTGTTGGTCAGGCGAAATGCAGCTTTGGCACTGGTTCGATTTGGGGACAGGGAAGGGCTGAAAGAATTGCGAGCCATGCTTGCCTCTGACACCGATCCCCAGCATGTTTGGGAATCCCTGAGAGCGCTTACTCTGGTCGGGGGTGCTGCAGAACTGGAACTGGTCGATTCCGTTTCTGAGAATTCACTTTTTGATGAAGACCTGCGCCGACAGGCGATCCTGACTTACGAAGCGATCGAAAATAGAATCGAGCAAGAAGCGCGCGCTGACCCGCTGACCCGCTGACGCGCTTCCTCCACGCTTGCCTATCCTTCGAAGCTGAACTCGATCTCTCCACTTCCCTCGGGTTCCACCGTGACTTGCTGTTCCTGGGTGCCGTATTTTTCGTGCCAGACCTGAATGGTGTAGTCTCCGGGAGGCAGATTGTTTAATTCAAAAGAGCCATCGTCGCCTGTCACCGCGAAATAGGGGTGAGAGACCACGCCCACGTAAGCCTTCATCCAGGGGTGAATGTTGCACTTCACCGGAATCATGACTTCCTGGCGTGGGAAGGATCGGGCCATTTCCTGACCGGAAGATTGAGAAATGTTCCACTCCCGGTTCTGCTGCGGCAGGGGGTGAATATTGTGGGTGGCGGGATCGCTGTTGAGCATCCTGAAATCCTGGCCGGTCTGAACTCCGAAGACGTGGGGAGTGTAACGGCAGCCATCCTGATCCAGTACCGCTGTCCCTGACGGAGTCTCGAAACGATACTGTTCCAATCCTGTCTTGACCCAGACGAAAGCGTTTTTCAGAGTGCCGTTGTCGTTGACAATCACTTCCTGTGAATAGACGGGACCCTCATGTTTGGCTTCGCAGTCAGGCTCTGCGCCCATGCGAATCCGTGCCATTTGAGGGGCATCACCCTGGAAACTCACTTTTCCGGAAACCGAGCCTGCCTGAGAGAGATCGGGAGCAATCCCCTGGGATGCTTCCTCCGCAGGGGCCGTATCGGCGGCCTCCTCAGCAGGGGTTCCTCCTCCACCGCAGGCAAGGGGAACAGAGACAAAAAACAAAACCACTCCGATGTGGAGTTTACGATTCAACATATTTCTTCCTTTCTCAAAAATAAAGTTAGCGGATGGGTCTAATCCTATCATCTCCCAGTCAACCGACGTTGCTCCGCCGCGGAGTACTGGAACATGTATCGCACCATGAGTTTAGCATGATCCTGGTCGTAGCCTCTTAGGCTGGGCACGTCGGCCAGAGCAAACACCCAGCGCTGTCCTTCCTGACGGAACAGCCCCGAAGGCATGTTGGTTCCGGGTCGAATGATTTCGGGGTGGACGATCCAACGTTCCGTCCAGTCCGGTTTCAGACGGTCGGGGATGAGCAAGAAATTCGGAGCCGTGGAATCCCGATCGGTCACCGGGTCTCCCGTAGCATGACACCTCAAGCAGGGCGCGGCGGTGTGGGTGAAGAGCTCTCGGGCCAGGGTCAGTTCTCGAGAAGACAAGGGTTGAAGCGCAGGTGCTGTGTAGGGGATCGACTGTTTGGAAAGAGCGGCAAAGAAGCGGACCAGCTGCTGAATTTCTTCATTGGATAGATCGAAGGTGGGCATGCGAGCTTGAAGATAACTGCGGACGCCATTGAGATTCGGGTTGGCTTCTTGCAGAGCCGGATTTCTCAGGAAGCGGGCCAGCCAGTTAGGATCCACGCGGGCTCCTTGTCCCACCAGGCTGGGAGGAAGCTGTTCTCGCCAGTCCGGATCCTGGTACAGAGGCAGCTCTTCCAGCACAGTTGCTTCCTGGCCTGGTGTGAACTGATGACAGGCCACGCAGTTGTATTTTTTGACCAACCACCAGCCCTTCTGAATTTCACTGCGCTGGTCGGACGGCTGGTAGAAAGCCGTTTCAGGAAACTTGGAGTCCACACTGCCCAAAAGAAAAGTCGTTAATTGAGTAATCTCCTCGGGGCTGAGATCGAAATTGGGCATTTTCAAGCGTTCCAGGGGCTCCTTCAATTTGCCTTCATCGAAAATGTCCGGGGTAGCCAATTTCCGCTCGAAAAAGCCCTTATGGTTGTACCAAGGCGGGTCGTCGTGTTTCGCATGAGAAGTCAGGAGCCCGAAATCCAGCCGTTCGATCGGCTTGCTGCCCTCCTTGGTGAGATCTATGCCGATCTTTCCTTCATTTTCCAGCCCACTGATCTCGTGGCAACCAGCACAACCGAAGTTCTGGGCCAGGGCTCGCCCCGCTTCCTTCAGGTCCGGATCATCCAGATAGGGGGCCGGGGAATACTCGGCATCTTCATGGGCCTGCGTCCTCAAATAGCTGGCGATATCCCTGGCTTCTTCCCAGGTCAGTCGCAAGCTGGGCATAACGGTTGGCTGTTGAACCTGGAGGAGATGATCCCCCAGTGGGCACTCGTTGTGCTCGAGATCGAATTCGAAGGGCAGTCCCTGGCTGGCATAATCTTCAGGAGTGATCTCTCTCTCATGGATCGGGCAGTAGGGGAGGGTCCGCTCCTTGGGATTATGAATCCACCGCACCAGATAGTCATAATTGGCCTTCTCGCCCACGCGGCTGAGATTAGCGGCGAAGGTGCCCCCTGTGGCCTCCTCTTCCTCGCCCATCGAGTGACAGGCCATACAACCTCGGGTCTCGAAAAGCGTCTTTCCCTGGACAGCGTTTCCCGAGGGCTGCTGCGGTAACTCAGCCTCAATTCCCGACTGCCAGATAAAAGCCGAAAGGGCACGGACTTGATCCTCCTCAAGGCGAAATCGAGGCATTTTGGTGGTGGGTCGAAAGTCGTGAGGATTCTCAATCCAATCCGGGATCCACTCCTTCTTCAACTTGACTCGCACTTCCTTCAGGTTCGGACCCACCCTTTTGAACGCCATCATCAAACCGGCCTCCCTGGCCTGCAGGTCCGCAAACTCAGCATCGATGTCGGCGATGCCCATGGTGAGAGCATCGGCTTGAGCATAAAGCCGCTCGGCTTCTTCATTGGTCTGGGCCCGGTCGGCAGTTCCGATGGTTCGCTCGATCTGCAACTGGGTCTCGTTTTTTCTGGTGAAGAGATCCACTAGGGACCTCTGGGTTTCCCGAAGCTGTTGGGATTCCGGGTCAAAGCCTTCACGAGCGTGACACCCCATGCAACCCTGGTAAAAAATCTGTTTTCCCGTATCCAAAGTAGGGGCGATTTCCAGATAGCGGTCCGCTTCGTGACACTGCAGACAACCCGCTTCGAAATTTTCTGAAGGGTGAAGTGGCCACAGCCAGTGTTTGTACTGGCCATGAGCCTCGGTGGTGCCCACCGTGGCCACGCCGTTGCCATTGTGACAGGGGGTACAGCCGAAAGTCTCGGGGTCGTGCACTTGCAGCAGTTGAGGATTAGGGTGGCTGGTAAAGACCGGCTCACCTCCCATGGCTTCCGCAGTGAGCAGAACGGGCTCGAGCGTCCCGGCATGACACGATTCGCACCGGTCCACCAGCCCCAGCTCGGCATTGTGAATTTGTTTGATCTCAATCCTGAAGTTATCGAGACCGCTGAGCAGTCCGTCCACTTGAGTCTCGGTGAGGCTGGTCAGACGGGCATTCAGGTAAGCGTCCAGTTCCCTTCGCCGTCGGGTGGGTTCTCTCAAAAGCTCTACCTTAAGAGCCTGGAGCTCCCCCTGCCGAGCCTTGAGGGAGTTGAACTCCTCTTCCATTTCCTCGTAGGTGTACTCGCCTGCCTCAATATTGCCGTCAGCGGCGGGTATCTCCAGCAAGTAAGGACGTTCTCTCAATACTTCCAGCTCTTGCTCCAACCCGTCTTTTTGGGCATCACCGGCGGTCTCGAGTAGGTACACGGCTGCCTGCAGGCGACTCCGCTCCGTCGTAAATGTTTTAGTGATGGCCGCCAGTTGAAGAGTCAAGAGGCGCTCTTCGGTTTCGATTTCCGCCACTTCTGGCTCGATCTCGCTTTCAGCTGCCTCGACTGCCTGGCGGAGCTCTTGATAGCCTTGTAAAGCCTGAATGGCCTGTACTTCCTCTCCTCGTAGGGGTTTCAGGTCAATCAGCACCTTTTCGTAACGCTCAACAAAAGCCCTTTGGTATCCAATCCAGGGACGCAGACCCAGAACTTCATCGTACAGCGCCCACACCAGACTCAGCATGAGCAGCAGCGAAAATACAGCGGTCACGGTAGCCAAAGAGGATTTGGCAATAGGGTCCTCTTTGGGAACGGGTCGCTCGTCAAGTTTTCGTGACTGCCACCAGGAGAGAAAACGTTGTACTAGATTGCTCATATGTTAAACCAGGGAGTGACCATGACGTTCTTAATCCGGAAAACAAGACGAAGGAGTATTTTTAAGGGAAGTGCCCACATGATCAGTAGAAAACTCTGCAGAGTCAAATATTGCACAAGAGTCATTTGCTGGTAAATTTTCCGGTTAAAATCATTCCACACGAAGAGTTTGTGGGTGAGCCATCCAAAAACGACAAAATAGAGCCCCACAGCCGCGCCGCCCACAAGGCCTGCCCAAGGCTGGGTGGTAATTCCGAACAGCTCATGGAGATCCCGGTTGGTCTCAAAGACCAGGCGGTGGTGATCCCAGGTTGTGCCCGGCCAGAACCACATCCACCCCGGACCCCGGATGAAGGTGCCGATAAAAACCATGGACAACCAGAGGACGAAAAAGCCAAACAAGAAAGTGAGAATAGCGAACTTGCGCTGGCGATAGGTGTAATAGCCGTTCCCCAAGGGGTTGACGTCCACATAGGGAATGATGATCAGACCGATAAGAATGAAGGTGGGCATCAGCACACCGGCGATCCAGGGGTCAAAATAGACCAGCATCTCCTGCAGACCCAGGAAATACCAGGGAGCCTTGGCCGGATTCATGGTGAGATTGGGATTGGCCGGTTCCTCCAGCGGAGCGTTCAGAGTGATCGACCAGATCATCAGGATCAGGGTGACGATGATGGCGGCCAGAAACTCGACTCTCAGGAGGTAGGGCCAGACGTAGAGCTTCTGCAACCATCCTTCTCGATAAGGTTCGACCTTCCGGTGGTGGGTTTTGGCCAGCTCCGGATCCTTCGAAAGGCGGTCAATCAGGCGGTCGTTGGCCAGGGCCTGGCGGAAGCCGTACCAGGTAAAGAAAGGGATCAAGAACAAGAGGGCAACGATCGGAACATTGTCCGGCGCCGAAGTGATTTCCCAGAGTTGTCCCCAATCCATTCTTTTTTCGTGACCTCCCTATTTCTTACGGGGGAATTTGATCTCCGATTCCAACATGACCGGGGCCGGGCCCGAAATACTTCCGTCCTTGCGGACACGCCAGAAATGCACAGCCAGGAAAACGGAGAGGATGAGGGGAATGGCAATGCAGTGCCAAATATAGGCGCGCAGCAAGGCGTTGGCGTCCACAATAGATCCCCCCAAAAGCGCAAAGCGAACGTCGTTGTATGCCGACATTCCCAGTTGAGGGCCGAAGGGACCTTCATGCCCCAGAAGTGGAGTGGCTCGAGCCATATTGGTTCCCACCGTTACCGCCCAGAAGCCCAACTGATCATCCGGAAGCAGGTAGCCCGTGAAGGAAAGCAGCAGGGTCAATACCAGCAAGATCACGCCTACGCTCCAGTTGAACTCCCGCGGAGATTTATAGGAGCCGGTCAAAAAGACGCGAAACATGTGCAGCCAGACCGTGATGATCATCAAGTGGGCTGCCCAGCGATGCATGTTGCGCAGCAGGCCTCCAAAGGGGACATCGTTGTGAAGGTACATGATGTCCTGGTAAGCCTGACCCTTGGTGGGGTGGTAGTAAAACATGAGAAACACGCCGGTGATAGTCAGAACGATGAAAAGATATAGCGTGATCCCCCCCATTCCCCAGGTAAAACTAAAACGGATGGCGTCACGATTCACCTTGGCGGGCTGCAGATGCAAGAAAACGTTGGTCAAGACCGCCAGCGCCCGGTTGCGGGGCGTCTCATCCAGTTTGTGGCGGAAGATCGATTTCCAGACCTGGGTCCGCTTGTAGTCCTTGGCGGCCTTGAGGTCTTGCTTCCCTTTGGCAATGAAAGGATTCAATCCTTCCTTGAGGCGGTCGATCAGGGAGGAAGATCCCTTTGGGCTGCTCTCCTCTGATTGGGGTTCCTCTGTTACGCTCTTTTCGTCGTCATTCATGGGTCACTTGTGATTGGGACGAGACACTAAGTTAAACACCCGTTAAAAAAGCACCTTCGTCATCGAAGTGGCAGGGTGCTCCCGGGGGGCACTGGTAGAGCTGGCTGGCATCGACCACGATCTGCCCTTCGGCATCGAGTTCCAGCCTGGCCCGGTCCATGGGCCGAGGTGCAGGGCCCTCAAAATTAACCCCTTCACTGTCGTACCCACTGCCATGGCAGGGGCACTTGAATTTGTTTTCGCTCTCCACCCAGTCGGGAGTGCAGCCCAGATGGGTGCACTTGGCGTAGATGACGAAAATTCCCTGGGCGTTGCGAACCACCCAAATTCGGTATTGTTGCTGAAATCGGGTATCGACCCCATAACCGAAGTCTGAAGGAGGGCCGATTCGAAATTTGGTTTTGGGCTCGAAAAGAGTTCGAGGAAAGAAGAAACGCATGGCCATTAGTAGATTGGTGCCGATAAATCCGAAGACACAGAGCCATGCAAACTTGCGTCGTCGAATGAGCTGTTTTTCACTCGGACCCTGCTTGCTTTCACTGACCTCTTGAGCCTGGTCTTCTTGTTGAACCTGATTTTCTTGGGCCTTATCTTCTGCCATAGTCCTTCTCTTGGATGGTGTCTTGTTTACTTCTCCTAACCCCTCTTAAGGTCCCCCGATCGCCCAAAAACTATTGAGGCATCAAACATATATTTTGCCCTGGAAGTCTGTCAAGATTTTCCTCTACTTGGTTTCCTAGCCCGGATTATTCATAGGTTCTTGTCACGAAGTGGCGAAAGCGCCGACCTGACAAGGCGCGCGGGGGGCACCCGCTTGCGGGTCGGCCCCCGCAAACGTACTCTCTGCAGTACGTTGAGGAGGCCGACCGAGTGCAACACGGGCAGGGCGGATGATTTCGACGCTGCAGTAGAGAATTTATGCATAGTCCGGGCTAATGATTATTTATCCTGTCGAAAGGTGATAAAGAGGATTGTCGACATAATCGTCAGCGGGGGAATCAAGAGTACTAGAATCCCCAGGTTGATGGTCTGAACGAAACTCTCTACCTGACCCTCCAGGGCACTCCGGCACATGGCGCAGCCCTGGGCTGCCGCCGGGGAGGACAGGAACAGAAAGAGGAGAGAAGAAAAGAGCGCAATTTTCATTTTCCGAGTCATTCTCCAAGTTCCAGAATTCTCAGACTGTCCGGGAAGAAGATAAACAACAAGATAATGCAGATCACCAGAGCCGGGATGAGCGTCAGCGTGAGGCTGAGCCTTTCAAAGCGTAGATGCATGAAATAAGCGACGATCAAGGCCGTCTTGAGCAACGAAAAGCCGATCAACAGGGTCAGCATCAGGCCCACCGATAGGGCCAGATAGGCCAGGATCACTTCCACGATGGTCAACGCCAACAACCCGGTCCAAACCGTGAGGTAAAGCCGGTTGCTATGAGTTCCATGTAATGCTTCCATAGTTCTATTTCCTTAAATCGTGCAGGACAGCAGGTAGACCATTGGAAAAATGAACATCCACACCAAATCCACGAAGTGCCAGTAAAGGCCGCTGATTTCCACGTCTTCGGCAGAAAACTTTCCCTTTGCGAACCCCCAGGCAATCGTTCCCAGGTAGAGCACTCCCCCCGTGACATGGGTCATATGAAGACCGGTTAAGGTAAAAAAGGAGGCGCCGAAAAGCGGGACGTCCCAGGGATTTCCGAAAGGCGTCACGCCTTCGTGGATCAGTCCCAGCCACTCATTGGTGTGCAGGATGATAAAAAGCAACCCGCCCAGTATGGTACCTAGAAGCCAACCCACGGTTCGCTTGACCTGGGCTTGCTTGGCGCTCTCCACAGCCATGACCATGGTCAAGGAGCTGGAGAGCAGACAGAACGTCATCACCGTGGCCAGTAAAATGCTATGCCCGTCAAAGGGCCTGGGCCAGTTCTCGTTGGCAACTCTCACATAGCTGTAAGCGATCAGCAGAGCCGAAAAAGTCAGAGTATCGGAGACGAGAAAAAGCCACATCCCCAGTTTTTTTGAGCTTATGGCGTAAGGAGATCCTCCGCCTCCCCAGGCAGAGAGCCTGGTTCCACTCCCCATCTCAGCCATTCATTACCTCCCCATCAAAAGCAGAAGAAAGAGATAGATCCATAGTCCGTCCATAAAATGCCAGTAGAGCGCGGTCACACCTAGGGCAGTGGCTCCGAGCCCACCCGAGTTCCTTCGCCACACTCTCCAGGAAAGGTACAAGAGTGCCATCACACCTCCGAGCAGGTGAACAGCATGAGTCCCCGTTAACAAATAGAAAAAAGAGCTGCTGGGATTGGTGCTGACATAAACACCACTCGCCGCCAGCTTCTGCCAGGCCAGTACCTGCCCAATCAAAAAAATCATCCCCAGGCCCGTGGTGGCCCACCACCAGCCCTGAAAACGGGCTTGAACCTGACGCCAGCGGCGAGCCTTTTCCAGAGTGAAACTGCTGGCCAGCAGTACCATCGAATTGAGCCAAAGGATCCCCGGGAAGGCGGTCGCTTGCCAGTCGTCGGAGAGGCCCTTGCGGACGACATAGGCACTGGTGAAGGCGGCAAACAACATGAGGATGGCGGCCAGACCCAGCATCATGCCCGTATAGTAGCGCTGGCTGGGTAAGGACTTGGGACGCCCAGATCCGCGGCCTCCATCTCCGCCGGAACCCCCTTGATCAAAACCGTCACCTGATCCTCCGGGTGATTTGGACTTGGGTTTGGGAAGTGGAGGGGCAATTGTGGCCATGGCTTAGCTCGCGGGTGTTTTCCGGGCGGTCTGCATCGTATAGTCCTGGGGTTCGCCCGGCACACTGTATTCGTAAGCTCCACGATAAACCACCGGATATTTCCCGGCAAAGTTGTCGTGGGGTGGAGGAGAGGGAACCTCCCATTCGAGGGTGGTGGCTTGCCAGGGATTGATCTCCGCCTTTTTGCCTTTGAAAAGGCTCCAGAAGAGGTTGACGAGAAAAATCAGCTGGGCAGCGATGGTGATGAAGGCTGCGATGGTAATGAAAAGGTGAATCGACGCCAGGGGCTCCAGAAAGTCAAAACCGGTCAGCTCGGCATAACGGCGTGGATTGCCTGCCATGCCCAGAAAATGCATGGGCGTAAAAATGGCGTAGACGCCGACGAAGGTCAACCCGAAGTGCACCTTTCCCCAGAACTCACTCATCTGCCGGCCGAACATCTTGGAAAACCAATAATAGGTACCTCCAAACATTCCAAAAATAGCGGCTACACCCATAATGATGTGAAAATGGGCCACCACAAAGTAGGTGTCGTGCAGATAAATATCGGTTGAAGGTTGATTCAGGAACAGGCCGCTGACCCCACCCGTGACAAACAGAGAGACAAAACCGACGGCAAATAGCATGGGGGTAGTCAGGCGAACGTTGCCACGCCACAAGGTTCCCAGCCAGTTGAAGGTCTTGATGGCGGAGGGGACGGCAATGACGGTCGTCATCAGTGAGAAAAAGATAGCGGTGTAGGGACTCATCCCACTCATGAACATGTGGTGTCCCCACACCATAAAGCCCAGTATGCCGATGCCAAACAGTGCGTAAACCATGGCCCGGTATCCGAAAATCGGTTTGCGTGAGAAGGTGGAGAGAAGCTGGGAAGTAACCCCCATACCGGGAAGAATGGCGATATAGACCTCGGGATGGCCGAAGAACCAGAACAGATGCTGCCAGAGCAAGGGAGATCCCCCCTTGTGATCAATCATCTGATCACTGATGACCAGACCCCCGGGAATAAAGAAACTGGTTCCCGCCGAGCGGTCGAGCAGCAACAAAATGCCGGCGGCCAGCAACACCCCAAAGGCCAGCAGGCCCAAGATGGCGGTCACAAACCAGGACCAGACGGTCAGAGGCATACGCATGAGGGTCATTCCCTCGGCTCGCATGTCGATAGTGGTGGTGATGAAGTTCAAGGCTCCCAGTAAGGCGGCCACACAAAAAATGGCGATGCTCACGATCCACAAGGTCTGGCCGGTCCCCAGACCGGGTCCAGCGATTTCTCCCACCGCACTCAGGGGCGGATAGCCCGTCCATCCCGAGATGGGAGCCCCACCAGTCACGAAAAACGCGGCCAGCAGAACCACCAGGGCCACAAAAGTAAACCAGAAGGAGAGCATGTTCAGGGTCGGGAAAGCCATATCGTCGGCCCCGATCTGGATGGGCAGAAAGTAGTTTCCAAACCCGCCCTGGGGAGCCGTGGTCAAGACAAAGAAAACCATAATGGTCCCGTGCATGGTTAAGAAGGAAAGATAAAATTCCGGCGTCATCACGCCGCCGGGAGCTCCTGTTGGGAAAAAAGTTTCCAGCAAGGGAATCTCCGTACCCGGCCAAACCAGGTTGAAACGGATGAAAATCGACAGGATCATCCCCACCACAACCGAGAAGAGGGCCAAGAAGAAATATTGAATGCCGATGACCTTATGATCCAGGCTAAAAATCCACTTTCGAATGAAGCCTGTGGGGGCTTCATGGACGGCATGGCTGGTCTGAGCGGCATCTGCCATGTTCACATTCTCCTTCTTAAAATTCAGACTGGTCTTCCAGCCAGTCGGTGTAACCTTGATCCGACAGCACGTCAAGGAAGCTCCTCATGCGATGATGACCCAAGCCACAGAGCTCAGAGCAGGCGATCTCATACTTTCCCGTCTTGGTGGCCGTGAATCGAAGGGGAATCATCATTCCCGGTACCGTGTCCTGCTTGAGCCGCAACTCTCGCACCGAAAAGTTGTGGGTGACGTCTTTGGAGCGCAGGATCAATTCAATGGGACGGTTCACGGGAACTGCCATAGTGGGAACGACCAAGTCATCTTCCGCAGCTGGATCTTCCCCGTCCAACCCCAGGGGGTTTCCTCCTGAATCGTCGATCAGTTCCGGCTGGATTCTCCCAAACTGCCCGTCGGGCCCGGAATAACGGATGTTCCAGGCAAATTGCTGTGCGGTGACTTCAATTTGAATGGCATCCTCGGGGGTGGCGTGAACGTAGAGATCGAGCCAGACCCCATATCCCACTAGAACCATGACAAAAAACAACACCGTGGTGGCCGCAGTCCAGGCAACCTCTATTTTGTCGCTTCCGTGGTAGTAGTAAGCGGTCTGGCCCGGCCGTTCCCGATATCGCAACACCAGATATCCCAGAGCCACTTGGGCCAGGATAAAGACCACTGCGGTCACCATCAGGGTGTTGAAAAACTGTGCGTCTACAATCGTCCCGTGAGCCGAAGCGGATTCGGGAAACCACTGTCCGCTCGCCAGCTCAAGCATTTCAGGGACGAGGTCGGTAAACAGAATCACAGTGATCAGGGTAATAATCCAAATGGTGATCGCCAGTAGCATGAGTTTATTCTCTCCCCCTTTTTTGAGAGCCCCCTCAAAAAAAATCGCTTGCTATTGTACCAACAAAAAATCAATTTTCAACGGGTAGGGCGGATTTACTTCAGGAACCGACGGCTTGACCACAATTTCGGCAATGGATTCGCCTTTTGGCGTTGAGTGTTCCACACCCCGGACAGCGGTTGTACATGGAGCGGGCAAAAACCTGAGTGACGAAGGCACTGAAGATGAGAATGGCGGCTACCAGTAAAAATCCAAGGATTGTCTCTCCCATGAGCACCCCGACTGAGAGTTCGGGGCCAGTCCCCGAACTCTCTACGCATAATACCGGCTAGTATATAATCATTTGAATGAGGCTGGCCCCCTACGCCATGCGAGATGAATTGACGGAAGGGAGGCGCTATCCTGAGAAGCCCCATCCCTATCGATCCGAATATCAGCGAGATCGCGACCGCATTGTTCACAGTAAGGCCTTTCGCAGGCTGGAGAATAAGACCCAGGTTTTTGACCCCGATTACTCGGACCATTTCCGCAACCGATTGACCCACACCATCGAGGTCAGCCAGATTACCCGGACCGTCAGTGAAGCGCTTGAGTTGAACACCGATCTCTGCGAAGTTCTGGCTCTGAGTCACGACATTGGGCATCCACCCTTTAGTCATGAGGGGGAAAGGGTGTTGGATCGATTGATGAGGAACTACGGTTCCGGGTTCGATCACAACCTCCATTCCCTGCGGATTGTTGAAGATTTCGAAGAAAAATACATTTCCTTTCGGGGTCTCAACCTGACCTTTGAGGTTCGCGAAGGGATTGTCAAACACAGTCGAGATTTGGCGGAAGACGAGGAGTCCAACGTCGATCTCAGCGAGTACCGGCTGGGGGAGCGTCCTCCACTGGAGGCTCAAGTCATCGATCTTGCCGATGAAATCGCCTATAACACCGCCGACCTGGATGATGGCTACGATTCAGGGCTGTTGAGTGTGGAGCAGATGGTTGAGCAAATGGAACTCTTTCAGTCGCTCCATCAAAAGGTTGAGGCAGAGTACCCGGAGGCGGCTGAAAAACTGAGGGTCAGTGAGACGGTAAGAAGAGTGATCGATGTTCTAGTAACGAGTCTGGTATCCCAAACCCGCCGAGCTCTTGAGACCCATGGGGTCCACTCTGTGAAGGAAGTCCGCCAGTTCCCGAGCCGGATTCTCGGTTTGGAGGATCACATCGCCTCTCAGAATCGTGAGTTGAAGGATTTTCTCCATCGAAACCTTTATAATCATGAGGTGATGAGGCAGGCCCGGGAGAAAGCCCAACGTCTCCTCGAAGAATTGTTCCGATACTATTCGGAGAATCCCCAAAGGCTTCCCGAAGGCCACTTCTCCCGCATCGACATTTTGGGCCCTGAGCGCGTGGTTTGTGACTATATTGCGGGAATGACGGACAAGTATGCCCAGGCGAAGTATGAACTCATTGAGTAGTAAGAATGCAAAGCCTGGATCTCGTGTTGACAACCCGAATTGATGTGAGGTACATTCATCGTTCTTTCTTGAGAGAATAACCCCTTTAAAGGCACTATGTTTGTGGACATTAATGAACTCAGGGAGCGGAACGAGCCCCTTCTCCTGGTGAAGGACTTTGGTGAGGAAGAACTCAAAATCGATCACCCCATCAGTGCCTTACAACATCCTGCTCATTCGGAGGTGAAGATTTGGTTGTGGGGGGAGCGTGTGTGTGTGGAGGGCAAACTGGGAGCTGATCTGGTGCTGACTTGCTCGCGCTGCTTGAAGCCCTTTGCCCGAAAGATTCAGAAGGGTTTTGAGTTGGAATATCGGCCTGACCCCGTGGTCGAGACTGAAGGAGAGGACTTCGGCTTGACCTACACAGATTTGGAGATCGGCTTTTATCGAGAGGATCGATTGGATGTTCGAGCCGTCATCTCAGAACAGATCGTTTTGGAAATTCCCATGAAACCCGTCTGCCAGGAGGCCTGTAAAGGTCTGTGCGATCAGTGCGGCGCCGATCTCAACGAGGATCCATGCAACTGCCAACCGCGGAGTATCGACCCCCGACTTGAGGCTCTGTTAGAAGTCAAGAAGAGAATGGGCGAGAAGCGATAATTAGAGGATACTATTAGAGGACGCTAAATGCCCAATCCCAAGAGAAGACATTCCAAATCCCGTAGGGGAAAGCGACGAGCCCATGATTTTTTGACCACCCCGAATCTCTCAACTTGCAGCCACTGTGGGTCTCCCGTACTGCCCCACAGAGTCTGTCCCAATTGCGGTTATTACAAGGATAAGCAGGTGATTGAAGTCGAGGAGGTATAGTCAGCCCGGACTATGCATAAATTCTTTACTGCAGTAACGAAATCATCCGCCCTGACTGCGCGACCCGCAAACGCGGGTGCCCCCCGCGGGCCTTGTCAGCTCGGCGGTTTCGTCGCTTCGTGACAAGAACCTATGCATGATCCGGGCTAGTGCCTTCGTGTTGTCGTGATCGCTTTCGTCTTCCCAGGCCAGGGTTCGCAGTACAGTGGAATGGGGAGGGACGTGGCCGCGGAGTTCCCCGAAGCTCGAGAGGTTTTTGCCCGGGCAGACGGGGTCCTTGGTTTTCCTCTCAGCCGGCTTTGTTTTGAAGGGTCCGAAGAAGAGCTTCAACTGACTGAGACCACTCAACCTGCCGTGCTGACGACTTCCGTCGCTCTCTTTAGAATCCTTGAAAGGCAGAAAACATTGCCTGATTTCGTAGCGGGACACAGTCTGGGAGAGTATTCTGCGCTTGTGGCCGCCGGCGGACTCGATTTCGAGGATGCTGTCCGCCTGGTTCACCAAAGAGGTCGCTTCATGCAGGAAGCGGTGCCTGTTGGGGAAGGAGCTATGGCAGCAGTTCTGGGTTTGGAAAGAAACGTCGTAGAGAGTATCTGCCAAGAGGCGGCTCAAGGCGAGGTGGTTTCTCCGGCCAACATCAATTCTGCCGATCAGATTGTGATTTCCGGCCACCGCCAAGCCGTGGAGCGAGCCGGTGATCTGGCCCGAGAGAGAGGAGCCCGGAAAGTGCTCTCACTGGCCGTGAGTGCTCCCTTTCACTGCGCATTGATGAAGCCCGCCGAGAAGCGTCTTTCCGAAGTCCTCCGGAATATTACCTGCCATGACCTCAAGATTCCGCTGGTGAATAACGTCGAAGCCCGAGAAGTGACCCAAGGGGAGGAAGCACGTCAGGGGTTAGTGAAACAGGTTTCCGCTGCCGTGCTCTGGTACGATTGTGTTCAACAGATGGTCCGAGCCGGTGTGTCGACTTTTGTCGAGGTGGGACCGGGTAAGGCGCTCAAGGGCCTCATCCGGAGAATCGCCCCTTCCGTTCAAACTGTAAGCATTGAAAATCGAGAACAATTGGAAGCCTATGCACGACTTTTCTAGCCAGGTTGTGCTGGTGACGGGCGCATCACGGGGAATCGGTCGAAAGGTGGCCGAGGAGTTCGCTTCTCACGGAGCCTATGTCGTGATGGCGAGCCGGTCCCAGGCCCATATCGAAGCCGCCGCCCAGGAAATCCGCGAAAAGGGCGGAAAAGCGCTGGCGGTGGCGATGGATGTGGGGCAGCAGGATCAAGTCCAAAGTGCGCTCTCGCACATCGGGGAGAGTGTTGAAAAGGTGGATATTTTGGTCAACAATGCCGGTGTAGCCCGGGACAATCTGATTCTTCGAATGAAGGAAGAGGAGTGGCGCCAGGTACTGAGCACCAACCTGGATGGTCTTTTCTATGTGACTCGCCAGGTGGTAGCGGGAATGGTTCGCCGCCGCTTTGGCAGGGTGATCAACATCACTTCAGTGGTGGCCCAGATGGGCAACCCTGGGCAGGTGAATTATGCCAGCAGCAAAGCGGGAATCATCGGATTTACCAAGGCCCTGGCACGAGAAGTGGCTTCCCGCAACATTACCGTTAATGCGATTGCTCCGGGGTTTATTGAGACCGATTTGACGGCTGAGATGGGACCCAAGATGAAGGAGGAACTCCAGAAAAGCATTCCTCTGAAAAGGCTGGGAGGTGTCGAGGATGTCGCCTATGGGGTCCTTTTCCTGGCTTCAGAAGAGGCTGGATATGTCACGGGGCATGTGCTAAATATAAACGGCGGAATGTATATGTAACCGTCGCAAAAGCGAATGGAGGAGAAATGGCATCAGTAGAGGAAAGCGTGAAAACGATCATCGTGGATCAGCTGGGGGCTAATGAACCTGATGTAACCCCCGATGCTCATTTTGTAGATGACCTTGGAGCGGACTCGTTGGATACGGTTGAGTTGGTGATGAAATTTGAAGAGGACTTCGATATCGAGATTCCCGACGAGGATGCAGAAAAGATTCAAACCGTGCAAGACGCCGTCGATTATATCAACGCCCATCAGAAATAACTTCTGGAGTCCATCTTGACAAGAAGGGTCGTGCTGACAGGCGTAGGGCTGGTTTCAGCCTTGGGTCTGGACACGAAAAGTACGTGGAGTGGTCTGCTAGAGGGCAGGAGTGGAGTGGGCCCCATCACTCATTTTGACGCCAGTGACTTCTCCGCCAGAATTGCCGCCGAAGTCAAGAACATCGATCCGCTGGCATACGTGGACACCAAGAATGCGCGCAAGATGGACCTGTTCATTCTTTACGCCATTGCGGCCAGCGATGTTGCTGTTGTCGATGCCTGCTTGAGCGTCACCAAGGAAAATGCGGAGAGGATCGGAGTCTATATCGGTTCCGGCATCGGAGGATTCGGTACTATTGAAGCTCAACATACGAATTTTCTGAACAAGGGTCCCCGAAAAATCTCTCCATTCTTCATTCCAGCCAGCATCGGTAACCTGGCCACAGGGCAGGTTTCGATTCGGTTTGGGACCACCGGTCCCAATTCCGCGACTTGTACTGCCTGTTCAGCGGGTTGCCACGCCATTGGCGACTCTTTCAAGATCATCGAGCGCGGTGCAGCCGATGTGATGATCGCAGGGGGTTCGGAAGCGGCCATTACTCCCATGGGAGTGGGAGGGTTTGCGGCCATGAGGGCTCTCTCCACTCGCAATGAAGAACCGGAGAAGGCCAGTCGACCCTTCGACCGCGATCGCGACGGGTTTGTGATCGGTGAGGGTGCAGGTATTGTTATTTTAGAGGAGTTGGAGCACGCCCGCCGGAGAGACGCTCGGATTCTTGCCGAGATCGTGGGTTATGGCATGAGCGGGGACGCTTATCACATCACCGCTCCTCCGGAGGAGGGTTCCGGGGCGGTTCGGGTCCTCAAAGCCACTCTTGAAGACGCTGGTGTGGATCCCACCGAGGTCGATTACATCAATGCCCATGGGACCAGTACTCCACCCAATGACCGCATCGAGACGAGAGCTATCAAGACTGTTTTCTCCGACCACGCTTACAAGCTGGCCATCAGCTCTACCAAGTCGATGACCGGTCACCTTCTGGGCGCCGCCGGTGGATTGGAAGGAGGGATCACCGCTCTTGCCATCCATCATCAAACCATTCCTCCTACCATCAACCTGGAAAACCCGGATCCCGACTGTGACCTGGACTATGTTCCCGGTAAGGCGCGGAAGGCAGAGATTCGCTATGCCCTGTCCAGCTCATTCGGGTTCGGGGGCACCAACGCCTGCATTCTGCTCAAGAGATACCCGTAACACTAGTGTCTCGTCCCAGGAATACCATGACATTTGCTGATGGGTCTTGCGACGAGCGACGCAGAGATCGCCCGCAACCCCCATCAGCCCGAAGGGTGGTGGCGGGACGGCATCGATTTCTTTGTCGCTCCTCTTCCACGATGCACGGACATCGCGTCGTCGTTGCTTCGCGAACTCGACGCCGTCGCGCTCGCCACAAGTGTCATGGTATTCCTGGGACGAGACACTAGCCCGGATTATGCATAAATTCTCTACTGCAGCGCCGAAATCATCCGCCCTGCCTGCATTCCACTCGGTCGGCCTCCTCAACGTACTGTAGGGAGTACGTTGGCAGTAGCCTCCCGTCGTGCGCCTTGCCAGGTCGGCGCTTTCGTTGCTTCGTGACGAGAACATATGCATAATTCGGGTTTAGGCGGATTGTGGTATAATATCCGCTGTACACAAAGATGACACCACCCTTAAACTCCCACGTTGCAAGAGATTCCCGATTGCCCATCTGTGGCTAATAACCGGCAGCGCAGAGGATGTGCTGCACTTTAAGTGAGCAATCTAAATGGCTGACAATCCCGCACGAAAATCAAGTCAAAGAAGCCGGTTGGCCAAAATGTTCCTGGGCAGCAGTAGAGACCGTAAGAGCCTGGCCGCCCGTTTGATGCTTCTGGAGACTGCCGTTGGGCTTGGTCTGGCGCTGGTCGTGACCTCTTTGTTGGTTCGATTTGAGTTTCAGAATATCCCGGGTTACCAGATCGGTGACATTGCTGATCGAACCATTGAGGCCCCCCGTGATTTCACCATCGAAGATCGGGACGCCACCCTTCAAAGGCAAGAGGAAATCAGATCCACCGTGCCTGTGATTTTTGATCTGGACCTGCAGGTGAATGGCCGAATCACGGCCGAGCTTCGTGGGGCCTTCACTGAAGCACGCCACCTGCTTACGGAAGAGGGCCTCAATCCCTCGGGCTCCAACCGGCTGTCCCGAGCGGCTCGGGACAAGCTTCTCCCCCCCTTGCAGGAGCTGCTACCGAGATTCGATCAGGACAATGTCCTGGAGATTTGCCTCAGGCACTCCTTCTCCCCTTCCCTGGAAAACCAGATGCTGGTGCTGGTCCAAGAGGCTATGAAGCCTCCTGGTGTGGTCTTGACCCGGGATGTCCTTTTGCGTCACCAGGACCGGGGCATGATTCTGCGCAATGCGGTTACGGGCCAGGATGAATTGCTCAATGACTGGATGGCTCTTCGAGACTTGAGCCAGGCACGCGACCTCGTTGGACAAAACCAGTATGAGTTGACGGCAGTCAGTGGCGAGGACAAAAAACAGATCCTTGCTTTCCTGGACGGTTGGATTGTTCCCAATGTGAGCCACAACGAGAGGGCAAGCATGGAACTGGAGCAACTGGTGATCCAGGAGGTGGACCCGGTTCTGATTCGGATCAAGAAGGGCAGGACTCTGGTTCGAGCTGGAGATGAGGTAGAGGCCAGAGAGAGGGTCCTCCTGGAGCAGTTGAGGACGCTGCAGCAACCGCGCCGGCGGCTGGGCGAGTTCGTCGGGATCTTTCTCATCGTCAGCTTTTTTCTGTTCACGATCTGGCAGTACTTCCTGGTTTACCAAAGCGAGCAGAAGAAGAAGCGCAATCGTTATCTGCTGGTGGCTCTCATTCTGTGTGGAACCTTGCTGGTGACCAAGATCTTCATCGCCATGGGCGATCTCATTGTGGGAAGCCTGAGAATTGAAGAGCTGCAGGACCCATCGAATTTTTATTTCCTTGCGCCTCTGGCACTGGGAGCGATTTTGACCATTCTCCTGGCGGGCGCTCAAGTTGCCATCCTTTACTCCTTGTCGTTTGCCGTTTTCGTGGGTCTGCTGACCGGAGAGACGGTGATGTTCGTTTACTCGTTGATGGGGAGTCTGGCAGCTATTTACCTGCTGGACCAATACCGTGAAAGAGCAGCCATCATCAAAGGGGGAGTTTTTGTTGGTGCTGTGAACATTCTGGTCGTTTTGGCTCTTCAGCTCTATTCTTCGGAAACCGGTTTCCAATCGATTCCCTTTGCGGCGCGTGCGGCGTGCGGATTATTGAGTGGGCTGTTCGCGGCCATGTTGTCCTCTCTCTTCTTGCCGATTTTGGAATCGGTGTTCGGGATTACCACCGATATCAAACTGCTCGAGCTCTCCAGCTTGAATGCTCCCATTTTGAGACGCCTTGCCGTAGAGGCTCCGGGGACCTATCACCACAGCATCATCGTCGGAACGCTGGCCGAGGCGGGAGCCGAAGCGATTGGGGCCAATAGCCTGCTGGTTCGAGTGGGAGCCTACTATCACGACATTGGGAAGTTGAAGACGCCGGAATATTACATCGAAAACCAAATCTACATCTCCAACAAACATGAAAACCTCTCACCCAGTATGTCCAGCCTGATCCTGGCCAGCCACGTGAAGGATGGTCTGGCCCTTGCCGACGAGATCAATCTGGTTCCGGAAGTCCGTGACCTGATCCCCCAACACCATGGCACCAGGCTGATGAAATATTTTTATGAGAAGGCTCGGGACGCCTCCGACGGAAAAGACCGAAAGGTCAACGAAAATGACTTCCGCTATCCCGGACCCAGGCCACAGAGAAAAGAAGCGGCCATTCTGATGTTGGCGGATCAAGTGGAGGCTGCCGCTCGAACCCTTCAGGAACCCAATCCCAGTCAGATTCGCGGCCTGATCCGGCGTTTGATACAGGTCAACATTCAAGAGCGGCAGTTCGATGAATGTGACATTACCATGAAGGATCTGGATAAGATCCTCCGGGCTTTCGAGCGAGTCATTACAGGAATGCATCATCACCGGATTGAATACCCGGGGTTTGATTTCAATAAGAGGGTGGAAGAGAAGCAAGCGTTTGAAAAGACACCGACCGAAAGTCAACGTATTCAATAGGCAGCGAAAAATTTCCGTCGAAATGAAGGCGTTGAGAAACTTTCTGGACAAGCTTTCCAGTCAGATGGCCCTGCAGACCTGTTTTTCAGTGGTACTCGTTAGCAATGCGGCGATGAAAAACTACAATCGCGAGTTTCGCGGTGAAGACAGAGCCACCGATGTTCTCTCATTCCCCTGTGAAGATGGTGACGGTGGAGAAGAACCCTACCTGGGAGATATACTCATCTGCATGGATGCTGCGGCCCGCCAGCAAACCAAGACTCTGTTGGCGGAACTTCAGGTACTCTCCCTCCATGGACTGCTCCATCTTCTCGGATACGATCACGAAGCCGATCAAGGAGAAATGGAGACACTGGAGGGAAAACTAAGGAGGGAATTTCAACTTCATTGAGCGGGTATAGCGTAGGATTATTCACGGTCGCCTTTCTCATCGTCCTGCTCTTCTTGCTCTCCGTCCTGGAGAGTTCCATTTCCCGGATCTCTCGATTGTCCCTGAAGGTTCTGGCGGAGAGAGAGAAGGAGACCAAATTCCGTCTTTTGGAGGACATCGCAGAGGATCGGATCCAGTTTGTGCTGCCTCTCAAGTTTGGCGCGCAACTTTCGGTCGTCACTTCATCCGTCCTTGTGACCTGGCTGTTTTTTAGTTCCGATTTACCCTATGCCCCAGGGTGGGCCCTGGCCGTGATGGTGGCCATTGTTGCCCTGTTTCGCCAGTTGTTTCCCAGAATGATTACTCAGTCTGAACCGGAACAGGTTCTTCTCCGCTTTCTTCCCCTTTTCAGGCGGTTCTATCCCCTTTTGTGTTGGGTCAGCTCTCCTTTGATCACCCTCTTGCGGGTTTCCAAGGCTTCCAGGGAGAACAACCACGTGGCAGCGGGTTCCGAGGAGGAGGCCAGTGAAGAAGAGATCCAGGCTTATTTGGGTGTGGGAGAGGAAGAGGGGATCATCGAGGAGGAGGAAAGCCGGCTGATTCAGTCGGCCCTCGAATTCGGGGACAGGCTGGTCCGTGAGATCATGACTCCCCGCACGGAAATCGTGGCGATTGAGGAAACAGCCACCATCGCTGAATTGAAGGACCTGATCGTTTCCAGCAAATTCTCGCGAATCCCGGTGTACCGGGAACAACTCGATCAGGCCATCGGAGTCGTGTACGTCCGCAACCTCTTGAGCTATCTTGGCGACGGGGCAGGGAACGAGCCCATTACCCCGCTGATCCATAAGGCATGGTTTGTGCCGGAGACCAAGAAGGTATCGGAATTGTTGAAGGAGATGCAGCGCAATGCTGAGCATCTGGCTATTCTGATTAGTGAGTACGGATCGATATCGGGATTGGTCACCATGGAAGACATGATTGAGGAGATTGTGGGAGAAATCCGTGACGAGGATGAGCTGGAGAAAATCGATCTGACCGATGCGGGAGACGGGAGCTATATCGTGAGTGGAGGAGCCGAGATTGAGGAGCTGGAGGAGACCCTGGAAGTCGATTTCGGGGATCTGGACGTGACCACGGTCTCAGGGCTCATTGTGGGTCACCTGGGGAAAGTTCCTTCTGCCGGTGAAACCGTGGTTTTGGATGGGCTGTCGGTTGAGATTCTGAGCGCCGACCGAAAGAGGATCCAAAGCATGCGGGTGAGGAAGTCGGAAGCTGAAGGTCCTCCGCCCCTGGGTCAGAAGAGAAGAGTTGAGGGCCGAAGAGCCAAATAGAAGTAGAGAGAGAAGAGAACGATCGGGGTAGAGCTGGGAGACGAATCGGAAACAGCGCAGGAACGGTTCATGAAGCGGGCCATCGCTTTGGCCCGTCGGGGGGTGGGTCGAGTCAGCCCCAACCCTCTGGTGGGGGCGGTACTCGTTAAAAACGGTCGAATCGTCGCCGAAGGGCATCACCTTTACGCAAAGAAAGACCACGCCGAGGTGGTGGCCCTTGAACGAGCGGGGCGACGAGCCACCGGGGCCAGTCTCTACCTCAATCTGGAACCCTGTACCCATCAGGGAAGAACTCCTCCCTGTGTGGATCGAATCCTCGAGGCCAGGGTTGCTCAGGTTTACGTGGCGGTGAGAGATCCCAATCCCCAGGTGGCCGGAAAGGGCATTCGACGGCTTCGAAAACAGGGTATCGCTGTTCATGAGGGTCTTTGCCGGGATGAGGCCATCGTTCTGAACGAAAAATACCTTCACTTCATGAAGAGGAAGCGACCCTTTGTGCTGTTGAAACTGGCCATGACCCTGGATGGCAAAATCGCCACCGGCAGCGGCCAGTCCCAGTGGATCACCGGTGCCCAAGCACGAAAAGAGGTCCACCGGCTGCGCTATGAGTACGATGCCATTTTGGTGGGCGTGAACACCCTCCTCAAGGACAATCCCTCCCTGGACGTGCGTTGGACCCGATCCAATTCCATGATCAAGGTGATTGTGGATTCCAGTTTACGGACGCCCACCAGGGCCAAAGTATTCAACTCCTCGGATCAGGTCATCATTTTCTGTGGCCGCCAGGCTGCGAAGAAAAGACTGGAAACCTTGTCCAAGAAGGCAACGGTGATCCGGGTGTCGGGAAAAAAGGGGCAGTTGAGCTGGAAGGAAGTCCTGGCCCACCTGGGGCGGTTAAAAGTCACCAGTCTGATGATCGAAGGGGGGAGCCGGGTCGCCGCCTCCGCTCTTCGAGCCAGAGTTGTCCAGCGAGTCAGCTTCTTTTACGGTCCCAAGCTCCTGGGAGGCGGTGGACTATCGGGCATCGAGGATTTGGGTATCGCCGGTTTGAAGGAGGCGATCCAGCTGGGCCCGCTGCGTCTGCGACGCCTGGGCCCCGATTTCGTGGTAGAAGCCGACGTCGAGTCCTAGCAGCCCGTGGTGGAAGTACATTTTCTGAGCTCAGGTGGTACCCACCGGTGGAAGCAGCGAAGGGATCGCTGAGTTGGGTTTTTCGGGCCAAGCAGCCGGAATCAGTCCGAACAGGCCCTTAAGACGCTTGAACAGCGACAAAATCAGTAGCATCAGGGCGCAAATCCGCCCCTGCAGACCCCGCGGCGTTCCCACACCCAGGCTCTGACGCATCAGCATCCCCAGATTGAAGGCGCTCACCTGGATCAGCAGTCGCTTCAACACATTCTCATGTCCCCGGACATGCAGCCGTCTCATCCCTCCGCTCCCGTACAGATGCGCACAGGGTCGCTCCAGCTGCTCTCCTCGTTGCCGCAGCAGCCGCTGCCCTCGCTCTCCCCGGATGCGCCGCCGATTCGCATACACCGCTTCCTGCCCCTGCCGGTCTCCTCGCCAGCGTCGCTTCCCTCGCCTCGGTTCGCTCACATAGCTGCGCAGTCCCACCGCATCCAGGTCCACCATCCGCTGCGTGCTGTGATACCCCTTGTCGGCCACCACCTCTTCGATGCCTCGTCCCTCCGGCAGCGCTTGTTCCACCTTCTCGGCCGCTTCCGTCAGGGTCTTCACCATGGTCTGCGTGTCCCCTTGATCGGCTCCCTGTACCGTCACCGAGACAATCGCTCCGGTCTCCAGATCCACTGCATGCTCCGCCTTGTGCGCCAGGTGCGTCCGCCCGTCCTTCATTCTGGTAATCCGCGCATCCGCATCATGCGGGTGCTTCCAAACCCGGTTCGATCCTTTGCCCGTGCGCTTGCGGTCCAGTTTGGCCAGATCTTCCCGTCGCGGCGTCTCAATCCCGGAGGCTTTCGCCAGCTCCATCAAAAACTCTTCATACCCCTGCTCGCTGTCCCGGCGCACGATGCTGCGCAGCGCTGCATTCGCTTCCAGCGTAGTGGCATCGATGCCGATCGTCTTGCCCCGCAGCAGGCCGCTCGCCCCGATCCGCTTCAGTACCCAGTCAAAGACTGCTTCGTGGGTAGCCACATCGATCAGTCGTCGGGTTCGGGAGATCGTGGAGTGATCAGACGGCGACTCGCTCAGTTTCAATCCCAGAAACTCTCGCAGTGCCAGAGAATCAGCTGCTCTCCAGGCTATTCCTCGTTCCGATCCGATCCCTTCGAAATACCCCACCAGCAGCAGCCGAAAGTACACTCCCGGAGCCAGGCTCGGTCGCCCCATCTTGTCTGCATAGAACTTCGCACACAGTCCCTCCACGAAGTCGTCAAAGCCGTGTTCGTTGAAAAGGCCATTCAGTCTTTCGTAGAAGGGATGGCCGGCGGTGCGGGGCAGCTCACTGGTGGCGACCCACAGGTCTTCTTGCTGTCGACGTTTCTTTTTCCCCATTGCCATGGGGTCACTCTAGTGTCGCTGTGTGACCCCTTATCCTCGACTTTCACCACGGACTGCTAGGGGATTCCTCCGGAATGTAGGAGGCACCTCAGGTGCCGAACTCCTGCCAAATAACCACCCATTTTTCGGATTCGGCACCTGAGGTGCCTCCTACATTCCGGAGGTGCCGAAACCTGGTGAACGGGTGGGACGTCCCCACGTTTAGGCAGGACTAGCTGCGCGGGCCTTCGTACGGCCGGATTTCTTTTCCCCCAACCTCGCCCGCACCATATCAGGAAGCGTACCCGGATCGAAGCGTACCCGGATCAAGGAAGAGTAGATAACTGGCGATGATGGAGTAGGAGAAGACGTGAATGTTCATGGTGAAGGCGATGCCGACATGAAAGAGAGTCCCCACCAGAATGGCGGCCGGGCGAGTTTTCCGAGACCAGAGGAAGACAGGCACAAGAAACTCGATCACTACACTGAGAAAGGCAAGGACGACCAGGTTTTCGGGTACAGCCACGAACTCCTGTAGCTGCGTGAGCCTCTTTTCCTCCGATGCCAGCTGCTGGCCGACGTGGAAGGAGAGGACCTCACCCCGAAGGAAGGCGGGGCTGAGTTTATGAAAAGCGGCATAGAAATAGACGATGCTGAGCTGGACCTGGATGAGGCGCTGCCAGGTGAGAGGACGCATGCTGCCCAAAAGTGAGTCCAGCTTAGACTTGCGCTCTCGTAACATTCTGAAGAGTGCTTTGACCGAGAGAGCGTCATTGGCTGGAGAGAGGAGAAGGAGAAGCAAGACCAGGAGGACAAATAGGGGTGATTTCGGAAATTCATCTGGTCGGCGAAGAAAACGTATCCCTGAAGGAGGATCAACATTCCGCAAGAGAAGCGCATCCACACCCCGATACCTAAGAGAAAGATGAAGGGGAACTGGAGGTGGTGCAGCCAGAGGTAGGTTTGCAGAGGTACGGGCTCAATGAAGGAGATATAGGGAAGGTGAAATCCTCCTTCAATGGCGAAGAGGCTCCTGCTGCGTGTGGTGAAGACTTCTCGGCAGAGGAGTATGGCAAAGAGGATGCGGAACAGACCCAGTGTGAAGGTGCTGCCTTGGGAAAACCAGAAAGTTTCCCATGCTCGCACCATCTTTTGGTCAAATGAAACCTGCTGCTGGTTCAATAGCAGAAAACCCTTCTAATTGAGTACGCCGTAGTTCGCGGCGGTACAGAGATCCACTTTGGAATCGACGATATCCACCAGATTCTTGTCGGTGCTCACGGCGCATTGCACCTTGGCCCGGATGTTTCCCAGAACACCGTTTTGTCGAGCCCCGTCACAGAGCCAGGCATGAAAATAGGGAAGACGATCCCGGTGGAAAATCGTGATGATGCGGTCCCACCGGTAGAAAGCCTTGTGATAAGGCATGGGCTTGGTTTCCCCATCCGGAGTGGTCAACATGTAGACAGCCTGGCAATCATAGAGCACAGAGTACATGTTCCAGCTGAAGTCGGCGCGCGATTGAAGCTTGTCCTGGAAAACTCCTCGAAGCGGGAGCAGAAGCTGAATGCTCAGGTAGATCAGAATGAAAAGGTTTTTCCCCCAGCTCACTGCTATTTCTCTCCTAGATCTGTGCTCCCAGTTAATACTTTCCCATTTTTGCCGCATTCAGAGCAATTTCAATAAAAAAAGGGGCGCACAATGTGCGCCCCTGCAACAGTGGAATTGATGAACCCTGGGTATCAATCGGGAATAAGGACCTGCCTGAAGCCCAGATTGACCACGTCACGGAAGCGGGGAGTCCCTGGAGGCAGCTTATCCAGCTCCAGAAAGTCCTCGTCAAAGGCGTAATCTCGGGTGGGGGGTTAGTAAACGGTAGCGCAGCACTTGTAAATGCCCGTGGCGTACTCGGAGTGTACGTCTTCAGCGAGAATGGGACATTTGGGGTTCCAAGCTAAGAGACAGTGGGAACCGATGCTGATCGGGCTAGTTTAGCATTGATCGCCTGCCGACGGGCAAGGGTGACTCCTTTCAATCTTCTCCTTTTTGTGTGGATGGAATCTCGTCTTGCGAAGTACATGTCATCGGGTGTGACGTTACCCAGGGCCTCGTGATAGCGCCTGGAGTTGTAGTAGTCGATAAAGACCGCGATTTCTCGCTCCAACTCCTCGGGTGTCTCCCAGACCATTAGGTTGATGCGTTCCTTGCAGGAACGATGGTAGCGTTCGATCTTCCCGTTGGTCTGGGGATGATAGGGTGAGGCCAGGATGTGGCCCAGTCCCTTGGTCTCCAGATACTGACCAAAGTCTTTGGAGATCAAAGCCGGTCCGCGGTCTGTCACCAGCCGGGGCCGATCAGACAACGGAGCCTGTTCCACACCCGTTCTCTCACAAGCCGCCTCGACCACCTGGCTGAAGTCTCCAGCACGCATGGCCGTGTGAAGTCCCCAGGCCAGGATCCTCCGGCTAAAGTCATCCAGTACTGAGATCAGATAGTACCAGCCCCAGTTCTTGACCAGAAGATAGGTCGCATCCGTTTGCCACTGCTGGTTGGGTCGGGTCGTCTTGATTCGATATTCCGATTCGGCTGGAAAGCTCCGGAGTTGAACCTCCCGAATCAGCCCTTCCGCTTTCAAAATCCGGTAGACCGAGGATTCCGAGACCGTAAACCCGCACCTATCCGTCACCTGGCAGCTCACTTCTCGTGAGGACCACTCTGGAAACAGCAGCGCCATCTCCAGGATTCGGTCCCGTTCTTTGGGCAGGATCTGATTCCAAACCCGTCCTGATCCTGGGGGACGGTCCCGCAAGCCTGCCAACCCCCTCTTTCGAAAGTGGTGTCTCCAGCGATAGTAGGTCGAGCGGGGGATCTCGAGTTGATCCAGCACCTCCCGGACCGGTAACTCGGAGGCCTCCACTGTCCTTAAAACTTCCAGCTTGTGCTCGCTGAGCATCCTCTGATACCTCCTTCGCCTTACAGGCCCAAACTTTTTTTTAGCTTTTGGTTCTCCACTACCGTCTCGGCCACCGCCTTCTTCAAGGCCTCATTCTCCTCCTTCAAGCGACGCACCTCACCGGAAGTCGCATTCCGTTGGGTCTCCCGGGTTAGACCGTTTTTGCCCGAATCCAGGAAGGCCTTGGACCACTTGTAGTAGATCGAAGGTTGAATCCCTTCTTTGCGGCACAGTTCGGTGACGGGAATCTCTCCGCGGAGCCCCTCCAAAACGATGTGGATCTTCTCTTCGGCCGTGAATCTCCGGCGGGTGGCCCTACGGATCTGTTTGACGACGTCTGTGGTCATAGCGTTCTCCTTTTGGTTGTGCCATGACCAGCATCGGCTTGCTCTGATGGGCTGTCAAGATCAGCCCTTTGAGGGGGTGAGATCTCACCCCCTCAAACCTTCCAACTCTCTCTTAACTCTCGGCCCTATGTGTCCCACTTTCGCTGACGGGATACACTCAGGAGCGGCTGTGGTGCCCCACACCACATTGGTATAGGTCCCTGCAGGGAGGACGTTGTCGGCGAAGGCAGCCAGTTGATCCACGAAGGCCATGAGCCAGTTGGGATCGAAGATATTGGCGGCATCAGGGTCGGTGCTGGTGATGATGGCATCGGTGGTGTCGCTCAGAGAGGGAAGGGGACCGAAATCACCATTTGACCCTACCAGATTGTCCATCTGCATCCCTGCCAGGCTTGTAAATGCTGAGGCTGCAGCGGTTGCCGCATTGCCGCCACCGGGATTGTTGTTCATCAGTCCCAGGCCCGGTTTGGGAGCTCCCGCGATTAGAGCTCCGTTTAAGGCATGCTGGCGGCCGTCCATATCAAAGGTATTGCCGTTATAGGTGATGTTGACGTTGGGTCCATAGATGGTAAAGGCCTCGTCGAAGTTAAAAGTGGTATCCCGCTTGAAGGTGGTCTCAATAATGGCAATGGCGTTTTGGGTGTTGGTCCCGTAGACCGCGCCTTCGGTGGCAGATCCGCGATGAACTCCCATCACTCGGAGAACGACTGTGCTATCGGTGTCCACAAGGGGGTCGCTGTCCCCATCATCATTATCGGTCAATCGGGCGAAGTAGCGCCCCGTGCCCACGGAAACTCCGCCGGGAGCGGTCAACAGGCCATTGATGGTTCGGGTTCCGATGGCAGCAGGCGGACTGGCATAGTCGATGTGCATGGCCTCAATGGGAGAGAGAGGATTTCGATTGAAATACCTCAACTCTGTGGTCCCCGTGGGAACCGGAAAATTCAGATACTGGTTCACATTGGTGGCGCTGGCCAGAAGACTGGTCAGAGAATTTCCCCGGAAGAGGCCCTGGCTCAGGTTGAAACCGGCATCGGCAATCAACAGGGACTGCTCGCGGGCTTCAAATTCGTTGCTGCTGGAGAACTCGGTCATGCTGGAGAAGGTCAAGGAAAGTCCCAAAAGCATGAAGAGCGTGGAACAGATGAGAACGAGCAGCAGTGCCATGCCCCGCTCGTCCTGGATCCGATTTCTTCCTGCTTGAGAGGGCACGCCGTTGTTGGGCGCTTTATTTCTGGATCGCGTATTCTTCAATAGTGTGGACAACATATCGGATTCCTTTCCTGTCTGCAGCTCAATAGGGCGTAAGTTTATTCCCTTGAAGGGGACCCACTAGGCTGTTTTCCGTAGTTTACCCCTGAAAAGTGTGAATAACCGGTGACAATCGTCACCCTTTTTCGTGCTTTCCGTGCTCAGCAAAACGTGCAGCCAAAATGGATGTCATGCGGCTCCTCTGTCAGCATCGCACGACTGCACGACTGCACGACTGCACGACTGCACGAATTAGGGGGTGATGTGGTTCTGATCGGCGACGTAGGAGAAGAACTGATAAGACTGGGTGCGCACCATCACGTCAGATTCCAGGGTGACCGAGTTTGGGCTGCCCGTTTGCTGGTCCGGGTTTTCGGTCTCCACGGCCAGTTCGATATGGGCTTTGGCGATTTGAGTGCCGTCGGTGGTCGTGTTTCCCTGCACATCATAAAAGGTCCAGTTGAAAACGGGGACGTTTTCCGCCAGGGATTGCTCACCGTTGCCGACATTGATGAAAAGTTCCTCGGCGCCCGGGTCGTAGCGGATGATGACCTGCTCATACAGGTTGGCGAGTGTTCCATCGGCTTCGCCGGTGGCCTCCATGGGCAGGCCGCTGGTGGCCGGGACGGCGCCGGTGACATCGCTGTTGACGGTGATCTGATTGGCGTTGTCAACGGTAATCGGGGTCAGTCCGATATTGTTGGGGTCATTTCCCGCCTGACGGAGGAAGGACTGGATCTGATTCATGGCAACCCGGCCCACCTGGCTGGCCTCGATCATGTCATGCTGGCTCGTGTAAAGCTTCTGACTCTGATAAAAGGTACTCATGGTCGCTCCCAAAAGAACCAGGAGTACGACGATGGCGATCAGAGCCTCTACGGAAGTAAAGCCTTGATTATTGTCAGAACTGAGATTGCTTGAATGCGGATGTTCGATTCTCATTTTCTGATCCTCCCGATTACACATGCCGCCTTCTACTGAGAAAAGACGGCCGTCATATTCATCGTCTTGCTTTCGAAATCATTGGCCACCATAGGAGCAACGGAAGCGGTCACCGTTTTGGCGGAACCGCTGACGTTTACCGTCCAGGTAAGTTGAAAATCACGGTTGCTGCTTGCGCTGCCGGTCGGCGCTTGCAGGGTGACCGTTTGCGGCCCGTGGTTTCCAGGAGTCAGATTGGCTGAGACGATGCCATTCTCCCACTCGTTGTTGTATTCCGCCTGCAGGTTCTCCAGACATTCCTGTGCCACCACCACGGCAACGGTGTTATAGCGGGCGAAGCTGTTCTGACGGATGGAAACACCGAACAACTGGATGACTCCCAGCATGGTGATGGCCAGAAAGCCCAGGGCGATCATACACTCGACTAAGGAAAACCCTTTTTGTGAAGATTTTGTAATTTTTTTCATGGTCTTATCCAATCGTGACCTTGCCACTAGCTGTTACCGTAATGGATTTGGAAACACCGTATTCGTTCTGTATCTCAATGGTCTCGCCGCGAGCCAGCCCTCGACCGTAAAAAAGAATGGTCGGAGTCGGGACGCTGCTAAAAGTAATCCCTGGGTCCAGGAGCTTTTCCATGCGAGGGGCATTGGCGGCATCGTTCAGATCGGTGATCTGAACCGTGTTGCCGACGGTGTCCAGGGTGACCTCGTGAACCGAGGCTCTGGAGATGGCCATGGCCCGGCCGGAGTTCAATTCTACAGCCAGCAGATTTGCGGAGGAAACGAGCCGATAGTCGGCCATGGACTGTCTCAGTTGGGGGACTGCCATGGTGGTAATGATGGCTATGACGCTAACCAGCATCATCAATTCAAACACGGTGAATCCCCGGTTGGACGACCCTTTGAAGGCGTTTTTCTTCGCTGTTCTCATATCGATAGTCCTCCTCTCCGCTTTAAAGCTGGTCCCCTCAGTTCTTGCGGACTTGAATGGGCTCATTGAGTGGGCTCAAATGAGCATGTGAAGCCATGTTACCCGCTGCAGTGTGCTGTATTTGGTGATGACGGTCACTGGGTTTATGAGTGGCGAGAACCTCCGGAATGTAGGAGGCACCTCAGGTGCCGAACGGTCCACGAAACAGCCCCGGGTTTTCGGATTCGGCACCTGAGGTGCCTCTACATTCCGGAGGGCCGGGTGTAATTCCGGAAGGGCTTGGACCCTAATACGGTTCCAGCTCGCGGGTGCTTTCGCGCCAGTTCAGGATCCTCATGGGAAGCAGATCAGTGGCCAGAGAGATGGCCTGGGCGCTGTAAAGGAAATTGCTGTTTCCATTAAAGCGGATCTCGGGAATGCCGTAGCTGTAAGTTCCATCCCCGTTATCGATGATATTTGCGGCAAAGGTTCCGCCGATGAGGTTCTTATTGGCCCCACTCATCTGCAGGTCTCCTCCCAGCACGAAAACCAGGCCGACGTAGTTGAAGGCTCCGTTGTAGTCGAGAGTCCCATTCACTACCATCAGTCCTGCACCGGAGCCGCTTCCGCCCAATTGTGCATTCCCGTCAATGAAAGTGATTTCAGGACTGGCCGGGGTGCCCCAGGTCACGCCATTGTAGGTACCCGCGGGAAGGTTGTTGTTGGCGAAAGCAGCCAGCTGATTGACGAAGGACATGAGCCAATTGGGATCGAAGATATTGGCGGCGTCGGGGTCGGGACTGGCGAGGACGTAACCCGTGGTGTCCATGAGAGAGGGAAGGGGACCGAAATCACCGTTCTCTCCCACCAGGTTGTCCATTTGCATTCCTGCCAGCTGTGTAAAAGCTGAGACCGCAGAGGCTGTCGCATTGCCCCCACCGGGATTGTGGTTCATCAGCCCCAGGCCCGGTTTGGGGGCGCCGGCGATCAGCGCTCCGTTCAGGGCATGGTGGCGTCCGTCCAGATCGAAGGTATTGCCGTTGTAGGTGATGTCGACATCGGGGCCGTACACTGTAAAGGCCTCATCGAAGTTCAAGGTCGTATCCCGCCTCAGGGTGGTCTCGATGGTGGCGATGGCGTTTTGAGTGTTGGTTCCGTAAACACTTCCTTCGGTGGCCGATCCGCGATGAACTCCCATGACTCGGAGAATGACCACGTCGTCGTTATCCACAAGGGGGTCACTGTCACCGTCATCGTTATCGGTCAATCGGGCGAAGTAACGTCCTGTCCCGATGGCGACCCCGCCGGGAGCGGTTAACAGACCATTGATGGTTCGGGTCCCGATGGGAGCAGGAGGACTTGCATAATCGATCTGCATGGCTCAATTGGAGAGAGGGGATTTCGATTGAAATACCTCAGCGCCGTCGTCCCTGTTGGAACCGGAAAATTCAGGTACTGGTTCACATTGGTCGTGGTGGCCAGCAGAGTGGTCAGGTTATTCCCCCTGAAGATGGCCTGGGTCAGGTTAAAGCCCCCATCGGCAATGAGCAGGGCCTTCTCGCGGGCTTCGAACTCGGTGCTCGTTGAGAAGTCGGTCATGCTGGAGAAGGTCATGGAAAGACCCAAGAGCATGAAGAGAGTGGAGCAGATAACTACAAGCAGCAGGGCCATGCCCCGCTCGTCGTTCCGGGTGGTGCGCGTTCTTCTCTGCGGTGCGGGTAGCATGGAGACATATTACTTGCCCCCTTTTTTGGTGGCGGTGACAGAGGTCACTGTGTCGTTTTGTAGTGGGAGGATTGTGGCAAGTATCTCCGGAACGTGGGAAACACCTCATGAGGAATGTGGCAAGGATCTCTGGAACGTGGGAGGCACCTGAGGTGCCTCCTACATTCCAGAGTCCCTGCCTTATTGAGGAGGTGCTTCCTACATTCCAGAAATGTGGTGTTATTCTCCGAAGTCTGCCAGGAAGGCTCGCAACTTACGACTGCGGGAGGGATGGCGCAGCTTGCACAGCGCCTTGGCTTCAATCTGGCGAATACGCTCTCGAGTGATGGAAAACCTGCGCCCGACTTCCTCCAGGGTGTGTTCGCTGCCATCCTCGATGCCAAAGCGCATGCGGATAATCTGTTCCTCTTGAGGGGTCAAGGTATCCAGTACTGCTGCTGTCTGATCCTTCAGATTGCCATTGATCCCGGCCTGGGCGGGAGACACGATGTCCGTGTCTTCGATGAAGTCGGCCAGATGGCTGCCCTCTTCTTCTCCCATTGGAGTCTCAAGAGAGATGGGTTCCTGGGTGAGCTTGAGAATCTCGCGTACCTTGTTCACGGGCATGTCCACCTGTTGAGCCAGTTCTTCGCTGCTGGGCTCTCGACCGAATTCCTGGACGAAGTTCCGTGAAGCCTGGACCAGCTTACTGATCAATTCGATCATGTGAACGGGAATTCGGATGGTTCGGGCTTGCTCGGCAATGGCTCGAGTGATGGCCCGTCGGATCCACCAGTGAGCATAAGTGGAAAACTTATATCCTCGCTGGTATTGGAATTTGTCGACCGCCTTCATCAGACCGATATTTCCCTCCTGGATCAGGTCCAGAAGCTGCAAGCCCCGGCTGGTATATTTCTTGGCGATGGAGACCACCAGGCGCAAGTTGGCCTCCACCAATTCCTTTTTGGCTTTCTGCATCTGCCGTTTCCCTTGCCGGATGACGGCCAGAGTCCGTTTCAATTCGGAAGGAGTGGCCAAGGGTTTGTCCTGAGTCTCCTTCAGCTTCAATGCATTCTTGATCTTACGGGCCAGGTGGTTCTGTATGGCAGCTTTGAGATCGAGATCCCGGATATGGTGAGCAATGCTCAGGCGATAACGGGCCAACTCCCAGTGGCGTTTTCTTGTTTGGGGACTGTTTTTCTTGGCCTTGCCCAGTTGACCTCGAACTTTAGAGGCTTTTCCTTCCAGTTGGGCGATTTCATCGATGCGCCGTAAGATGTCCTGGCGACGATTTTCGAGAATCTCGTGGGTCAGCTCTTCCTCAGTAAAGTTCACCAGCTTCTTGACTTCCAGCTCACCCTTTTTCAGCGGTTCGCAAAAGCGAAGGAGCCCGTCTACCACGACAGGGGATCGAGACAAAGCTTTCAAGACGGTCTTTTGTCCCTTTTCAATCCGCTTGGCAATCTCGACTTCGCCTTCTCGGCTCAAAAGGGACACCGTGCCCATTTCTTTCAGGTACATGCGGACAGGGTCCTTGCTTTTCTTCGGGCCCTCAGCCGAGCCGTCTTTCTCTGAAGCCTTCTTCTTTTTGGTCGTTTTCCGGAGGTTCTTCTTGGGGACCGCTTCCAGCTTCTGCTGGGGAGGAATCACGGCGATCGCGGTGTCTTTGGGAGCCTTCAGGATACTCTTGTCCCCGCTTTGCGAGGAGCGGGTATCCTCGAGAGTGGCCTTATTCAATTTGTCGCGGCACACATTGCCCTTGTTCTTGCCAGTCTTAATCAATTCCTCACCCAACCCAATTACTGGTGACTTAAACGAACTTGTCTTAGTATGCATTTTCAATTCCAGAAGGCGAAAAGATGGGGATCACATCGGCGCAATGCCTGTATTGAAAAGGCTTACAACGGAATCAGGGGGATACGACCGGCAGTGGGGGTGCATCGATTGCTCCAACCATGACAACCCCAGTTGACGCATGATTCCCGCTGTCTAGAGATAAGAGCAAGGGGTAGAAGGTGTTAGTGGGTCCTTAGGAGGGAAGGGCGCAATTGTCAACAGACCTTGACAGCCCAAAGTTCGACAGCACGACAGCACGAGCGGGCCAAGCGCCTAGCCGGGACTATGCATAAATTGTCTGCCGCAGTGCCGCAATCATCCGCGCTGACTGCGTGGTGTTTCCTTCATTGCGACGCCTGACACTTCGTCACGAAAACCTATGCATAATCCCGGCTACTCGAAGAGGAGAGGTTCCATCAGTTTCTCAGGGTCGGAAATCAGAAAATAACCTTCCTCGACACTGAGGACCTCTTCACTCTGGAGTTGTCCCAGCACTCGGGTTGCGGTTTCGCGGGATATCCCAGCCAATTCAGCCAGTTCCCGATGGGTGAGGTGCAAATTAATTCTCATGCCATGATCGGTCTCGATCCCGCGATTTCGGCATAGATGATAGAGCGCTCCACGAACCCGGGCGTCGGCATGATGGAAGGCGAGAACAGAGATTTGGGCCCAGGCATCCCGGCATCGCTTGCACAGCATTTTCAAGAACATGGCGTTCACTGCCGGGTTCTTGAGCAAGACGGCAAAGTCGTGACGAGTGATCACAAAAATGGTCGTGGGGACGACGGCTGTGACGTTTGCAGGAGTGGTTCCTCCATCGATGAGAGACATTTCACCGAAGTACTCCCCCTCTTCGTGGAAGGTCAGGATGGCCTCTTTTCCATTGGGCAGGGCTCGGGAAACCTTCACATGCCCCGTTTTGATGATGTACATGTACTTTCCGGTGTCTTCCTCCAGGAAAATAACTTCATTCCTTTTGTAAGTCCGTTCCTTGAAGAGTTGTGACACCGATTCCATCTCGGACTCGGCCAAATCTTCGAAAATAGCAACCTGTTTGAGAAACTCCGTATTTTCTTTCATTTTTTGCCTAAGGGGATGAGAAGTCTTTCAAGGTCCTGCAGATGATAACGCTCTACCAACTCGGCAAGGGTGCCCTGCACTGTTGTCAGGTCCTGAAGATGATTTTGAACCTGGTCGATCAGGGGCTCACTATGAAAGGATAGGTTATCACAACTCAGCGCATGTTGGGCCCCCTTTCGGGCCAAATAGTGCCCCAGAGTCCGTGCTGCCGGGTAAAAGAAGAAGATGTTTGGACCTGGCAGGGGCATCAGCGGTATCCCAACAACTATAGCCAAAATAGCATCAACTCCGACCCAACGACTGTGTTTACGGTAGCAAGATCTGAGGAAATCACGAAGCCTGTCTTGTGCCTCAGCCGAATCGATTCTCGAAGCATGGTAGACGTGAAGATCAGTGGCGCGTCGAAGCTGAGAGCAAAGTCTTTCGTGGTAGTCCACACGGTCCATGAGCCTCCGATAAGTCTGGTACACCCCTTTCTTGATTCGGCTCCATCTTCCTGATCCTGTGACAAGACCTTCACTGGGAGCAGAAACGATTTCCAGGATGGGATACGGATCTCCGCTCTGGGTTTGGAACAACAACAAGTTCATGAGGGATGAGACTCCTTTGCAAGGGTAAGATATTTGGAGACCCGCTGAGCCGGATCGGCGGCATTGGCGATGTCGGAAATCACGGCCACCGAATCCGCGCCCGCTTTCCATATCTGTGGAGCCTTTTCCAGAGAGATGCCCCCGATCGCCACTACCGGATAACGGCTGTCGGCGATGAGCTCACCCAGAGCTTCGACTCCCAGCGGCGGATTCTCCGTTTCCTTGCTGGACGTGGAGAAAATGGGTCCCATGGCGATGTAATCGACGTCTTGAGCCTGAGCGTCTGAAAACTGCTGGCGATTGTGGGTGGAAAGGCCAATGATGGCCTCTTTTCCCAACAGATCGCGGGCCATCTGCACCGGGAGATCGTCTTGACCCAAATGAACTCCGTGAGCTCTGGCAGCCAGGGCAAGATCGACCCGGTCGTTGACCAGAAATTGCGCCCCCAAGGGCTGGCACAGAGACCGAATCTTGAGCAATTGTGGATAGAGAAGAGAATCGGGAAGGGCGGGTTCGCGCACCTGAAGAAAAAGGGTCCCTCCTTTCAGGTATTGCTCGACCAATTGGGCGTGATCCAGGCCGTTGAGGTTGTTGGAAGCAGTGATGGGGTAAAGCTTCCCCAGTTTGAGGTGCCGCATCAGGATGTAAAAGACGATATCAGGGACGATACCAGGATAAAGGCAATGGCAGCCGGGCAGGCATAGCGGACCAAAAAGCTCCACAGCGTTGCCAGCCGCAGGGAAGGATAGCCTGTGCGAATTTCTTCCAGAGCGTTTGGGATACCCCACTTCCAACCCGCGAAAACGCAGATGAACAGGGCCCCGACGGCCAGAGCGATTTCCCCGAAAGAGAGGAAGGCCAGGTCCATGAATCCTGAAAGGAACGAGACTGCGCCGTTGCTCAGTGCACTGGGAACCCCCATCACGAATGCACAAGAACCTACCACGAGAGCCGCTCTTTTCCTGGGCCATCCTCGTTGGTCGACAAAATAGGCCACTACCACCTCGAGGAGGGAAATGGTGGAGGTTAGAGCGGCGATCGCCAAAAGGAAAAAGAAGGTCGTCCCAAACAGCTGTCCCAGAGGTATGGCACTGAAGATATTGGGAAGGACCAGAAAGATGAGACCCGCGCCCTCCGTAGGAGAGAGGCCGGAAACGGAGAAGAGAGCCGGAAAGATGGCAAATCCGGCCAGAAAAGCGATGCCGGTATCGGCAAGGCTGACGTAAACGGCACTGGAGACCAGATTATCGTGCCGGGGAATGTAACTGCCATAGGTAATCATGGCTCCCATTCCCAAACTGAGGGTGAAGAAAGCATGTCCCAGTGCGGTCCTGACGACGGCGAAGGTGACTTTACTGAAATCAGGATTGAGATAAAAGCTCAGACCCTCCTGAGCTCCCGGCAGTGTAACGGAGCGGACGACCAGGAGAATGAGAAGGCCGACCAGAAGCGGCATCAGAATCTTGGTGGCTTTTTCGATCCCTCCCTGAATCCCGCCGCTGACAATCCAGGTCGTCATCACCATAAAGAGGAGGTGATAGAAAATGGTTGAGGGGCCGTTGCTGACAAAATCACTGAAAATGTTGTTGATGGCAGCTGGATCTACTCCGGAAAACTGGCCCGTCAATGTGACCTGGATATATTTTACGGTCCATCCGGCCACCACACAGTAAGCACTGAGGATCATAAACCCGGTGAGGACTCCCAGTGCTCCCACAGCCCTCCACCAGGTGTTGGGCGCAAGAGCCCTGAAGGCACCCACCGGGTCGCTGGCCGCCTTGCGACCGATGGAAAGTTCCACCAGCATTACCGGAACTCCAATGATCAAAACACAGCCCAGATAAATCAAAACGAAGGCCGCCCCCCCATTTTGTCCGGTCATGGTCGGGAACCTCCAGATGTTTCCCAATCCGACCGCGGACCCCGAAGCCGCCAGAATGAATCCTAACTTGGATCCCCAATTGCCTCGGCTGGAAGGACTCTCTCTCATGAATTCAGTCGGCTCACGAATGAAGTATCGAATTGACCTTCGATGAAATCAGGGTGATTGATGATTTTCTTGTGCAGAGGGATCAGGGTTTGAATCCCCTCGATAACGAATAGATCCAAGGCCCGATTCAAGCGGGCCAGAGTTTCTTGTCGGTCACTACCATGGGCAATCAGCTTGGCGATCAAGGAATCGTAGTGGGGGGAAACCACATACTCTGTGAAGGCGCCAGAATCCACTCGTATGCCGGGGCCGCCGGGCGGATGGTAGGCGGTGATGCGGCCGGGAGAAGGTGTGAACTTCTCCGGACACTCTGCATTGATTCGGCATTCGATACTGTGCCCGCGAAAAACGATATCCTGCTGGGAAAAGCCCAATTTTTCCCCGGCTGCTGCTCGAATTTGTTCCTTGACGATATCCAGTCCGGTGACCATCTCTGTGACCGGATGTTCCACTTGAACTCGAGTGTTCATTTCCAGAAAGTAGTGGCTGCCG
Organism: Acidobacteriota bacterium; assembly: GCA_965218935.1. Classification (GTDB taxonomy): domain Bacteria; phylum Acidobacteriota; class UBA6911; order RPQK01; family JADFOI01; genus JADFOI01. Next base: position 445,078 of record CBDCMH010000011.1, read on the forward strand.
TCCTGGGCGAATAGAAATTCTACGGTCCCAGCATTTTCGTAACCGACGGTCTTCATTGCCTGAACGACCTCCGCCCCCAATTCTTTTCGGAGTTCCTCAGAAACAATAGGGCTGGGGGACTCCTCGATCAATTTTTGATGGCGGCGTTGAATGGTGCACTCCCGCTCTCCCAGGTGAACAACGTTACCGTGCTGGTCTGCCAAAATCTGAAATTCAATATGGCGAGAGTTTTCCAGATAGCGTTCGATATAAATATCCGTACTGCCGAAGGCGCTCTCAGCTTCTGATTGGGCGGTAGCCAGAGCATCAGGTAATTGTGCGGGCCCGGTCACGACCCGCATCCCTCTTCCTCCCCCACCGGCAGCTGCCTTGAGAATCAACGGATAGCCTACCTCGTCAGCAACTTGCTCCAGTTTGACATCGGCTTCCTCGATGATGCTGGTGCCGGGAACAATGGAGAGTCCGACTTCCTTCATCTTTCGTCTGGCCCGAGCTTTATCACCCATGAGTTCCATCACTGCGGCGGGGGGGCCAATAAATTTAATGCCGCATGTTTCACACACTTCGGCGAAATGAGAGCTTTCGGCCAGGTAGCCGTATCCGGGATGGATGGCATCCACATCAGCGATTTCAGCCGCGCTTATGAGACTGGGGATGTTGAGATAACTTTCCTGGCTTCTGGCGGGGCCAATGCAAAGGGCTTCGTCGGCAAAGCGAACGTGAAGAGAGTGGCGATCTTCTTCAGAGTACACGGCCACCGTGGGTATCTGCAGTTCCTTGCAGGCATAAATAATACGCAGAGCGATCTCACCACGATTCGCAACGAGGATTTTTCTGAACATCGGGTCAGCTGTTTACCTGAATTTCGAATAAGGGCTGGCCGTATTCCACCGGTTGGCCGTTCTCGACAAGTATCCGGATGATGTCGCCTTCGATGTCGGATTCAATCTGGTTGAAGATTTTCATGGCTTCAATAATGCATAAAACAGTACTTGCCGTCACGTGATCTCCTGACTTGACAAAGGGTTCCGCATCCGGCTTGGGTGTCAGATAGAAGGTCCCCACAAGGGGGGCTGTAAAAATATGGTTTTTCCCCTCTTCTTCAGGTGTCTCCACTGTTCGGATCTCGTCGGAGGAATCCGTTGAAGGGCTCTCGGCAACCATTCGCGCCTGTGTGGCGACTGGGCCGGTCAGAGTCTTGCTGATCCGTATTCGAACTCCAGATCTCTCCATCTCGAATTCTTCAATGTTGGATCGCTCGATCAGCTCGATCAGCTCTCTGATCTCTTTGATATTCATGCCCGAATCATTGTCCTTACTTGCTGTTGATTAGTCAATAAATTAGGTGTTGGTGTAAATGGGGTGTTCATTGATCGCGGTTTGAAAGTAACTGGTAGCCGTCCTGGGTGACCACGACGGCGTCTTCGATTCTCACGCCGTATTGGCCTGGCAAGTAGATTCCCGGCTCAACGGTAAAGGCCATCCCTTTCTGAATCTCATCAGGTTTGAGGGTGGATATCCTGGGCAATTCGTGCACCTCAAGCCCGAGACCGTGGCCGGTGCTGTGGCCAAAATAGTCTCCGAAGCCATGCTGGGAGATCACCTCGTGCGCTGCAGCATCGATCCGGGAGGAGGGAACACCGGGTTCAATCAGGGCGAGAGCTGCCTCCTGAGCTTCTTGAACCACCGGATAAATGGCCGGCTGTTGGGCGTCAGGCAACAGGTGAATTCGCGTGAGATCGCTGCAGTAGCCCTGATGTCTGAGGCCGAAATCGATCAACACAAACTCATCCGATTCGATCTCCCTGGCAGTGGAAGAGCCGTGAGGAAGAGAGCTGCGCGGTCCTGAGGCAACAATGGTTTCGAAGGCAAGGCCCTGGCCTCCTGCCTTACGGAGTTCGAACTCCAGGATTCCCGCGGCTTCCCCTTCCGTCATTCCCGACCGGACCTGCTCTACCGATTGTTGGTAAGCGTTTTGAGCCATCTGAAAGGCCCTTTCCAGGATCTTTATTTCTTCTTCGTCTTTGATCATTCGGAGCTCTTCGATCAGGTCACGGGTGGGAACCCACTCAACAGGGTTGTTCCAGGACTGAAGTCGCAGCACGAAATCGTATGAGACATGTTGGGTTTCAAGACCCATCCTGGGGTTACCACCCTTGAAGCGGCTGGAACTCGAAAGTGTGTTTTGGAGAGTGTCCTCCAGGGACTTCTCTGCCAGCACACTCTGACAGTTAACGGTTTCGGAGGCAGCCTGTTCCGTGTAACGGGAGTCCACAATCAGATGGGTCTCTGCTCCCAGACAGAAAGCCAGGCCGGCAGAGCCCGTATAATTAAAAAGGTAGCGGAGATTCGGGGGATGACTCACAAGAAAACCGTCCAGGCGATGCGCTTCCAGGGCCTTGAGCCATCGCCTGTAGCGGGCTTCCAAATTGGGGCGGATCACCCCTGGATCCGAGCGGTAATGAAGAAGATAATTTCCCGGGTATCCTTCGATTTTGAAGTGGTTTTAAACAGATTCCCGACCAGGGGAATTTGGCCGAGACCTGGGACTCGGTTCTCAGAGTCAGACTCCTGCTGAACATAGATGCCGCCGATCACCGTCGTTCCCCCGTCTGCGACCAGAACCTGAGTCTGCGACTCACTGGTCTGAATGGCGGGAATTCCGAGGACGGTCCTGGCGAAATCGGGTATATTATTTTCCACCTGGATGTCCAGGAGAATCGTTCCCACGTTTGTCACTCGAGGAGTGACGGTTAATCGCAAAGCGGCTGTTTGGAACTGGACAGTGGTGGTGAAATTCTGTGTGACAGGAACGGGAATATCGGAACCTTGAGTGATGGTTGCTTCTGCGTTGTTCTGTGCCGTCACCCTCGGTTTGGATAGGATCCGGGCCTCACCTTCTACCTCTCCCGCCGTGATGATCGCGTCCAGGCGAAAAGTATCCACTAACCCACCAACCACCAGTCCGCCCACGCCGGTAATCGTACCACCAGCGGGTGTGCCTGTATTGATTTGACTGGTGACGCGGTCGGCCACATCACCAAAGGCGTTCCTAGCGGGTTCGATCCTGCCGATTCCGATTCCCAGCTGGACCCCCAGGTCACGGGAGAAGTTGGTCGAAGCCTCGATGATGCGAGCCTCGATTTCCACCTGTTGTTCGGCCACGTCCAGGATGTTGATCAAGTCGGTCACGGCATCAATACCAAAGGGAACGTCGCTGATGATCAGAGTATTGGTACGATCATCCACGTTCATGCTCCCTCGGGGGTCAGATGAGGCTCTAAAGAACCAGTGATCTCAGCACCGGTGGCGTAATTGAGGCGCTTGGTGACGGTCAGCGTGTCGGCAGCCACAAGCGTAGCCTCCTTCAGTTGTTGGTTCATTTCCTGTTCGGATCTTAACTTGTCCTGGGTGGAGATACGTACCAGATTCCCCTCGATCCTTTTAGCCAGCCCCTGACTCTGCAGGACGGCGTCAAAGAGTTGATCCCAGGGCACCTGTTCTACATTCAGCGTGAGGGATCCGCCCACCTCAGGGTCGATGAGAATATTGAGTCCGCTTAACTCCGATATGGTTCTAAAGAAGTCGGTGACAGAGACCTGCACCACTTTGAGTGAAACGGGTTCGCCCTCGTATGGGCCCTGTGCTTGAGCAGTCGGGCCTGCCAGATAAAGCGAAAAAGAGCAACTCAAAGCAAGACATAAAACCTGAGTCAGGGTCTTTCGTAAGATGTGTTCTTGTATATTGGTCATTCTCCTAATCCTCTTCTGTAAACAGCCGTTTGACCACTCTCAGGGTTTCCCGGGTGCCTCGTGGGTCAAGGACTTCTTGGATGAAAACCACCTCTTCTTCTGAAATCTCGAATACATAACCGTCGAACAGCTTGTTTTCATCGCGGGCCAGATAAGTGAAACCGTCAACACCTCTGAGGATAACGACTCTGCGACCTTCCCCGATAGCCACTCCAGTGACGGTCACCTCAGAGATGGCCAATCCCACCAAACCTAAAGGTCTTTCACTCAGAGGGGGGAGTTGCGGAATGAAGACCTGGGGCTGCTCCTGGCGAAAAAGCTCTTGCAAGTTGATAAAGGGATCTCTTCTTCCCCTGGGATTATAGACTTGGGCGAGAAGCTCTAGGGGCAGTCCGAAGCTGCAAACGAATACCATGAGGAAAATACCGAGCACCTTATTCAAAGCCTGTCCCATGTTCTTTGTTCTCTTGTAATTCTTAGTTGTCGGACGCTAGCTAGGTTCTTGTTCCACAAAAACAAACGTGGTTGCCGTACAAGTTGCTGAAATGGTTCGGTCTGGATCCTCGCCGGCAAGGGCCTTGATTTCAATGTTATCGACGTTGATAATACGCTGGAAATTCGCCACCCTCTGGAAAAAAAGTCCCAAATTATTGTAGCTGCCTTCAAGCGACATGCGAATGGGCCAGTCTTCGTAAAATTCGTAGCTGACGGTTGCCTGGGGAGTGAAGCTCCTGATGCTGAGATCGGATTCAACCGCTAGCTGTTCAACCCGACGAACAATTTCGGCAGTTTCTTTTTCATCGGGCAGAACCTGTTCGAGTTCGTCCAGCTGAGCCTGCAACCTTGCGACGTCCGCTTCGAATTGAGGAAGTCTGGCGGTGATGGCCCGTGCCGTTTCCACCTCAGCCGTGAGTGCAGATATCCTTTGTTCCAGGGCGTTCATCTGATCGCTGACAGGGAAGATGAGTTGATGCCAGAAACCCGCCAGTGCCAGCACCGCCAAGGCGGCGAGCATGATCTGCTGCTGTTGCGGCAGTTCCATTATTTTCTTGATCATTCGGTTTCGCCCTCAGTTCCACAACTCAGTTGAAATCGGATGCTGCTCTCCTGCTCCCAAAACTCAAGGTCGACGTAGCTAAAGCTTCGGGTATTATCCAGAGCGGCAATAAAATCAGCGACAAAGGGTACGTCAAAGGCACGTCCCTCGATGGAGATGGCGCTTTCTTGCTGGACCAGGCTGGTCAGCCACAGTCCGGGGGGGTTGTCGGGAATGGCCCCGATCACGATATTCATCAACTCGACCGGCCCCGTTTGGTTTGACTGCAGCCGCTCGATAATGGCGATGCGCTCCTCCAGGGACCGCTTCTGTTCTTCAAAGAGCACGACTTGAGCCGTGAGTTCTTTAAGCCTTGCACTTTCCTGTTCCAGGAGGCTGACCTGCTCTTGCAGATCGGCTCGACCGCTGGTTGCGTTCAAGTACCAGCCTCCCATAGCGACGACTCCAAGCACGAACAACAAGACGGCGTATTGCTGAACCGGAGTCGCTTCAACAGTCTCAAATGTTGGAAATAGATTGACCTTTATCATCGCTGATCAAGAGCCCTCAAAGCTCAACTCCTCAACTTGGGCCATGATTTTAAGATAACCGAAAGTCTGTTTCACTTCCAGTAGTCACCACTTTCGAGACCGACCGTGATCGGAATCCGGGGATCGTGCTTTGCTGGATTTTCTGAGACTCCAAAGCGTGCGGGGCACGGCGAAGGACAGGATTTGGAGAGACGAAAGGCCCATGTACTCTTACTCCTGGGGCAAGAGAGCCGAAGCCGAGAACCTGTGATGGGCATGCATTTCGCTGGCAGGGCACCACTGGGGCACCTTTAACGGTGAGAGAACCGACACCCCTGCCGAGCAAACTTTTCCCTTTCCAATATAATCCAGCAAGCTCCATCAGCTTAGCCGACCTTGGAACGATGCCTACCATAGGTTTCTAGTATGACATTTTCCAGGGCAGAGTTAAATTGTTTCCACAATTTTTTCACAGTTTTTCCACCCAACCTTCCCAGGCAGCGAATACAGATTCTGCCGCGGGAGCCTGCTGAACAGAATCCCCAGAGGCGGTTCTTTGGTGTCGGATCTTTCTCCGATGGGGCAGTTTAGCCCGGAGTATGCATCAGTTCTCTACTGCAGCGAAGAAATCATCCGCCCTGCCCGCGCGACCCGCAAGCGCGGGTGCCCCCAACGTACTGCAGAGAGTACGTTTGCGGGGGCATCTGTCGCGCGTGGCGCAACGCACCCAGGTCGGCACTTTCGTCGCTTCGTGACGACAACTTATGTATCATCCGGGCTGAGTCGGGAGCAAGAACAAGGTGTAACCGTAATGTGAGGAGCAGTGCTCACAGCTGTTTGGCGGCCTTGCCGGAACTTGACAGTGATAAGGAGTTCCTGTATTTTTTGCGTTTACTTTTTTCGACCGTTATGGAGAGATTAGGGAGCAGTCCCCAGATGAAAACCTACTTACCCCCGGTGCACGACATCGAAAGAAAATGGTACCTGGTGGATGCAGAGGAACGTGTCTTGGGTCGACTGGCTTCACGCATCGCGTCCATTCTCATGGGTAAGGAAAAGCCGTGGTATACTGACTTTCTCGACACCGGCGATTTCCTTATCGTGATCAATGCCGACAAGGTGAAGCTCACGGGGAATAAGTGGGAAAACAAGACGTATTACTCCCACAGTGGCTATCCTGGTGGTCTCAAGCAGATCAGGGCCAGAGAATTACTCGGCAAGCATCCGGAACAGCTGGTGAAGCTGGCTGTCAAAGGAATGCTTCCCAAGAACAAGTTGGGGCGGAAGATGTTCAAGAAGCTCAAAGTTTATGCGGGAAGCGATCATCCTCATGAGGCCCAAAAGCCCGAACCTCTGGTATTAGGAGAAGATTAGCGTTGGAGAAGACTCACTACTATGGAACCGGCAAGCGGAAGACTTCGACGGCTCGAGTCTTCTTGATGCCGGGTGCAGGGCAGATTCTTGTCAACCGAATGGATTTTAAGGAATATTTCAAAAATAAAGTCCAACATGTGCTCGTCACCCAGCCGCTCATTCTGACCGACCATTCCGAGGGGTTTGATGTGTATATCAATGTGAGTGGAGGAGGCTATGCGGGACAGGCGGGCGCCGCCCGTTTGGGTATTGCCAGGGCCTTACTGCAGTTCGATTCTGAACTGCGTCAGAAATTGAAGAAGGCCGGATATCTGAACCGCGATTCACGAATTAAGGAACGCAAGAAATACGGTCAGCCCGGCGCCAGGAAAAAATTTCAATTTTCCAAGAGATAATCAGGAGGAACTGTTTGGGGGCGATCTCAATAAAACAATTACTGGAGGCGGGTGTTCACTTTGGACATCAGACCGGACGCTGGAATCCGAAGATGAAGCCCTTCATTTTTGGCAAGCGTAACGGTGTTCACATCATTGATCTCCAGAAGACCCTCCAGCTTTTCAAGGAAGCAGTCGGCTTTGTCACCCAGCTAGCGGCACAGGGCAAGACGGTTCTGTTTGTGGGGACCAAGAGCCAGGCTCAGGAGACCATCGAAGAAGAAGCTCGTCGCTGTGGCATGTATTGGGTCAACAATCGATGGTTGGGCGGATTGCTCACAAATTTTCCCACCGTCCAAAACAGCATCAAGCGCTACCGGGAACTGGAGTCGATGCGAGAGAACGGCCACTACGACAAGCTGGCCAAGAAGGAAGTTGCCCGTCTGGAGCGTGAAAGAAAGAAGTTTGAGAAGAATTTACTGGGTATCAAGGATATCGATCGATGTCCCGATGTCCTGTTTGTGGTGGACTCCAAGCAGGAATCTATTGCCATTCAAGAGGCCGCTAAGCTGAACATTCCCATCGTTGCCATCGTCGATACCAACGGCGACCCCGATCTGATCGACTACCTCATTCCCGGTAATGACGATGCATTGAGAGCGATCAAATTATTTGCTGGAACGATGGCCGAAGCTATCCTGGCGGGGCGGGCTGTCTACTCAACTCGTGTAGAAGCTGAGATGAAAGAAGCCCAGGAGAAGGCCGCTAAGGAGGCCGCCCAGCGCCAGGCCGCTAAGGAGGCCAAGGAGGCGGCCCAGCGTGCTGTCCAGGAGCAGGAGGAAGTCGAGACAGCTGTTGCCCAGCCTGTAGTCGAGGAGAAGGCTGAAAGGAAGGCTCCTGCCGCCCAGCCTGCAGCCGAGGAGGAGACTGAAGTCGAGATAGGTGCAACTCCTGTTGAAGAGGAGAGTGGAGAGGAACAGAAGACCGAGTCGGAAGGAACAGAAACAGCTGCGGAGATGGAGGCTGCTGCTCCAGCCGAGGCTCCTCCCGTTGAGGTCAGCGAAGAGGTGAAACTCACTTCGGCGCAGGAGATGAAGGAAGAAGAGAAGAAAGAGCCACCCAAGAAGAAGGCTCGAGCCAAGGAAGCGCAAAGCGAGACGAAAGAATCCGAGTCGACTCAGGCGGCCAGAGATAAGAAGCCCAAGAAGAAGTCTGAGGGAACAGCTTCCAAAACCCGCAAGTCTGCCTCTGCAAAGAGCAAGTCCGCGAAGAGTCCGGCAAAGTCAAAACCCCGTAAAAAGACTGTTTCTGCCGCCTCCAACTCTTCCAGTTAATAGTGACAGGCTTCTAGTCGTTCATCATTCCGCGAGGGAGGATACTCATGGCTATTGCTGCAGAACAAGTCAAAGCACTGCGAGATCAAACGGGCGCTGGGATGATGGAATGTAAGAAGGCCCTGTTGGAAGCCGACGGGGATTTCGAGAGAGCAGTCACTTTACTTCGGGAGAGAGGTCTTGCCGCTGCGGCAAAGAGAGCGGATCGTGAGACTCGGGAAGGGATCATCGGTCATTATATTCACGCCGGGGGGAGGTTGGGTGTTCTGGCCGAGGTAAACTGCGAGACTGATTTTGTGGCCTCCACTGAAGAATTTCAGGAATTGGTTCGCGATGTCGCCATGCAGATCGCCGCTTCTAATCCCTCCTACGTGCGGCGCGAAGATGTCCCTCAAGAAGAAATCGAACGGGAAAAGGAGATCTACCATAACCAGGCGCAATCAGCCGGAAAGCCTGAAAAAGTTATGGAGAGAATAGTTGAAGGAAAGCTCAATAAATATTATTCTGAGGTTTGTCTCTACGAGCAGCCGTTCATTAAAGATCCCGAACTGGCCGTCGAGGAGCTCATCAAGGCCAAAATTGCGGTGCTCAAAGAGAATATCGCGGTAAAGCGGTTCGCTCGTTTTAAGGTCGGGGAGTAGACCTCCACCTTCACGAAAGGGAAAGGGGAGTATGACAGGGGAGGCGGTTCAGAAAAAGCAAACGGCTGCAGCAGAACCTGTCGAAATCGAAAAGCCGCGCTATCAACGCGTCCTCATCAAGCTCAGCGGAGAAGCCCTGATGGGCTTCCAGTCTTTCGGGGTGGACCCCGCAATGATGGCGACTATCGCCAGCGAGATCGTGGAAGTTCATCAGCTGGGCGTTGAAATTGCGATCGTCGTCGGGGGCGGGAATATCATCCGTGGCGTCAAGGTCAGCGAGGCTGGTTTTGATCGAGCTACCGGGGACTACATGGGCATGCTGGCCACCGTCATTAACTCCCTTGCTCTCCAGAGCGCTCTGGAGAAAGATGGCGTGTATACTCGAGTCCTGAGCGCGATCCAAATGTCCGAGGTAGCTGAGCCCTTTATTCGACGCAGAGCCATTCGTCACCTGGAGAAAAAGAGAGTGGTCATCTTGGCGGCGGGGACGGGTAACCCTTATTTTTCCACCGATACAGCCGCTGTTTTGAGGGCCATGGAGATCAATGCGGAAGTTATCTTAAAGGCCACTAAGGTGGATGGAGTCTATGACTGCGACCCCTCAGAAAATGAGAACGCTAAGCTTGTTAAGAAGCTTACTCATTTTCAAGTGTTGGAGAAGGGTCTCAAGGTGATGGATACCACTGCCATTTCTCTGTGTATGGACAATGGGCTTCCGATCATCGTTTTCAACCTGCGCCAGGGAGGCAATATCAAGGAGGCGGTGATGGGGCGAGACGTGGGCTCAATCATTGCGGGTTAGCCGGGATTATGCATACACGCAGTCAGCGTGGATGATTGCGGCACTGCAGCAGACAATTTATGCATAATCCCGTATTAGTGCCCCTTCTTTCTTTTCAGGGTGTCTTATGAAAGAGATTCTCTCAGAGACAAAGAAGCGCATGAAAAAGACTCTTGAAGACCTGACCGGAGATCTGGCCACGATTCGAACCGGACGAGCCTCGGTCCACCTGCTGGACCAGGTGAGTGTGGATTACTATGGGAATCCAACTCCGGTCAACCAGTTGGCTACCCTGCATGCTCCAGAACCCAGCCTCATTACCGTTCAGCCCTATGATACTTCCCAAATTGATCAGCTTGAAAAGGCCATTCTCACGGCCGATTTGGGTCTCAACCCTTCCAACGATGGCAGGCTGATACGAATCCCGATTCCTGCTCTGACCCAGGAAAGAAGGGAGTCCCTGGCCAAACAGGTTGGAAAAATCGCTGAGGAACACCGCACAGCGATTCGAAATATTCGTCGAGACGCCAATGACAAGCTCAAGAAGTTGCTGAGAACGAAAGAACTCTCCGAGGACATGGAACACACGGGCATGGACCATGTCCAGGAAATTACCGACCAACGCATCAAGGAGATCGACGAACTCGCCAAGCAAAAGGAAAAGGAAATCGTCGAGGTCTAATTGGTGACACGCTCGGAATTCTGAGTTAAACCCCTGATTTCAAAAGATAATTTCTGGGTCTGGCACCTAATTCCCCAAACTCCTACTCCATGATGAGGACGGCTGCAGCCACAACGGTCGTCCACAATCTGCTTTTGTTGCCGACTGCGGACTGAGTTATGTTGGTTGTTCTGACGATCCGACCGGAAATTTTCCAGAGTTCCCTTTTCGCATCCCAGTCTTGATCGGGATCAAAATCCACCCCCAGGGTGGTGGCCAGCATCTCAGCAGCCAGATCTTCCGAATAATCTCCGGCTACTCTTTCCGTTTGGCCGTGACTGTGATGTTCACTGAGGTAGCCGTATAGGCTGGGGTCCCTGGGGATGGCTGCCCCGACGCCTGCTGCAACCAGCCGGTTGGCTTCATCGGTCGCTGCTTCGCTCATCACAGTAAAAACGATTTGGCCCTGTTGAAGCTTCGCTAATCCCTTGCTTTTCGA
>CBDCMH010000012.1:0-44352 GCA_965218935.1 Acidobacteriota bacterium
GAACCAGGACGGCGTGATCCGCTGACGCCACACTTGCATCAGGTGCCCGACTCCTCCGGAATTCCGATAGGCCCTCCTGCCCAGGCAGTTCCCCTTACCGGTTCACTTCCAGGCCGAAGTCGGATTGCCATCCTTGTTTCTCTCTTCGCTGTCACCTTACTGGCGTGGATGTATCTCATTGGCATGGCCTTGAGCATGAATGACATGTCCATGACCGCTGGCGAGGTGATGGGGATCCGTCCCTGGAGTGGGCTGGATTTTCTTTTGATGTTTTTGATGTGGGCGGTGATGATGGTGGGGATGATGGTGCCGACGGCGGTGCCGATGACCCTCATTTACGCAGCCGTGGCCCGGAAAGCCGCCAGCCAGAATACCCCGTTGGCCCCGACGGCGATCTTTGTGGCCGGTTATATCGCGATGTGGTGTCTTTTCAGTGTTGCCGCAACGGTGATCCAGTGGTTGCTCGATCAGGCCGCGCTTCTTTCTTCCATGATGGTATCGAACAGCCCCGCACTGGGAGCTGCACTTCTGATCGCGGCCGGAATCTACCAGTGGACACCCTTCAAGAATGCCTGCTTGCAGTACTGTCGGGCACCGGCCCACTTCTTCGCCCGACACTGGCGAAGCGGTGCGACTGGAGCTTTTCGTCTGGGACTCGAGCACGGAACTTATTGTCTGGGTTGTTGCTGGGTGCTGATGGGACTGCTGTTTCTGGGAGGCGTTATGAACCTGCTCTGGATCGCCGCCATTACCTTTTTTGTCTTGCTGGAGAAGCTCAGCCTATGGGGTGTGCAAGGAGGGCGTATCGTAGGTGCGGCGATGGTTCTGGCCGGTATTCTGGCGCTGGTTGGTTCGATTTGACGACTAGAGGAACATACCGACTAGGGGGGCTGTGAGAAGGAACCATGTTCCAGGAAGTGGACAACCTCCTGAGCCACCTGGCTGCTGTTCATAATGAAGGTGTGAGTGTTGGGCACGACCAGGAAGGCAGCCATTCCTTCCAGTTGGGCGCTTTCGACCGAGACCGTGCCGTCGTCCTCTCCTGCTACCAGCCAGGAGGTCAGTGGGTTGAGGCTTCGACTGCCGGTGATGATTCCCACTTCAAAGTCGGCCGGGCCCAGTCGGTTGGGAAGGTTTGAGCGATCGGTGCCCAGTTCCTGACCTGCCGGGCCGGTGGCCCACTGGAAGAGCGGGTTATCGCTAAGTTCGTCGACCAGTTGGCTCCCCTGATTGGGCGGACTGAGCATCACCACCCGGCCCAGGTTGTGGGGACGTTTCTTTGCAATGTAGGCCCGAACAAGGATTCCCCCCAGCGAATGGGTGACAAAGTGCAGGGACTTTCCGCTGCTCAGACAGCACTCCTCGACTTCGCCGCTTAGTACAGCAACCAGTTCATCGACGCTGGCTTCCGTCGAAGGGTAATCGAGATTGTGGACTTCGAACCCGGCCTGGGTGAGACGGTTGGCCAGAAGCCACATCGATAAAGAGGAGCGTCCCAGGCCATGCAGGACCACAACCTGGCCGAGAGGCTCTGCACCCACTCGTAGGGTTGAGGCGAAGATCAGCACAGCAACCAGAAGCGCCAGCTTCAAGAAATATCGACCCATCGTTGAATACTATAGCGCACACCTCAGGAATGTGGGAGGCACCTCAGGTGCCGAATCCGAAAAAGAAATTCGGCACCTGAGGTGCCTCCCACATTCCGGAGGCCACTTCAGTTGCCTGCCCGTTGCCTCACGTAAAAATCTATTCCAAAGGGTATTCGTTGCCTCACTAAGAATCTATCCGAAAGGGATTGCAAAAAGTGGTGGTAAAAAGCACCAACCAGAGGAGTGGCAACCCCTTGCCCAACACCCGCAGCCTGCAGCAAGAGAAAGATTTTCACATCCAGCCCGCTTCCCATCGTTTCTTCTGCTCAGGAGTCGGTTTGAGCAAAAGGCAATTCTGAAGCCAGCCGATCTGCCGTGCCAGCTGGGCCGGATTGAGCTTCTCATACTCTCGGGCCAGTTCCCGCTTGATCTTGTCCGCCACCTCAGGGGACTCGCAGATCCTCCGGTAGGGAGTTTTCGGCACATCATACTTTTTCCAGATCCGAGACCCTCGACGTTGCTTGGCCACCATCTTCATGACCGGCTTGAAAAAGTTGATCTGCAGTCGCAGCCGATCGTACAACTCGTTCACCAGCTCCTGTTCTCGCTCTCCCTCGTAGCGAGCATAACCCACGGCCCGCCGAACCACCGAATAGTTTTTCTGCTCCACATAAGGGTTGTCATTCTTGCGCGAGGGGCGGGTTCGGCTGAAGCTGATCTTTTCCTGCTCACAAAAACGAATCAAGTGCTTGTTGATGAACTCGCTGCCGTTGTCCGAAGCCATCCCCAGCCAAGGGAAGGGCGAGCGCTTCTGAAGCAGCTTCATCGCTTCCAGGACCCACACCTGGGCCTTATTGCGCACCGCTCGGACCTCTGTCCAGCCCGTGTACACGTCCGTCACATCCAGGGTTTGAAGGTAGTCCCCCCGACCCTGGCCTCCCTCATGGCCCACCAGGTCCACTTCCACAAAACCGGGGCGATCCTCCTGCCAGTCGGCGAAACGCTTGATCGGAATCTGGTGTTTGAGCAGCGTTCCCGGCTTGGTTCCGGATCGTCCTTTGAGACGGTGCTTGCACCTTTCGGGCTCCAGCAGCCGATCGATGGTGGCGGCGCTGATCTGCATCAACCGCTCATGGGTGCTGGCATCCACTTTCAGTTCCCCATGTCTTTGTAAAATGGGTACCACTTCCGGCAAAATCGCGACCAGACGTTTGCCACACAAATAGTCCAGTATCTCCCAGATCATCGTCAGCGCCTTTAGAACTTTCTGGTCGTATTTGCGGGCCCGCTCTCGCCGTACTCTCTTGCCGATATCCCCTACCGCCACCAGCTTGGGGCTCAACCGGATCCGCTTGCCCTGGTGGCGAAGCAGATAGGCTCCATAGCAGCGGTTGTAGCCCGTCATTTGGGTAAACTCCGTCAACACTTCCCCCTTCACCTTCTTGCCCTTCTTCCGGTAGCGGGGGGCAAAACTTTTGATCAATACACGCTTTTCTGCCATCGTTAACCTCATTGGTGCCCTCCATTCCTTCATGGAGGACACTTCTATTCCCCTGCTCAGGGCCAGGCAATTTCGAATAGATTTTTTAATGAGGCAACGTATCCATTTCGAATAGATTTTTGATGAGGCAATTCGGGATCTTGACACCCTGGCTCAGATGACGGCGGTTGTTCGGCGGCTGGCTGGGAAGAGCCTGCCTTATCGCGCACTGACTGCTGATAACGGATTGCCTTCAGGCGCTCGCTCATAAGAGCGCGGGCCAGATCTTCAGGTGTTGCGTCGCCGTAGTCGGGTTTCTTCATGTGTCCTCTAATCCTCCGTATAAACCACTATCATGATTTTTCCAATCCCACCGCTGTATTTCTTTCTATCCTCCCACCAGATAAAGGCGATCAAGACGATAAAGGAGATCAACTCCCACATGGGTTAAACGACCCTCACGACTAGACCGCCATTCCCATTATGCAGATCAACTCCAACCCGATACCGCGTTTCTTGCGGCGTGAATTTTGCATCTTTATACCGGATAATTCCCTCCACCTCGGCCTTCAAATCTTCGATTGCGGATTGCCAGTTTCTTAGCAAGACAAAGAATCCGCTACTCGCATGGGTTAGCGGTCCATTATAGGGTGTCCCTTTGGTTTCAGGATAGAAAACGAATTGCCTCATCAAAAATCTATTCGAAATTGCCTGGCCCTGAGCAGGGGAATAGAAGTGTCCTCCATGAAGGAATGGAGGGCACCAATGAGGTTAACGATGGCAGAAAAGCGTGTATTGATCAAAAGTTTTGCCCCCCGCTACCGGAAGAAGGGCAAGAAGGTGAAGGGGGAAGTGTTGACGGAGTTTACCCAAATGACGGGCTACAACCGCTGCTATGGAGCCTATCTGCTTCGCCACCAGGGCAAGCGGATCCGGTTGAGCCCCAAGCTGGTGGCGGTAGGGGATATCGGCAAGAGAGTACGGCGAGAGCGGGCCCGCAAATACGACCAGAAAGTTCTAAAGGCGCTGACGATGATCTGGGAGATACTGGACTATTTGTGTGGCAAACGTCTGGTCGCGATTTTGCCGGAAGTGGTACCCATTTTACAAAGACATGGGGAACTGAAAGTGGATGCCAGCACCCATGAGCGGTTGATGCAGATCAGCGCCGCCACCATCGATCGGCTGCTGGAGCCCGAAAGGTGCAAGCACCGTCTCAAAGGACGATCCGGAACCAAGCCGGGAACGCTGCTCAAACACCAGATTCCGATCAAGCGTTTCGCCGACTGGCAGGAGGATCGCCCCGGTTTTGTGGAAGTGGACCTGGTGGGCCATGAGGGAGGCCAGGGTCGGGGGGACTACCTTCAAACCCTGGATGTGACGGACGTGTACACGGGCTGGACAGAGGTCCGAGCGGTGCGCAATAAGGCCCAGGTGTGGGTCCTGGAAGCGATGAAGCTGCTTCAGAAGCGCTCGCCCTTCCCTTGGCTGGGGATGGCTTCCCACAACGGCAGCGAGTTCATCAACAAGCACTTGATTCGTTTTTGTGAGCAGGAAAAGATCAGCTTCAGCCGAACCCGCCCCTCGCGCAAGAATGACAACCCTTATGTGGAGCAGAAAAACTATTCGGTGGTTCGGCGGGCCGTGGGTTATGCTCGCTACGAGGGAGAGCGAGAACAGGAGCTGGTGAACGAGTTGTACGATCGGCTGCGACTGCAGATCAACTTTTTCAAGCCGGTCATGAAGATGGTGGCCAAGCAACGTCGAGGGTCTCGGATCTGGAAAAAGTATGATGTGCCGAAAACTCCCTACCGGAGGATCTGCGAGTCCCCTGAGGTGGCGGACAAGATCAAGCGGGAACTGGCCCGAGAGTATGAGAAGCTCAATCCGGCCCAGCTGGCACGGCAGATCGGCTGGCTTCAGAATTGCCTTTTGCTCAAACCGACTCCTGAGCAGAAGAAACGATGGGAAGCGGGCTGGATGTGAAAATCTTTCTCTTGCTGCAGGCTGCGGGTGTTGGGCAAGGGGTTGCCACTCCTCTGGTTGGTGCTTTTTACCACCACTTTTTGCAATCCCTTTCGGATAGATTCTTAGTGAGGCAACGAATACCCTTTGGAATAGATTTTTACGTGAGGCAACGGGGAAAAAACATTCGTGCCAAGCCTCAAGCACGGCCACTTCGGGGCCTCGCCAGGACACCATTAAATGCCCCATGCTGAAGGGCTCTACGCTAACATCATACGCCGGATCGTTGCTTACATTCTTGATAAATAACCCTTCCTCGTCACCGCGTTTTCCGTATTTGGTGGGGATGATTTTCCATTGCCTCTTCCCCCGCTTGTCCCAAACCCAAAGGACGAGACAGACGATAAATCCTATGCCGAAAAACCAGACTGGCCACTCCAGACCCCATAGAAAGGACACCAGCCCACTCAAAGCACACCCCCCTGAGATCCCCAAAAGGTGATCTTTGATCCAAGACCAAACAACCTGCCAGACCGCTGCCCAAAAGATTCTTTTGAAGATCCACCACACCAGCGTACTCTACACTTATCCCCGTGCTTGTCAAGCATTGCGGATATTCCCCTAAATTTAGCATTTGACGGTGGGGAAAAGTGGGCTTAAGTGCTGCGCTTCCTCCAAAAGCTTCACTGTTTCATCCAGTTCCCAATGCTTTCTTGCTCGTTCACGAAAGCTGCAGCAGCGCTGACCACTGACCGGGCGACCGTATCAAACAACGGAGCAAGACACTCAGTATGATAGAATAAATACACTGATACAGTTAACTTACAAGGACAGCTATGATCGTATTTATCCTTCTGGTGCTGCTTTTCACCCCTGTCTGGACCTTGGCCCAGGAAACCGGAGAACCTTCTCTGGCTGAGGCCGCACGCCGGGAGCGTGAGCGCAGAGCCGGCATGACAGGGGAAGTCCAGGTCCTCACCAACAGACATGTGGAGGAAATGACAGGTCTGGTGAGTACAGCTACCGCTTCTGAGTCTGCTGGAGAAGCTAGCGAAGAGAGCGAATCGGAAGAAGAGTCCTGGGACAAATTATTCGAACAGGCCAGGCTGGACCTGCAGACTGCTGAGAATCGAGGTCAGGTCCTTGAGCTCCAATTGGAATTCCTGCGGAACCAATGGTTGAGTTCCGATAACGGCATCACCCAACAAAGAGTCCAGCAACAGCTGCAAGAAACCCACAAGGGGCTTGAAGTCAGCCGCCAGGAAATTGAAGCTGCCCGGGCAGCTTACGAAGGGCTTCAGAAGGAAGCTAAAGAAGAAGGTGTACTCCCAGGAGAAATTCGTGTTCTCATGGGTAAGGATTCATAGCCGCCCTGCCCTCCTTGATCCCCCAGCGCCCATACGCAAAACTTCGGATCATCCAATGCGGTCTGTGGTCGGTGGCCTGCGGTCAGGCTATTCCCCGATCACATCGAAGACAACGGGGCGTGTTGCCCGGACTTTCCCCCAAACCTGTATCCAGGGATCGCGACTGGGATGCTGAGAGTAAGCTTCTCTGGACTGCATATCGTCAAACTCAAAGATGAGGCCGTGAGTATGGGTGGCGTTCCCAACGGTGAGTGGCCGCCGCAGCTTGCCCACCCATGCCTTCCTCAACCCCGGAATGGCATCCACCAGACCAGCCGTAGATTTCTTGAAATCCTCCATGGCGTCCTGTGGGGCACCTTCAACAGCCGTCCAGGCCACGGCATGAATGAGGGTCCTCTCATTTCCGGCCGATTGCTGTCCCATGAGCCATCCCGCCATGAAAATCAGGCCCGCAAACGTCAACCACAAAATCTTCCCATCGAATCGGTTACGCATAAACCGTCCTCCTCCTTGATCAGGTTAGCGTGATTCGCTCACAGAAAAAAGAAAAAAGACAGGAGCTTTGCTCATTTCGCACCCGTTTCAGTTTCAAATTTGGAATTTGTCTGGGATTTGGTGTTTTGAATTTTGAATTTCAGCCGATCTGCCGGCTGTTGTCTGTCCCATCATGTCAGTGGGCTCACTATAATTCAGTTAGGCTCACGTCACCGAAAATGGAAGAGAGGCGCCGATTTAAACGCTCTGCAGTTTCCATTCCCTGCACGGTGTACTGGCACGACCATGTCATCAGGGGACAAATCGCCAATCTTTCCCTGGGTGGAGCCTTTATTATCCGGCTCAGTGCTATCCCTCCTGAGGATGCTTCCGTCATTCTTACCTTTCAGGCCGAGAAGGGCGAAATAGAATTGAAGGGCAGATTGACCTCTCGAGTCATCCACACCGTTACAGAGTCCATAGAACAGGGAGAGATCGGCTCCATTGGCGTAGAATTTCAGGAGCCACTCGAAGAGGTGAGGTCGCAACTGAACCCGGTGTTTCGCGCTTTAGGAGCCGGTACAGGCGATAGGTGAGGTCACGTTTTACGGACTCAGGCCCTCCCGGTTCAGGATGTTTTCTGGACGCCATCTCGGCTCGTGTCACTGTAGTGGCGGATGCGATGTGGGGCGTCGGGATGAACCAAGACCTTCAAAGTCATAGAAACTCTCTCATCCTCCCGAAAATCAGGCCGGTATAAATTCAAGCAAGCAAGCCCTGGCATCCTTTGAAAAACTTGGAACAATTCTGACATTCTTCAGTCCAATGTAATGAATGGCCGATCAACGACACTCACTCAGCAGCAGCGTGAACCAGGTCACGAAATAAAGGAGAACCGACATGGGTCAAGATCGAATGAACTCCAAGATGTGGAAGAGCATGGGATTGTATTCGACAAGGGAGCCGCTGGACCCCTCTGTACGGAAGTTAGCCAGGGCTATTCTACGCCAGGCTGTACGAGACATGTTGATTGGAGAAGATTCTCCAAGCGGGGACTCTTACGGTTGGGAAAAGGACGCAGCGGAATGGTTCTTTTCTGATGAAACTGATCCAGGAAGTCTGACCTGGGTCTGCGACATTCTGCAATTACAACCCTGGATGTTGCGCCAGTGGTTGTCTGTCTATCATCAAAGTCATCGCCAAACGAAAGAGCACATGGTTATGGAGCTGTTCCAAAGTCTGCGACCCAGCATCAACTAGCCGGTGTTGAACTTGGACTCTCTCTTCCTTCACAATACACTCTTTTGGGAAGCCCATACTCTTCGGAGTTACGAGTTACAATGAGGAATGTTTAAATACAAGGAAGACCGGATCCCCACCACCCTCTTCGTCGCCTACTTTGGCGTTGATCTGATCGTTTTCTTTACGGCCGAGAGCGTTTGGTTCGTTGTTCTCTGGATGCTTTTGGGCATTCTTCCCAAGGCTTGCATCAGCTCCTGGAACCACCACCATCAGCATGTAGCGACGTTTCGACACACCCTGCTGAACCGCTTGTTGGAGCTGATCTACGGTTTTCAGACAGGAGTGGTGACCAACGCCTGGACGTTGCACCACGTTCTGGGACACCATTTGAATTACTGCGACCAGGAGCGGGATGAGTCTCGCTGGAAACGAAAAAAGGGTCAGCCCATGGGAGAGATCGAGTATTCTGTCACAACAACACTGACCGCTTATCCGCGGAGCTTTAAAGTGGGAAGAAGATTTCCCCAACACCAAAAGCCCTTCCTGGTGATGTCCTTCATCACACTCAGCATCCTGGCTTTCTTTTTTTACCATAACTGGGTCAACGCGCTTTTCATTTTTGCGCTGCCCATGCTGATATCCCTCTACATCACTGCCTGGCATACCTACTACCATCACGCCGGACTGGATTCTGAGACTGATTTTGAAGCCTCCTATAACATTACCGAGAAATGGCATAATATCCTGACGGGCAATCTTGGATACCATACGGCACACCATATTCGCCCCGCTTTACATTGGTCAAAACTGCCGCAGTTTCATCAAAAGATCGAATCCAGGATCCCCAGCCATCTCTATCGCCAATCGCCCCCGCCCTTTCGCTGGATCGCTCCCCTTCTGGGTCGCCCTTTTTCTCCGGAACACCGTCCAGAATAGGCAAGCCTGACCAGACCTTTGTTTGGGGGAATATCCGCAATGCTTGACAAACACGGGGGATAAGTGTAGAGTACGCTGGTGTGGTGGATCTTCAAAAGAATCTTTTGGGCAGCGGTCTGGCAGGTTGTTTGGTCTTGGATCAAAGATCACCTTTTGGGGATCTCAGGGGGGTGTGCTTTGAGTGGGCTGGTGTCCTTTCTATGGGGTCTGGAGTGGCCAGTCTGGTTTTTCGGCATAGGATTTATCGTCTGTCTCGTCCTTTGGGTTTGGGACAAGCGGGGGAAGAGGCAATGGAAAATCATCCCCACCAAATACGGAAAACGCGGTGACGAGGAAGGGTTATTTATCAAGAATGTAAGCAACGATCCGGCGTATGATGTTAGCGTAGAGCCCTTCAGCATGGGGCATTTAATGGTGTCCTGGCGAGGCCCCGAAGTGGCCGTGCTTGAGGCTGGGCACGAATGTTTTTTCCCCGTTGCCTCACGTAAAAATCTATTCCAAAGGGTATTCGTTGCCTCACTAAGAATCTATCCGAAAGGGATTGCAAAAAGTGGTGGTAAAAAGCACCAACCAGAGGAGTGGCAACCCCTTGCCCAACACCCGCAGCCTGCAGCAAGAGAAAGATTTTCACATCCAGCCCGCTTCCCATCGTTTCTTCTGCTCAGGAGTCGGTTTGAGCAAAAGGCAATTCTGAAGCCAGCCGATCTGCCGTGCCAGCTGGGCCGGATTGAGCTTCTCATACTCTCGGGCCAGTTCCCGCTTGATCTTGTCCGCCACCTCAGGGGACTCGCAGATCCTCCGGTAGGGAGTTTTCGGCACATCATACTTTTTCCAGATCCGAGACCCTCGACGTTGCTTGGCCACCATCTTCATGACCGGCTTGAAAAAGTTGATCTGCAGTCGCAGCCGATCGTACAACTCGTTCACCAGCTCCTGTTCTCGCTCTCCCTCGTAGCGAGCATAACCCACGGCCCGCCGAACCACCGAATAGTTTTTCTGCTCCACATAAGGGTTGTCATTCTTGCGCGAGGGGCGGGTTCGGCTGAAGCTGATCTTTTCCTGCTCACAAAAACGAATCAAGTGCTTGTTGATGAACTCGCTGCCGTTGTCCGAAGCCATCCCCAGCCAAGGGAAGGGCGAGCGCTTCTGAAGCAGCTTCATCGCTTCCAGGACCCACACCTGGGCCTTATTGCGCACCGCTCGGACCTCTGTCCAGCCCGTGTACACGTCCGTCACATCCAGGGTTTGGAGGTAGTCCCCCCGACCCTGGCCTCCCTCATGGCCCACCAGGTCCACTTCCACAAAACCGGGGCGATCCTCCTGCCAGTCGGCGAAACGCTTGATCGGAATCTGGTGTTTGAGCAGCGTTCCCGGCTTGGTTCCGGATCGTCCTTTGAGACGGTGCTTGCACCTTTCGGGCTCCAGCAGCCGATCGATGGTGGCGGCGCTGATCTGCATGCATCAACCGCTCATGGGTGCTGGCATCCACTTTCAGTTCCCCATGTCTTTGTAAAATGGGTACTTGACTTCCGGCAAAATCGCGACCAGACGTTTGCCACACAAATAGTCCAGTATCTCCCAGATCATCGTCAGCGCCTTTAGAACTTTCTGGTCGTATTTGCGGGCCCGCTCTCGCCGTACTCTCTTGCCGATATCCCCTACCGCCACCAGCTTGGGGCTCAACCGGATCCGCTTGCCCTGGTGGCGAAGCAGATAGGCTCCATAGCAGCGGTTGTAGCCCGTCATTTGGGTAAACTCCGTCAACACTTCCCCCTTCACCTTCTTGCCCTTCTTCCGGTAGCGGGGGGCAAAACTTTTGATCAATACACGCTTTTCTGCCATCGTTAACCTCATTGGTGCCCTCCATTCCTTCATGGAGGACACTTCTATTCCCCTGCTCAGGGCCAGGCAATTTCGAATAGATTTTTTAATGAGGCAACGTATCCATTTCGAATAGATTTTTGATGAGGCAATTCGTTTTCTATCCTGAAACCAAAGGGACACCCTATAATGGACCGCTAACCCATGCGAGTAGCGGATTCTTTGTCTTGCTAAGAAACTGGCAATCCGCAATCGAAGATTTGAAGGCCGAGGTGGAGGGAATTATCCGGTATAAAGATGCAAAATTCACGCCGCAAGAAACGCGGTATCGGGTTGGAGTTGATCTGCATAATGGGAATGGCGGTCTAGTCGTGAGGGTCGTTTAACCCATGTGGGAGTTGATCTCCTTTATCGTCTTGATCGCCTTTATCTGGTGGGAGGATAGAAAGAAATACAGCGGTGGGATTGGAAAAATCATGATAGTGGTTTATACGGAGGATTAGAGGACACATGAAGAAACCCGACTACGGCGACGCAACACCTGAAGATCTGGCCCGCGCTCTTATGAGCGAGCGCCTGAAGGCAATCCGTTATCAGCAGTCAGTGCGCGATAAGGCAGGCTCTTCCCAGCCAGCCGCCGAACAACCGCCGTCATCTGAGCCAGGGTGTCAAGATCCCTCAGATTGTGCTTCCCCGCAAACTCCTTCACGTAGCGATCAAGATGCTTAGGAGACAACTTGTGGAATGTTCCGGTGTGCGCTCGCTTCAACATGCTCCAAAACGACTCCACCCCGTTGGTGTGGGCCTTGCCGCGAACGTACTCACCGACCGAGTGCTTGACCGTTTCGTGATTCGGCAGGACGTGATAGGTGAGAGCGTCATCGGTGTAAACCTTGGTGTTGGGTCCTTCGGCGTGCTCCATGATGAAGCGGCACAACGTCTCGCTCTTGGTGTCGGAGATAACTGCGGCTTTGACCTTGTTGGTCGTCCGGTCCTTGATGCCAGCCACGGCCATCTTGCCAACTGGCCCACGGCCCGTAAGCGCCTTGCGTTTTTCAGTGCTCATATTCCGGCGCTTCCCTCCAACATAGGTTTCGTCCACTTCGACTGGGCCAGCGAAAGGCGGGGTGCCGTCAGAACCGGCCCAAGCTTCACGGATGCGGTGCAGCATGAACCACGCCGTAGGCTGTCTTACTCCGATATCCCTGCCCAGCTTCTTGCTCGAAACGCTCTTGAGGCTGGTAATTTCCATGTAGATAGCCACAACCCACTTGCGGAGATCGACGTTGCTATGGGCGAGAGGCGTTCCAGTTCTGACGCTGAAGTATTTCCGGCAGTCTCGGCAACGGTAAGGCATGGGCTTTTGGTTAGGCACGTCATGAGTGTTGTTGCTCCCACAGTGACCGCAATACCGGTCACTGCCCCAGAAGGTGTGCTCGAACCACTCTGTGGCCGTATTCTCATCGGGAAACATATCCATCAGTTGCATAACCGTGACGCCTTCCCGATGGGATTTGCCATTTGTTCCAGGTCGCTTTGTTGTGTTCTTCATCATGGAAACAGTGTACACGAATCAATAGGAGCTGTCAAGCATTATGGATAATCCCCTAAATTTAAGGTCGGGAAGCGCATGGAAACTGATCTCATCCACTCAGGTTTGAAAAAATGTCCCAAGTGTGGATTTGAGGAGTCTGCCGAGAGCCTGGAGTGCCGCCGCTGCGGCGTCATTTTTTCAAGACTGGGACACATTCGGAAATCGTCTGAGCCTGACAGCACCCCACCGGATACCCACTTTTCCTCAGCACAGGAGTGGGAAACCGAAACCTACGGCTACCCCGACGCTCACACCGATGCCCACGTCGATACTTACACCCCTCCCTATACCGACAGCGACAGTCTCCTGATTCGAGCCTGGCAGCGTGCTTTCACAGCGCCTGAAAGGACTCATCTGGGTCTGATCGTCGCCTGTGGCATCGTCTGGCTGGCACTGCTGGTTCTGGGATGGAGCTTCATCACCATGAGTATCGAACGTTCCCAGATGTCGCCCTCCCCCACTCATTTCATCATCTACAACGTGAACCTCGTCTTTCACGAGGCTGGACACGTGATCTTCCGCCCGTTGGGGCGCTTCATGACTATTCTGGGTGGATCTCTTCTTCAGGTACTGGTGCCTTTACTGTGCACGGTCGCTTTCCTGACCCGACACCTGGATCCTTTCGCTGCATCAGTGACCCTCTGGTGGACCGGGCAAAGCCTGATTGATCTTGCCCCTTATATCAACGACGCTCGTGCACAACAGATGATCCTGCTTGGAGGGTTTACCGGGCA
This sequence comes from Acidobacteriota bacterium, assembly GCA_965218935.1. Classification (GTDB taxonomy): domain Bacteria; phylum Acidobacteriota; class UBA6911; order RPQK01; family JADFOI01; genus JADFOI01. The sequence goes on from CBDCMH010000012.1 coordinate 13,203, forward strand.
GGATCGGCCCGGATATCATGACTGGAACAATCTCCTGAGTCAGTTGGGGTGGCTGAGATTTGATCATACCCTTGCAAACCTCGTTCACTACGCAGGATCCGCTCTGATCGTTCTCTCATTGCTGTGGGGTCTGTATCTGCTGCTGAGCCAGTATTCCCAGCTGAACGCTGACCGCTGAGCACATCCATCGACCAGATCGACCGTTCCCTGTTCTGGTCACCGCCCGGCCTCACTTCGAGCTGTGGTGCCGTGGTATCTACGACTAGTCGCACGAACTACTCCGCCGGCTGGATCAGGCCGAAGATGTTCCCTTCCGGGTCCTGACAGTAGGCGTGAAGACCCACTTCCGGGATCTCCGTTGGCCCCTCGACTTTCTTCCCGCCTGCCTCCTCGACTTTGGTCAGCACATCTTCCAGGGATTTCACCTCAATGGTGTTGATCACGGGCTGAGAAAAGTGACGGTGCATGAGGCCACCGTTGATGCCTGGTGTGCCATCGGGGCCTGTGTTGACCAACCAGTAAGCCTGTGGACCGTCCCAAACGGAAATCTTCCAGTCCAGGACCTCGCGATAGAAATCTGCCACCTTTTCAACATCATCAGCGAGAATTTCAAAGTGAACGGGACGTTGCATGCTTCTCCCCTCCTGTTATCCGACGAAAATACCGTCTCCCGATCAGATTAGCTCAAACTCAGGGCAGGTGCCAATAGGTCCCATTGCCGTTGCCCTCTCAAACATGAAGACTTCGACACGCTGAAGGAGGACCCGCACCGTGGATGTGGGTGGAAAAACGGATCTAACGGAGCTGCTTTCCTGAGGAGACGGAGTTGATCAAGAAGTTTCCCAGAGTTTCTGCATCGCAAACTTCGATGTAGTTTTCGGGTGAAGTTGCGATCTGCCGCAAGATCTGTTTTGCTCGTTCGATTTCTGGATGGGTATCGTTTTTTGATGCGAATAGAGACGAGCAAAGGGTGATCTTCGGATTCTCCTTGATGTAATCGGCGACCGACACTGGATCTGTCTGAGAAACTCCGTTCGACATGACGACAATGACCACGCTGTGAGGAACGCCTGCAGGCGGGGCACTGCTCAGGAATTCTTCCGCCAATAAATGGGCTTCCTTTAATGCCTGGGCAATATCGCTTCCGCCGCCATGACCGTTCATGGGGTCATAGTCAGCCCGGGCGTCGATGTTTCTTCCTTTGTCATCTGCAACACGGGTCGGAAGGGTATGAACTCTGGAATGCTGATCAAAGGTAATGAGGGATATCGAAAAGTCCTTGTTATTCTGGCTCATGATCAACCGATCGAGGAGGTCTTTGACGGCCCTATCTGCGGCTTGGGCTTTCGTCATCTCACGCTCGAACCTGTCAGTCATCGAACCACTACCCTCTAACACGAGTATTCCTAACTGATGAAAGGTCTGAGGAACTGTCGGCGGCTCTTCAAAGATAAAATCGCTGGGCTGTGTGGACATGTTGGCCTCCTTAGCAGCTTTGCAAGGTCAGGTTTTGACTTCCAAGAAAGGACACATCGTTACGGATCTTCTCGAAGGAGAGGATGCAAAAGTGATGCCAGAAGCGGGGTCTTGCCAACCTGGCCATATAACTTATTTATATGAAATAAGTTATATGATTGGCGGCCGCGGATGGCCCAGGGCGAGGTTAAACGATCTTGTAAACTGGGGTTGACAAAATGCGGCCGAAGCGCGCTACCGTTCGGCACAATACACGAAGGCGGGAGGCAGGTTGTGCCAGACAATTCGAGAAGCGGTGACGGTCTGAAAGCGGGAGGCGAGGCATTTTCTGAATCTTCTCCGGGGGCAGGAAAAGTCCGTGCACATAGGCGAAGGTCAAGAATTTTCCTCCTGGTTCCCCGGGGGCAGGAAAAGTCCGTGCACATAGGCGAAGGTCAAGAATTTTCCTCCTGGTTCGAGGACCTTTGCAATGGTGTCCAGTAGTCGATCCTGCATGTCCTCGGGAATACAAGCCCAGGGCAATCCGCAGATGATCCGATCACATTTTTCAACTCCGAACTCCTCGAGGTACTGGGCCACGTTCACGGCTGAATCGCGGTAAACCACAGCCTGAGGACAGCGCCTTTGAGTGGCCTCGACGAAATCCGCATTGACTTCCAGGGCAAAGGACCGGGCCTTCTCGGGAGTTTTCTCCAGGATTTTCTCGGTAAAGACCCCGGTGCCGGGCCCGAATTCGACGACCATCGAAGCCTGAGAGAGCTCGGCAGCATCCGTGATTAACTCGGCCAGTTCCCCACAACTTTCTGCAACGGCACAAATAGCGCCAGGGTAGCGTATGAATTGTTTGAAGAACTGAACTCTGTTCAATCTGCGCTCCTCCAGGTGCGAATAGACATCGTAACATGCAAAAGGTTCCGGGTGCTAAGTTCCAAACCCGCGGATCATGGGGATGAAAACGGATTTTCGCGGATATGTCTGTGGCTGTTGTCTGTTCTCCCCAGGTGTTACTATCTCCTGACTTTGAACTTCTTTACTGTCAGCTGTCAGTTGTCAGGGTTTTTGTGGTTTCAAAATGACCTGGATGATCAGTAACTGGCTTGTTCTGCTCTTATTGGGGATATTTATCGGCCTCATGATCCACCATGCCTGGGTGGGGAAGCGTCGGACCCGAGGGTTGGTGGATTACTATGTGGGCGGACGTTCCATGGGGGGCGTTGTCATCGGTCTTTCATTCTTCGCCACCTATTCGAGCACCAACAGCTTCGTGGGATTTGCCGGCCAGGCCTATTCCTACGGGCTGCCCTGGCTGCTTCTGGCTCCCTCTGCGGTTTTATTTTCCCTGATCGCCTGGCAGTGGATTGCGCCCAGACTACGGGAGTTCACCGCCTCGCTGAATTCCGTCACCATCCCAGACTTTATCGGATTTCGCTTTGGGAGCAACAGTGCACGTTTTCTGGCGGCAGTGATCACCATCTTCGCCAGCCTCTTGTACATGACGGCGATCTTCAAGGGAATTGGCAACCTTCTGGAAGTTTTTCTCGAGATTCCCTATGGAGTCGCCATTTTACTGGTCTTTCTGATCGTGGTGACCTACACGGCCGTGGGAGGCTTTATCTCTGTGGTTAGAACGGACGCGGTGCAGGGAGTCCTCATGATTGTTGCCGCCGTTTTGCTTTTCAGGGGAACCCTCCAGGGCGCGGGGGGAATCGGTTCACTGAGCATCCTGCGCGGTCAACCCGAAACGGCTGGGCTTTTCTCTTGGAATGCCGCCATACCCTTGCCCGTTCTTCTGGGGATCATTTTTGCCGGAACCATCAAGTTCATGGTCGAACCTCGGCAACTGTCTCGGTTCTATGCACTGGAAGACCAAAGGGCAACACGACAGGGGATGTGGGTTTCCACCTTAGCATTCCTTTTTGTCTATTCGCTTCTCGTACCCATTGGCCTTTACACTCGGCGTATTTTCCCCAACGGAATCGAGGACACCGACCTGATTGTCCCCGCTCTCTTAGGCAGAGGGGACCTCTTTTCGCCTGCCGTGGGTGCCTTTCTGCTGGTAGCGATGATCGCTGCTGCCATGTCATCGCTGGACAGCGTATTGCTGGTCACAGCATCGACCTGTGAAAGGGACATTGTGAATTTGTGGAGGCCGTCCCCATCGGAGACGGCCGCAGTAAGATCCACTCGTTTGTATGTGGGGCTCTTTGCTTGCATCACCGCTTTAATAGCACTGAATCCGCCGGGTGGGATCGTGACGCTGACTGCTTTTTCGGGCAGCTTGTACGCCGCCTGTTTTTTTCCGGCAATTGTCCTGGGACTCCACTGGTCCCGAGGGAACGGGACAGCGGTGGTGACTTCTTTCCTGCTGGGAATCGCCACCCTTTTTGTGTGGGACTATCTCCCCTTTTCTGCCGGCGTGCATGCGGTTTTCCCTGCGCTGCTTCTTTCCCTGTCGGCTTATGTGATCCTCTCTCTTTGCTCGAATCCCCATCGCAGCCAGGAACTCCAGCGTTTGTTTAGCGCATAGCGCGCAAAGCGCTTTTCCAACCTCCGGCCGGTGATTTCTAATTTTCGCTGACGGCTGTCAGCTGTTAGCGATCGGGTGAGGAAAACTTGATGTCGGAAACTTTTCCGTTGACGAACTCCACGGTCATGTCCTGGTATTTATAGGGGATTATCCATAATGCTTGACAGCTCCTATTGATTCGTGTACACTGTTTCCATGATGAAGAACACAACAAAGCGACCTGGAACAAATGGCAAATCCCATCGGGAAGGCGTCACGGTTATGCAACTGATGGATATGTTTCCCGATGAGAATACGGCCACAGAGTGGTTCGAGCACACCTTCTGGGGCAGTGACCGGTATTGCGGTCACTGTGGGAGCAACAACACTCATGACGTGCCTAACCAAAAGCCCATGCCTTACCGTTGCCGAGACTGCCGGAAATACTTCAGCGTCAGAACTGGAACGCCTCTCGCCCATAGCAACGTCGATCTCCGCAAGTGGGTTGTGGCTATCTACATGGAAATTACCAGCCTCAAGAGCGTTTCGAGCAAGAAGCTGGGCAGGGATATCGGAGTAAGACAGCCTACGGCGTGGTTCATGCTGCACCGCATCCGTGAAGCTTGGGCCGGTTCTGACGGCACCCCGCCTTTCGCTGGCCCAGTCGAAGTGGACGAAACCTATGTTGGAGGGAAGCGCCGGAATATGAGCACTGAAAAACGCAAGGCGCTTACGGGCCGTGGGCCAGTTGGCAAGATGGCCGTGGCTGGCATCAAGGACCGGACGACCAACAAGGTCAAAGCCGCAGTTATCTCCGACACCAAGAGCGAGACGTTGTGCCGCTTCATCATGGAGCACGCCGAAGGACCCAACACCAAGGTTTACACCGATGACGCTCTCACCTATCACGTCCTGCCGAATCACGAAACGGTCAAGCACTCGGTCGGTGAGTACGTTCGCGGCAAGGCCCACACCAACGGGGTGGAGTCGTTTTGGAGCATGTTGAAGCGAGCGCACACCGGAACATTCCACAAGTTGTCTCCTAAGCATCTTGATCGCTACGTGAAGGAGTTTGCGGGGAAGCACAATCTGAGGGATCTTGACACCCTGGCTCAGATGACGGCGGTTGTTCGGCGGCTGGCTGGGAAGAGCCTGCCTTATCGCGCACTGACTGCTGATAACGGATTGCCTTCAGGCGCTCGCTCATAAGAGCGCGGGCCAGATCTTCAGGTGTTGCGTCGCCGTAGTCGGGTTTCTTCATGTGTCCTCTAATCCTCCGTATAAACCACTATCATGATTTTTCCAATCCCACCGCTGTATTTCTTTCTATCCTCCCACCAGATAAAGGCGATCAAGACGATAAAGGAGATCAACTCCCACATGGGTTAAACGACCCTCACGACTAGACCGCCATTCCCATTATGCAGATCAACTCCAACCCGATACCGCGTTTCTTGCGGCGTGAATTTTGCATCTTTATACCGGATAATTCCCTCCACCTCGGCCTTCAAATCTTCGATTGCGGATTGCCAGTTTCTTAGCAAGACAAAGAATCCGCTACTCGCATGGGTTAGCGGTCCATTATAGGGTGTCCCTTTGGTTTCAGGATAGAAAAAACATTCGTGCCCAGCCTCAAGCACGGCCACTTCGGGGCCTCGCCAGGACACCATTAAATGCCCCATGCTGAAGGGCTCTACGCTAACATCATACGCCGGATCGTTGCTTACATTCTTGATAAATAACCCTTCCTCGTCACCGCGTTTTCCGTATTTGGTGGGGATGATTTTCCATTGCCTCTTCCCCCGCTTGTCCCAAACCCAAAGGACGAGACAGACGATAAATCCTATGCCGAAAAACCAGACTGGCCACTCCAGACCCCATAGAAAGGACACCAGCCCACTCAAAGCACACCCCCCTGAGATCCCCAAAAGGTGATCTTTGATCCAAGACCAAACAACCTGCCAGACCGCTGCCCAAAAGATTCTTTTGAAGATCCACCACACCAGCGTACTCTACACTTATCCCCCGTGCTTGTCAAGCATTGCGGATATTCCCCTATTTATAGATAACCTTATCGGAAAGGGTCTCTTTGCTTGAGGGGGTTCCAAAAATGAATTCCACATCGGCAATGGTCTGGGAGCCATCTCCTTTGTCCTCATCCGCGTCGTCAAAATCAGCCTTCTTGGCGAGCAGATAGTCGGTCAGGAGCCTCTCCACAATCTGACTCACAGATTGCCCTGTCTCAACGGCCCACATCTTGACTTCTTTCATGAGATGCTTATCCAAGTACAGGGTAGTCCGATGCTTTTCCTCCGCCATCTCTACTAGATTAACATCATTATGTCCATGGGTGCTGTCATAGGGGGAAAGGCCGGCAGAAAATAACACAAGAGCATAAGTATGTTACGTCATTATTCCCCCTGGCCCCTCGCTTGGTGAACGCTTTGCACGTTTCGTGTGTTCGTGTTTCGTGTGGGTCAACCGGTCCTCACCATTTACCATTCATCATTCATTCAGTCTGGGTCTGTTGTCAGCCATTCGAGATATTATGTCCATCAGGAGGGCCGTGGGAACTCAAGCGCAGATCGTTGCCTTAGCCGTTTATCAACTCAAGAACGGTGGATACGAGGAGCTCCATTTCGGGGCGATTGCCTCGGCCTTGGGAGTCACCCGAGCCAATATCCATCACCACTTCTCGAGCAAAGAGAATTTGGCCCAGCTAGCTCTTGCCGAGTTTATCGAGGATAGGCTGTGTCGTGTCCAGGCAATGATCGACCGATATCCCAGCGATTTTCCCAGTGCCCTGAATTCCATAGGCAAGTACTTTCAAAAGCTTTATTCTGATCATCCCGGGGAAGGGCTGTGTGCATGCAGTGCTTTGCTGCTCAATAACACGGGCGTACCGTCGTCGCTCAAGGCAGCATCCAGGGACTATTTTAAAGAATTGAGTGACCTGTTCGAGGCCGCAATTCTGCGAAGCCAGAAGGCAGGAATCATCCAGAAATCCATCAACGCTCAGGATCTGGCTTGGGAGTGTGTCCTGTTAATGATGGGAATCGGGGTTCTGAGCGGTTCCATCGGAGTTCATGAGTTGGCTCATCACCCGGTGCCTCGACTCCTTAGAAAAAAAGCCCAGGAAATCGGCGCCATTTCTCAAGATTTTCTGAGAGTCGGCTAGCACGCCAAGCGCGCTTCGCGCGTGTTCCAAGTTCAAGGTCAGGTTCGGGATTTGGGATTTTGAATTTCCGCTGAATGCTTGCCGTTCAGCGGTCAATTTCCCCCGGTTTTACCGCCGACACTCGGATGCTGCGGATGGAGTCGATCACCCCTCTCACCGATTTGGAAGAAATCCTTAAGCCTTTGACGATTTTCCGGGTCAGAGGATCATTCACAACCAGATCTACGGGAACCGACCCTTCCTCAACAATTTCAATGTGGACAAATCCAGCCGTCTGGATGGCTTTCAGGTAGTCCTCCCGGGTTGCAGCCCCTGCAAGGCAAGCCACATAGGCCTCAAGGGAAGCTTTGATGAAGCCGGGAAGCGGCCTCAACAAAACGATATCGGAGACCATTAGCCGGCCTCCCTGTTTGAGAGCTCTAAAGGCTTCCTTGAACACCTGCTCTTTGTCGGGTGAGAGGTTGATCACGCAGTTGGAGAGAACCACGTCAACCGAGTGGTCAGCCAAGGGCAGATGTTCGATTTCACCCAGTCGAAACTCCACGTTTCCATAGCCACCCTTTTCGGCACTATCCTGTGCCCGAGCAATCATTTCCGGAGTCATGTCCACTCCGATGACCCTTCCTTTCTCTCCCACCTGGTTGCCGGCCAGGAAGGAATCAAAGCCGGCTCCGGAACCCAGATCCAACACCGTCTGGCCCTTCTCCAGTGAGGCCAGGGCCACCGGGTTTCCACAACCCAAACCCAGGTTCGCTCCCTCAGGAACGTGCTCCAACTCCTCGTCGCTGTAGCCCATCGCCCGGCTCAGGGTAGTGGCTCGCTCGGGATCCCTTGCTGGCTCCTCTTCCCCACAACAGGATGGACCACAGCAGGAACTTCCCATTTTTGCTACTTCGGCGTATTTCTTTCGTACCGCCGTGTGGATCTGATTGGCTTTCATCACCCTACCTCCTTTTGTTAGGAGATCTTCCTGGGGTTAGAAGATCTCCTTGATCACCGGCCCCAGCATTCCCTTGACCATGTCGGTAAGGCCGTCTACGGGGATGAGGGAGATGCAGCACACTTCCTCCCCTTTCTGCCAGGTCACCAAAGCTAACTTGTCTCCCGATCCCAGTTTCAGCTTTTTTCGAATTTCCTTGGGCAAAACCATCTGGCCTCGATCATCCACCGTGACGACCGATTCCACCCTGCAACAATCCGACATGGGGTCTTGCTTCCGCCGGGAACTCGTTTTCTGATTATTCTGAATTTTCTTATTCATCTGAATATAATATAAGTCGGCCAAAGAGGGTTGTCAAGCTACTGGGGTGAGATCTCCAGGATAAGCGCGCGGAGCGCGCTCCGCGCCTCAGCGCGCTATCGTCAACCAGCCCGCCATCAGGAAAAACAACAGGATCATCACTAAAACCGTGGAGGTGAGTGGACGGTTTTTGTAGTCTTCACCCACCCAGCGGGCTCGCCCATTCAAGATGAGCAGGGTGATGGCCAACATGGGCATAAAGAGTGCTCCCCAAATGGCGTTAAACTTCTGCATGTTGGCGAATCCAACCCACAGCCCAATCATGGGAAGGGTGGCCATGGCGTACAAGTACCATCGGTAGGATTTGGATTGAGTATCAATGGGCCGTTCCGGGGAGGGTTGCTCTCCTCCCATCATCCCCCACAGATCCGTAAACAGGTAAGGGACACTCTGCCAGACGCCCAGCAGGCTGCTGAAGACGGCACCGAATGCTCCCAGCAGGAAAGCCCACTTACCGATCAGACCCAATTGTCCCACCAGCTGATCGGCCAATCGGATGACCAGGGTGGCGCCGCTTCCTTCAATTTGGATGGTACTTCCGATGGTGACCATAGCCAGACCGAACAGGGCGGTCATCCCGTAAGCGACCGCCAGGTCGATCCGGCAAACTCGTAGATCATCGGCCCTGAATCGTTCTTCCTCACGAATCCAGTAACCGTAACAGAGAACCGTTACCGTACCGCCCACACCCCCCATCAGGGCAATGGTCCAGGCCAATCCTTCGCCATCGATTCTTGGAATGGTGGGCAGCAGCAACCCGCTAATGAGTTGGCTCCAGCTCGGCCTCAACAAAAAAGCGGTCGCCAGGACGGTAACAAACATCAAACCAATACAGGCACTCATCACCTTTTCAAAGAGGGGATACCCACCCACACGCACCAGAACCACGCCGAGCAGGCTCAGAAGGATTCCGTAGATGATTTTGCCAGTAACGGGATCCTCGGAAAGGGGTAAGATGGCCTGGGCTGCAACCCCGCAGGCACTCATCAAAGAAGCGGCAACCATAAAACTCCAAGCCAGAAGATAGACTAGAAAGCCGTAGCGGACAGGACGCCCCAGGTGGAGGACCACTCCTTCCAGCAGAGTATTGCCGGTGGCCAGTTGCCAACGAGTCAATCCCTCATTGAGGACAAATTTGAAGAAAGCCCCTAACAGAACCGCCCATAAAATGGCCACTCCCAGGTTGGCTCCACTGAAGGTGGCTGCTGCCAGATCGCCCGCTCCCACTCCGGTGGCCGCAACCAGCATTCCAGGGCCAATCATCGACCGCAGATTCAACTTTTTGACCATCTTGCAATCTAATATCTATGAGTTTGCGTTGGATGAAAAGAAAAAAGGGAAACTGTCCTTGTGGACTGTGATCAACGCGCTTGACAAAATAGAGGACAGTGCGGTAGTATCGTGCGGTAAAGGTAAGGGAAATAAGGTTATAGCGGCTGTTGTAACCTCCAAATGAGCATCTGCTGACCGTTGGAACCGCAGAGAGTAAGCGAGGTAAAAAAAGTGGCTGGTAAAGACTTATCTGATCTTCTGGTGAACCCCCACGCGAGGCCAGGAAAATCGAGCGAGCCGAGTGCTTCAGCTCCAGCCGTGACTCGGAGCCGACCGCCCCGAGCTTCGGTGGACGTGGTGACTGTTCTCGCGATTGCTGCATTAGCTTTGGGCGGCGTGCTGGGCTATTTTTTGTGGCAGCAGAGCGTTCAGGCCCAGGCCCTTCAAGAGCAGCTGGGGGTCGTCGGTCAGACCCTGGAGCTTGTTGCGAGAAGGTTGGACGGGAATGGCGATCAGCTTGCCTCGCTGCAATCCCGGCAGGAAGTCACAATGGAGCGCGTGGGCGTGACCCAGCGTGACCTCGCAAGAGCACAAGAACTGGCCGAGCAGCTCAAGGAAGAGCAGGTTAGGAGTGTCGTGGCACTGACCGAGGAAATTGCTCAAAAAGCCCAGGAAGTGGCCGAGTTTCAAGAAGAAGCGGGTCAGAAATTTGAAGGTGTGGATGAAGAAATTTCCACGGTCAAAGACAGTGTGGCAATCAACCAGAAAGAACTAACCGAGACACTGGCGCAGCTCACAGAGCTGGGTGTGCAGGTGACCAAGCAGGGAAATATGATCGCCACCACCAGCGATGGACTGGATGAGCTAATACGGCGAGGCGAAAGAGAGTACGTCTCCTTTGACTTCCTCAAGAAGAAAAAGGCCCAGGTGGGTGCCATCTCCCTGGAGCTGCGAAAAGCAGATACCAAGCGCCAACGCGCCGATCTGTATATTTTTGTAGACGATCGTAGGATGGAGAGGAAGCAGATCAACGTCAATACCCCCGTCAATTTCTACGTGGGCACAGAGAAGGTCCATTACGAACTGGTCATCAATCAGGTGCTCAAGGACCAAATCAAGGGTTATGTCAGCGTGCCCAAGGGGAAATTGCCCCCGGGGACCCCTTCCTTAGAAACCCCCCAAGCATACGGAGACTAGGGGCGAGCCCACCGGCTGACCTCTGCGCCACTTGCAACAAACACTAAGTTGAATGTGGGAGGCACCTCAGGTGCCGAACGGCCCTGAGGCCGCTCCCGCACCTTCCAAATCAACGGGCTGTTGTCAGCTGTCAGTTGTCAGCTGCCTACGCCGTCGCCTCCGCCTCTGGCGGTGGCGGAGCCGCATCCTTCCCCCGGTTCTGGAAATATCCAAACATCAGTTGGAAAGAGAGTCCGAAGGCCAGCAAGGTATAGACGATCGTCAGAATCCCGCCGAACAAGGGAACGGCCATTGAAATCCCCAAAACGATAATCCCGAAAATCGTCCCCACCAGGAAATTGGATTGGCTTTTGATGAGATGGGTCAAAATCCAGTCACCCAGATGGTTCGCCAACAGGATCAGGCCAAACATCCAGGCCACCGGATAGAGAAACAGAAGAAGGAAAGCCAAGGGGATCCCAATGATGGTCACGCAAAGCACGACGAAAAGCGGCACAAACAGGAGGACGGCAACACCCCCCCACAACAAGTTCCAGGCTAAGTTTTCTGTTTGCATCAATGGTGCACCTTTCTGGATGGTATTTCGAAAGAGAGTAGCGATGATCAGGATGATGGCGGCCAGGCCGATGAGCGTCATCAATACGATGAACACCACGAAGGGACGTATCCACTCCCGTCCCATTCTCTTCATCATTTCACCCATCCTGGCGGAACCCTCCGTCCGACTGAAATCACCGCGCTCCACCGTCACATCGCCCTGGATGACCCCATCTCCCCTCACCTTCACTTCACCGAATTCCACGGTGACGGGGCCCTCAACCAGGCCGGAAACGGTGACTTCGCCGAACTTGAGGTCCACACCGCCTGGGCCGACCTGTCCGCTGATTTCAATCTCGCCTGCCACCAGTTCCACGCGGTCGTAGACCCGACCCTCCACCCGGATCTCGCCCGCGATCATTTGGACATCTTCGACCACCGTGCCTTTGATTTCGAGCTCTCCGAACAGCAGCTTGGCTCGCTTCACCACCTGGTCGGGGCCGATTTCCACTTCGCCGCCAATCCGGTCGATCACATCGTCGGACTGGGGTATGGGCTCCTCCTGGGGGACTACCGGCGCCACCAGGGTAGGCTCTGCAACGGTAGGCTCGCCGGGGAGCGGCACCGCCTCCGGCTCCTGGGAGACTTCCTGTCCGGCAGCGACGGCCAGTGTGAGCCCCGCTAGCACGCAAAAGATGAGAAAGTATCCAGAGTGTTTCATAAGGCCATTACTCCTTCCAGTCGTTTGCGCACCACCAGGTCAGCGGCCACGAACCACATAACCAGGGCGTTCACGAAAAACGCTCCGGCCACGGCCAGTGCGACGTACGGATACTGAGCGGTCAGGGCCACCATTTTGGGAACCACCAGGGCGCTGCTCGTGATCGCTGAAATCAGCGCTTCCCACTCCCAGTACACCAGGCCAACGACGGCTGTGACAAAGAACGCCACATAGGCGGCCCATGCCCACCAGGCAAAGGGTGCGCTGCCTACTGCCGGCAGGCGCTTCAGGGTCTCACTGATTAAGCCTTCCGGAACCCTTACCTCCATGGCCTGGGCCAGGACATCGTCCAGTTTACGATCCAGGGGGGTCTCCTCTCTTTTCCACTCTTTCCATTCCTTAGAGTTCATATCCTTTTGCCTCCAATTCGGCCTTCATTTTCTGGCGGGCGCGAAACAGCCATACTTTGACTGTGCCCGGCTTTTGTCTGAGCGTCCGCGCCACCTCCTCTACCGACCGGTCCTCGAGGTAGAAAAGCACCACCGCCGCACGATGGTTGGCCGGCAGTTGGGCGAGCAGTTGATTCACCATCGGGTCTTCCTGCTCTTTTGCATATTGCTCCTCTTCCTGCCAGCAACCGACCTCTTCCACTTGAGCATTCTCATAGGCATGTTGCCGCTTGCGTGCTTTCAATCGGTCAATACAAAGATTGGTGGCGATACGCTTGATCCAATGGGTAAAATTTGCGCCGCTTCGAAAGGAGCTCAGGTGGCTCCACGCTCTGAAAAAGGTCTCCTGAAAGACATCTTCTGCGTCGGCTCTCCCGCCCAGCATTCGAAACGCCAACGAATACACAAACCCGGAATAGGCGCGTATCAGTGCTTCGAATGCCCCCCGGTCGCCCTCTTTTGCCTGCTCGATGAGGGAAACGACTTCCGAGATCTCCAACTGGCCTACCCCCTGTTCGTATCGTCCCCGGAACCACCCCAATATTGCCGTCGTCGCTTCCATTTTCCCGTTTCCGTCAATTTACTACCATCTTTATATACCGCTTCGGTGAGAGGAAGGTTACACTTCAGAGGGGGAATCCGATTACCCGCGCGCCAGGCGTGCTCTGCGTGCTATGTAACTTCTCCCTTGCTTGATCATCTAACTTGGGGAGCTCATGAAACGATTTCTTTTGACTGCCGCCATGACCGCGCTTCTCCTGGGCCCTGTAATACAGGGAGCGGATCGGCAGAGTCTCTATCTGACTTTCTCTGCCCGCGACCAGAACAAGATCTATTTCCGTGATCTCAAGAAAGAGGAAGTCGCCCTCTATCTGGACGATCAGCCCGTTGAGATCCGCTATTTTGGTTATCGCAAGGTCCCTACCGCCTTCGCCTTCATTATCGAAAACAGTCCCCGCACTGCCCAGTTTGCACGGAGCATCCCTCAAATGGGACAGAACAATATTGTGGATTATGTGATTTACGGGTTGCTGGAGGGTGTTTTTGCCCCACTGGTACAAATGGGTCCCGTATTGCTGGCTGAGTTTTACGAAGAGTTTTCGATTGTTCAAAACTTCACCGATGATGACTATATGCTGGATGATGCCCTGGTTCGCATGCAGCCCAATTGGACTGGCTTGGATAAGGAGAACATCCCGGTGGCCCGTATGCTAGGGCGAGGGGTGGATCTATTGAAGAATCGAAATGAAAGACGCAAGATCCTGGTGCTTTTCACCGCCGTAGTTGATCGAGAATCCTACAAGAATCTTGAGGAGTATCGCCAACTCCTACGGCATGAAAATATTGAGGTGTATGTCGTCTCCTTTGCCCGCCGGTTTGTGTCAGCACTTGGGAACACTCTTGAGGAGCAGATGAACACCTATTACGTCCGCAATCTGGTCAAGGAAACTTCCGGACACTTCTATATTGCAGAAGAGCTTGCCTATATTGACGATGTCTGGGTCGATCTGAAATCCCGTCTTGCCAACAGCTATACCCTGGGGTTCTATGTGGAAGCGGGCGATGAGCCCACCGAGCACAAAGTGGAGATCCAAATTCTTCGGGGCAAGTCCGACATCACCCACCGCCCGATCTTGATTTATTGAAATCCGGAGTGTAGGAGGCACCTCAGGTGCCGAATCCGATAACCCTCTTTGCCGAACAAATCCCCTACCTTCCCACATAGAAGATATCAGCGGCTAACTGCCGTCGAATCTTGTGGTGCAAGCTTGAGGAGAGCAGCTTTTTGAGGCTCTTGCGAATCTTGGCTAAAGGAGTGGTGGGGATGCCCAGATGGCACACCGGCTCTCCCGGCTTGACAGTGGGCATGGTGGCCATGCCCAGGACCAACCCATTGACCGGACTCCTCAAAACATTCTGCTCTTCGCCTAAAATGCCATGGTTGGTGGCAATGGCCTGTCCAGCCTCCACCAGGTCACCGGGAAGGATGTGGAATCTAAGAATCCCACCCACCTGAGCACGCACCCAGGTCGTTTTCTTGAGCTGGACCTGATAAACAGGTTTTTTCTGAGAGCCTTTCAGCATTCCCAGTTCGATCAGAACGTTTTCCACACCCCGGACACCGAACTCGATCACCGAGGACTCCATTTGTGAAGGTGCCCCGGCTTCCACATTGATGGTGAAGCATCGGGCCCGACAAGCCGATCTGCGCAGCGAGCCCGCCGGTCCCTTATTGGGAATGATCAATTCACTCCCGAAAGCGCATGCGATTCTCTCCACTCCAGGCAGGCTGCAATCCCCCCGCACATTGGGGTAGTTGGTCCGCTGCAGGGCAGCAGAATGAAGGTCGATTCCATAGTCGCATTTGCGCACGATTTCTCGCATGAAGGTTGACGCGATCCGCCCGGCCAGGCTCCCCTTCCGGTTTCCCGGAAAACAGCGATTCAGATCTCTACGATCGGGAAGGTAACGCTGATTGCTTTCGAAGCCGAAGACGTTGACCACGGGGATCAGGATGACGGTACCTCACGTGATCTGACGGGTTCTTTTCTGGAACATCAGTTCATGCACAATTCCTGTGCCGCCGAGTTCGTTCCCGTGAATGGCCGCGCAAATCAACAGGGTAGGACCGGCCTTGGAAGCCCTTATCACTCGCAGAGGAATAGCGATGGGATCGCCGGTATAGGTTTCTGAGATTTTCAGACGAATATCGAGGACTTGACCGGGATCGATTCTGGTTTTAGCGATCACCAATTTTTCGCTGGATTTCATAGCTCCCTATACCCAGTCCATATTGCCTCCTTCCCCTGACGTCAGCGGAGGAACCGCCTGGTGTCTGAAATTTTCTCCGGAATGTAGGAGGCACCTCAGGTGCCGAATCCGAATTCTCTGGAATGTGGGAGGCACCTCAGGTGCCGAATCCGATAACCCTTTTGACGCACTCCCCGTTTGATGGGTTTGGCAACCCACACAGCCAGTGGCACAACTCGAGCCCTGAAAGGGCAGTCACAATAAAACAACTCCCATCACCCACACCGCCAACGCAGCCGCTGTCCCCTGCACTAAGGTCCCCAGCGTCTGCAGTCGGTATCCGGTTTTGACGTCCATGTTGGAAAACTGCGTCACCACCCAGAAATAGCTATCGTTGGCGTGCGAGACCACCATCGAGCCGGCTCCGATTGCCACCACCGCCAGGGCCCGAGCCGTTCCGCTGTCCAGGCCCAGTGCGTCCAGCAGTGGTGCCAACAGACTCGCCGTGGTGATGATGGCTACTGTCGATGAGCCTTGAGCCGTCTTGATCCCAGCAGCGATCAAGAAGGGCAGCCAGAGACCCAGATTGCTCCCGGCAAGGGTTCCTCCGATCACGTCAGCAATTCCGGAGTTTTGCAGCACCCTGCCAAACGCACCTCCGGCGCCCGTTATGACGATGATTGTGGCCGCTGCCGGAACCGCCTGACCGATCCAGCCCTCCGTGGAGAGCATTCTCCGTTCTAATCTTCCAGGCAGCAAGAAGGCCAGCCCCACGCCAATGAGTAGTGCCACCACTGGTTGACCCAAGAATTCGAGAAACAGAGCGAACTGACTTTCTCCGAGAGGTCTGGCGGGCAACTGGCCGATGGAACGCATCACGATCAGTGCAATAGGAACCAGAATCGGCAGCAGTGACTTGCTCAGGCCCGGCCCCTCCTCGCTTTCTTGAAGTATTCTGCTTTGATCCTCATCCCCATCGGTCGAAATGCTGACCTTGGAGGCTACCGTAACGGCAAACAACCAACCCGCTATGAGAGCGACAAAACCCACCAGGAGGCCCCACACAATCACCAGGCCCAGGTCTGCGCCCAGAATCCCGGCTGCTGCCACCGGACCGGGAGTGGGCGGCACCATGGTGTGGGTCGCGTACAGACCCAGGCTGAGGGCGATGGCGCTGGCCGCCAGCGGAGTTCCCGCCTTTCCAGACAGTGCCTTCATCAGTGATGAGAGCAGAACGAAAGCGGAATCGCAAAAAACCGGGATGGAGATGACGAAACCCACACTCCCCATGGCCAAGGGGACGTTCTTTTCACCAGCAAATCGTAGGATGCTGCTGGCCAACCGGGATGCCCCGCCCGACTTCTCCAAGAAGGTGCCGATGATGGAACCGGCAAGGATGACGATACCAATCGAGCCGATGGTGCCGCCAAATCCAGAATTGACAGACTCAACCAACTCTGCCAGCGGCATTCCCGACAGGATCCCGAAACCGAAAGCTGTGATCAGCAGTGCCAAGAATGGATGCAGCTTGAGTTGAGTGGTGGCCACCACGATAAATAGAATCGAGAAGCCCAGTAGTACTACTAACCACATCATTCAAAGCAAAAGGTCATCCCGAAAATACAACCACACCAACCCCACGCAAAGGGCAAGAACGACGCTCAATAACACATCCCAACGCCGCCATCCAGGATCAGAATCAGCCGCTTTCCCAGGCTCTGCAGTCCCGTAGGTGAGTCCTGCCAGTTGTGCCTCCGAGGGCGAAGGTGCGGTCAGGCTGACCACCGCCAGAACCACGTTGCAAACCACAAACAGAATCAGCGCGAAGTGCAGAAAATTGATATCGGCATAGGCGTGAAGCCAACCCTCCAGCCCATCCTTGTTGATCTCGGCCACCAGACGTCCCATGCCCAGGACAAAACCAGTCACCAACGCTGCCATGGCACCCCGTGCGTTGGCCCGTTTCCAGAAAATGCCCACTAAAAAGACGGCGGCGATGGGAGGTGCGATGTAGGCCTGCACGCTTTGCAAATACTGGTAGAGCTGTCCGGATATGAATCTCATCATGGGGATCCACAACAGACCCAACCCTACCAGGACCACGGTAGCGATTTGTCCCACCAATACGAGTTGCTTTTCCTGAGCCTGTGGTCGGAGTTTCCTGTAAATATCCCATGTGATCAGCGTCGAGCAGGAATTAAAGACCGAGGAAAGGGAACTCATCAGTGCTGCCAGCAGACCCGCTACCACCAAGCCTCGCAGCCCGGCCGGCAATAAAACTCCGATGAGCGTGGGTAATGCCTGATCGGGTTCGGCCAGTTCCAGACGACCCGACTCAGCCAGGCCATGGGCAATCACCCCGGGAATCACAAAGATAAACAGGGGCAATAACTTCAAAAAGCCGCCGAAGATGGTCCCGCGCCGGGCCTGATCCTGGTTGCTGGCGGAAAGGACACGTTGAACGATGAACTGATCCGTGCACCAGTACCAGACTCCCAGGATGGGGGCTCCGAACAGGATTCCGGTCCAGGGAAAGTTGGGATCTGACATTGGCTTCCACAGGTTCAGGAAGTCGCTGCCGGCCACTTCGTACATCGCACCCCATCCGCCCAGCGCCGACAGGCCCATCAGAGTGACGGTGATCGAACCTCCGACCAGCACGAACATCTGCAGCAGATCGGTGTAAAGGACTGCACGCAGGCCCCCCAGGACGGTGTAGATACCGGTGACGATCACTACCACCAGTGCGCCCGTCCAGAAGTTGATGCCCATGAGCGATTCAAAGACGATCCCACCGGCGGCGATGGTCACCGATATTTTAGTGAGAACGTAGCCCGCGATGGAGACCACAGCCAGGTACCAGCGGGCTCCTGAGGAGTAGCGGCGCTCCAGGAACTCCGGCATGGTAAAAATGCCGCTCTTCAGGTAAAAGGGAACGAACAACCAGCCCAGGATCAGCAGAATCAGCGAGGCCAGAATCTCGAATTGGCCAACGGCCACCCCACTGGCCGCACCCGTCCCGGCCAGTCCAACCAAATGTTCGGAGCCAATGTTTGAAGCAAACAGTGAAGCGCCGATGACAAACCAGCCGACATTTCGTCCTGCCAGAAAATAGCCGGCGGAGGTTGCCCTTGCCTTTTCGCGCCGCGTGGCCCAGAAAGCGATCCCAAAGACCAACACGAAATAGAGAGCAATCACAAACCAATCGAAAGTGCCTAGGAGACCCATACGTTTCGCCTATTGTGCCACGCCAGTTGAACAGAAGATATCTCAGGGATGTGGGAGGCACCCCAGGTGCCGAATTCCTAGCTCTTTCAGAGCCGTGGGCTTTAGCCCACGGGCCTCCGGACTTGTCCCTCCGTGGTCGAATCCGGAGCCCCGAAGGGGCGGCAGGCTGAGCGACCGGCTACATCGTTTACACTTCAGACCGGTACATGGCTTACACTTTTCCAGCCGCCAGTTGGGTCACCACAGCCTCCAGAGCCCCGAAGGGGCGGCACAGAAACACGATTTATCAATCGCCCCAGCCATGCTATAGTACTCCCCAGTTCTCAGAAACAACCAAACTCCAACCCTTAACAGGGAGAATGCCATGAGAGCATCCCTCCGCTTTGTCCTGGTTCTCATTCTGGCTTGTTGTCTGGCTCTGATCGGCTGCTCTTCCCCCCAACCGACCACTCCTCTGGACGAGTCCGTCTTCCCCGAAAATTACCCGGACTTCCTCAGGCAGGCTTACCTTCTCCTGGGTCAGGACGAATCACTCAACCTTGAACGGCTTTCCACCTTTGCTCAGACCCGGGTTCCCTCAACCGCCTTCCAGGAATTCCTGACCCTCTTTGGCCTCGACCCCGACAACCAGGAGGATATTGAGCTTGAGGTTCTTGCCCAGATGCAAAGGATGCGTCGACGGGAAGCCCAATACAATTTTGTCCACCAATTCAATGATGCCCAGCAGAGCAGCGGAGCAAGAGCCGAGCTTGTGGAAGCGAGTACGGCTCCGGGCGAGTTGCAATACGCACTGCGTCACAGCGAAGTGGAGGAGTTTGAGAATCTCTTGGAGATTGTGTCCAGCAAAGCAGGTTTTGGGCCACAGACCACTCAAGATGGGCAGCTCCTCGAGTATTTGCAGGAGACCAGGCATGCTGCCTTGGATCAAGGAAATGGAGAAGCCGCCAGTAAGTGGCGCGCCGTGATCGCGCAACTGGTTTCCCAGCTCGCTGGAAGAACGGGCGGTCGCCTGCCCTATGGTAAGACCGAACTCTTTGCCATGATGCGCAACGCGGAAAGGACGCTTGCACAGCGCAAAAGTACCTACCTTCACATCAGCCCCGCTGTTTCACTGGAGAGTGAATTTGAACACTACGGACGAGAGATTATTACTGGCCTGGGCGCGGAAGCTGAACCCACCCAGGAACAACAAGTCATCGCCTATGCCTTTTTTGACACCGACCTGGCGGCCGAACTGGGCAAACTCAAGCAAACCTACCAGGATGTTCTCAACAGGAGGGACACGGGAGAGAGCCAAACAACTCTGATGATCGTTATTGAGAAAAAGGAACTCCTCGAAGTGCTCGAGGATGCGGTTTCCAAACGGGTCAATACGGAGGTTGAAACATCGCGCAGGACGCTCGTGCAGTTGGTACAAAACATCCTGGAAAGTGAAGGTGCACCCTATCGGTTTCCGTTCATTCGAGGAATCGTTCTTTTCGACTGGGGCGAAGAGGGCTTGGGTTACCGGCTCATCGAGAGTTTTCCCATGATTGTCGCTGGCGCAACCTATCCCTATCAATGGAAGCATGACAATGAGGTCAACATCGCCCTCCTTCTTGCTGACCTCGAGCCTTACGAGGCAGCTCAAGCGGTCCGATTTATCATCTACCACTATATGTGGAGGAGCCAGAGAGCAAAGGAAGTGGGCTTGTACGGATGGGTACCTCAGATTGTTTTCGCCAATGGCCAAGCGGGCAAACTGCCTCAGTTCGAGAACAGGACCTATTACTATTTCCCCGATTTCAGATTTCGACCCACAGAAGAGATGGACGCGGAAAAGGAGCGTAATCGCACCAGCGAGATCATGCAACTTCCCTTCTTTGGTTGGACGGTGTGGCGCGTGTACGAAGAGTTGAAGGAAGTGAATGAGTCGCATGGACTCGCTTTTCTCAAGGAAGTGTACCCCTATGTTCGCGCGAATACCGAAGCGATTCGGACCGCATTGGATCCGTACGATGAAGCGGTTCTTTCAGGGCGTGATGCCTGGGTCAATGGGATGGACAATGCCTGGTACCACCAGATCGTGATGGCCAGGCATCTTCCAGAGCGATTTATCCCCAAATGGGCTGAAGGGATCGTGAAGCACAATAGAGTCGATAATCGCGTCGACAAGCAGCCGGGGAATCCCGTTGATGAAGAACTTGCTGAAGGGCGACCCAGTGAATACTACTACCAGTTCAAAGTTGTTTTCTACGACATTATCAAGGACCTGGGATTGGCGCCCCTGCCCGTTTACCATGCGAGTCCTTACAACGCCAAGGATGTGGCTCTTACAGGAGTGATGGCACGAAGTCTCCAGGCACAGATCGCTATGGCGAAGGTATTGGAAAGTACCCATGCTGAGGTGGATCAGATCACTGCTTCACAGGGCCCCGAAGGTGGATTTGTAAAGACTTGGGATGAGGAAATGGATCGTTATCAATCCTATCTCGATCGAATGAAACGAGTCATGAACCAGTCCTTCTGGTCTCCCCAGGACCAGACCTACTTCAACCGCAATGTGACACAGATGTTTCCAGGCATCGTGGAACTGCTCTTTTGCCGGATTCAGGTCGACCAGCAGAGGAGGATTCGCTACCAGCCAAGGCTGGAATACTGGAATTTTGAAAGCGATGGAAAAGGCAGTGGGCGCTACGTTTTGAACCACAGAGCTCTGGATGCTGTGACTCTTGATGAGCAGGTGGCTTCGGTGAGCATGGATCTGGAAGGCAACGTTCAATATGAATACAAGACGACGCCCCAATATTGGACCGAGGTTGAGAGCCCGGCCGGCGGCCAGCATTTTGAGTTGAGAGTCAACCCGGGAGATCCCTTTATCGTCGAGCAATTTGCCCGAATCACAAAAGACGCCTCGGGTGCCATCAGTTACCAACCCGATCTGCAGTATTGGACTTGGGTGGAGGATGAAAGCGGCGGCCGCTACCAATTAAACGAGAGGGCCAAAAGCCTTATAGGCCAGGGAGCCCGCAGGGTCGAAGACGGTGATCTGCTTCGATCTCCGGCCATCGCCGGCTTTTTCCCTCTTTTTGGTCAGATTCCCAGTGAGGAACAGGCTTTTGAGCTGTCCAAACAGGTGGCAAACCCGGAGATGTGGTGGCCCGTAGACGGGATTCCCATACCCACCCAGCCCATGAAGATACAGGGCCCGGACGGAACCTACCGGAGCAATGATGTTTACGATGACGACAAGTATTGGCTGGGGCCGACCTGGATGGCCTCCAACAAACCGGTGATGGATGGATTGAACGCCTACGGCTATCAGATGATGTACCTTTACATCGCCCAACGCACCGTAGGCACTCTGCAGAATGGACGGGCCGTCGAACATTGGCACGCTGAAACAGGCCAGGTCAACACGACCAATGTGAACTTCCCCTGGTCCGCCTCCGGCATGGCCGGCTCGATTTGGAAGGAACTCACACAAGAGGAACAGGCCGAATACCTGCAGCGCTTCCACCCGGATCGATATCGGCAGACGGCGCCTTGAACATATTCGAGGGGGTGCCGAAGCAATGGTCTCTTAGAAAGGGGACCTACTAGGGTGGGTTGAACCTGACCAAGTCATGTTGTAGTTGTTCAAGCTGGGTACGGATCCGAACCTCACTAAACTCTGGTGAGGCAAGGACATCGAACACAATCTTTGACATCGGATCTGAGAACCTTGTCATGTAGATGGGATCTGGAGGTCTCACTTCGGCCCGGAGCAGTGCCTTACGGATAGAGGGCACAAAGGGAAAATCGGGACTCAGTTGAGATAATACCTCCAAGTCTGCGGGTATCCGTCTCCATTTGACGTTGGTGTGCTTTGCACGAATTTTCAAGCTGCTGGGGCGGGTCAAGAATTCAATCAACTTCCAGGCATCATCCGAATTCTCGACTCCTTCGAGGATACCGAGATGCCATCCTCCCAAAACGGGTCTGGCAAACGTGGTAATCCCAAGTCATCGTCCCATGCATGCACAAGGTACGACCAATCGCGGATGATGAGTACGTGTCCGCTGGTAAACAGCTGGTAGCTGTCCTGTTCCTTCATCGTCATTACCGATGATGGCGCGATACCACTCTCATAGATCATGCCGTGCATACTTTGTAGGGTGGATACCACCAGATTCACCTGGGCAACCCTGCTGAGATCCTGGATTCTTCCTCCCATGGAAGAAAGCACTTCAAAAAACACACAGTTCAGCCCTTCGTACTGAGCACCCTGGAAAATGAATCCCTCCAGCCCCTTGGTGGTGGACACATTGGTATCAGCGATTGCTGCCTCCAGATCAGAAGGAGTCACGGGTTCTGGAAGCTCGCCAACCAAATCACTGCGATAGATCACAAGCCCTACATCCACGTACAAGGGAACGGCGAAGAGATCATTTGTTCCTGGCCGTTCTCCTATCTCGAGTGCTTGGGGAAGAAGATCACCACTAGGAATAAAGAATCCAGTCAGGGGCAGTAGGCCTTCATCTTCGATGGCACCGGGCAGCCACACCGTGTCCAGTTCGATGACGTGGGCTTGGCGTTTTCCACTGAGAAAATCCTGTGCTATCTCGAGGCGCTGATTGGTGTCCGAGTAGCTTTGCCAGTCAACAACCAACTCCGCTCGAAGATTATCGGCCGCAAAAGCTATGTTGAATCGATCAATATCGTCTTGTAGTCCACCGTGGCTGTTGCCGACGATCAAGATTGTAGTAACCGTGAAATGTTTCAGCCAGACGGCCACTCCTGTGGGTACGAGCAGCACCACGACCATCCCAAGCCGCTCCTGCCATTTCGAGTCCTTTCCCGCCATCCATAGGGTTGGTAAAAGTACTCCCGCCAGGACAAGGGCGAGGTTTTGGATCTGGTCGTGAGCTGGATCGCCCTCAAGTGGCTGGAGGATGAGCAGTAGTGCGATTCCCAACAGGCCCAACCCAGCAAGCCAGAAATCGACATCTATTCCAAGTTTTTCGCTAATCCTGCGCATCAAGAGCAACCCCTCCGGTGGCGGTTTGGCGAAGATTCCTACGACTTGTTAAGAAAGAATGATAATGGATGATAAATCCTCAACCTGAGAAAGGCAACCAGAATTCCAGAACCTGAACCAGGACCTCTGGAATGTAGGAGGCACCTCAGGTGCCGAATCCGATTCCCACGTCCCGCCAGTGTTTGACAAATAATGAGGGCATAACTAAGGTTTGGGGGAATTCTCCGCAATACGAACGTATAAGAGGAAATACCATGGCAGAGTTATCCGACGAGACAATGGATGGGCTTAAGGGCAAGGTGAAGGGGCGGATAGTCCTACCGGGTGAAGAGAGTTATGACGAAGTTCGCGAAATATGGAATGCGATGATTGATCGACGGCCGGCTGTCATCGTACAGTGCGCCCAAGCCGATGACGTTCCTCATGCCATCCTGTTTGCTCGCGAAAATGGACTCGAAATATCCATTCGCGGTGCAGGCCATAACATCGCGGGGAACGCTATATGCAATGACGGCTTGATGATCGATCTTTCAACCATGACGAATGTGCGCGTTGATGCCGAGAAGAAGCGCGCCTATGTGGAACCCGGGGCCACACTGGGGGATTTTGACGAAGCGGTGCAGGCTCATGGGTTGGCCACGCCAGTGGGGATTAACTCAACGACGGGCATTTCAGGTCTGACGGTGGGTGGCGGGTTTGGCTGGTTGACGCGCAAATACGGCATGACCATCGACAATCTGGTCTCAGCAGACGTGATTACTGCGGACGGCAAGAAAATACGAGCAAGCGAAAACGAGAGCGCCGACCTATTCTGGGCGATTCGAGGCGGCGGCGGTAACTTCGGAATTGTAACCCAGTTCGAATTCGAGCTTCATCCTGTGGGTCCTGAAATCCTGGCTGGGTTGCTCGTTTTTCCGTTTGACCAGGCAAAGCAGGTGCTTACCCAATATCGTGAATTTGCAGCATCCGCACCTGAGGAATTGAATGTGTGGGTCGTGCTACGCCAGGCTCCGCCGTTGCCTTTCCTTCCCGAAGATGTCCACGGTAAAGAAGTGGTTGTGCTCGCCATCTTCTACGCTGGGGATGTCGCAGAAGGTAACAGACTGATAGAACCGCTGCGCAGCTTTGGCGACGCTCATGGCGAACACATCGGTGCTCAACCATACACAGAATGGCAGCAGGCCTTTGACCCGTTGCTCACAGCTGGCGCAAGGAACTACTGGAAGTCCCATAATTTCACAGAACTGAGTGACGGAGCGCTGGATTCGATGATCGAGTTCGCAGGCAAGCTGCCCTCACCGCAATGCGAGATTTTCATCGGGCTCATCGCCGGGGCACCCAACCGCGTTCCGGCAGAGGCTATGGCATGGGGCCATCGTGACGCCAAGTTCGTGCTGAATGTGCATGGGCGATGGGATGACGCGCCCGATGATGAGAGGTGCATTTCCTGGGCACGTGAGTTTTTCAAAGCGTCTGCGCCCTATGCGTCCGCTGGTGCCTACGTCAACTTCATGACCGAAGAGGAAAGTGACCGCGTTGAAGCGGCCTACGGATCAAACTATGATCGCCTGGTAAGCATCAAGAAACAGTACGATCCTGAGAACGTTTTCCATCTGAACCAGAACATCAAACCGTAGCTTCGACCCATCCTCTGGAATGTAGGAGGCACCTCAGGTGCCGAATCCGATAACCCGCCTAACCCAAAAACTTCTGTTTCCTTTTCAAGTCCACTTGCCACCTCTGTCTCACCATAATCCTAAAATAGCCTCATGAGCACGAGAATCATCAGCTCGGCGTTCCTGATGATGCTCATTTCTGTCCCAGCCTTTCCGCAGAACCTTAATTCACAGCTGATCGAAGCAGGGAAGAAAGGCGAAACCGGGAACATTGAGGCTTGGCTTGCTGCAGGGGCTGAAGTGGATGCGAAAGACGAGAAGGGTGTCACCGCCTTGATGCATGCGTCAGCCGAGGGTCATACCGAGTCGGTTGAAGTCTTGCTCGATGCAGGTGCCGACGTGGATGCCCAGGCCAACGATGGACTGACTGCTCTGATGGTGGTGGCCAGGGGCAACACGGAAACTGCCCGAGCCCTCCTGGAAGCAGGAGCAGACGTGAATGCTAAGGCCCAACAGGGGGTGACCCCTCTGATGGTGGCTGTAGCAATGGGCAATGCGGAAATCGTGCAACTCTTCCTGGATGCGGGTGCGGACGTGGATGCCAAGGCCGATAGCGGTGTGACCGCCCTGATCTTAACGGAAAGAAACGGTTACATCGAAATCGCCGAGTTACTCAAGAGCGCGGGAGCGATAGCAACAGAGCCCAGGCGGCCACAAGAAACCCTGTTAGCCAACGAAACATCTGCCATAAACACGGTGGGAGAGATTGTCGTGGCCCAAATCAACTATCCGGCCACCGACCCGGAAGGCGACTACGCCAAGAATCTTCCCGAGTTGGCTGAAGCGGGTCTCATTGCCTCTGAACTGGCTACCGGGATGCACCATGGATACCAGTTTGTCGCAAGGAGTGAGGGCGAAACGTTCACAGTCCATGCTGACCCTATTGTGCCTGGTGAAACGGGAACCCGGCATTTCTTCGCAGACGAAAGCGGCGTGATCAGGTGGTCGATGGAGGGTCCGGCCACAGTCTTCAGCCCTGGTTTCGGGGAATGAAAACCAGTACTCAGAGTAGCAAGTGCCCAGAACCTGAACCAGGACCTCTGGAATGTAGGAGGCACCTCAGGTGCCGAATCCGATAACCCGTTTCCCGTCTGAGTCCTCTGGTATAGTCCACTCATAATTTACCTGAGGGACCATCCATGTCTTGGGGCTTAATACTTGCTGGTGCTCTGGTTGCCTGGCTGGTCTTCACCTTCAACAAACTGGTGGGCCTGCGCAACCGGAGCCGGAATGCCTGGGCGGATATCGATGTCCAGCTGAAGCGCCGCTACGATCTCATCCCCAACCTGGTGGAAACGGTCAAGGGCTATGCCGGACACGAGAAGCAGACCTTTGAAGCCGTTGTTGAAGCCCGTAACCGCGCGATGGCGGCCCAGGGACCAGCGGCGAAGGGGCCTGCAGAAGGCCTGTTGGGGCAGGCACTGGGCTCACTCTTTGCCCTGGCCGAGGCCTACCCTGAGCTTCGTGCTGTGGAAAACTTCTTAAAACTGCAGGAGACTCTCAGCGAGATCGAGGAAGCTCTTCAAAATGCCCGCCGCTATTACAACGCCGTGGTCCGGGACCTGAACACGAAAATCGAGCAATTCCCCTCCAATCTGGTGGCTGGCCTGTTTGGCTTCACCCTTGCCGACTTTTTCCGGATTGAGGCGGCCGAGCGGGAGGCGCCCAAGGTCGATTTGGACCCAGACACCAACTAGAACGGGCACCCCATGGTCCTTCGCCTGGCGCTTTTATTCCTTTCCCTGATCTTCCTGGGGAATCCTCTTGCCGACACCCCCCTTCTGGCTCGTTCTCTGGTTCATGAGAGTTTTCACGCCGACATCCGCGTTGATTCCAACGGGGAACTGGAGGTAACCGAGACGATACGAACCCGTTTCGAGGGCTCCTGGAATGGGCTTTACCGGTTTATTCCCGTGGAGTATGTCACCCCCCAGGGTTTCAGCTACAAGCTTCGACTCGATCTGGAGAGTATCACCGACGAGTTGATGAACCCCTTACGTTTTGAGACCACCTCGGAGAGACATTATCGAAAGTTCACAGTCTGGATTCCGGGGGCTCAGGATGCAACCCGCACGATCGTCATTCGCTACCGTGTGGGATTCGGTCTCCGTTTCTTAGATGATTACGACGAGCTTTACTGGAATGTGACCGGCGATGAGGGCTTGGTCCCCATTGAGCAGGCCAGTGCCCGCATCCAGCTTCCTGCAGAAGTAACGGGCACCCGGGGTGTGGCTTTCACCGGGGGTTACGGTTCCGTGGAGCAGGCAGCCGAAGTCCAGGTGGCTGGAGAGACGGTCACCGTCCAGGCAACGAGAGTGCTCAACATTCGGGAAGGTCTCACCGTGGCGGTAGCCTGGGATACGGGAATCATCCCCAGACCCGGCGGAGTTGAGAAGGCGTTTTTCTTCATCTCCAACAACTGGATCTTTGCCCTGCCTGTCTTGGTCTTTTTCTTCATGTACTGGCACTGGCACACACGGGGTCGTGATCCGCGACAGCGAGCCATTGCCCCTCAGTATGAGCCGCCCAAAGGTCTAACGCCCGCTGAGGTAGGAACTTTGATGGACAACACTCCGGATCTCAGAGACATCACAGCCACTCTGGTCGATCTGGCGGTGAGAGGTTATCTGCTCATCGAGGAAACGGAGACCGATACCTGGTTCGGCCTTTCCTCAAAGACCGATTACACCTTTGTTCTTCGCAAAAAGAAGGCGGAATGGGGGGAACTGTCCCCTCACGAGGAGAAGTTCCTGGAATCACTATTCTCCTATGGAATAGGAGACAAGGTGGATCTGGCTGATCTGGAGAACGAGTTCTACCAGGATCTTCCCAAAATTCATGATCGGATTTTTGAGGAGCTCGTCGGGCACAAATTCTATGCCGCGCGCCCCGACAAGGTAAAGAATCGTTATCTCCTCGCGGCGCTCATCCCCTTTGGCTTTATCTTTCTGTTCAAATTCCTGCCTGTCCATGTCTGGCTGGGTCAAACCGACTTTGGTCTTGCTTTTGCCTTAGGCCTCAGCACTTTTTTTGTGGGCTTCTTCGGCTGGTTCATGCACGCCCGCACGCCGCTGGGTGCTCGAACTCAGGAGCGAATCCTGGGATTTGAAGAATTCATCAGGCGGGTCGAATCCGACCGCTTCAAACGGATGATCGAAGGTCCGGAGCAGTTTGAAAAGCTTTTGCCCTTTGCCATGGCCATGGGCGTTGAAGGGAAATGGGCAGCGGCCTTCGAAGATATCTATAAAGAGCCACCCGACTGGTACCGTGGCTCAAACCCCGGTCGATTTCACACCCGTGCCTTCGTCTCCGATTTGAGCCGCATGTCCTCCCAGACGGGCGCCACCCTGGGCTCCTCACCCCGCAGCTCCGGCGGTTCCGGTTCCGGAGGAGGTGGTTCCAGCGGAGGGGGCTTTGGTGGGGGTGGTACCGGCGGTTTTTGAAGGACTTAGAAGAGATTTCTAGCTTCTTGCTCCCTTCTAAACCCGCACAGGATTTCCAGTCCTGAAAGTGGGATTTCTAAGTACTTTTCAAATAAGGAGAAATCCCGTCGTTCTTGAATCGCTATTTTGGTTTGAGTGAGCTGGAGTGAGTTGGAGTTGGTTTCTCGCGGGCACACTTCGGGCACAAACTCTGAGGCTTCTCCGCATTTGTTCCTTGGCTTTAAAGCTCTTCTGGGTATTGAATCCGTCACCCGATCTCTTGTATGTAAGGAGTACAAAGAGAACAACCTTTTCTAGATTGTGGATGACCCTAACTGAGCTCTTTCTACTCTACTTGTCATATTGCTATATTCTTGATATCAAAGTCCGATATTGAACATCTGCGAGCATTACTAATCCGCGATCTAATTAATCCGTGAGAAGCCTAAGGAGGAAGATCAGCGGAGGTCACTCTTGGGCAGACCTGTGCCCATGATGTGCCCGTGATTCTTACGGGGTGAAAGTTTCTTGGAGAGAACCCCTCAATCCAACAACGTCAGATCCCTTACCGCGCCCTTGTCCGCACTGGTGGTCATCTTGGCGTAGAACTTGAGAGCGGGGGTGACCTGGCGGTCCCGGGTTAGGGGCTTCCAGGCCTTGGGGCCCTTGGCGTCCATTTGGGTGCGCCGCTTGGCCAGTTCCTCGTCGGTGATGGCGATCTTGAGGGTGCGGTTGGGGATGTCGAATTCGATGGAATCGCCCTCCTCGATGAGGCCGATGGCCCCTCCGGAGGCAGCCTCGGGAGAAACGTGGCCGATACAGAGCCCTGAGGTGCCGCCCGAGAAGCGGCCGTCGGTGATCAGGGCGCAGACCTTGTCGAGTCCCTTGGATTTTAAGTAACTGGTTGGGTAGAGCATCTCCTGCATCCCCGGCCCGCCTTTGGGACCCTCGTAGCGGATGATGATCACATCGCCCTCTTTGACTTTGTCGCCCAGGATTCCGTCCACGGCGTCTTCCTGACTCTCGAAAATCCGGGCCCGACCTGTGAAGGTCAAGAGCGACTCGTCGACGCCGGCGGTTTTCACGATACAGCCGTCCTGGGCCAGGTTGCCGTAGAGCACAGCCAGGCCACCGTCCTTGCTGTAGGCGTGTTCGCGGTCCCGGATACAGCCGGAGACGCGGTCCAGATCGAGGGAGTCCCACTGCTCGACCTGGGAGAAGGCCTGTTGGGTGGGTCTTCGGCCCGGTCCTGCGAGGTAAAGCTTCTGGGCTGCACCGTTGGAGCCGTTGTGCCCGTTGCCCACATCCCATTTCTCGAGTGCTTCCCCCATCGTGGGGCTGTGCACGGTGGACACCTGGCGATGGAGCAATTCTGCACGGTCCAGCTCGCCCAGTAGGGCCGGCATGCCGCCTGCGCGGTGCACATCCTCCATGTGGAAGATAGGCGATGAGGGCGCTACCTTGCACAGGTGGGGCACATGCCGAGACAGGGCGTCGATGTCCTTCATGGTAAAGGGTACCTGGGCCTCATGGGCTGCGGCCAGCAGGTGCAGGACGGTATTGGTCGAGCCTCCCATGGCGATATCCAGGCTCATGGCGTTTTGAAAGGCCTCGAAGGTGGCGATGGAGCGGGGCAGGACGCTCTCGTCCTCATCCTTGTAATAGGCCAGGGTGATTTCTACGATGCGCCGGCCCGCCTGGAGAAACAGCTGCTTGCGGAACCCGTGGGTAGCCAGCAGCGTCCCGTTGCCCGGCAACCCTAAACCCAGGGCTTCCACCAGGCAGTTCATCGAGTTTGCGGTGAACATGCCGGAGCAGGATCCACAGGTGGGACAGGCATTCTGCTCGTAAATCTTGCTTTTCTCGTCGCTCACATTGGGGTCGGCCGCCGCGACCATCGAATCGACCAGATCCAGCTTGACCTGCTTGCCGTCCACCTCGGCCCGTCCGGCTTCCATGGGCCCGCCCGATACGAAAATAGCGGGAATATTCAGACGCAGGGCCGCCATCAGCATCCCGGGTGTGATCTTGTCGCAATTGGAAATGCAGACCAGGGCATCGGCGCAGTGGGCGTTGACCATGTATTCGACAGAGTCGGCAATGAGTTCCCGCGAGGGCAGGCTGTAAAGCATGCCCGAGTGACCCATGGCGATGCCGTCGTCGATGGCGATGGTGTCAAACTCGCGGCCGATTCCTCCAGCCTCGGCAACGGCCTGGGCCACCAACTGGCCCATGTCCTTGAGGTGCACATGGCCGGGGACAAACTGGGTGAAGGAATTGGCGATGGCAATAAACGGCTTGCCGAAGTCCTCTTCTTTGACCCCGGTGGCGCGCCACAGGGCGCGTGCGCCCGCCATGTTGCGTCCGGAGATCGTGGTTCGGGATCGATATTGCGGCATAATGGCCCTCTCTGGATATTTTAAGCCCTTTTTACTCTT
>CBDCMH010000013.1:0-93776 GCA_965218935.1 Acidobacteriota bacterium
ATCTCTGAAATGTCCTGATGATTTTTGTAGCGCTCATCTCCTGATCTCCCCTTTTGTCGGGAGCCAGTATAGCAATCCTCCCCTGTTAGTTATCTCCACGCCCCTGTCAATCTTTTCCACGGGAACTGGTAGTTGTACCAGTTCCAAAACCGGGAACCGTGAGGGAAAATAGCTCCAGTTTAAACCGATTGTGGGAGGTCATACATGGCACTAGGCACGGCAATCCCCCTGGGGGGGGAACAGTTTCATTGCACAGCTAACCAACGGAAACTAGCGGCGGCGGTCTTTCGCATGGCGCTCGAGGATATCAAAGCATCTCACCCCAATGACCGGCGTTCTGCGCTCCATTTCCTTCTTAAGGACGAGTCCGACTTTTCCTTCTGGTGCCAGCGGCTCGAGGTCGATCCTGAGGCGTTTCGAAAAGGGTTGTGCAAACACGTTCTTGGCCCCTACGAAGGATTGTCCGGTCTGGTTTCGAATCTGTCGTAAAGTTCCACTCGGTGAACTTCAGGCGACGGCCGACTGGCTATCCATCAGGGTAGCGCGCTGATCCCAGAAAATTCCGGCCTGTTGGTTCAATTTTCGCTCTGAACCCCCATGGTCGAGCTCCAGGGTTTCCCAGATGAAGGAGACCGTTCTGGCGAAATAGAGGTGCTTGAGTGCCTCGACAATCCTCAGTTGCTGGTCGCGATCCGACTGAGCAGCATAGGCAGCCAGGAAAGAAAAAACGATCTCAGCCCAGGCCGCAGCCGACACTCGAAGAGTCTTTCTTTCAAACATGGCCTCGATTTTAGATCCCAGTTTCTTGGGAAGAATCTCCAGAACGAGCGCTTGATGGGTCAAAAACTCCTTCTCGGCTTTCTCTTTTAAGGCCTTGTAATCAACGCTCAAGGACTGAGGCCGTTCTGCTAGACGCTGATTGTAGGCGATCACCGGAGGGGATTGAGGTCTGTACAGATTCCGCTTCCAGCTCGATACCAATAGCTGGCGGAATAGAGTGTCGACCACCTGGGTAAACATCTTCCCCAGTTTAGGAGCACTGGGTTTGTGAATCTTCGCACCCAGCGCCACCTGTGCTACGGAGAACCCGGACAGTATGGCCTCTGAGGTCATAAAGATGTCCACTCCATACTGAAGGACGTTCTCATCCCAGTCTTGCCTCATCCAGTGTTCCAGCAGTCTTCCTGAAAAGGCGAAGTCTCCACCGATCGGTTGGCGAATGTCCCGGCCCAGCACACTGTAAAGGAGCGGATAACACAGCTGGTTGGTGATGGTGCCGTCGTATTCATTGCGGCAATAGAGGGGAGTGACGAAATCAAATCCTCTAAAAACAGTCCGCCCCAGGTATCGCACCCACTCCGGTCGAATACTGCGCAGGTCGGCATCCACAACAACAACTGCTTTGGGATCATGGGGCAACAGATAGTTGAAGAGATTCCTGAAATTGTTTCCCTTGCCCTTCCCCCCGGCTGGCGTGGAGAGATAAACCTTGGGAATGCTGCCGCTATCGGCTGCTATAAAGGCATCTTTGGTCCCATCCTGGGAGAAGTTGTCGGCATTAACGATCACCGTGTTCAAATCAGGAAAGTATTTCTCCAGCCCTACAGCAACCTGGCGAACCACGAATGCGATGTTGTCTGCTTCATTGTAGGATGGAATTCCCACAGCAAGATCTAGCGAATGGATATTGGACATAGTAGGCTCCATGTAAAAGGTGATATTGGGTCTTTGTTTCAACTCCATATCGAGTAATGCGAAAAACAGAGGAAAAAGGGCTCACCATGGCGAATTTCGATGGGATCGTGGTTGGGGCAAGTGTAGCGGGTTCAACCACCGCCGCCTTGCTGGCCCAACAGGGTTTTCGTATCCTCCTGGTCGAAAGAGCAACCTTTCCCCGAGAGAAGATCTGCGGAGAGGGGCTCATGCCGGCAGGAGCAGACATTCTGGATGAGCTTGGTCTCCTCTCCGAGCTGCGGGCCCAGGGAGCTCACGCCTTCTCGGGAATTCGTTTTTATCTCCCCCGCGATCGTTGCCTGGACCTGAACTTCAGTGAACTTTCTCAAACAGCTCAGGGATGGGTGGTCCCCCGAATGGTTCTGGATGAAAGTTTAGCTCGATTCGCGTCACAACGCCCCGGCGTCCAATTGCGTGAGGCCTTTCAAGTGTTGTCTGCTCACACCGGGCTCAACCAAGTGGAAATATCGGGCCTCTATCAGGGCAAGCTGCAAACCCACAGAGCAAGAGTGCTCATCGGAGCCGATGGCATCCGTTCCCGTTTTCACAATGGGTTTGGAATTCACCGCCTGAAACGGCGAGCTCGGAGATTCGCCCTGAGAACTTCGTATGACCTACTAGAGGGAAGTGACCTGGTCGAGGTCCACTGCTGTGAGGCAGGAGAAGCCTACGTGGCTCCCATGGACAACGGAGCCGCTCGAATCACCCTTCTCCTTTTCGGCTCAGCGCAGCGCAAGCAGGGAGCAGCCTTATCGGATCTCTATTTTGAAAAGCTGAGTCTCTTTCCACGCCTGGTGCAACGGTTGAAGAGTCCCTATCCCCAAGGCCCGGTCCAAAGCACGGGTGTAGTCAGTCTGGAAGTGTCGCGCTGTCACGGACAGCGCCTGCTCCTGGTGGGCGACGCGGCAGGAGCCGTCGATCCGGTCACGGGGCAGGGTATGACAGTGGCGTTGCAAGATGCCCAGCTGGCCTGCCAGGTTCTCAGGGAGCGACTTACTGAAGACAGGCTCAGCGAGCAGGATCTTTCCGAATACACCCGAGTGCGCAACAGCTACTTTCGTCCTTCTTTTCGACTGGCTCAGATGCTGCTTTGTGCCGTTCGACACACTTTACTGGCACGACAAACCCTCAAGGCCCTTTCTCGCAACCCAACCCTGCGGCAGAAATTACTCACCATGACAACAACTCTGCACCAAGGGAGTTTCCTTAATGTGAAGGACCAATTGCGCCTTCTGCTGGGCGTTTAACGTCTCAGGCGGAAAGCTGAAGGATCTCCGCCTGAAATTGCTTCATGAAGGCCATCTTTTCATCATGGGGAAGAAACGAGGAGCGAATACCCTGCAGTGCGATTCGGTGTACTTCTTCCTGAGTCAATTGAAAGAAGTGGGCAGCCTTCTGAAACTCTTCGGTCAAAGAAGTTTGGAAAAGCCCGGGATCGTCCGTGTTCAAGGTAACCGGCACCCCCCGCCGGTAAAGCAGCCCAAAAGGGTTGTCTGAGATGGGCTTCCAGGCGCCGGTCATGAGATTACTGGTCAGGCAAACGTCCAGACCAATGGCATGTTGGCGCAGATAATCCATCAGGCTTGGATCTCGGGCGGACTGAATGCCGTGGCCAATGCGATTGGCACCCAAAATGAGGAGAGCATCCCACACCTGTTGGGCATCGCCAATTTCTCCGGCATGCACATGAATGTAAAGTCGATGGGCCCTGGCCCAGACAAAGATCTCCTGATATTGCTTCATCTTGAGAGACTTCTCATCACCGCCCAGACCTATCCCCACAACACCCTGGTCTAGGAACTCTTCTGCCAACTCAGCGGTTCGCTGCGCCCATTCGGGTCCAAACTGACGCGCACAATCCAGGATCCACCGAATCAGGGTTCCCTGAGTCGACTGAATCTCAAGGCTCTTCTCCAGAAGAGCCTTGAGAATGTCCTTGCCGTCTCGTTCATATTTCCAGGGAATGGAAGGTGTGTAGATGATCTCAGCGTAGCGAATATTTTCCCGTGTGAAGCATTCACCCAGCCCATCCAATACCTTCACATAGTCAGTCGGCTCCCGAAGGTGTTCGCAGACAATTCGATAAGTCTCGAGAAAGCTGTAGAAATCCTCATAGTGGAAGAGCTTTGCTTTGAGTTCCTCCTCGTCAAGCGCGCTGTACTCCGTTTGATATTGCTTGCTCAACTTTAGAAGAACGGATGGAGTGACCGATCCTTCCAGATGGAGGTGCAGCTCAGCTTTGGGCAGGCTTCGCAGGTAGCCAGAGGGAAAGTGGGCAGTTTCAGGGTGTGGTCCCAAGCAGTTGAAGCTCCTTGAGATGATCGATGGTCTCTTGGGAGATAAAATTCTCGTAGGTTTTCAATTCTTTTTCGGCCGGAGCCCGCTTTCTCATCTCGTCCCAGCACATCGGGGAAACAAAGATGAGCTCGGCTTCCTGAATGATCTTTTCGATCAATTCCTCTCGGTTAATGGGAGCAATCCAAAACTGTTTTTCAGTTGAAGGGTGATAGATATTCATGAAGATCTCCCAGGAGGCATGCATCGTTTGCTCGTCCTGGATCACGATGGCCACCTTGCGATCGCGGGCCTCATTCAGGATCTCCGTATAGATCTCAGGGCTGGGCTTGATCTCTACAACCTGTTTCCCATACTCCTTGGCCAATCCGTTGACCTCTTGCATATGCCAACTCGTGGTCAGAAAGTAATCACTCTTCTGGAACAATTCGCTGGCTCCATTGGTCTGAATCTGATTCAGGGAAACGGATTCAACATCAACCCCCAGACGCATCTTCAACTCACGTGAAAAGATGAAGGCCTCTTCTTCGTGATCCACCACCGCGAGGTTCAGTTTCTTCAAGTTGGTTCCTGAGAAGTAGCTCTCCAAAAGCTCCAGGAATTTGTGGGGAGTCACCCCAAGATTCTGGGCTTTCTGGGCGACATCTCCCATCAACTTGAAAAGGGCTCGCCGGCGCATCTGCTCATAGCTGTTTTCTCCCTTTCCCTTTTGCAGAAAGGCCCCGCTTCCCTTCACAATTTCGATGTAATTTTCTCCCGCCAGACGCAGGTAGACCTTGCGGGCCGTCTTGTAGTTGACCTTCAGGGCGTCAGCCAATTCGCGTATGGAGGGCAACCGATCGCCTTCCTTGATTTTGCCGCAATAAATGGCGGACAGCAGCTGCCCTTTGATCTGATCGTAAAAAGTCAGGCCAACTTCTTTGTCCAGATTGAATTTGATCATCGTCCACTCAGAATGCCATCTAGCCTAGCATAAAAGGCTCTTCAGTCAATTGCTCCATCCCGTACATCCAGGGCCCGAGCACTTCGGGGATCCGAACCGTTCCATCCTCCTGCTGGAAATTTTCCATGAGAGCGACCCAGGTCCGTCCCACGGCTAATCCTGAGCCGTTCAAGGTATGGACGAATTGAGTTCGCTTGCCTCCACTGGGCTTGAAGCGAATATCGGCCCGGCGGGCCTGAAAGTCTTCAAAGTTCGTACAAGAGGAGATTTCTCGGTACCTTTTCTGGCTGGGTATCCAAACCTCCAGATCATAGGTCTTGGCCGCACTGAAGCTCATATCCCCGCTACTGAGCGTCACCACCCGGTAAGGGAGTTCCAGCCGACGAAGGATCTCTTCGGCGTGGGAGGTCAGCTCCTCCAGCTGCTCGTACGAATCCTCCGGTTTGCAGAATTTAACCAGCTCAACCTTATTGAACTGATGTTGGCGAATCAGACCCCTCGTATCCTTTCCGTAGGAGCCTGCTTCACTGCGAAAGCAGGGGGTATAGGCAACAAAGTTGATGGGAAGGTTTTCTTCCGCCAGGACTTCCTCCGCAAAGACATTGGTCACGGGAACCTCGGCGGTCGGAACCAGAAAGTAGTCGGTTCCCTCCACATGAAACAGGTCGGCTTCGAATTTCGGTAGATTACCCGTTCCAAAAAAGCTGCGGCGGTTGGCCATGAAGGGTGGGAGGATCTCCCGATAACCGTGTTCACGGGTATGTACATGCAGCATGAAGTTCGTCAGCGCCCGTTCCAGCAGTGCTCCCGCGCCGTAGTAGTTGGTGAATCGAGCACCCGCAATCTTACCGGCTCGCTCCGGATCAAGAATTCCCAGGTCCACCCCCAGATCCACATGATCCTTGACTTCAAAATCAAAATCGGGGGGTTCCCCCACTTCCCGGACCACCGAGTTGGAGGATTCATCGGCACCTGCAGGAACACTCTCATGGGGAAGATTGGGAATGACAGAGAGAAACTCATCTATCTGTGTCTGCACGGTCTTGACCCGCTCATCCAGCTCCTTGATCTGGGCGGATACCTCCTTCATCTGCTCAATTTTCTCGCCGCCGGCCTTTCCCTGCTTTTTTTGCTGAGCGATCTCTTCGCTGGTCCGATTGCGAAGGGCCCGCAAATCTTCCCACTCCATGCGCAACGAACGCTCTTCCTCATCAAGCTTTACAAACTCTTTTCGATCCAGGTCGAATCTCTTGGTTTGCAGCTGGTGGTGAACCCAATCCAGCTTTTCACGAATCAGGGCTCTATCCAACATTTCTTCTCACAACTTCAAGTCTTTCAAGTAGGCTCGGAACGGTTCCCCTAAATCTTCCCGCTGCAAGGCAAATTCAACCGTGGCCATCAAATATTCCAGTTTGTTTCCCGCGTCGTAGCGGGCCCCTCGGAAACGATAGGCATATACCGGCTCCTTTTCGATCAAGCTTTTCAGACCATCGGTGAGTTGAATTTCTCCTCCCGCGCCGGGCTCGGTCTTCTCCAAAAAGGAAAAAATCGCAGGAGTGAGAACATAGCGGCCGATGACGGCCAGATTGGAGGGAGCCTTCTCCGGAGGAGGCTTCTCCACCATATCCTTAACGGCAAAGACCTGGTCCTCTCCCGGCACCGGCTCGACCGCCACCACTCCATAGCGAGAGAGGGTCTCCTGAGGCACTTCCTGCACGGCCAGAACACTGGCCTGTTGAGTCTCGTGGACACCCAACAACTGCTTCATGCACGGGATTTCATCCACCATGATGTCGTCACCCAAAAAGACAGCAAAAGGTTCCTCTCCAACCAATGCCCGGGTGATGAGGATGGCGTGCCCCAGTCCCAGGGGCTCCTTCTGACGAACCGACGATACGGTGATCATCCGGGTGATCTCCTGCACGACCTTGAGGAGATCCTGCTTCCCCTGTTCCCTGAGCCTGTGCTCCAGCCTGTAGTCATAATCGAAATGGTTTTCGATCTCCGTTTTACTACTGCTGGTGACGAAAGTAACCTCTTTTAAGCCCGATTGAACCGCTTCTTCCACCACATACTGGATGGTGGGCTTATCCACGATGGGGAGCATTTCCTTGGGGATCGCCTTGGTAGCCGGAAGGAATCGCATCCCCATCCCGGCTGCTGGAATGACTGCCTTTCGAACAGGTTTCACGGGAGCTATTATTGAAAAAGCGGGTGATGGCACGCAAGTCACGGGCCCCAGACCCTCCTTCGTCACCACTCACGACCTGGCTTTGTCCTATAATAACTAGGGACTTAGCTTACTTGACAACCGCGGAGCGGCGATCATATATTCCCTCCCGGTAGGAGGACGAATGCCTCTTTATGAGTACCGTTGCCAAGACTGCGGCGAAAGGATCGAAACGATTCAAAAATTCTCCGATTCGCCACTCTCTGAGTGTGAAGCCTGCGGAGGAACACTTGAGCGCCTCCTCTCCCCGTCCGCTATCAAGTTCAAGGGGTCCGGATGGTACGTCAACGACTACGGAAAAAACAACCGCAAGGGCTCCACAGAGAAGCGCTCCTCGGCAAAGACCGGAGAAGAGAAAACAACAAGCGCCTCGGACTCAAAGAGCGATTCCGGTGCTGAGAAAGGTGACTCTAAAAAATAGAGAGCCCCAAGCACTCAGCACTGCACGATTACATTGAAAGTACTTCTCGTCGGTTCCGGTGGCAGGGAACATGCCATCGCCTGGAAGATCAAGCAAAATTCCCAGCTCGAGCAGCTTTACTGTGCGCCGGGCAACGCGGGAACCGCACAGCTTTCCCAAAATGTCCCCATTGATGCCGAGGACATCGACGGGCTTGCCGATTTTGTCGTTTCCCAGCAGGTCGATCTCACCGTCGTCGGTCCCGAGGCGCCTCTGGTTGCTGGAATCGTCGATCGATTCCGGCAACAGGGCTTGCGCGCTGCCGGGCCTTCGCGTGAAGCATCTCGTCTGGAGGGCAGCAAAGCCTTTGCCAAGGATTTCATGAACCGACACAACATTCCCACCGCCGGCTATCAAGTCTTCGACCAGCTCGAGCCAGCGGAAACCGCCCTCAAAAGCAACGCTTTTCAATTCCCGGTAGTTTTAAAGGCCGATGGATTGGCAGCAGGAAAAGGAGTCTTCATCTGCCCCGACCTGGCGGCCAGCCTGGAGGCGCTGGATGTCATCATGCGGGATAGAAAATTCGGCGCCTCGGGAGACCGACTGGTGATCGAAGAGTTTCTGGAAGGAGAGGAAGCCTCTTTTATGGTCTTTACTGACGGGGTGAACATCTTACCCATGGTGCCCTCTCAAGATCACAAGGCCATCGACGAAGGAGACCAGGGCCCCAATACGGGGGGTATGGGAGCATACTCTATCGATGCCATTCTCTCGGACCAACTCCGCCAGCAAGTCCTGGATGAAATCATCTCTCCGACCATCAAGGGAATGGCTAAAGAGGGAAATCCTTACCAGGGGATCTTGTACGCGGGCCTCATGATCACTCCAGAAGGTCCCCAGGTTCTTGAATTCAACGTCCGCTTCGGCGATCCGGAAACCCAGGTGATCTTACCCCGCATGGAAAGTGATCTCCTGGACCTCCTCTATGCGATGGCTGAAGGCAATCTGGAAAATGTGGATCTCCGCTGGAACAAGAATGCTGCCGTGTGTGTTGTGATTGCGGCCAAGGGGTACCCGGGCTCCTATGAAAAGGGCTATGAGATTTCCGGGTTGGAGATGGCAAGTGAGGATGAGAACACGATTGCTTTCCATGCTGGAACCACCCTAGAAGACGGAAAGGCCGTCACCAGCGGAGGTCGAGTTCTTGGGATCACCTCTGTGGCTCCCACGCTTCAACCTGCTATCATGCGTGCCTATGAAGGTGTCAACAAAATCCATTTTGAGGGGATGTACTGTCGTCGAGACATTGCCTCGAAGGGACTAGAAAGGAATTGACATGAGCACCCCAAAGATTGGAATCCTCATGGGCAGCAAATCGGACGCGGACCTCATGGGCGAAGCCGCCCGGATCCTTGAGGAATTTGGCGTTCCCCATGAGATCAAGGTCCTTTCGGCGCACCGTACTCCTCAAGAAACCTCCGAGTATGCCCAAGGAGCCGAAAGTGCAGGAATTCAAGTGTTGATCGCGGGAGCTGGGTACGCTGCCCACCTGGCGGGAGCACTGGCAGCCCACTCTACCCTTCCCATCATT
Organism: Acidobacteriota bacterium; assembly: GCA_965218935.1. GTDB lineage: Bacteria > Acidobacteriota > UBA6911 > RPQK01 > JADFOI01 > JADFOI01. The sequence goes on from CBDCMH010000013.1 coordinate 9,194, forward strand.
GGTGTACCTCTGGACGCTTCCTCCTTAAAGGGGTTGGACTCTCTACTCTCCACCGTGCAGATGCCCAAGGGAATCCCTGTTGCCTGTATGGGCATCGGTAAGGCAGGGGCCATCAACGCGGCTCTCTTCGCCGTCCAGATCCTTGCTCGAAGCGACCCTGCCCTGGCCCAAAAACTGAAGGAATACCGGGAAAAGATGCGTCAGGAAATTCTACCCGGCTAGAATGATCGCACCGGTAGGGATCAGGCGGTGGGTGACCTGAACCGCACGAGTGGCAAGAATCTCGGGAATGTAGGAGGCACCTCAGGTGCCGAATCCGAAAACCCGGGGCTGTTTTGCGGGCCGTTCGGCAACTGAGGTGCCTCCCACATTCCCGAGGCTTTCGCCATCCTGACTGTTCGGGCGAGCCACTCGTGGCTACGCTAGAAATCCGGCCAGATGCCACATCCGCCCGGTCTCACCTTCTCTGCGATAGGAATAAAACAGGTCGGTTCGACAGGCTGTGCACATTTTTGAATCCAGGATTCGTGTCACTCCTGCCTCCTGCAGCTGAACCACATTGGCCTCCACCAGATCGAGTTGGCGATCAGAGAAGAACCGATCCACATCGTGTCCACTTGCAGCATATCCATCCCTGACCTCCGGCCCCACTTCGTAACAACACTTTCGAATGCAGGGTCCAATGGCCGCGATGAGTTGTTGCGGTGAGCCTTGGGTGACTTCGAGGAACCGGGATACCCCCTCTTGGGTGATTCGATCCCGGGTTCCACTCCAACCGGCATGCAGGAGGCAGACTTGCTTTTTCTCTGCCAGAAGAACAAGAATTGGGAGGCAATCAGCTGTTCGAATGACCGGAAATTGGGCGGGAAGAAGGGTGATCACACCATCTGCCGGGCCCAGTGACGTCGGCCCCGAGGGCTTCGCAGGTCCAGGATCCGCAGTGACGACTCGGTTCGAGTGGACCTGATTCAAGAAAAAAAGCTGGCGGGGCTGCAAACCCAGGGTGTCGAGCAAGCGCCTCCTTTGCGGCGTGACTTCATCCGACGGCTCGAGTTCCTGGTTGGGAGCATCATTCTGCCGTGAAGTGAAAGCGTGGACAAAGCCCGGAATGTTCTCCAGTTCCTCGAACACAAAAAAGGAGGCCGAGCTCAGATTCTTTTGGCGGAACATCGAAAGGAAAGGCTAACACAAGTCCATGATCATTGGCATTGGCGTTGATATCGTCGAAATCCATCGCATTCGCAACGCTTTGCAGGGGACTGAGCGAATGCAGCAGAGAGTCTTCACAGAAGAGGAAATCCAGTTCTGCACCGGCCGGAAGCATCAGTATCAGCACTTCGGAGGAAGGTTTGCGGCCAAAGAAGCCGCCTTGAAAGCACTGGGCACGGGGTGGAGCAGAGGAATCCGCTGGAAAGACGTCGAGATCACCGATGACGAAGCGGGGAAGCCGCTACTGACTTTTCATGGCAAAGCCAGGGAAATTTTTGAACAGCTGGGCGCTCAAACAGCCTGGATTTCCATCACCCACTCGCCCGACCATGCGGTGGCGGTGGCGGTGCTGGAAAAGTAGGGGTCACCGGTGGCTGACCCGAACCGCACGAGTGGCAGAAACCTCCGGAACGTGGGAGGCTCCTTCCTAACTGTTTATGCATAATCCGAGCTAGCCGGCGTTCTCCAATATCTGGTAGCCTTCCCGGTCTTCCGCCACCACTTTGGCCTGGACCAGTTGGTTAGCGGGCATCGAGGGGTCCAGTTTCGCTTTCAGATAGTTTCCGGAAAGAGCCGTTCGCATCCCCTCCTTTTTCTCGCTGAGAGTGAGTACGGAAAGAGACTGTCCCTGAAACCGTTGTCGAAAAGCCCGGTTTTTCTCCTCGGAGATCTGTCGCAACTCTTCGCCGCGGCGCTTGATGGTTCGAGAATCCACCTTTTCCGCCATCTCAGAAGCGACCGTTCCGGAACGATCACTGTAAGGAAACACATGGAGATAGGTGAAGGGCATCCGGTGGATAAACTCCACCGTCTGGCGATGGTCCTCCTCCGATTCTCCCGGGAAGCCTGCAATCACATCCGTTCCAATGGCGGCATCGGGGAGGCAGCTGCGAATCTCCTGGACGATACCGGCAAATCGGCTGGTCTTGTAAGGTCTGAGCATCTTCTTCAGGATGCGGTCACTTCCGCTTTGAAGACAGATATGGAAATGAGGAGCAATCCTTTCACACTCTGCAGCCAGGGTGATGATGCGACGAGACAGCTGCATGGGCTCGATGGAACTGAGCCGGACTCGCTCCAAACCCGGCACGGCCACAATCTCCTTCAATAAGCGATCCAGGGAATAGCGGGGTTTCAAATGCACTCCGTAGCTCCCCATGTGGATGCCCGTTAAAACCACTTCCTTGAATCCGTTTTTGACCAACTGACGAAGCTGCCGCAGTACGATCCGAGGGGGTACGCTGCGGCTGGGCCCCCGGACCTGAGGGATAATGCAGTAGGTGCATTTAGCGTCACAACCATCCTGAATCTTGACGAAGGGTCTTGTTCTCCCCCCTGTCTCAGTAGCCGGCGTCGTCTCCATGGCCGAGATATTGCCAAAGTCGTCCCGGTAAATGGCCGCAATCTCCCCATGATCGGGAGGCCGCATCTCCTCACACCCGAGAGCGGAAACGATGGGGCCGATATCGCCCTTGTGGCTGTTTCCCACCACCGCATCCACACCAGCGATTCGTGCCAGGCTGTGGGGAGCCCGCTGGGCGTAACACCCGGTCACCACCAGACGTGCGGCAGGGTTTTGGCGACGCAATTTGCGAGTGAGCTGACGCACCTGCTGATCCGAACGATGGGTCACCGTGCATGAATTCACCACAATCACATCGGCTTGACGGCACTGCTGGGTTTCCTCGAACTCGCGAGCAACAAGATCCTCGCGTACGGCTGCGCTATCCGCTTGATTGGTCCGGCAACCAAAAGTTGTGATGTAGAATTTCTTAGCCACGGTTCATACCCTTTTTCATACTCAGCTGATACATTCTACCTCACCGTGAAAGTATCCGTCCTGGGAAGTGGAAGCAGCGGGAATTGCACTTACATCGCCACTGAGAAAACGTGCATCTTGGTCGACTTGGGCTTCGGTTGGCGTAGTCTGAAACGGCGGCTGGAGGAGGCTGAGCTTCAGAGCCAACAAATCGATGCCGTGCTGCTCACTCACGGACACTCGGATCATGTCAGCGGAATTCCCGCTTTCCTGGCCCGGCACCCGGTGCCCGTTTTCATGAATGAAGGAACACGGGAAGAAGTTCCCGGACTTCAGAATGTTGACCGCTGGGAAAGTTTCCGCTCCAACTCCTCTTTTTGTGTGGGCGATCTTCAGATCGAAGCCTTCTCGGTCTCTCATGACGCCGCCGAGCCCGTCGGCTTTCGCTTCTCGGCACAGGGCATTTGCGGAGCTCTGGTCACCGATTTGGGTGAATTCACACCTACGGTGATTGAAAACCTTTCGGGGTGTGACTGGTTCATCGTGGAATCCAATCATGACGAGCAGATGCTGAAAATTGGACCCTATCCCTGGAGCATCAAGCAACGGGTTTTGAGCAGAGTCGGACATCTCTCCAACCAGGAGTTGTCGGCTTTTCTGATCAACTCCTTCGACCGGAAAGCGGCCCACATCTTCCTGGCTCATTTGAGTCGCAAAAACAACGATCCCAAGATCGCGCTGGATCATGCTTCTCGTGCCCTTTCCCAAGACCTTCCTCTGTATGGTAAGTGCTGTGACCTGCACTTGACTCATCAGAGCAAACCCTCCATAGTCTTGGACTTATGATCCCTCGATATACCCTGCCCGAGATGGGACGGGTCTGGTCTGAGGAAAACAAGTTCCAAAAGTGGCTTCAGGTCGAGATTGCCGTTTGTGAAGTCCTGGCGGAAATGGGTGAAATCCCTCAGGAAGAGCTCTCACAAATCCAGCAAACAGCTGGATTTTCCATCGACCGAATCAAGGAAATCGAGGAAGTGACCCGCCATGACGTGATTGCCTTCACCACTGCGGTTGCCGAGCAGGTGGGGCCAGCCTCACGTTTTATCCATTTTGGTCTCACTTCAACAGATGTGGTCGACACGGCCCAGGCGCTGCAGGTCAAGGAGGCCTCCGAGCTGATCGAAAAGGAACTCCTGGAATTCCTCTCCACATTAAAAACTCAAGCTCTACGTTATAAGAAGGTCCCTGCCATCGGTCGTACCCACGGCATCCATGCGGAACCGCTGACGCTTGGACTCAAACTGGCGGTGTGGTACTCGGAAATGGAGCGCAACCTGCAGCGTTTTCGTCGGGCGAGGGAAACCTTGGAGGTTGGGAAAATCAGCGGGCCGGTGGGATCCTTTTCCCACCTTCCTCCCCAGGTCGAAGAGAAGGTTTGTCAGAAACTGGGGATTGATTTCGCCCGCGTCTCAACACAGACCTTGCAACGAGATCGACACGCCGAATACCTGTGTACCCTGGCCATCCTGGGTTCCACCTACGATAAAGTGGCCACAGAGATCCGCCATCTGATGAGGACTGAAGTTCAGGAAGTGGGTGAACCGTTTGGCGCTGGGCAAAAGGGGAGTTCCGCCATGCCCCACAAGCGCAATCCCGTGACCTGTGAAAATATCAGTGGTTTGTCTCGGCTGATGCGGAGCAACGCCCTGGCCGCTTTGGAGAACATCCCTCTGTGGCACGAGCGGGATATTTCCCACTCCTCCGTAGAAAGGGTGATCCTTCCCGACAGTACTATCCTGGCCCACTACCTGACCATCAGGCTAAACCACGTCATCCAGAATTTGGATGTTCACGAAGAGCAGCTGGAGGCAAACCTCCAGCTGACCCAAGGCTTGATCTTCTCGGGAACCCTTCTGCTCGAGTTGGTCCGAAAGGGTGTCCTTCGGGAACAGGCTTACGAATGGATTCAGCGAAACGCCATGCGGGTTTGGGACGAAGGTGCTGATTTTGAAACTCTGATCCTGGAGGACCCCGACATCCAAAAACACCTGACCCAAAAAGAAGTGAAGCAGGTCTTTAACGTTCAAAGCAGCCTTCAACACATGGACACTATATTTGAGCGTGTCTTTGGATCGTCATGAAGCTCAATCCCTCTTGATGAAGAAGATTATCGAATACATTCAGGAAAACCACGACCGCTACATCAGGGAATTGAACGAGTTTTTGAGAATTCCCAGTGTAAGCACCGATCCCAAACACAAAGAGGATGTTCAAACCGCTGCCGAATTCGTTGGCAAGCAGCTTCAAAAGGCAGGCATGTCTACAGTGGAGATCTTCCCCACCGAGGGGCATCCCATTGTCTACGCCGAGCAGTTGGTGAAGGAAACGAAACCCACCCTTTTGATCTACGGCCATTACGATGTCCAGCCCGTTGACCCGATTGAGCTTTGGGAATCGGCACCGTTTGAACCCACCATCCGCAATGGCGAACTCTATGCACGGGGGGCGGCAGACGACAAGGGACAAGTTTTCATCCATTTCAAGAGTGCTGAAGCGTTCCTGAACACAGGCCAGCCACTTCCCGTGAATATCAAGTACCTCATTGAAGGTGAAGAGGAAATCGGTAGCCCTCATTTGGACCCGTTCATTGAGACCCACCAAAACTTACTCCAAGCCGATGTGGTCATGGTTTCCGATACCGCCATGTTCGCCCATGGTGTTCCTTCAATCTGCTACGGGCTTCGAGGGCTGGCTTACTTTCAACTGGATCTGCGAGGGGCCAATACCGACCTCCACTCGGGATCCTTTGGAGGCACCGTTGTGAACCCTGCCTTCGAGCTCTCCAAGATCTTAACGGCAATGAAAGATGAAATGGGCCGGATCACCATCCCTCATTTTTATGATGACGTCCGCGAATTGACCCAAAAAGAACGCCAGGAGCTTGCCCGCTTGCCCTTTGACGAGGCCACATACAAGCAGGCCATCGGTCTGAAGGAGCTATCGGGCGAAGAGGGCTGCACGCCTCTGGAACGGCTTTGGGTGAGGCCCACCTTTGAGGTCAATGGCCTAGAGAGCGGCTTTACCGGGGAAGGAGCCAAGACGGTGTTGCCCGCCAAGGCCATGGCCAAAGTGAGCATGCGGTTGGTTCCCGATCAAGACCCTGAAAAGATTGCCGATTTGTTTGAGGATTACGTCCATGCTCTGGCCCCCTCAACGATGCACCTTGAAACCACTCGCATGCATGGAGGAAAGCCTTGGGTTGCTTCGCTGGATCATCCGGCTCTGAGAGCGGTGAGCAAAGCCATCCAAAAAGGATTCGGCAAAGAGCCGGTCTTTCAACGGGAAGGAGGGTCCATCCCGGTGGTGGCCACTTTTGCCGAACTCCTCAACATTCCCAGTGTGCTTATGGGTATCGGCCTGCCGGATGAAAACGCCCACGCCCCCAACGAAAAGCTGAACCTGGATAACTTCTACGCCGGGATCAAAAGCTCCGCCTACTTTCTGGATGAGCTGTCCCGTTCCGGACTCTAGCCCGTGGGCATCCCCGATCGAGCTGTTGGCAGGTTGTGCGGCTCCGACTTAGCTCTTCCCCAAAGGTGAGCGGACAAATAGACAGCAATGATAGGCCGCTCTGAGAGCGGCCGCTACAGATTCAATCGAGGTACTTGGTGGAAAGTTCGAAGGCGACCAGGGAAACCAGCAAAGCAGAGACGGTAAGCAGGGAGAGTTCACTGAACGAGCCTCGGTAGAGCCGCCAGGCCATTACACCGAAAAAGCCAAGTGCATAGCTCAGCCGAATCCCCCACATTCGAATCTCCGAGCCATGAGGGTACTTGACCATGAAAAGGATGAACCCTCCGGTTGCCATGGTGAAAAAGAAAAGCGAAACAAGACCCAGCATGGAAGTGACCACTTAAGCCGGGGCGTGGCTCTCACACCCCGCCTGTTACTCCACTCGATGTTGGCGAAATATCACACCGGCTTCCTGGAACAGCTTAAAGGATGTCTCGTTCAGGGGATAATCCAGGTTGTAAACGACCTCTTGAATGCCCGCATTGATGATCATCTTCGTACACGTCAAACAAGGCGCAAAGGTTGAGTATAAAGTCCCTCCCTTGACGCTCATACCATGATAGGCAGCCTGAGTGATGGCATTCTCCTCACCATGAGAACAGAGGCATTCCTCCAGGAGAGTGCCGCTGTCGGCGAGGTTGTTGCAGCGCGGACAACCGCCTTCATAACAATTCTTCGTTCCTCGTGGGGTCCCATTATAGCCGGTGGAAATGACTCTCTTATCGCGGACGATGATAGCAGCGACTTTTCGCTTGATACAATTACTGCGCAACGACGCAACCTTGGCTAACTTCATGAAATACTCATCCCAATTCGGGCGTACGAGATTACCCATCAACTGCGGTAACAGCTCCGAAATCTGATCGGTAAGCTCATCAAGGGAACCGTTGTTGATGATCTCAAAATCAGCCTCTTTCGCACAGGCTTGGAGTTGCTGTCCGTAGGAATCCTTGCTGGCTTTTTCCCGTTGCTCCAGGTCCAGAAATTTTTCAAGCGTCGCAGCGTCACTCTCCCGCTTCCGTTCGCGAATTCTTGCGAAGCGCACTTCAGGCTCGGCTTGAATCAGGACCAGGTGAAAGTCGGGACGGGCCCGGAATACTCTCACCTCCTCGGGATGGCGAAAGGAGTCCACCACATAATTCTTATCTTCCTCGATCTGCGAGAGGATACGCTGGGCCAAGGCGCCGTTTCCCCCCTCACAACGCAATTCCTTTCCCACTTCAATCAGCCTCTCGCGGGTGATCTCCAGCCCTCGCCCGCGCACTTCCTCACGAATGACGTCCGACAGGGAGTAGGGGTAGAAACCCTTGCTTTTAAGAAAGTTAACGGCCTCACCCTTGCCCGATGCGTTGGCACCCGTCAAGCCCATGATCATGGCCCCTTTATAACATATTTCCTTGAAAACGCTGACCCGCCTTTTCTGTGCTATATTCCAGGGCCATGGCGTTCGAGGGCGTGGATTTCCTGGGGCTTGAAGATCTCCTCAGCAATGAGGAGAGGCTGGTACGCGACAGCGTTCGCTCCTTCGTCCAAGACCAGGTCATCCCCGTTATTGAAGACCACTATATGAAGGGAAGCTTTCCGGCAGAGCTGGTCAAGCCAATGGGCTCACTGGGTTTCTTCGGGGCCAACCTGGAGGGTTACGGATGTGCTGGACTCAACAGCATGGCTTACGGGCTCATTATGCAGGAGCTGGAGCGGGGGGATAGCGGCTTGCGCAGCTTCGTATCGGTCCAGAGTGCTCTGGTCATGTATCCCATCCATAGCTTCGGGAGTGATGAGCAGAAGGAAAAATGGCTCCCCCAACTTCAGTCGGGATCGGCCATTGGCTGTTTTGGATTGACCGAACCCGACTTCGGCTCCAATCCTGCCGGACTCAGAACAGAGGCTCGCAAAGAGGGAGACGAATACGTCCTCAATGGTGCCAAGGCCTGGATCACGAATGGAAGTATTGCTGATGTAGCAGTAGTGTGGGCGCGCTGCCAGGACGATCAGATTCGCGGATTCCTGGTGGAAAAGGGAACCCAAGGTTTTGCAACCCACGACTATCACCACAAGCACTCTTTGAGGGCCTCCATCACCTCGGAGTTGATCTTTGACAACTGCCGAGTGCCGGAGTCCAATCATCTGCCTCAGACTGAAAGCTTGAAACAGGCTCTCCTCTGTCTCAACCAGGCTCGTTATGGCATTGCCTGGGGTGCCGTGGGCAGCGCCCAGGCTTGTTATGACACCGCAAGACGGTGGTCCCTGGAACGCAAGCAGTTTGCCGGCAAACCCATCGCCTCTCACCAATTGGTTCAGAACAAGCTGGTTCACATCCTCACGGAAATCACCAAAGCCCAACTGCTGGTTTGTCGTCTGGGACAACTCAAAGATGCAGGGCAAGCCCGCCATGACCAGATCTCCATGGCCAAGCGCAATAACGTGGCCATGGCCCTGGAGACGGCCCGAACGGCGCGCGATATTCTGGGAGCAAACGGGATTCTAAGCGACTATCCCGTCTTTCGTCACCTGGCCAACCTGGAAACGGTATCCACCTACGAGGGAACCCACGATATTCATACCCTGATTCTTGGCCAGAGCATCACCGGGATCTCGGCGTTCGAATAGGCCCGCACTCCTCACACCCAATCTACTGCGGCAGCCACGATCCGGTGTGAGAAATGCGGGCTGCTAGTCGCCCTGAACCATTTTCCGAATACCCTCGACGATCTCCGGGTTGGCTAGCGTGGTGACATCACCCACGTCGCTTCCGTTGGAGATGGCTGCCAGCACCCGGCGCATGATCTTCCCGGAACGAGTCTTGGGCATATCAGGCACGATATAAACGTGCTTGGGTCGGGCGATCTTACCGATGGTGGTCTCAATGACCTGAGTTACCGCCTCCTCGATCTCTTTGCCGGGCTCTGTCCCCGGCTTCAGGGAGATATAAATATCGGGGACTCGGCCTTTGACCTCATCGGCCAGTGGGACGACCGAAGCCTCGGCAACCTCGGAGACGGTCAGGCAGGCGGATTCGAGTTCCTTGGTGCCCAACCGGTGGCCGGCGACATTGATGACGTCATCGATTCGGCCCAGGATTCGAAAGTATCCATCTTCCGCTTCCATGGCGGCATCGCCGGTGAAATACGGCCAGTCCTGCCACTTCTTGCTCTTTTCATCTTTGCAATATTTGGCGTAATAGGTTGAAACATACCTTGCCCGATCTCCCCATATAGTCTGAAAGGCTCCAGGCCAGGGGTTTCTGATGCAAATATTCCCGGCTACACCGGATCCCGCTTCAATTTCATTCCCGTCTTCATCGTAAATCACGGGGTGGATGCCCGGCACGCTGGGGCCGGCACTTCCCGGTTTCATGCCTTGGAGAGCGGGCATGGTGCTGCACAGAAACCCCCCTGTTTCCGTTTGCCACCAGGTGTCGACGATAGCTGCTTCGCCCTTCCCGACAACCTGGTGGTACCATCTCCAGACCGCGGGCTCGATGGGTTCTCCCACCGTCGTCATATGCTTAAAGTGGTAGTTGTACTTGGGTGGCTCATCAGGACCCGCTTTTCGGAGCATGCGGATGGTGGTGGGGGCGGTGTGGAAGATATTCACATCGAGCTGCTCAGCGATTCTCCAGGCCCGCCCCGCATCGGGATAAGTGGGAACCCCTTCGTATAAAACGCCGGTGGTGGCCAGGGCAAGTGGTCCATAAACGATGTAGGAATGGCCCGTGATCCAGCCAATGTCGGCCATGCACCAATAGACATCTTCCGGATGGATGTCCTGAACATACTTGGAGGTACCGGTCACATAAGAAAGATAGCCCCCGATACTGTGCTGGCAGCCCTTGGGCTTACCCGTTGTCCCGCTCGTGTACATGACGAAAAGAGGATCCTCCGCAGGCATGGGAACGGGGTCGACTCGACTTCCCGCATAGTCCTTCAACACTTCGTCCGTGAAGTAGTCACGCCCTTCAACCATCGGGGTTTCCGAGGAATACTTCCCAGGATAGCGTCTCCAAACCAGAACCTTATCTACACTTTGGCCCTCTTCGTCGGACACCTTTACGGCGATATCGGCGTTCTTCTTGTGATCCAGCAGCTTACCCGAGCGATAGTAGCTATCGATGGTGATCAGGACCCGGCTTCCTGAGTCGGCGATCCTTTCGCCACAGGCTTGCCCGCTGAACCCTCCGTAGACTTCAGAGTGAATGACACCCAGTCGGGCACAAGCCAGCATGGTAATGGGAAGCTCGGGAACCATGGGCATGTGCAGCGTGACTCGATCCCCTGCCTTCAGCCCGGCAAAGTCTCTCAAAAGTGCGGCCAGCTCATTGACCCTCACGTAGAGCTCCTGAAAAGTCAGAGTCACGTGGGGCTCATCCTCGGGCTCCGGTACATAAATAAAGGCAGCTTTGTTTTTGTATTTCTTGAGGTGTCGATCGACACAATTGTAGCAGGCATTGATCTTACCCCCCACGAACCACTTCCAACAGGGAGCATCACTGATATCCAGCGTGGTGTGCCAATACTGGTGCCAGCTGAGAAGATCGGCATATTCCTTGAAGCATTCCGGGAAATGATCCAAGCTGAACCGCTCATAGATCTCCGGATCGGTCATGTTGGCCTGAGCAATAAATGTGGCTGGAGGGTCAAAATACTCCTCTTCCTGCCAGTGAACCGCGATTTTCGCTTCGCTCACTTCTACCGATTCTTCGTCACTCATGCTTATCCCCTTCCTCGTTGGGGGCTTAAGCCCGGATTATGCATAAATTGTCTACTGCAGTGCCGCAATCATACACGCTGACTGCGTTGTGCTTCCTTGGGCTCCTCGGCGTACTGCAAGAGTACGCTTGTGGGGCCCGACCCGCAAGCGGGTGCCCCTCGCACGCCTTGTCAGCGTGGCGCCTGCGGCACTTCGTCACGAAAACCTATGCATAATCCGGGCTATCTTCGTGGCCCGCTAGACCAAGATCTTCCGCCACCTGGGCCATGGCATCTCGAACAAAAGCGATATGATCCCCCAGGTCGATGTTCAGATCGGCGGCACCCTGGCGAATCTCCTCCCGATTGACGGAGCGGGCGAAACCCTTATCCTTCAATTTCTTCTTCACCGACTTTACAGGGACTTCAGCAACCTTCTTTCCCGGACGCACCAGAGTGGCTGCAGTGAGAAAGCCGCAGAGTTCATCCACCGCAAACAGGGTCTTGTCCATCAAGCTCTTTCTGGGCACATGCATATGCTCGGCATGGGCCGTGATGGCATAGATGATGTCCTCCGGATAGCCTCGATCCCCCAGAATAGCGGCACCTACTCGCGGGTGGTCTTTGGGGTCCGGGTTTTGCTCATAGTCAAAATCATGAAGAAGGCCAGCTACTCCCCACTTTTCTTCATCCTCATCAAATCTGCGGGCATAAGCCCGCATGGCGGCTTCCACAGCCAAGGCGTGCTTGATCAGACTGTCACCCTGGGTGTATTCCATCAGTAGTTCTCGAGCATCTTCGCGGGTGACTTTCATTGACACAAATCAGTCCGATCGGCGCTCTATGGTAACCTAAACTCTCCATCTATGCGAAGAGCAAAAATCGTTGCCACAATCGGTCCTGCCAGCCAGTCCCCGGAAATGCTGGGCAAACTGGTGGAGGCGGGAATGGATGTGGCCCGGCTCAACTTCTCTCACGGTGATCACAAATCGCATGGAAAGACCATTCGTCATATTCGTGAGGCCTCCAAGCTACTCAAGAAACCGGTCGCCATCATGCAGGATCTTCAGGGACTGAAGATCCGAACCGGTCCATTGGAAGATGGAGCGCCCGTCGAACTCAAAACGGGCCAAAGTTTCGTTCTCACCACCCAGTCCCTTGCCGGAAACAGCGAAAGGGTCTCGACTTCCTACGAGGCTCTTCCTCAGGACCTTCGGCCGGGAGATCGGCTACTTCTCTCTGATGGCCTTCTTGAGCTTCGGGTGCTCACCACCACCCGTTCTGACGTGGAGTGTGAGGTGATCGCCGGCGGGCAACTAGCCGAGAACCAGGGCATCAACCTGCCCAATGTGAAGATCTCTGCCTCGGCGCTGACCGAAAAGGATTTGCGAGACCTGGAATTCGGAGCCGAGCAGCAGGTCGATTACCTCGCCCTCTCTTTCATCCGAAGGCCCCAGGATATCCTCAAGTTAAAGAAGAGGTTGGCCCAAAAGAACCGGGACACCCCGGTGATTGCCAAGCTGGAAAAACCGATGGCTATCGAAAACCTGGATGCCATCCTGGATGTCTGTGAAGGGGTGATGGTGGCCCGCGGAGATCTTGGGGTGGAAATGGCTCCGGAAAAAGTCCCTGTGATTCAAAAACACATCATTACCGAAGCCAACGAAAAGGGGAAGTTGGTCATCACCGCCACCCAAATGCTGGAGTCGATGATCCACAACCCGCGTCCGACACGGGCCGAGGCCTCCGACGTGGCCAACGCCGTGCTGGACGGGACCGACGCCGTGATGCTCTCGGCTGAGACGGCAAGAGGCAAGTACCCCGTGGAGTCGGTTTCCATGATGGCCAAGATCATTACCGAGGCTGAGCAGATGGGAACCGCGCCCCACACCGACCGATTTCAGGAATCCAAGCCTCTTTCCTTTCCCGAAGCCGTTTGTGATGCCGCCTACCATGTCTCCCGATCCATCAAAGCCCGTGCCATCGTGGTCTTTACTCAAACCGGGTCCACCGCACGTTTGATCTCCAAGTACCGCCCGCCAATCGATATTGTGAGCTTCACCCCCAACCCTGAGATTTTGAATCGAGTCGCCCTCTATTGGGGAATCCGCCCCATCCTCATGCACGAAATCGGCAACGTGGATCAGTTGATTGAAGCCCTGGAACAACTTCTCCTTCAACAGGGGTGGGTAGACAAAGGCGACAATCTGATCATCCTGACCGGCGCTCCCATCGTCGAGAAGGGCCACACCAGTCTCATGAAACTGCACACGGTGAAGGCCCAGAAATCCTAGACTAGGATGATCCCTTGTGAGCCGCCGCCTTGGCGCGGCTGAAGCTACTGCCCGTCAGCAGATTGGCGATAGCGCTAATCCCTCGCTGGCATCCTCGACTCACATCATCCATATAGGAGTAGACCGTGGGCAGGATGATAAGGGTCAAAAAGGTCGAGGTGGTCAGTCCGCCCAGTACGGCCAGACTCACGGGAGTCCACATCTGGGAGCGGCCCCGCACGGCCGGAAAATATTCCGGCAACAGAGCAGGCAGCGTTAAGGGTAAGAGACCGAACACTGAGGTGATCGCTGTCATGAGAATGGGACGAAGCCGGTCCATCCCCCCCTGGCGAATGGCCTCACTGCGGGGTAAACCCTCGCGTCTCAAGATATTGATGTGATCCACCAAAATGATCCCGTTGTTGACGACTAGACCAAAGAGAACCAGGATGCCCAGATAGGCCATCGAGTTGAGTGTTGTTCCTGTTATATAAAAGAGAGCGGCCACTCCAATGACGGAAAAAGGAACAGTAAAAAGAATCGTTAGTGGGTGAATGAAACTCTCAAAGAGCGCCGCCATAATAATGTACATCAGGACAATGGCCATGACGACGGCAAAGAGGCTCTGCTGCTGGCTTTCCTGGAAGCGCATCCACTGTCGGCCAAAACTAAAGGAATATCCCGCTGGAAGCTGAAGTTCGCTCTCCAACTGATCCTCAATCATTTCGTTCAGAAACATCCCGCCGCCACGCTGGGCATTGGCCGTGATCTGCAACACTCCCTTGCGGTCATCCCTCCGAATCGACAACGGACCCTTCTCATACTGATAATCCACAACTGCATACAAGGGGATCATCTCCCCATCGCGATTTTCAAATTGGATATTCTGCAGCTCCTGGAGACTCAATTCATTCTCACCCTGGAGTTGCACCAAGACATCGATCTCACCCTCATCGCTCTTGTATCGAGTCACAGCGCGGGTACTCAAAGCCGAAGCGACGGTCCTGGCCACCAGTTGGGGTGAGATCCCAAACTTCTCCGTCTTCTTCCGGTCCACCGTTAGATGGACCTCCTCCTCTCCCGTTTCCAGGGAGGTTTCAATGTCTTTGAGTTCCGGTATCGTCGAGAGGATAGACTCAATTTCTTCTGCATACATGGCCAAAATGGCGGACTCATCCCCCTTCACTTCGATCCTCACTCCCATGTCACCACCTCCCATGTGCCTCATCCGCCCGAGGGTAAAGGAAGCTCCGGGGATCGCTGGGAACAGGTTTCGTATCTCCTCCTGTACAACCGCCACCGGTTTGATGTTTCCCTCCTCTTTCAAGTAGAGGGTCATATTCCCCCGGTATTGTCCCCGGCTGGTAGTGCGGTTACTAAAATTGCTGGCAATGGTAGCAATACCTAATTCATCCTGGCGATCCAGAAACACCTTTTCCACATCCCCGAACACGTCAATCATCTCTTCAGCCGAAAAAGACCGTTCCATGGTCACGCTGACCCTAAGATTCCGCTGAGCCGCCCGGGGAAGCATCTCCCGATCAATGGAAGTGAAAAGCTTGAAGGAGGCGAATCCCAGAAGTGCCATCACGATCAGGGCTACAAAGCGCCAGCGCAACAACCAGCCCATGAGAACCCCGTACCTCTCGGTGACCCAAACGATAATTCTCTGTTTGGGCTTCTCCTTACCGGTGAAAATGCGACTCGACAGCATAGGAATCAAGGTGAGCGCAACAATCAAGGCGGCGGTCAGGGCTATCCCGATGGCCAGACCGAAGTCCCTTGTAAATCGACCCATCTGAGAACTGGGAGCAAAGATAAAGCTGATGAAAACCACGATGGTGGTGGCTGTGGAGGCAAGGACAGCTAACCCCACTTCCCGACTGCCCGATATGGCGGCCTCTCGTGCATCCAGGCCTTTTTCCTGCTTATGCCGGAAAATATTCTCCAACACCACGACACTGCTATCGACCAGCATCCCCACAGCAACCATGAGCCCCATTAGGGAAACGACGTTCAAGCTGATGTCCGAGCCGGCAAAAACCCTGAGCAGATACATGAAGGCAAAGGTGAAAACGATAGATACCGGAATGGCAATGGAAATGATGATGGTGCTTCTAAACTTCCTCAAAAAGAAGAAGAGCACACCCATGGCCAAAAACCCCCCGTAGATGCCGGCAATCTTGAGGTCATTCAAGCTCTTACTGATATCTTCCGACTGATCCCGAAAGATCTTCGCCGACAAGCGGCCCTGCAGTTGCGGTAGCTGCTGAATTTTCGCCAATTCCTCTTTCAGCAGCTGGGCCACGCTGACCACATTTGCTGTGGAGGCCTTGTACACATCAAAATTGACGGCATCCATACTGTTTAACCGGGAAAAGGAAGTCTTTTCAGGATATTCGTATTGCACCTGGCCAACATCTGACAGCGTGAGTACTCCCCCCTGAAGGGGCAAGCTGGCAATATCGTCCGGGGATTGGAACTCTCCAACGCTTCGGAGGCTATATTTCTTTCCCCCATCCATGATGTAGCCCCCGGCCACGTTGATGTTGTTGTTGCGAAGCGCTTGGTTCAAATTATAGAGGTCAATGCCATAAGCTTGCAGCAAACCCTGATCGAGGTTGATGATGATTTGCCTCGCCTCCATGCCTCGGACATCAACGTTGGCCACCCCATCAATTCTCTCCAGGCGACGCTGCAGGATTTCTTCCACTACCCGGTGTAATTCATCCCGATCGCCGTTCCAGGAAACGGAAAAACGCAACACCGGCTGGTCGCTGTCATGCCATCTTCTGATGGAGACCCGCTCCACATCAGTGGGTAGCCGGTTCCTCACTTGATCCACTCGGTCCCGTATCTCCAAGAACGTCAGATCCATATCCGTTCCCTGCCCGAACTCGAGCCGCAGGTTGGAACTGCTGCCCGATGAAGTTGAACTGATGCCTTCCAGATTGTCCAGGGTGCTCAGGATCTCTTCCAAGGGCCGGGTGATGTTGCGTTCCACCTCTTCAGGAGAAGAGGAGGGATAGCTGACATTTACGGACAGCATGGAGGAAGAAAATTCCGGCATTTGTTTCAGGGGAAGTCGCTGCAAAGACAGAAAACCCAAAACGAGAATGGAAAGAGTGACCATCAAAATCGTTATGGGACGCAGGACTGAGAACTTGGATAGATTCACGCTTTTTTCTCCCTAGTGTCTCGTCCCATCAATACGATGACGTTTGTGGCGAGCGCGACGGCATCGAGTTCGCGAAGCAACGACGACGCGATGTCGGTGACATCGTGGAGGAGGAGCGACAAAGAAATCGATGTCGTCGCGCTCGCCACCCTTCGGGCTGATGGGGGTTGAGGGCGATCTCTGCGTCGCTCCTTGATCTCCCCTCCCAAGACCCATCAGCAACCGTTATCCTATTCATCGGACGAGTCACTGGTAACCAAAGTATAAAGAACGGGTACTAATGCCAGTGTCAGCAGCGTCGAAGTAATCAGACCTCCGATTACGGTAACGGCCAAGGGCGCCCGCAGTTCGGAACCTTCACCCATACTCACTGCCATAGGAAGCAATCCGAGGACCGTGGTACTGGTGGTCATCAAAATGGGTCTCAGCCGCACCGCACAGGCTTCCTGAATAGCCTGGAACTTATCTTTTCCCTGTTCTCTGAGTTGATTCGTAAAGTCTATCAGGACAATCGAGTTGTTGACAACGATTCCCGCTAAGATCACACCTCCGATCAGCACCACAACACTCAACACCAAGCCCGTTAGATAGAGTGCCAAAGCCACCCCGATAAGAGCAAAGGGTATGGCAAACATAATGACAAAGGGCTGCGCCAGAGATTCAAATTGTGAGGCCATAACCAGATAGACCAGGAAAACCGCCAACAAAATGGCGAACTGCATGCTCTCAAAGGCCACCGCCCGCTCTTCGCTCTGCCCTCCTACATAGGCGAACATATCGGGCGGAAGATCAAACTCCTGCAAGGCCAGGTCAATTTCACTCACCACGCTCTGTAAATCCCGATCGGCGATGTTTGCCGAGATGAGAGCGACTCGTTGAGGTCCGATGCGCCGAATCTCAGTGGGTCCCTCTTCCAATACGACGTCAGCTACAGTGGACAAACGAACGGGGCTGCCGTTGGGCACATCCAAAACAAGGTTCTTCAAATCAAACAGCGACCTGCGATCTTCCTCCAGGACTCGGACCCGGATGTCAATCTTACGGTCAGGCTCGTTCAGCTCCGTTGCGATATCGCCCTGAACCTTATTGCGAAGCAAGCCCGCAGCCTGGTTGATGTTGAGTCCCCAGTTGGCCAGCCGTTGGCGATCAAAATGGATCTGCACCTCAGGATTTCCACCGTCGGTACTGGCCTTCAGATCCCTCAGTCCCGAGATCTGGGTAAGCCGTTCCCGGATTCGATCAGCGTAGGTTTTTAAGGCCTGCAAATTGTAGCCCTGCACGATCACCTCTATGGGCTGCTTAAAGCTGAAAAGAGCCGGCCGTGAGAATTTGTAATCTACCGCGGGAAGATGTCGAAAGCGCTCCCTCAGCCCTTCCAGAACTGCGGTTTCTTTCTCATGAAGCATGTCCGGGCCGAGAGCGACCAGGATCTGACCAATATGCTCCCTTTCTTCCACCGCTGAGGCTCCCGTTTGATTCCCCGATCCCACAATGGTGTAGTACCTTTCAACTCCTTGCTCTTGTCGGATAACCGCCTCCGCTTCCTCTAATCTTCGCGAGGTCTGTTCCACCGGGGTTCCGGGAGGAAGCTGCAGATCAACGAAAAACTCACCCTGACTGATTTCAGGAATGAGCTCCGCACCCAGTCCTGTCAGCAGACTCAAAGCACCCCCAAACAACACCACGGCGATAAGCAGGAAAGCCAGCCGTTGCCGTAATGCTTGGCCTAGAAACCAGGAGTAGGGCCGAACCAGAAAAAACTCTTTCGATCTCTTCTGTGCTGGTTCCTCTTTCCCGTTAGGCTCCCCTCCTCCACCCAGACTGGCCAGCATAGGGATGAGCATTATGGCAACCACCAGGGAAGCCACCAGAGAAAAGGTCACCGTCAATGCCTGGTCTGCAAAAAGCTGTCCGGCTATTCCCTCGACAAAGACGATCGGTGCAAACACGCAAACCGTTGTCATGGTGCTGGCGACAACGGCATGTCCTACCTCACTGGCTCCCAGGTCGGCCGCTTCACGGGGACTGTGCCCCTTGGTTCGATAACGATGGATGGACTCAAGGACCACAATGGAGTTATCCACCAGCATCCCGATACCCAGTGCCAGTCCGCTCAAGGACATGATGTTGAGGGAAATGTTGGCCCCGTACATGAGAAAGAAGGTGGCCACAATGGAAATGGGTATGGAGAGGGCAATAATAAGCGTGCTCTGGACACTCCGTAAGAAGAGGAAGAGGACAATAACGGCCAGGATGCCACCGATCATGGCGGTGTTGAGAACTTCATCTATGGACTGTTCGATAAATCGTGATTGGTCGAACACGACTTCGAAATCCAACGGAACTCTCTTCCCGCTGTATTCCTTTTCCAGCCCGTCCAGCCGAGTTCGAACCTGAGCCGCGGCCGTAACGGTGTTGGCATCGGCTGCCTTGAAAACGGCGATCTCAACGCTTTCCTCACCGTTAATCCGAGTGATCACCTTGCGTTCCTTATAGCCGGAGTAAGCAGAGCCCAGGTCGCTCAAACGGATCGGCACACCGTTTTTCTGTGCCACAATAACTTCGTTGATCTCCTCGACGTCTTGAAACTCGTTTAGAGTTCGAACCAGATACTTGCTTTCCCCCTCCTGGAGGGTTCCGCCCGTCAGATTGATATTTTCCTGACCCAGCCGGCTGGTCACTTCCTGAATGGACACCCCCAGTGAGGTAAGTTTCTGCTCATCCAGCTCAACGTGGATCTCTTCTTCGAATCCTCCGGAGACCCGGAGCGCAGCTACACCGTCAATGCTTTCCAAATCAGACTTAACGAATTCCTCGCAAAGATATCGAATCTCCGAGAGGTCAGGAGAGCCGGACACGCTGACCCTCATAATCGGATCGGTGGAAGGATCGTAGCGCAGGAGGATAGGCTTGCTGGCATCTAACGGCAGCTGCAAAACATCCAGTTTCTCTCGAACATCCAGCGCTGCAAAATCCATATTGGTTCTCCAGCTGAATTCCAAAATGACATCGGAAACCTCGGGCTTGGAGACGGAACTGACGCGAACCACATTGTTGGCCACGCTGACAGCATTCTCGACCGTTTCTGTGATCAGGTTCTCGACTTCCGCTGGCGCGGCGCCTTCGTAGTTGGTGCGAACGGTGAGAGTGGGATAGGAGATTTCAGGCAAGAGATTCAAGGCCAACCGGCCATAAGAAACGCTGCCAAAAACGGCAATGGCGACAAAGAGCATCGTCACCGTAACAGGGCGACGAATGGAAAACCCGACAATCTTCATGGCCCCCGGAAATCCCCCCTGTATTGCCGCATCATTTCCTGAGTGAAGGCTCTTTTCTTTTCAGAATCTGTGGCAAATTCGGGGTCCTGAGCTAACCGCGCTTCGTATTCCTCTTTGACCTCAGGGTTTTCCATCAACCGATTCATAAATCTTTCAACCATCTCAGGAGGCATCTCTCGGCCGCCTGGGCCACGACTCCCGGGAGATCTTCTTCCTGCCTCCTGCCTGGGCGGAGTGTCCCTGCCCCGGGGAGGACTTATCTCATCAGCGCGATCACCTCTTGCCGGAGAAGAGGCTGGCTCCGAGGCAGCAGAAACAGAGGGGCCCTCTGGAGAAGCTTCTCCCTCCCAGGAGATAATATTCACAAGATAGCCATCGGCCAATCCCTCATAGCCCACCGTAACGACATCTTCTCCTACCTGGAGCCCCTCCAGAACTTCAACCCGGTCTTCCTCACTAAATCCAAGGACAACATCGCGCTTCTCCACTAAGTTCTCGGCGATGATGACGAAAATACGGTTTTCATCACGCTCGCGTAAAACGGCCTTCTTGGGAATCACAATCGCGTCTGGGCGCGTCTCGGAGGCAATGTAAACCGTCCCAAACATACCCGGTCGCAACCGGTCCGGCCGCTCCATCTCAAGCGTCACTTTGACGGTCCCGGAGGTCGCATCGACAGTGGGATTAATCATCTTAATGGCAGCTTCAAAATCTTGATCGGGGAAAGTGTCGACCCGAACTTGAGCTTTCTGTGCAACTCTGAGCTGGGGCAACTCTCGCTCGGGAACGAAAATACGCGCCCACAGCGGAGGAAACTCCTCGACGCTGAAGACCTCGTCACCGTTGACACGGTCTCCTACTTCCACCAGTCGTTCCGTGATCACACCGTCGATGGGTGAAAGGATCTCGGTGTATTCCAGCTGAATGGCGGCCGCTTCGAGCCGGGCCTGTGCAGCCTCGAGATGCTGCTGGGCCGTTTCTAAAGCCAGCTCATCGGTACGATGGGCCAAAGAGACCTGATCAAATTCCTGTTTGCTAATCAACTGCTGCTCAGACAGGTCCAGTGCCCTTTCGTAGTCGGCAATGGAGAGCTGCACCTTGACCTCTCCCTGCTCAAGTCCAAGCCTCGCTTCGTCAACGGCGATACCCGCCTGCTCGTACTCGTTTCGAACTTCGCGATCCTCGAGACGAAGAAGGGTATTCCCTTCGCGAACAAAGGCTCCCTCCTCCACCAGGATTTCATCAACAATGGCATTAAGCCTGGCATAGACCGTGACCTTCCGGATCGCTTCCAGGGTGGTATTGGAGACAATATAGGTGGAAATGGGCTCTGTCCTGGCCCGGTAGGCTCGGATACTGATGGCCTGGGCCTCTGCTGACCCATTCCCGCCGTCCTGGCCCCGACCTGCTCGTCCCGGATTTCTTTCGGTTTGAGTACCGTCGCTCGAACATGCACCCAGCACCGCCAACAACACGACCACGGGCGCCAGTAGGATCCGTTGATATTGCATAGATACCTCAGGTTCGGCAGTCAAGTTAATATACGCCAAGCGCACACGTTCGTTTCATTTTCCTAAGTGTCTCGTTCCATAATAGGATGCACATTGGCATCGCGTCATCGTCGCGCTCGACACAAACGTCATCGCATTTATGGAACGAGACACTTGGTGGCTCTTAATTACTTTAGGGTTATGAAGTAAAGGTGTTAAAATACGCGTCTGCTGGTAGCCGAGGTGATGCATAGGTTCTCGTCACGAGGTGGCGAAAACGCCGACCCGGCAAGGGGGGCGACCGAGGTCCCCGCAAACGTACTCTCTGCAGTACGTTGAGGACCGGGGGCACCCGCGCTTGCGGGTCGCGCTGCCAGGGCGGATGGTTTTTCCATTGCAGTAGAGAATTGATGCACCACCCCGGCTCACAAAGGGAGGAGGGATCTGTGAGCGTTGAATATGTCGAGAAACTCTACAATCGTTTCTCGACCTTCTATGACCTGATATACGGTCTCAAGGTTTTCAACCATGGAAGGGAACTGGCACCAGAGTATCTTGATCTCTTCCAAGGGGCCCAGCTTCTAGAAGTAGGGGTGGGAACCGGCCTTGCCATCCCTCCGCTGCCCAAAAATATCGAAATCACTGCTATCGACTTCTCCCAGAGAATGCTGAACCAAACCCGAAAGCGGCTTCATTCACTGGGCATTCATAACGTCCAGCTCTTTAAAATGGACGCCACCCACCTGGAATTCCCGGACAACAGCTTTGATCGAATCCTGGCGGCTTACTTCATTTCCACTGTGCCGGATCCCGTCAAGGTGATTTTGGAGATGAAACGAGTGTGCCGCCCAGGAGGTTACCTGGTCTTCCTCAATCACTTCGAGTGCGAAGTACCCGTCATCGACCTTATCGAGAGACATCTCTCCCCTTTCTTTTACCGGCTAGGCTTTAACACGGGCCTGAACCTGCACGGGTTGATGGAGCAATCGGGTCTTGAGGTGGAGAGCGTAGAGAAAATTGATGCCTTAGGTCACTTTAAGGCGGTCAGGTGTATTAATCGGGACTAAGTGTCTCGTTCCATAAATACGATGACGTCTGCTGACGGGGCTTGCGTGGGGAGATCAAGGAACGAGGGACTAAGGACCTGATCCTGAAATAGAATCAGGTCAGCAAACGATTGCAATCCGGTTCGTCTGCCATCTTTATCCTTTTATTGTCAAGGTTTTATCCAGATGTAAAAAAGCACCCGGACCTCCTCCAAAAGCCCTGGGTTCAGATAGGGTGCAGAAATCACACGCTATTTCCCACCCGTTGCCTCACGTAAAAATCTATTCCAAAGGGTATTCGTTGCCTCACTAAGAATCTATCCGAAAGGGATTGCAAAAAGTGGTGGTAAAAAGCACCAACCAGAGGAGTGGCAACCCCTTGCCCAACACCCGCAGCCTGCAGCAAGAGAAAGATTTTCACATCCAGCCCGCTTCCCATCGTTTCTTCTGCTCAGGAGTCGGTTTGAGCAAAAGGCAATTCTGAAGCCAGCCGATCTGCCGTGCCAGCTGGGCCGGATTGAGCTTCTCATACTCTCGGGCCAGTTCCCGCTTGATCTTGTCCGCCACCTCAGGGGACTCGCAGATCCTCCGGTAGGGAGTTTTCGGCACATCATACTTTTTCCAGATCCGAGACCCTCGACGTTGCTTGGCCACCATCTTCATGACCGGCTTGAAAAAGTTGATCTGCAGTCGCAGCCGATCGTACAACTCGTTCACCAGCTCCTGTTCTCGCTCTCCCTCGTAGCGAGCATAACCCACGGCCCGCCGAACCACCGAATAGTTTTTCTGCTCCACATAAGGGTTGTCATTCTTGCGCGAGGGGCGGGTTCGGCTGAAGCTGATCTTTTCCTGCTCACAAAAACGAATCAAGTGCTTGTTGATGAACTCGCTGCCGTTGTCCGAAGCCATCCCCAGCCAAGGGAAGGGCGAGCGCTTCTGAAGCAGCTTCATCGCTTCCAGGACCCACACCTGGGCCTTATTGCGCACCGCTCGGACCTCTGTCCAGCCCGTGTACACGTCCGTCACATCCAGGGTTTGAAGGTAGTCCCCCCGACCCTGGCCTCCCTCATGGCCCACCAGGTCCACTTCCACAAAACCGGGGCGATCCTCCTGCCAGTCGGCGAAACGCTTGATCGGAATCTGGTGTTTGAGCAGCGTTCCCGGCTTGGTTCCGGATCGTCCTTTGAGACGGTGCTTGCACCTTTCGGGCTCCAGCAGCCGATCGATGGTGGCGGCGCTGATCTGCATCAACCGCTCATGGGTGCTGGCATCCACTTTCAGTTCCCCATGTCTTTGTAAAATGGGTACCACTTCCGGCAAAATCGCGACCAGACGTTTGCCACACAAATAGTCCAGTATCTCCCAGATCATCGTCAGCGCCTTTAGAACTTTCTGGTCGTATTTGCGGGCCCGCTCTCGCCGTACTCTCTTGCCGATATCCCCTACCGCCACCAGCTTGGGGCTCAACCGGATCCGCTTGCCCTGGTGGCGAAGCAGATAGGCTCCATAGCAGCGGTTGTAGCCCGTCATTTGGGTAAACTCCGTCAACACTTCCCCCTTCACCTTCTTGCCCTTCTTCCGGTAGCGGGGGGCAAAACTTTTGATCAATACACGCTTTTCTGCCATCGTTAACCTCATTGGTGCCCTCCATTCCTTCATGGAGGACACTTCTATTCCCCTGCTCAGGGCCAGGCAATTTCGAATAGATTTTTGATGAGGCAATTCGTCCCATTGCCTTCATCCCCCTAGGGGCGTAACATCAACGCAACACTGACAGCTGCATTGCCGGGGAGACATGATAGGCCAGACCATTTCCCATTACAGAGTCATCGTAAAGATCGGCCAAGGCGGGATGGGTGTCGTGTACCGAGCCCAGGACACCAACCTGAGCCGCGAAATGGCTATCAAGGTGCTACCGGAGCAATTCACCCAAGACCCGCAGCGGCTGGCCAGGTTTGAACGGGAAGCAAAACTCCTGGCCTCACTCAATCACCCCAACATTGCAGCCATCTATAGCCTGGAAGCCTGCCGCCGAATTGCTGCATCTCAGACCGGACCAAGCTGTGCCGCAGGGCTAGGGGACACTTGTGGCCCTCGGGAGGAAATGTTTCCTCCATCAGGTGTTCCGCTGGAACATGGCCACACCCTAAATTTCAGATTTTTTGACCGTTTCTGCAAAAGGAGAAGTTCAAGGAGGTGAACTATGTGTCATTTTTTCCGCCTTACAATCATGACTGGTCTGAGTGCCCCAGCGAGACTAATGGCCTTCCTTTGTCTCCTGATATTAGCAGGCACATTGGGTTGCACAGATAACGCCGTGGGGCCGGGTGCCACCTCGGAGCTGACCGATCAGCCAGCAGACGACCTCTCAGAGGTTGGAAACATTGCTCCTATTCGTGTCATCTATGACCGCTACCCGATGTTTGCGGGCGTAGCGGTAGATCCGGCCTCCAACAAAGCGATCTTTACCGATGACAACACTTTTAGCGTTTTAGAGTACAACCGTGATACACCGGGTAGCCCCGATCGGATCACTGAGTTCACCAACAGGATCGGGGGACCTTCAACCAGGATTCATTCCGCCTGCGGCGTCGCTATCGACCCCGAGAATCAGGAAATCTATGTGCTGAACACCGACGGCTCGGATAACATGGTGGTTTTTGGGTACGGCCAATCGGGAGATACAGCTCCGCTCCGGGAGTTAATAGTGGATCACGGAGGTTGGGGAATGTTCCTGGACCCCAAGAATCATAACGAGCTGTTCTTCACCATTCAGCACCTCAACAAAATTTCGGTGTATCGGCCCAGCGCGGAAGGAAAGGAGGAACCTCATCGCTACATCCAGGGACCGAACACGAAATTGGTGGATCCTCATGGAATTTTCGTGGACAGTGTGAATGATGAGATCGTTGTCAGCAACCATCATTCCGCCCACCAGATAGAGACGGGAGTGGTAGCAGCAACCCTGAAATTTCGTTATCTGCTTCAATCGACAGGACACTATGAGTTGTCTTCCCTCACGGTGTACTCGCGGACGGCCGAGGGAGATGCAGCGCCACTGCGCACCATTCAGGGGCCAAAGACAAGGTTGAATCTGCCACTGGGAGTGGTTGTAGACACCGAGAGGGACGTCATTTTGGTTGCCAACGATCAGACCCATGCTGTCCTGGCTTTCGCTCGGACTGCCCAGGGCAACGTGGAGCCTCTTTATACTATTGAAGGACCCGCCACAGGGTTGAAGAATCCCGGAGCCTTTTACCTTGACGTGGAAAACGATGAGCTTTGGGTGACCAACTGGGGCGACCACAGCGTGACGATTTTTCCCAGTGATGCCCGAGGCAATGCGACCCCTTTACGGACCATTCGCACTGCTCCGAAGGGGGAGCCTTTGGCGGGCCTGGGCCGTCCCTCAGCAATAGCTTGGGATGTACGTCTTCAGCGAGAATGGGACATTTGGGGTTCCAAGCTAAGAGACAGTGGGAACCGATGCTGATCGGGCTAGTTTAGCATTGATCGCCTGCCGACGGGCAAGGGTGACTCCTTTCAATCTTCTCCTTTTTGTGTGGATGGAATCTCGTCTTGCGAAGTACATGTCATCGGGTGTGACGTTACCCAGGGCCTCGTGATAGCGCCTGGAGTTGTAGTAGTCGATAAAGACCGCGATTTCTCGCTCCAACTCCTCGGGTGTCTCCCAGACCATTAGGTTGATGCGTTCCTTGCAGGAACGATGGTAGCGTTCGATCTTCCCGTTGGTCTGGGGATGATAGGGTGAGGCCAGGATGTGGCCCAGTCCCTTGGTCTCCAGATACTGACCAAAGTCTTTGGAGATCAAAGCCGGTCCGCGGTCTGTCACCAGCCGGGGCCGATCAGACAACGGAGCCTGTTCCACACCCGTTCTCTCACAAGCCGCCTCGACCACCTGGCTGAAGTCTCCAGCACGCATGGCCGTGTGAAGTCCCCAGGCCAGGATCCTCCGGCTAAAGTCATCCAGTACTGAGATCAGATAGTACCAGCCCCAGTTCTTGACCAGAAGATAGGTCGCATCCGTTTGCCACTGCTGGTTGGGTCGGGTCGTCTTGATTCGATATTCCGATTCGGCTGGAAAGCTCCGGAGTTGAACCTCCCGAATCAGCCCTTCCGCTTTCAAAATCCGGTAGACCGAGGATTCCGAGACCGTAAACCCGCACCTATCCGTCACCTGGCAGCTCACTTCTCGTGAGGACCACTCTGGAAACAGCAGCGCCATCTCCAGGATTCGGTCCCGTTCTTTGGGCAGGATCTGATTCCAAACCCGTCCTGATCCTGGGGGACGGTCCCGCAAGCCTGCCAACCCCCTCTTTCGAAAGTGGTGTCTCCAGCGATAGTAGGTCGAGCGGGGGATCTCGAGTTGATCCAGCACCTCCCGGACCGGTAACTCGGAGGCCTCCACTGTCCTTAAAACTTCCAGCTTGTGCTCGCTGAGCATCCTCTGATACCTCCTTCGCCTTACAGGCCCAAACTTTTTTTAGCTTTTGGTTCTCCACTACCGTCTCGGCCACCGCCTTCTTCAAGGCCTCATTCTCCTCCTTTAAGCGACGCACCTCACCGGAAGTCGCATTCCGTTGGGTCTCCCGGGTTAGACCGTTTTTGCCCGAATCCAGGAAGGCCTTGGACCACTTGTAGTAGATCGAAGGTTGAATCCCTTCTTTGCGGCACAGTTCGGTGACGGGAATCTCTCCGCGGAGCCCCTCCAAAACGATGTGGATCTTCTCTTCGGCCGTGAATCTCCGGCGGGTGGCCCTACGGATCTGTTTGACGACGTCTGTGGTCATAGCGTTCTCCTTTTGGTTGTGCCATGACCAGCATCGGCTTGCTCTGATGGGCTGTCAAGATCAGCCCTTTGAGGGGGTGAGATCTCACCCCCTCAAACCTTCCAACTCTCTCTTAACTCTCGGCCCTATGTGTCCCACTTTCGCTGACGGGATACAGCTGAGAGGACCAAAGACGCTGTTGCTTGATCCCTATCGGATCGCGGTAGACGGCGCGAATAATATCCTTGTGATTGCCAACCGAGATCCTGCCGGCTTTCTGATTTTCGATCGGGATGCTGAGGGCGACGTGGCTCCTCGGGCTATCATCTCAGGTCCCAGCACCGGCATCTATGGCAACCCTCAACAGATCCAAATGGATCCTGAGCGGAAACAATTTATTGCAGCAATTCCGGGGCGCCGACCTCCTGAGGAAGGCGCTGAGCGCGAACCCGGATTCGTTGGTGCCTGGAACTATACTGACGATGGAGATGTCGCACCGACGCACGTCATCCGAGGGTCCAGGATACAAATGACTTCTCCGCGAGGACTTGATTTTAACGCCGAAGCGAAAGAACTCTATATTGCGGACTTCGGGCAGAATAAGTTGTACGCTTTCTATGCTCCCCATTTTTTTGAAGAATAGGAGGCTCCGCGTTGCATGACATTGTGATAGGGGAACCCGATGTGTCTGTGAGCCTCCCCACTGTCGGACCGCGAGAAGGTAGGATGCCTAGGCTTGGCGGTTCTGCTTCTGGCTTAACTCAGCGGTTACTTTCTGAATCGCCTGCTGTACGTATCGTTCTGTTAGGACATTAGGCCGCCGGACTTTTCCGCTAGCGTACCGGTAGAGAGTGGTGTGCGACGGACCCTCGTGGGCCATCACGCGGTGGAACTCGCGGCACATCCTTTCCCAGCTCCAAGACGTCTTCGCCCTGAGGCGGAGCAGTCGCTTACTGAGTGTTTCCTCTCTCATAATATATATATATATATGAAAACAAGCTGAAAGTGGTCTTACGGTACCGTCGCCACAGGACTGTTCTGGGGGGCGTATAGGGTACAGAAAGTGCGGTTTTCTTCCGCGTCTCGCAACTGCAAGTTATTGAAAGTCAGTAGGAACGGGGCTGTTATTATAAAATAGGATCAGGTTACTGGCCTCGGAAAGGGCCGGCGTTTCTTGCGCGCACGCTTTCTTGCCAGCGCTTGTTTCAATCGGCGCTTTTCTCCAGGTTTCAGGTAAAAGGCATGCCTCTTGGCATCTCTGATGATGTCTTCGTGCTGCACCTTTCTCTTGAAACGCCGGAGTGCGCTCTCAAGGGACTCACCGTCTTGTACAAAAACTTCAGCCAACTCTTTTCACTCTCCTTGCAGGGGGAACTATAAGGGACGCTTTCTTGCTCTGTCAAGGTAGCCCGGTTTATGCATAGGTTCTTGTAACGAAGCGACGAAAACCACGTCCTGACAAGGCGCACGACGGAAGGCACCCGCAAACGTACTAGCAGTAGAGAATCTATGCATAAGCCGGGCTAACCCTATTGCGGATCAACGGCCAGCAAAGCGTTGTGGGTCATAAACTCTCGCCTTGTTCTCCAGACGCTTGAGCAGATCTTCCTTTTCTTTGGTAGGGTATTCGGAAGTTGGAATGCTCTCGGCGACCTCGATAGCCTTCGCCAACTCGCCCAAAAACTCATAACTTTCAATGAGTCCCAACCGCGCTGTGCGGCGACAATCATCGCATTCCGGCCCTTCTAACACCTGATTGAAGTAATCCACCGACTCTTCAAACTGGTTTTGAATCTGGAGGATAATTCCCGCTTGAGCTCGAGCCCTTGCCGCCAGCGGATCATTGCTTCCATCCTCCATCAACAGCTGAAACTTTTGAAAGGCCTCATCAAATTGGTTCATTTTGAAATGTGCGCCTCCCATCTCAAAATAGACCTGGCGGCGAACCTCCAGCGGCACATCAAGGGCAAGAATCTGACTCCAATAATCGATGGCCTGAGGTAAATCGGTCAGTTCTAATTCATGAATCTCGGCTAGCCTTAGATAGGCCTGAGGAGTCAAGGAGCTGTCCGGATATTGGGTCACAAGCTCACGAAAGTAGTGCAGGGCAAGATCAACATTATAAAAATTGATGTAATAGATGGTCCCGACTTCGAACAGGGCATCGTCTGCATACCGGCTTTTGGGGTAATTCTTATAGACGGATTCATAGATCTCGATGGCCCCCATGTAGTTGGTTTCACGCCACTGCCGCTGGGCACGAAGAGCTTGTACTCGTGCTTCATTTTCCGTCTCAACGTAGAGCCAGACGGCACCGGAGAAAAGCAGAAAAGGGATAGGGAGAATCCATTGAAGTCTACTGTTCATCGAGCCCCTGATCTTTCTCCTGCGGCACCCGAGTCACAGCAGCTACCTCGTCTTCATCCCCGAGATCTATAAGCTTAACACCCTGTGCCCCGCGAGAGATGGTCTGGCGAATACGCCCCGCCTGTTGTCGAATAATCTTTCCCTTCGCAGTAATGATAATGATTTCATCATCATCCTTTACGGAGAAGGCAGCAACTACGTGGCCGTTTCTTTTCGTCGTCTTAATGTTGATGACTCCCTGGCCTCCTCGTCCCTGCCGCCGGTATTCACTCACCAGGGTACGCTTACCATAACCGTTTTCGGTTACAGCCAGGATCGCTTCCGAGTCCTCGCCAATGATATCCATACCGACTAGAACATCCTCTCCCTTGAGAGTCATCCCTTTGACGCCCCGAGCCGTGCGGCCCATATTGCGAATCCCTTTTTCCGAAAAGCGAATGGCGTTCCCATTACGAGAACAGAGATGAATGTCGTTGTTCCCGGCCGTGGTTCCCACCCCAATCAACTCGTCTCCTTCATCCACTGCGCAAGCAATAATCCCTGTAGAGCGGGGGTTAGAAAAAGCACTCAGGGCAGTCTTCTTCATGTAACCCTTGCGAGAAACCATGGCGATAAAACCGGGAGTCGAGAAATCCTGGACTGCGATCATGCCGGCAACCCTTTCTCCCCGGGCCAGATTGATCAGATTGCCCACCGGCTTCCCGCGACCCGCCGAGCCCACTTCCGGAATCTCGTAGACCTTGAGCCAATGTACTTTCCCCTTGTCGCTGAAGACGAGGATATAGCTGTGAGTGGAGGCAACGAACAGGTAATCGACCACATCTTCTTCGGTCCGAGTGGACATGCCGATACGCCCCTTGCCCCCTCTCCGCTGACTCTTATAGATGTGCAAGGCTGTTCTTTTGATATATCCGTTGTGGGTCGCTGTAATGACGGTAGATTCTTCGGCGATCAGATCCTCCATCGTCAGCTCTACCTCTTCATCAACGATCACGGTCCGGCGGGGATTCTGGTAATTCTTCTGAATTTCGATCAATTCATCTTTGATGACCTGCTTCAGGGTCTTCTCGCTGCCCAGGATCTTCTCTAACTCGGCGATCTTCTTGAGGATCTCCTCGTACTCCTCGAGAATCTTGCCCCGCTCCAGCCCTGTCAGACGCTGCAGCCTCATGTCCAAAATAGCCTGAGCCTGGATCTCGGTGAGCTCAAACTGGACGGAGAGTTGCCCCTTGGCTTCGGCCGGGGATTTGGCCTTTCGAATCAAGGTAATCACCGCATCGAGGTGATCCAATGCCTTCTTGAGACCCTCCAAAATATGGGCCCGTTTTTGCGCTTTTCCGAGATCATAGATAGTCCGGCATCGGACAACCTCCATGCGGTGGTCCAAGAACAGGTTAATGATCTCCGCCAACCTCAGTACGCGCGGTTGTCCGTCCACAAGCGCCAACAAGATGACACCAAAGGAAGTCTGCATTGGGGTCAACTTATACAGTTTGTTGAGAACGATCTGTGGTTGCTCTCCTCTTTTGAGCTCAATCACCACGCGCATCCCTTCTCGATCGGATTCGTCACGAAGGTCGCTGATCCCGTCAAGTCTCTTGGAATGAACCAGGTGGGCAATCTTCTCCACCAACTTGGCCTTATTCACCTGGTAGGGGATGGCGTGAATAATGATGGCATCACGGTCCTTCTCCACCTTCTCCATGGAGGCGCGAGCTCGAAGCTTTATGATTCCCCGCCCGGTCTTGTAGGCCTGACGGATACCCTCACGGCCGTAAATAAAGGCTCCCGTGGGAAAATCTGGTCCCGGAACCAGTTCCATGAGCTCAGCCGGCGAAGCGTCGGCGCGATCGATCAATAAGAGGGCCGCGTCGACGATCTCACCGAGATTGTGGGGTGGAATGTTGGTGGCCATGCCCACTGCGATGCCTGAGGTCCCATTCACAATGAGATTGGGAATCCTGGCGGGTAACACCATCGGTTCGGTCAGTGAATCGTCATAGTTGGCTTGAAACTCAACCGTTTCCCGGTCAATATCCGCCAGCAGCTCTTCCGCAATCCGCGACATGCGGATTTCCGTGTAACGCATGGCTGCCGGTGAATCACCATCAACGGATCCAAAATTCCCCTGCCCATCAATCAGAGGTTCACGCATGGAGAAATGCTGAGCCATTCGCACGATCGTGTCATAGACGGCGGTATCGCCATGGGGGTGGTATTTACCGATGACGTCGCCAACCACGCGGGCCGATTTCTTATAAGGCTTGTTGTGGGCATTCCCCAACTCATTCATCGCGTGGAGAACACGCCGGTGAACGGGTTTTAATCCGTCGCGAACGTCCGGCAACGCCCGTCCGACAATCACGGACATGGCATAGTCCATGTAGGACGCCTTCATCTCTTCTTCGATGTTGACAGGGATTTCCCGGCCGCGATGTTCACCCATTTCTTCTTTCTCCTTCTAGTGTCTCGTCCCAGGAATACAATGACGTTTGTGGCGAGCGCGACGGCGTCGAGTTCGCGAAGCAACGACGACGTGATGTCTGTGTGCATCGCGGAGAAGGAGCGACAAAGAAATCGATGCCGTCCCGCCGCCGCCCTTCGGGCTAATGGGGGTTGCGGGAGATCTCTGTGTCTCTCGTCGTCGCCGATGTCCCTGCATCACCTCCTCCTCGCTCCTTGATCTTCCCTCCCAAGCCCCATCAGCAAACGTCATGGTATTCATGGGACGAGATACTATAGCCCGGATGATGCATAGAGAGTTCGGGCTAGTAGCGGGTCAAACGTCTAGGTTCTTCACGTTGAGGGCATTATCCTCGATGAATTTGCGGCGAGGCTCAACCTGATCCCCCATCAAAACCGTGAAGATCTCGTTCGTCTGAATGGCGTCCTCAATCTTCGCCTGCAGCAACGTCCGTGTTTCCGGGTTCATCGTGGTGTCCCAAAGCTGCTGGGGATTCATTTCACCCAGGCCCTTGTACCGCTGCAGAGAGACATTCTTTTTCCCAGCAGCAACGATGTAGTCGATCAACTCCCCCTCATTGTTGATCACTGTCTCTTTGTCCTTTTCCTGGATGAGAAGAGGCACCCCTCGAAACTCTTCGACTTTTCGATAAAGGCCAAACAGTTGCTTGAATTCGGCCGAGCACAAAAGATCGTAGTGAATCATGACAGGTGCAGCATGCCCCATCCTGACCTGTAGCTTGTTCAGGCTGTGCTCTTCATCGTGGGTGATCTCACCTTCATATCCCTCTTTCTCCAAAACAGCCGCCAGGGCCTTCACATTTTTTTGCTCCGCCAAATAGCTTCGGTAAAAATCATCGCCATTCTTGAAGTTGCTCTGAGCCAGGATGTGCTCCAGTAATTGATCAACGACTCTGCCATCTCCCAATTTCCTGCTGAGCTTCTCGTAAATCGTTCTGAAAGCCATCAGGGCATGCATCTTATCGATAAGATCCGCTCTCTCATACGCTTTCCCGGTCTTGGACACGCTGACCACTAGATCCTGGGTTGCCTTATCCATCAAATAGTCTCTGAGTTGATCCTCGTTGTGGAGATATCTCTCGTCGGAGCCTCTCTTGACTCGATATAACGGGGGTTGGGCAATAAACACATGTCCGGCCTGGACCAGCTGTTCCATCTGTCGATAGAAAAAGGTGAGGAGCAGAGTTCGAATGTGACTTCCATCCACGTCCGCATCCGTCATGATGATCACCTTGTGGTAACGCAGCTTGGTAAGGTCAAAATCATCGGCGCCGATACTCGTCCCGATTGCCGAGATCATGATGGTGATCTCTTCGTTGCTCAGCATCTTGTCAAAACGGGCCTTTTCCACATTCAGGATCTTTCCCTTAATCGGGAGAATAGCTTGAAATTTCCGATCTCTCCCTTGTTTGGCCGAGCCACCTGCGGAGTCGCCCTCAACAAGGAAAATTTCTGAAAACTGCGGATCTCTTTCCTGGCAATCTGCCAGCTTACCGGGAAGGGAGAGATTTTCCAGAACACCCTTGCGGCGAGTGAGATCGCGGGCCTTTCGAGCCGCCGCGCGGGCCCGAGCGGCTTCAACCGCTTTCTCTACAATCCGCCTGGCCACGGCGGTATTTTGTTCCAGAAAGATACTCAACTTCTCATTGCAAACCGCCTCCACCAGACCCTTGACTTCACTATTCCCTAACTTTGCCTTGGTCTGTCCTTCGAACTGGGGCTGAGGCAGCTTGACACTGATCACGCCCGTGAGACCTTCCCGGACATCATCACCGCTCAGGTTTTGTTTGAGATCCTTGGCCAGATTGGTCGCTGCGGCATGGGCATTCAAGGTCCGCGTAAGAGCTGCCTTGAACCCTGCCAAGTGGGTGCCCCCTTCGATGGTATTGATGGTGTTGGCAAAAGAGAAGAGCGTTTCGTTGTAACCATCGTTGTACTGGAGAGCGACTTCGACCTGGGTATTGTCCTTTTCGGCCTGGATATGAATGGGTTTTTGGTGCAAGACGTTCTTGTTCTTGTTGAGATGCTCAACGAAGTTGACAATTCCGCCTTTATACTGAAACTTCAGCTTCTTGTCGGTGCGCAAATCCTCAACAACAATGACCAGTCCCTGGTTGAGGAAGGCCAGTTCCCGCAAGCGCTGAGCCAAGGTATCAAAGTTGAACTCCAATGCTTCAAACGTCTGAGAGTCGGGTTTAAAAGTGATCTTTGTTCCCCGCTTCTTTGTCTTGCCAGTCTTCTCGAACGATGTCACGGGAAGGCCATACTCGTAGCTTTGGCAGTAAACCAGGTTGTCACGCCATATTTCCAGGTCTAATCGCTCCGACAACGCATTGACCACCGACACCCCCACACCGTGTAGCCCCCCCGAGACCTTGTAGCTGTCGTGATCAAATTTCCCGCCCGCATGGAGTGTCGTCATCACTACTTCGGCGGCCGGTATCCCTTTTTCGGGGTGCGTGTCGACAGGAATTCCTCGCCCGTCGTCGACTACGGTCACCGAGTTATCGATGTGAATGGTCAGCTCAATATTCTTGCAATGCCCACCCAGCGCTTCATCCACAGAGTTGTCGACGACTTCATACACAAGGTGGTGAAGTCCATGCACCCCAGTGGAACCAACGTACATGGCCGGGCGCTTTCGAACAGCTTCCAAACCCTCCAGTATTTTGATTTTTTCAGCGGTGTAGCTCTTCTCGAGATCGAGTGCGTTGATTTTCTCAGCCATACATTTTCAGCCCCTCGTAAGCTGCTCTCATTATAGCATATGACCTCTGTTGACTCCCGGTACATATTGAATATGTTGCGTAAATGGATAAGCCTAACTACTCTATATTGTGGTAGGCGCTCTTTTTCTGGACCCGGGTCCGTAGGGTCCACCCGAAGCCCGCTGAGAGGGGTGAATCGGGCCGCCCCATGGGGTGTTTTTAGGTGGGTGCTAAGAGGCTTCTTAGCCCGGATTCTCACACTAAAGCTTCATGGGCATCAGCACGTATTGGTGAAGGTAATCCCCTTTTGGCTTGGGTTTCAAAAGGCCCTGGGTCTCCTCATCGCGGAGCTCAAGCGTAATCTCTTCACTCTCCAATCCCGAGAGAAAATCGAGCAGATATTGGGCATTAAATCCAATCCCCACCGATTCCCCTTTGTAGATGGCAGGCAGGCTCTCCTTTGCTTCCCCGACCTCTGCCCCACTGGAATGAATGTCCAGTTGGTTCTCTTTGACCGACAGACGGACTGCGTGTGATTCTTCATCGGCCATAACGGACACCCGCTTGAGGGCATCAGCGAACTCACGGGTCTTCAATACGACTTGCTTGTCATTCTCCTGGGGGATGACCATATCGTAGTTCGGAAATTGTCCCGTCAGTAAGCGCGAAACCAGCAGTCTTTCGCCAACCCTGAAAAAAAGGTGATTTTCGCTGCTTCCAAATTCAATGCTGGGAACATCCTCCGCCGTCAATTTGCTCAGCTCTGTGAGGGTCTTCTTGGGAATCAGAACCTTCTTTTCTTCTTCCAGCCCCGCAATTTCCACTTTGCGCGAGACGAAAACCAGCCGATGCCCATCTGTGGACACCAGAGTGATGTGTCCCGGGTTAAGGATCATTAAGGCCCCATTCAGGGTGTAGCGGGATTCTTCCTGGGTAATCGCAAAAATGCAGCTTGCGCTCATGTAGTGGAGGGGCCGAGCGGGTAAAGCAATGGACTTGGTGTCCACGGAAGGAATTTCTGGAAAATTGTCCTTGGCCAGACTTGCGATCTTGAATCTGGACCTCTCGCATGTCACCTGAATCCAGTTTTGGCCGTCGCTCTTGAAATGAATATCTGCTTCTGGGAGAAACCGAACGATGTCAAACAGCTTGCGGGCAGAAACAGCCAGCGCTCCTGCCACTTTGATTTTGGCGGGACAGGTGCACTGAACCGTAACATCCAGATCCGTTGCGGTCACCACTAAGGTATTGGCCGTCGTTTCCAGCAAAAGATTGGAAAGAATAGGAACGGTGGTCTTTCTCTCTACGCCCCCTTGTGCATACTGGAGTTCCCGAAACAACTCCGCTTTCTTCACCACAAAATCCACAGTAATCTCACTTCCTTTCTGCAATCATCCGCTCATCGGATTGTGTTCACCAGCTTGCTTAACGTGCTCTCGAACTTGGGATCCTTGTTGCGCTTACCCTCGATCTTACGGATCGAGTGAAGAACCGTTGTATGGTGTTTCCCCCCGAACTCCTTGCCGATCTGAGGCAACGAACTCTCGGTCAGTTCCCGGCACAAAAACATGGCCATTTGACGGGGCTCAGCAACCCGCCGAGAATTATTCTTCGCCTTGAGTT
Source organism: Acidobacteriota bacterium (assembly GCA_965218935.1). Classification (GTDB taxonomy): domain Bacteria; phylum Acidobacteriota; class UBA6911; order RPQK01; family JADFOI01; genus JADFOI01. Next base: position 45,660 of record CBDCMH010000013.1, read on the forward strand.
CCGCAACTTTCAAGGAGTAGTGATCGGCTACCACCTTCTGAATACCCTCGATGGAGATCACACGAGTATTGTTTTCGGCCAGGTTCTTGAGAACCTCCTGGGCCAGGGAAAGAGTGATCCTCTCTCCGGTCAAGCTGCTGTAAGCCACCAGCCTTACCAGGGAACCTTCCAATTCTCGAACATTCGATTTTACGTTCTTGGCGATGAAATAAACCACATCATCAGCCAGGCTCACATTTTCGAATTCCGCCTTCTTGCGCAGTATGGCAACTTTTGTCTCTACATCGGGAGGTTGCATATCCGCGATCAAACCCCATTCAAAACGACTGTGCAGCCGTTCCTCCAAAGTGGGGATCTCTCTGGGTGGACAATCGCTGGTCATGACAATCTGCTTCTGAGAATCATATAAGGCGTTGAAGGTATGAAAGAACTCCTCCTGGGTTCGCTCTTTGCCCGCCAGAAATTGAATGTCATCGATCAAAAGCACATCGATATTACGATACTTGTCTCTGAATTGGATGGTTTTATCGTAGCGGATGGCGTTGATCAACTCATTCATAAAATGCTCAGAGGAGATATACATGAGCCGAGTCTGTGGAGCTTGAGCCTTAATGCAATGCCCCATAGCGTGCATCAGGTGAGTTTTTCCCAATCCCACGGCTCCATAAATGAAAAAGGGGTTGTAGGCCTTGGCAGGTTGCTCCGCCACAGCAACCGCAGCCAGATGGGCAAACTTATTGCAAAACCCCACCACAAAACGACTGAAGGTGTACTTACTATTGAGGCGCCAGTGGGCGGCATCCGGACAAGGTTCTTTGAGGGCCGCTGCAAAGCGGGTTTCACTCACTCCCTGTTCCCCTGAATCGTCGTCGGCCACGAAGGAAACCCTGAAGTCCTCAAGTTTCAGTTCAGACAGCGACGCCTGAATGACTTCCAAGTAATTCTCCGCGAGCCAATATTTGAAGTGTTTATTGGGGACCTGAACAAAAAGTCTCTTCTTGCCAAGATCCTCTCTCTGGAGAACGGTAGGCTTAAACCATATGTCAAAGTTCTGATGAGAAACTCGCTTTTCAATACACGACAGAACACTCTCCCAGAGCTCCATAGTTCTCCCCCTGTTCCCAAATCCAGGCAAATCCCCTGCAAACTGGACCCCTTTGGACCTAGCCCGGATGATGCATAGATTCTCTACCGCAGCGACGAAATCATCCGCCCCCGGCCCGTGTATAAGAGTTCGGGGACAGGCCCCGAATTCGGGGAGAATACCTGGGCCTGTCCCCGAACTCTATGCACACTCCGAGCTAGTGGAGCCCGCATCAATTCCCACAACAATTTCCACAGATGTGGAAAACCCTTCGCTTTCCTTTGTGAGAGTGTGCCCGGGAAATTAAAGCTACCACGAGGTTCAATGAGCTTCAATGAATTTTAGGAGAAACAGAGCTATGAAAATCCCTCCAGCCGTTTCCTTCAAGCCCAGAGAGCCTTACGGCCCATTTCGAAACTTTTTTCTTCAGAAAATTCTTTAGGAATTGTGAAGCTTGAGCATATTCCCTTTCCGCAAGCGGACTTGCAGAAAAGATCCACCGTTGGAGAAGGGAAATCCCGGATTCGAGCGTTGTGCCTTTTGATGTTTTTACCGTTTTGGGTGTTTACGCACCCTCACGAGGCGACACTAATCGTCGGCACGAAAGTGAGGGGAAAGTTTGTCGTAGGTTGTTTCCAGTTCTTCGGGGATCACCCGGGTCTGCCCGATCACAGAAACAAAGTTGGCGTCTCCTTCCCAGCGCGGAACAATATGGAGGTGCAGATGGCCGGCAACGCCAGCCCCCGCGCTTTTCCCCACATTGAAGCCCACATTGAAGCCATCGGGCTGGTAGGCTTCTTGTAAAACGTGCTCGCACTGACGGGCCACTGCCATCATCTCGCTCAATTCGGCAGGTGATGCGTCACTGAGTGTGGCGACATGCCTGTGGAGAACGACCAGCAAATGGCCTGTGGTGTAAGGGAAGCGATTCAGAGCGAGAAAAGTATGTTCCTTGCGAAGAAGGACGAAACTTCGTCGATTTTCACTTGTGGAGGAAAGAAGGCAAAAAATGCAGTTCGCTTCCTGGCGGTCCGAGGAGAGGTAGTGGAAGCGCCAGGGAGTCCATAGGTGATCCATCTAGGAGTTAATCAGTTCCCTCAGATCCTTCCCAGGCTTAAAGTAGGGAACCTTCTTGGCGGGAACAAAGACCTTCTCGCCGGTTTTCGGGTTGCGGCCCTCCCGGGAAGATCTTTCCCGAAGCCGAAAACTGCCGAAGCCCCGGAGTTCCACTTTACCGCCGTCTTTGAGTGATCCGACGATGCTATCCAAGACCGCTTGAACAATTGCCTCTGCGTCTTTCTTGCTCAAATCCGAATTTTTGGCTACCTCGTCAATAAGGTCAGCTTTCGTCATCGTCATCTCCTTCTACCTGCTCGGCCTTCTTTTTCAATTGACCTAACTGCTCACCGGCAATTTCCCCGATGGAAGTTGTTGCGACTTCGGGCTTATAGGCCCAACCCTCTTCTCTTTCAGAATCCTCCGTCAACGCCTTCACAGACAAACCGATTCTGCGTTCCAACAAATTGAGCTTAATGATCTTCACATCCAGTTCCTGCCCAACCTGAAAATGGTCCTCTGGATTGTCGATGTGTTCCTCCGCCAGTTCGGATACGTGGCAAAGCCCTTCAATGCCATCGCTCAACTCGACAAAGACCCCAAAACTGGTCAACCGGACGATCTTTCCATGTACCACATCCCCAATCTGGTGCTGAGAGAAAAAGTCCTCCCACTTGTCTGGCTCAAGCTGCTTGATCCCGAGAGACAAGCGCTGATTTTCCGCGTCCATGTTGAGGACCACAGCACTGACTTCTTCACCCTTTTGCACGACTTCCGCGGGGTGCTGCACTTTCTTGGTCCAACTGAGATCAGAAATATGGACCAGCCCCTCAATTCCTTCCTCTACCTCGATAAAGGCACCAAAGTCGGTCAGGTTTCGAACCTTCCCCGTGACGATTGAGTTAATCGCGTATTTTTCTTCAATGGAATCCCAAGGGTTGGGCTCAGTCTGTTTCATCCCCAACGAGATTCGGCGGGCGCCAGCATCAATGTCTAGAACAATCGTCTCCACCTCATCCCCCACGCTCAAAAGCTTGGATGGATGCTTAATGCGCCTATTCCAAGTCATCTCGGAGATATGGATCAACCCTTCGATTCCCTCCTCAAGCTCCACAAAAGCCCCGTAGTCGGTCAGGCTCACCACTTTCGCCTTCACTCGGGAACTTCTCACGTAGCGCTCTATGGCGCTGAGCCAGGGGTCCTCACTCAGCTGCTTGGATCCGAGAGAAACTTTCTCTTCCAGTCGATCAAACTTCAGGATCTTGACCTCGATCTCATCTCCAACTCTGAATAAATCCGATGGGTGGTTCACTCGCCCCCAAGACATATCGGTGATATGCAACAGTCCATCGATACCTCCCAAGTCCACGAAAGCTCCGTAGTCGGTAATATTCTTGACGATTCCGGAAACGACTTTTCCTTCCTCCAAGTCTTTGAGGGTGATCTCTTTCAATTTGAAGTGCTCTTCTTCCAGCACCGCCTTCCGAGAGAGTACGATGTTGCCTCTACGCCGGTTCACTTTGATGACACGCATGCGCAGCTCCTGGCCGCACCAGCTGTCCAAATTCCTGCTTGGTTGAAGATCGACCTGGGAACCGGGCAGAAACGCCCTCACTCCAACATCTACTGCCAATCCACCTTTGACCCGCTCGATGACGCGTCCGGTGATGATCGACTCGTCTTGATAGACCTTCTCAAGCGCATCCCAGACTTTCATCCGTTCTGCCTTCTGCCGAGACACGACGACATGGCCATGCTTATCTTCTGTACGCTCTAGAAGTACGTCCACCTTGTCTCCCGGTTTGATCTCCAGATTGCCGGCATCATCACGGAATTCGTCCAAAGAGATTCGTCCTTCCGACTTGAACCCCACGTCTACAACCACGTGAGATTCGGAAACCTTCAACACCGTTCCGGACACAACTGCACCCTCGGAGATATTCTTGAAACTGTGGTTGTATGCCTCCAACATCTCTTCGTAGTTAACGTCTTTGGGGCTTTCAATTAAAGGGGATTCGGCCATAGGGCTTTCCGCATTTTTTACCTCGGGGGTGGCTTGTCCCTCCTCCGCCTTTCCCCCAGCTACAGACATTCAAGCCTCCTCAAAAAACACTCTCGTCTGTGAGAGCGCCAGCGGCATGCATGCAGCAACCGACAAGGGATCTCCCTCCATTCAAGTGTGTAGGGTAATTCACCGATTTGGGAGCAAGGGGTAAACGAGTCCTCCCCGCCGGCCTTACTGAACTCTGGATCAGACAACGTCTATAGCATCCCCTCGCCGAAAGATTTGAGTAGCAATTTATACCGCTTCTCATACTCTCGCCACCAAAGGCTTGTCAAGCTATAAGGCCCATGAAGCGCCAGTAACAGGCGGGAGATCCATCGATTTGTTGCGGCTATCAAAAACGGTTTGCGGCTGCAATTTTCGAGATCCCCTTCGAAAGGGGATGGGTCGACTTTAGCGTTCACCTTTTGATAAACTACTACCCTTACGGTGCCACCCATCGGTTGATCCGCTTGAAACCAGCGAGCTTTCGGATCGCTGTGTAAAGGGTATACCGTGATCATTTACTTGGTTTTCCATGCTAGCCGGGATTATGCATAGTCCTGTCTAACTAGAGGGAGTCTATGTTATGAAGAGTGATATTCACCTCCAGTATGAGACGGTGGCGGTGAGCTGTGCCTGCGGGAATCAGTGGGAAACGCGCTCCACGAAATCTGGAGAGATCCGCCTGGAGATTTGCTCCGAATGTCATCCCTTTTTCACCGGCAAGCAGAAACTGGTTGACACCGCAGGAAGGGTCGAGCGGTTTCGCAAAAAATACGCAAAGGGCAAGACAAGGGGCCTACCGGGCTAATCTCCTCTTCTTATGTTTCAGAAACTTCAAGCACTTGAAGAAAGGTATGAAGAGCTCTCGCAAATGCTGGGAGATGCGGACCTGATTGCAGTCCAGGAGAAGTATCGTAAGACGGCTCAGGCCCATGCAGAACTCCAGGAGGTCGTGGACAAATTCCGAGAGTACAAATCGATCTCACAAGAAATCGCTGGAACGAAAGGGCTTCTGGAAGAGGAACAGGATGAGGAACTTCTGGAGATGGCTCGCCAGGAGTTTCAGAAGCTGGAGGAGCAAAAGGCGAGCTGCGAAGAGGAGCTCAAGCTGCTTCTCCTTCCCAAAGACCCCAACGACACCAGAAACGTCATCCTGGAGATCCGGGCCGGCACGGGAGGAGATGAAGCCACTCTTTTTGCACAGGGAATCTTTCGGATGTATTCGCGATACGCCGAGCGCAACAATTGGACCGTCGAAGTACTTTCGGCTCATCACTCCTCGGTAAGTGGATTCAAGGAAATTATCGCCACGATCGAGGGGGAAAATGTCTACAGCCGGCTTAAGTACGAAAGCGGCGTTCATCGCGTGCAGCGGGTTCCCGAAACCGAAACACAGGGCCGCCTGCATACCTCAGCTGTCACTGTGGCCGTCCTTCCGGAGATCGACGAAGTCGATATTCACGTTGACCCGAAGGAACTCCGAATCGACACTTACTGCTCCTCAGGTCCTGGTGGTCAATCGGTCAACACGACATACTCCGCCGTGCGCATCACCCACATCCCCACCGGAGAAGTGGTGACTTGTCAGGATGAAAAGTCTCAGATCAAGAACAAATCCAAAGCGATGAAGGTCCTGCGTTCCAGGCTTTACGAAAAAGCGCTCCAGGAGCAGCAAAGCGAAATTGCCGAAAAGCGACGGGCTATGGTGGGAAGCGGCGACCGCAGCGAGAAAATTCGAACCTACAATTACCCACAGAGTCGGGTTACGGACCATCGACTCGGCCTGAGCCTACATCAGCTCACAGCCATTATGGACGGCAGCTTGGATACGATCGTTGACGCCTTAATCACATCTGAGCGAACAGAGCTTTTGAGGGATCAAAAAATCGCCTGATTGTGGGACTCTGGAAAAGGTCGTGACGGTTAAAGAGGCGATCCAGTCTGCAACCGGTTATCTTGCCCAGCGCCAACTCCGATCCCCTCGCCAAGATGCTGAGCTTCTGGTTGCCTCCGTTCTGCAGCGTGATCGAACGTTCCTTTACACCTACCCGGAACGTCGGCTTTCCGCAGCACAGAAGCATCTGTTTGGGCAGTGGTTAACCAAGCGAGGCGAGCACTATCCACTGCAATACCTTCGTGGCAAGCAGGAATTCTTTGGCCGTGAATTCTCGGTGTGCCCCGGAGTTTTCATCCCCCGACCCGAAACAGAGCTAGTTTTGGAGGCTGCTTTGGCTCTTCTGCGGGAAAGTCCCGAAGAACAACTATGGGCAGCGGACGTGGGTACGGGGTCCGGTTGCATTGGCATCACGCTGGCCTGCGAAGAACCTCGGGTTGTGATTGCAGCAACAGATGTCTCTCCCATTGCTTTAAGTGTGGCTCGCCGCAATGCTGAAAAGCACCGCTGTCTTGACCGAATTGAATTCCGAGAAGGGCAGATACTGAAGCCGGTGAAAGACCGGCTCGGTTGTTACCACCTGATCGTCTCCAACCCTCCCTATGTGGGCAGGCAGGAGAGAAATCAAGTCGATGTCTCCGTCGACAAACACGAACCCGGTAAGGCCGTCTATGCCGGAGAATCAGGACAAGAGATTTACAGGGAATTGTTTTCCCAAGCCAAGCGGGGCTTGCGTCCTCATGGGAAATTAGTGGTTGAATTGGGTCACAATGCCGGTGCCCGGGTTTGCCGGCTGGCTCAAGAAAAGGGTTGGGTTTTGGAAGACCTAAGAAAGGATCTTGCCGCCATGGACCGCTGTGCGATCTTTAGCGCCTAATCATTGTTTGATATGGTTACCCCTAGGAGAACCTATGGCGGATTGTATTTTTTGCAAAATAGCTCGAGGCGAACTGCAGTCTGACATCATTCATGAGGACGATCAGGCAGTGGCGTTTCGGGACATGAACTCGCAGGCTCCAACCCATATCCTGATCATTCCCAAGAAGCATATTCCTACGCTTGCTGAAGCTTCCGAACAAGAGGGGGGTCTGTTGGGTCACCTTCTCATGACGGCCCGCCTGGTGGCCGAGGACCAGAACCTCGCATCGGGCTATCGGGTGGTGATTAACAACGGGGTGGCTGCGGGGCAGACCGTATTTCACATCCACCTTCATTTGCTGGGTGGGCGAACCTTTAATTGGCCTCCAGGATAGCCCGATGCTCCTACTCATCATCTTGTACCCAAAGGAGTTCAATGGACAAGTTGATTGAGAAGATCCTGGAAGAACTGGGTGAAGATCCCAGGCGTGAAGGACTCAGGAAGACACCGGCTCGCGTGGTTGAAACATTGAAGTTCCTGACCAAGGGTTACACCGAGAATGTTGAGGAGATTCTCAAGGGCGCTCTCTTTGATGTCCAATATGACGAGATGGTGATCACCAGGAACATTGAGGTCTACAGCCTATGCGAGCACCACCTCCTGCCTTTCTTCGGGAAATGCCATGTGGGTTACCTGCCTTCCAAAAAAGTGATCGGCTTGAGCAAAGTAACTCGTCTCGTTGAACTGTTTGCACGGCGTCTGCAACTCCAGGAACGCCTCACTCAGCAAATCGCCCACACCATCAATGAGCAGGCAAATCCTCAGGGAGTCGGGGTGATCATTGAGGCCCAGCATCTGTGTATGATGATGCGGGGCGTTGAAAAACAGAACGCCAAAGTCACGACTTCGGCCCTGCTGGGAAAATTCCGGCAGGATCAGCGATCCCGGATGGAGTTCCTGAATTTGGTGAGGATTAACAGCCAATGAGGCGTTCGAGGCGAGCGTTTCATGTGCCCTCCAATTGCCGCACCCTATTGTTCTGGGTGCTGAGCTTCTCCTGCATCACCGCAGCCGCAGCCGCGCAATCATCCAGTCCAATTCAAGGCGAAAGCATTCACGTAGACGTCAACCTGGCGACTTTGAAATTCATGGTGAAGGAGACCGAGGGGGGGCCCGTCAACCATTTGAATCAGGACCACTTCCGAGTCTTCGAGCGTGGAGCGCTTCAGGAAATCATCTTCTTTGAGCCACCGCGCAACCGAGAAGGGGAGATGGCACTTCTCAGGCTCGCCTTCTTGATTGACATGAGCGGCAGCACCCTCGCGACTCGGGCGGAAGAACTCACGGCGGCAGAGATCTTTCTGGACACTCTGCATGACTTCGCGGAAGTCGGCATCTTCGGTTTTACCGACGAACTGATTCCACTGCAAGACTTTACTTCCACGCGATCCCTGGCTCACAAAGCGTTAACGGAGGCTAGCGAGCGGCTGGGCCGTACAGCCCTCTACAATTCGCTGAACGCACTCATCTTACGGATGAAGGGCCTTTCTGGAGCAGCCCGGAAAGTGGTGATTCTCATCTCGGACGGCATGGACGACGCCTATCGAACCGCGCCTCAAAGCATCTCTTTGGCTCAGAGCAACGATGTGGTCATTTACACCGTTCTGGTCCCGTCGGCAGCCCAGCTTTACATTGGCCCCTCGACACCCCTTCCCCAACCGGGTGCTCCCACCTCTGCTGGCGACGATCGAGAAGCCAAGGAGCTGGCCTTTGCCAGTTTGTCGCTGAGGACCGACGGAGAGCACTTCAGTGGGTTTGAAGCGATCCTCAATTTTGGCGAGGTCATGGCTCAAATCAACGACGACGTGTTTGGCAACCTCTATTCGATAGGCTATTACACTGATGATCCTTATCGAAGGAGGGAGGAGCGCGATATTCGCGTGGAGATCGCATATCCCAACGCCCACATCCCCGCTCGATTTGAAACTCTCCCCGAGCGATCGTCGGTCAAGCAGGAGGTCATCGCTGCGCTTTTTAACGATGACGCGATGGACCGGATTCCCGGCAACCTCCACCTTGCCTTCCAAGAGATCGGCGCTGACCTGGACCTCTTACCTCAGCAGCGGCAGGGCGGGCAAATCGGACTCCCTTTTCGCATCAAGATCAGCCCCTTCAGTTTGCAGAGAACAGAAAAGGGGGATATTCAGACCGGATTCGGCGTTATAGCTCTGTTGTTTGATCAGCAAGGGAATGAAGTGGCCCGGTTGAGAGAGATTTTCCGCGTCAACCTGGAGGCCAAAGAGATCCGCGCTGGCCGCGGGATCATCTATTCCAATAAACTGTTCGCTCCTCCGGGGATCTATGCCCTCAAGGTGGCCCTCCTGGAGATGGCCACTTGGAACATGGCCGCTTTCGAAAATGGCGTGAGAATCAGGGAGCGCTAGCTCCTGGCCGGTCGTGTTTTGTCTGTCGTCCTTCCCAATACGCTTGGCTATACTCTCCAATTCGGTCCATCTCTTCCTGGTGACGAATCACCCAGCTCTCTTGGTCCTCTTCAGAGGAAACCATCAGAGGCTGGCCAATCTTGACCAGAACGAGGGTAAAGGGCTTGGGAATTTGGAACCTGTCCCAGCTGTTGAGACTCCAGAACCACTTGGGCTGCATATGAAAGGGCAGTATGGGCACCCCCGTTTTACGGGAAAGCCATACGGGCCCTGGCTTCGCTTTGTGCATTGGACCTCTGGGCCCATCCGAAGTAAAGGCCACGGTAAGCCCCTGTTGCACCTTGCGCCTTGCTTCCAACAAAGCCTTAACCGCACCTCTGCTACTTGAGCCGCGGGCCGGAATGAATCCCAGCTTCTTAATCACTCGGGCAATGATTTCCCCGTCAAAATGCCTGCTGGTCACCACAGCGATGTTCTGGAAACGCCAGAAATGCGCTGCACAAAAGACTTGATTGTGCCAGAAAGAGCCGATAACCGGCTCCTTTCTCTCTTTGAATTGCCTAACCCTTTCCCAGCCCTCTACCCGGTAGCGCAGAGTCGCTCCAATCAGTCGCACCGCTATCCATCCTGCAAGGCCCATCAGAGCGATCTCTATCTTCTGCAGGGGGGTGAAGGTTTTCAAAGCTATAAGGCCACCCTTTCGGGTTTACTGGAATGCCCGTTTTAGAAAAAGCATTCAGGGAGATGATGAAAGGTCCATCCCCTGGGACAAAGGGGGCTCCTCCTTGTCGCCGGAGAGTTCTTTGTCCAAGCTCAACAGCTCCTGGATGAATCGCTGCCGCCATTCTGCCGCGTAGGGATTTTCACGCTCTATATCAAGAAACAGTTGGTCCGTATCATGCTGCACCGTCCTGACCAACTGATCAAAGGCCTCTGGTCCTGGCGTAGAGATGGCCTGTGAAGTCCACTTCAGCTGTTTCATCACCTGAGCAATCAAATGGAAGACGGCCTGGCTTTTCGCTATCTGTTGGTCGTGCTCCTCGGGGGTCACCTCTATGGTCACCAACTGCAGTTTCTGTAGATACTGCCGAATGGTGTCATACGCTTCCTGCTCGATTCGCGCGGGACTCAGAGCGATTTTCAGACCCGCCACACCCTCTTTGCCGCTGTCTGGGCCAAAGAGCGGATGTGTGCCCAGGATTTGGACCGGCTCGGGAAGATGAGCCAGCATCCATTCAATGGGCCGCTTTTTGACACTGCAGGTATCCACGACGATCTGCCCTTTTTGAAGATAGATGGCCATCCTTTTACAGATGTTCTCCAGGGCTGAGATGGGCACACACAGAACAATCAAGGGAGCGGAAAGGACTTCTTCGAAAGTTGTCGCTTCTGGAATGTCCTGGAGCTGCAGCGAGTTGGAATCGTGCACCAGTACTTTTTTATCGCGGCGCAGGTGTTCGTAAGCCATCTTGCCAAAGCGCCCAAATCCCAACAGTCCAATGGTTTCGATTTTCACGGGCTGCAATTATATAATAAAGACTCTCCAATGCCCGAGAACGCAATTTTCAGTTACCGCACTTCGGAAACAAAGGTAACCCTTTTTGACCCTCATCATGAGCTTTGGGAAGAGTGTGAAGCTGCAGCCATTGATCGGTATTGGGACGGGAGATCAGCCCTGCGTGAGAAGGGCCATAACTGGATGAACCTGACCTGCGTCCGTTCCTTGTGGAACGAGCAGGCCGTCTTTTTCTACTTTGAATCCTGGTTTGACTCCCTCAACGTTAATCCTGGATGGAGTAAAGAGACTGCAACGGAAGGTCTTTGGAATAAAGATGTGGTCGAGGTATTTCTAAAACCAGGTGCGGCCGCCAACTACTTCGAAATCGAAGTCGGCCCTCTTGGGCAGTGGGCGGATATGAGAATCGTAGAGCCTCGCGTGGAGGTAGACCTTGAGTGGAACTCCGATCTTGAGCTGGAAACCTTTTTGAACGAGCATGAATCGATCTGGAGGGTATTTCTGGGATTATCCTACGACTCGATTTGGGAAACGCCACCCGAGGTGGGCAAATCCTGGCGAGTGAATCTTTATCGAATCGCCGGGAAAAAGCCTGATCGGGAATATCTGGCCTGGAGGCCTACCTTCACCGGACAACCTGATTTTCATGTACCCGCTTCCTTTGGCCATCTGATTTTTGTTTAGTGTCTCGTCATGGACCTTGACCCATCCAGACTTTCAGTTGCCGAAATCCGAAAGCATTTCCTCGATCAAGAGAGCTCTGCGCCGCCTGGCCTTCTGGCTAAATTGCAAAGGGATCCGCGAGAGGGCGTTCGCAAGATTTACCACCATTTAAAGACCCGGAGGAAGGGAGAGAAAGAGGAGCGGCGCCGCATCGAGTCCATGCTAAACTTGGAGCGTGTTCTGTGGAACTCAGGAGTCCAGCATATTGCCGGCGCCGACGAGGTTGGGGTTGGGCCTCTGGCCGGACCGGTGGTCGCCGCTGCGGTTGTTTTTCCTCCCGGCACCTTCATCGCGGGAGTGAATGATTCCAAGCGCTTGAGCCCCAAGATTCGTCAGAAGGTTGTCCAAGCCATTCGCCAGAAGGCCCTGGGAATTGGGGTTGGATTGGCTGAGGTTGCCGAAATCGATGAACTCAATGTTTACCATGCCGGCATACTCGCCATGAAACGGGCCGTGGAAAGCCTTCCCCTATGCCCAGACCACCTGCTTGTGGATGCCAGAGAAATCCCAGGGCTCTCCATACCCCAGAACAAGTTTAGCAAAGGGGACGGCCTCAGCTTTTCGATCGCCGCTGCATCGATTGTGGCTAAAACTTACCGGGACCAACTGATGGTCGACCTCGGGCAAACCTATCCCCAATATGGATTTCACCGAAACAAAGGCTACGGTACCAAAGAGCACCAAAAGGCCATCCAGGAGCATGGTCCTTCCGTCATCCATCGCAAATCCTTCACCTTCATCCAAGAACTTTGCGGGGAATATTCCGATTTGTTTCACGCGCTGGGGGGAAAAGCGCGGCGACTCTCTTCAGCAAGAGAAAGGGCCGCCTTGGAAAAGGAATGTGAAGCCGCGGATTCGCAGCTGAGCCGGCGGGAGAGACGCAAACTCAAGCTGCTCCTGGCCAGAAGTTGGAGCCGCATACAACTCTCGGAGCCCACATGAGCGATTCTTATCGGTTCGAGCGGGAGCGCATGGTAGAGCATCAGTTGAAGAAAAGAGGCATCCACAACGCTCAGCTACTGGAGGCTTTCAAGAGAGTTCCGCGGCACCTGTTCGTTCCCGAAAATCTGAGAGACCAGGCCTATGCAGACGGTCCTTTGCCTATTGGGGAAGGGCAAACGATCAGCCAACCCTATATGACCGCCATCATGACCCAATCGGCCCAGGTGGTGCCGGGAAATCGAGTCCTGGAGATCGGTTCCGGCAGTGGTTATCAGAGTGCCATCCTGGCTGAGCTGGGCGCTGAAGTCTACACCATTGAAAGAATCCCGGAGCTTCTCGAGCGCGCCCGGCAGGCTCTGCGACATCTCAATTACCCTCGAGTCCATACACGAATGGGGAACGGCACCTTGGGATGGGAGGACGAAGCCCCCTTTGACGTTATTCTCGTCACGGCTGGAGCCCCCGAGACTCCCAGGCCACTGCTGGAACAGCTGGTCGTCGGGGGTAGACTGGTGATCCCTCTGGAAGAAGGCTATTCTCAGGTGCTTTACGTCGTAAGAAGGAGCAAGGAAGGATTCCACAAGGAACGAGGTGAGCGCTGCACTTTTGTGCCTCTCATTGGTGAGCACGGCTGGAAAAAGGAACCGAAAGTGCGGTGAGTGACGCTGTTAATCCTGTTTCTCTGACGTCTCTAGAGTCGGGATCAGCCCATCTGCCGCCCAGCTGGCCAGCTGGGCTTCCAGCCGGGCCCCTGTCTGAGAGGTTGGCGTAATCTCCAAAAAACGACGATATTCAGCAGCAGCGAGGATAAAGTCTCCCTTTTGGGCCATGATCCATCCCAGAATATAGTGGGCTAACGGGTAGTTTTCGGCGGTACTGCTCTTTTGGACCTGCAACACCGACTCTTCGGCAACATCAAGCCTTCCCAAAGAGCTATTGGCCAGCGCATGAAAATAGTGGGCTCGGACCAGCTGAGAGTCGAGTTCAAGAGCCTGCCCACTGAACTGAGCGGCCTCTTCCCAGCGCCCCTGATCTATTTCCAACATAGCCAATGCAATATAGGGATTGGCGTACTCGGGGTCAGCGGACATCGCCTGCTCAAAAGCCTGTCGGGCGGGAGTGCGGTCCTGGAGTTCCAGGCGGACTTCTCCCAGCAGATGCCAGGCCGCGGCAAACTCAGGATAGATCTTTACAGCCTTCTCGAGTTCTTCGCTGGTCTTCTTAAAGTTGACCTTTTTCTTGCCCAACTCCTTCAAGGCTTTTTCGTACGCCTTCTTGGCATCTTTGGGAGCGGCCAGGGTTTTTAAGCTGATGGTGGCAGTCTGCGCTCTGGTGGAGCGGTGGAGCACAATGACGCCTACGTCAGGGTTGTCCAGAGCTCGTCGTGGGCCCAGGTGAATCTTGTCTGATCGGAAACCTGCCAGCTCCGCCTCTAATTCACAGGCACTGAGATTGACCGAGTCTCCACGCATCGATCCCAGGGTGTCAGGGAAACCACTGTTGGCACTGCTGCCGCCAGCCATCCCTCCGCCCAGTTGCGAGTAGGTCGCAGAGGATATCGACGCGTCAATGGGCAACTGGGTATTGACGCCCGAACCTCCAAAGTCGATCTGAAAACCGAAGGAACCTCCGACGGAGGTGTAGACCTGCTGGATTGTGGTACCCTGGCAAACGAGTCCCACCTGTGTGGGTTCTGCAGGCGGCTCGCCATCGTCCAAGACAACCTTTCCGGAAAGAAACACCGGCCTCCGAAACTGACGGTTTCCGCGGGGTTGTCCGCTCTGAGAGCTACTCCGGTCACCTGATGAGGGTTCCTGGCCCTGGCCTTGGCCTCCTTGGCCTCCTTGGCCTTGGCCCGTATCTTGCGCCAGCCCCCAACCCGAAAGCAGGCAAAGGAACATTAGAACAAGAAGCACGCGCTGGCCCATAGAAGCCTCCTTAAATGACGAGAGGAGCGGCCATCTGTTGATGGTCCATTATTACTATAGTTTGAGCTTCTTGTCCACTGTTATCGTTTGCAAGGGGGCGGGGGATTTTAATGAACTTTTTTGCAAACCTGACGTCTCTAGATAAACAGATGGTGTGGGGAGGGGACAGTATCTTCTCTCCTTCTTGAAAGCCCAATGGAGCACCTGCAGTTACTGGCTTCTCCTCACCTGTCCGCCCCCGACCCATTCTGAGGGGTAGGGTAGGTACCCCCCCCCGCAGTACCTAGCGAAGTGCTACTCAAGCACTGGATTCTGCGCTATAGACCCAATCATGGCGGAGAGGGGGGGATTCGAACCCCCGGTGCCGTTTCCAGCACAACTGCTTAGCAGGCAGCCCTGTTCAACCACTCCAGCACCTCTCCGAATGGCGGCTCACGAAGTGTTCCGAAAGGATGCTGTATTGTAGGGTCGGGGGGACTACCTTCAAACCCTGGATGTGACGGACGTGAAAGCGGTGCGCAATGGGGCAGCTAAGGCCCAGGTGTGGGTCCTGGAAGCGATGAAGCTGCTTCAGAAGCGCTCGCCCTTCCCTTGGCTGGGGATGGCTTCGGACAACGGCAGCGAGTTCATCAACAAGCACTTGATTCGTTTTTGTGAGCAGGAAAAGATCAGCTTCAGCCGAACCCGCCCCTCGCGCAAGAATGACAACCCTTATGTGGAGCAGAAAAACTATTCGGTGGTTCGGCGGGCCGTGGGTTATGCTCGCTACGAGGGAGAGCGAGAACAGGAGCTGGTGAACGAGTTGTACGAGCTGCGACTGCAGATCAACTTTTTCAAGCCGGTCATGAAGATGGTGGCCAAGCAACGTCGAGGGTCTCGGATCTGGAAAAAGTATGATGTTTGATCTGCGAGTCCCCTGAGGTGGCGGACAAGATCAAGCGGGAACTGGCCCGAGAGTATGCTCAATCCGGCCCAGCTGGCACGGCAGATCGGCTGGCTTCTCAAAACTCCTGAGCAGAAGAAACGATGGGAAGCGGGCTGGATGTGAAAATCTTTCTCTTGCTGCAGGCTGCGGGTGTTGGGCAAGGGGTTGCCACTCCTCTGGTTGGTGCTTTTTACCAACTTTTTTCCCTTTCGGATGATTCTTAGTGAGGCAACGAATACCCTTTGGAATAGCGTGAGGCAACGGGACCGACCATCAAGGGAGTTTTGCTTCAACTTCCCTGCTCAATCTAAAGCTGAATTTGTGCTCCGGTTGAAATTCGACTTCCTTGCCCTTGGTTGTCAGTACGGTGGCCGTACCGGCTCCACCCCCAACCGCAGCACCGGCAACGGCTCCCTTTTTGCCGCCGATAATTCCGCCCACTAACGCCCCCACGCCGGCAGCTCCTCCGATCACTGTAGCATCGCGACCCTCGGTGCCTTCGGCCTGAATGATGATATTGTCAGTCTTGACCCAATAGATTTCTTCCCGGGGTCGAAGTTCCGTCAGGGTAAGGGTCATTTCCGCGCGGCCTTCAACCCGGCCTGAGCCTTTTACGGCTAATAGCGTGCCCTAGACTTTTGTTCCTTGCGGAAACGCGACTTTCCCGTTGATTTTCAAATCCCGGTCCAGTATGGCTGCCAGCTCATCGCCGTCTCTATTGGTCCTAGTGCTAATCGGCTCTGCCAAGCGGACCTC
Organism: Acidobacteriota bacterium; assembly: GCA_965218935.1. Taxonomy (GTDB): domain Bacteria; phylum Acidobacteriota; class UBA6911; order RPQK01; family JADFOI01; genus JADFOI01. The sequence continues at coordinate 61,837 of CBDCMH010000013.1, forward strand.
CAGCACAGTGCCCGCAGGGAGCATTCCCGTTTCAGGTTCAGGAGGGGGTGGCGGCTGAACGGCAGCTGGTTCAGGTTGCAACTCTTCTTGCCAATCAGCTGGCGGGGAAGAAACCGCAGGGCTGGCCTCAGGCTGTGCTTCTACCGGGGCCGCTGTTTCACCTTCGGCTTGATCCGAAAGGGGTTGCTCTGCCTGCTGTTGGGCCTCCTCTGGAGTCCCGCTGCAGGCAAGGAGGCTGGTCAACAAAATAATCGAAAGGATGGCCGGATTTCTGAACATAGATTTCTCCTCTTCCAATTCACAGTCTAAAGATGCCTTGAGAGGAGACAAGTTTCAAAAGGAGTGTCGTAGGGAGTTCCGGGCCTGTCCCTGAACTCCCTACGACACTTCACACAACCATAAGGGGGGCCAGTGGAACTGAGTGATGGACACACTGCTCTGGCTTAGCTCGGACTGGGCCATCTCGATGGCCTCGGGAAGGCTCTTTGCGGTATCGAATCCAAGGGTGGTGGCGACTTCTTTATCCTTGGCCTTGACCACAATGATTTTGCTCAAATACTCCATGGCATAACACCCCCAATACCACATGTAAAAAGGGTGCGCTCCGTGGTAGGCGTAGGAGTTGCGGTAAAGGTCAATGTAGCGCTCGTTGCAAGCAAATTCCTCTTCATATTTTTCGATCTCGGCGGCCACCTTGGTCTGGGTCAGGATGCGGTCGAAGAACTCGATATAGGAAGGATGATGGACGGGATGAAACATGCGATCCAGCGGATGAAAAAGAATCATGACACCGCCTCTGCGAACCAACGGCTTTCCGATATAGAGATTAAAGAGATAACCCGCCGTCAAATTCACGATCAGCAGAGGGTTCATCATGGAGTTGACGTTATAGGGGCCGATATAGGGAACTCCGGCCAGGAGAACATCGGACTGCCCTTCAACCGGCACCACCTGTTGCTTCAACACGTTCTGAAGTGTCTGCCCATGCACCGAGTCGTTGCTTCCCGCCTGGATGCTGGTCATCCCGTAGGGTGCGCGCATCTGCATGAAAGCCTTGCGCCTAACAGAAGGAGGGGTCACCGCCAGAACCCCCTTACTAACATGCAAGTTAAGCTTATCGAACAGGTTGAGGTGACGTTCCTGCTTTTGGAGAAAACTGAAGGCCCTGGGGAAGGTGTTGGTATTCAGCGTGGTTTCGATGTGGAAAATATTGTTGTTCTCTTCAAGGATTTCCCCCATGCGGCCCAGCACACGATGCAGTTCCGAGCTTGGGGGATGCATGTAGGATTGGGAGTGCATGAGGGCATGGACATTATGGTGATGTTTCAGGCTGCGATAGGTGGGAAGTCCGGTGAGAATAGATTTGTTTCCGCCGTCCATGCTGGACAGGTTGATGTTGACATAGATCAGAAGATCGGACTGAGCCGCCCGGCCGTTGATCTCAACGACCTCACCGTTTTCCGTCTCTCCGAGGTATTCGATGTTTCCCTTATCCTCGGCATCGTGGTTATACAGCCTATCGGGATAAAACTCATCAAAGACCTTCGCCCCCACGCAGCGGCGGATTTCCGATCCTGTCATTCTTCGATGTAAGCCCGTTGCTACAATGAGGTGAATGTCCGTGACTCCGCCGCTCGCCAGCGCTTCCAACACCACTTCCAGGATCAACTGTCGCAGGTCCGGCCTTTGCATCGGGGGCAGGGGCAATGAGAGGTCATCAAAAGCAACCGTCACCTTCATCCCTGGCCTCAGCTGTGCTGAGAGGGGTGGGCATCCCAAGGGATTCTCGATGGCTTGCTCCGTAGCAGCCTTGACGTCCGCGATGGCTTCCAAGGGCGGCGGGGCATAGATAACGCGGGTTCCCTCGGGTACCTCTTCGTATAAAAAGTCTTCCGCGTAGTGGAACAACAGCTTCTCGCCTGGCTTCGTGTAATAAATGGAATCGTTGCTCATGGTTTTGTCTCGGTTAGCCCGGATTATGCATAGGTTCTCGTTACGAAGTGACGAAAGCGGCGGCCTGGCAAGGCGCGCTCGAGCGCAAGGCGGGCAGGGCGGATGATTTCGTAGCTGCAGTAGGGAATTTATGCATAACCCGGGCTAGCTGTGCATTCTCATGACATTATTCATAAGGGGAAGTCTGCTGATAGGAGACAGACCACCCAGGCTCTGATGTTGGCGGTGATGATTATAGAAGTGAAGCCAGGGGCGAAGCCAGCGAAAACGGTGGCCTGAAGTGCGGTAGGGGAAGCGGTAGGCCCACTCACGGAGGAGAGTCTGGATCAAGCGTTCTGCTTTGCCGTTGGTTTGAGGCCGGTAAGGACGGGTGCGGAGGTGGCGAAGCCCCAGTTGCTGGCAAAGACCCTGGAAAGCGTGGGAGACATAACAGGAACCGTTATCGGTCAGGACCTGTTCTACCCGGATACCCAGCTTTTGGAACCAGAGGACGGCTCGGCCGAGAAAAGCCATAGCCGATTGTTTGCGCTCGTCCGGGAGAACTTCGACATAGGCCAATCGAGAGTTATCGTCGATACACACATGGACAAACTCCCATCCCACTCCCCGAGCTCGACGCCGTTTATCTCGAGTGATGCGATGCCCCACACCAGCAATCCTGCCCAGTTTTTTGATGTCCAGGTGCAACAACTGCCCAGGATGGTCGCGCTCGTAGCGACGAGCGGGCTGTGCAGGCTCCAGGCTCTTCAAGCGTCCCCATCCGGCTTGTTGCAGGATCCGGGCCACGGTGGAGCGGGCCAGACCCAAACGAGCGGCAATCTCGGCTGCCACCATTCGACGACGGCGAAGACGGTAAATTGCCTCTCGATCCCGCCTCGGGGTCTGCCGGGCAATCCGAGCGGGTCTGGAAGACCGGTCTTCCAGACCCGCTCGGCCTTGGGCTTGATAACGAGCCAGCCACTTGTAGACGGTCCGCTCACTGATCCCCACCGACTGAGCCACCTCCTGGACCGATTGTCTTTGCTCTTTCACTCGTCGGATGATCAGTTCTCGACTTCTTGGGCAGGTTCGGGCATTCTGGTGGATGTCCATTCGGGTTCTCCTTTCGGTGCTGATGGTCTAATCTTCCAATCAGCATTGCCGAAAAGACTCGGATGGACAACCCCTTTTACTGAACAACCTGTTGAGAGTTCACAACTAGCTCACTTGAATTGAAACACCGTTTTGATGACTTTCGACTGGGCCGTGTCCAGAGCGCACTGGACGGCGGCCCCATAGTCCTTCAGGGGAAATTTCGCTCCCACGATCTCAGCCAGATTATTCCTCTGCGCAACCAAAAGCTCCAGCGCTCGCCGGAAAGTGGCGGGCTCACTGGTGTAGCTGCCTTTCACCACGAGCTCCTTGTGCCAAATCGCCGTCCAGTCGATATTCCGTGGAATGCCCGGCATGCCGACCAGAATAACCGAGCCCCCGCCTCGCGTAAACCGCAGGGCGTCGTCAAGGGTGCGGCTTGACCCGACGCAGTCAAAACAAATGTCGGCACCCCCAACTGCTGTGGGCCTTCCGAACTCCGGTTCATACAACCGGGCGTTCAAAGTTCGAGCGAGTTGCGGGTGGGAATCTTTTGCTTCAATCACAACGTCGGCGCCCAGGCGGCCGGCGGCTTCCCGCTGGTGCGGATGTTTGGCTACCGCCACAATACGGCAGGCACTTCCCAAACCCCGGATTGCTGCCAGCGTCAGCACCCCTATGGAGCCACATCCCAGAATGAGGACGGTGCAGTCATCTGCTAATGGAGCCTTCCGCACTGCCTGCAACGCACAACTCAATGGCTCCGCGATCACAGCCTCTTCGTTGGAAAGCTGGTCGGGGACCGGGTGGAGCTGTTTGTAGTGAGCCACAAAGTTGTCGCTCCAACCACCTCCCGTATCCCTGCAATAGCCCGTCTGAATCCCGGGTGAAAGGTCACCTCCGTTGAAATTCACGCAAAGAGACTTGTTCCCTGCCTGGCAGGGTTCACACTTTCTGGCAATACCGCGAATTTCGCAGCTCAAGGGTGGTTCCAGCACCACTCGGTCTCCCTCTTTTGGAGCCCCCGCCTGCCTTCCCGCCTCCACGATCTCTCCGACTACCTCGTGCCCTAAAACAAAAGGGCACGAGGTAAACGGGGAAAAATAGACACTGCCTTTCGCGGTAATCGTGGCCAGGTCGGAACCGCAGATGCCGCTGAGAAGGGGTCGCACGCGGACCCACTCACTCCCAGGCAGGCTGGGCTGCTCAATCCGGCTAAGACGGATGCAGGCAAACGGAGAGGTGGCTGCCCGCGGCCAGCGGTTTGCCAGTGAGCGCACCGCCAGGTAGCGGGGACCGCTCTTGATGTATTGAATGGCCCATATTTTCAAGAGGTGCGTTCTTTCTTGCTTTCTTCAAGATCCCAGATAAGGATTTCCCACTTTTTCGCCCGAGCAATTTTTCGCAGTCGTCTTCCTGGGTTCACGACTCTGGCATATCCAACGGTTTCCAGCATCGGGATATCGTCCAGGCTGTCCGCATAAGCATAACACCTCGATAAATCCAGCTGGCGGTCCTTACTGAATGAAATAATGGCCTCGGCTTTGCTCTGATCGGTCAGCGGGCCTCCCTCCAGCTCACCCGTGAAAACGCCGCCCTTCTGACGCAAGCGCGCCGCGATCATCGCTGAGGCCTGAATCCGATTGGCCAGCGGCTTGACCAGAGTCTCGAGAGAGTTGGTCACCAAAACGATCAGGTCGTTGCTTTCCTGGTGCTTTCGCAGCTGATCAAGGGACCCCGGGTAAATGCAAGGTTGCATGAGTGCTCGAAAGTGATTCTCGGCCAAACCATCCAGCTGGGTCGGGCTCAGGTTTGTATAGTTGCGATAGAAGGCCTGGCTGAAACAACGGCGGCTGAGAGCATCCAGCAACAGGTAATAAGGGACCTTGGGAAGAAATAGGGTGATCCAGAGAGCCTTTTGCCACTCTGTCATTTCGCAGGTGCGCAGGTAGGCATAGTAGCGAACGACGTTTCCCTGGACGATTGTGCCATCGACATCAAAAAAGGCAGCCGCCTGGCCAGTCATAGGAATCCCTTCGCCTTCTCAGTGCCTCACCGCCCCGGTGGCCAAACCCTTGGCAAGACCTGAAATGGCGGTGCGCACCTGAGCCGCAATCTGCCGATAGCGCTCGTCGAGTGCAGTTCGTGGGCCTTCTGGAGGAGAAGGCTCCACCCGGATTCCCGGGGCGAAAAACACTCCTATTCCTCGGCGGCGAGGGAAGGCTTTTCCCACAGGCATGGCCGGGTGCGTCCCCTGAATATAGGCTGGAACAACCGGCACCCCCAATTCCAGCGCGATTAAGCCGACGCCCGGTTTAAACTCCTGCAGTTGGCCCGTCCGCGAACGGGTCCCCTCCGGGAAAATGAGCACACATTCGCCGCCCAACAGAATGGATTTCACCATCCGCAACCCCGCCAGTGAGGTTTCTTCCCTTTCAACGGGCACTAAATTCAAGAATGTGCTGAAGAACCAGCTTTTCAGGGCCGTGTCGAAAAAGTAATCTCTTGCCCCTAAGATGTGCATTTTTTGGGCCTCTTGAAGGCCCAACACGGCGCTCACGGCGGAGATCATTGCCCCCCCATCCAGATGGCTGGCATGATTGGCTGCAATGATGTAGGGACCGGCGGCGGGGAGGTGTTCCTGGTTGTACACTTTCAAGCGAAAATACTTTTGGTACACCAATCTAAGAGCTCGGTAGCTGCTGCTGAGCAACCAGCGCTCGGTGGGCGAGCGCTCCCCATAGGGCCGAGCTGAGCGAATCTTACTCGTCCTTGCCCCTTTTCTCTCCGCTTTCCGGGCCTGGGTTGGGGCTTGGGGGCGGATTTGCTCAAGAAGCTCTCCCGCAGTTTGTAGCGTTGCCGCCACCTGATCGGAAACTGAGACCCCGAACTGATGTTCGGTAAACAAGAGAAGCTGGATGCTCATCAAGGAATCTAACCCTAGGTCTGAGTAAAGATGGCTGTCTTCCCTGATTTCCTGGGTGGGGATGCCTGATAGCCGGCTGAGCTCTCTGAGCAGCTCTTCTTCTTGGCTTCCCCCCCTGCCGGGCTGTGGCGGCAAGCCTTCGGCAGAGCGTGCTCGGTCATGCTGAAGCTCTTCCAGGAGCTTACGGCGGGCGGTCTCTCTGCAAACCTCCCCCGAATCGTTCCGGGGCAAGGGCTCAAACCAAACATGGATATGTTGGAGCCGATGATAGCTAGGCAATTCCTTTCCGATCCTTTGAATCTCTTTCTGAATCTCCTTCTTAACCTCGGCCTGGTCGCTCATTGCCGACCGGCCCAGCGCGGGCGTCAAAACGGCGTGGATGTCTTCCGTGAGCCCGCTTTTTATCCCCAGAACGCAAATCTCCAGAATGGCTGGGATGCTTTGGTATATGGCTTCCAGGTCGGCGGGGTAAACATTCTTGCCCGCCCCGGTTACAATGACGTCTTTGATTCGTCCGGTGACGTACACATACCCATCGGCATCCACCCAACCCAGATCACCGGTATGAAACCAACCGTCCTTGATCACGGCTTCCGAGGCGGAGGGGTTATTGTAGTAGCCTTTCATCAAGCTGGGGCTGCGGGCGATGATCTCGCCAATGCCGTCCTTGTCGGAGTGAAAAATCCTTATCTCCACACCCGGAAGAGGCTTCCCTGCTGAGCTCTTCCTGCTGCGCTGTAGGGGATTGACGGTAAGGACGGGGGCGGTTTCCGTCAGGCCATAGCCTTCGTAGATCGGCATGCCCAGCACTTTGAACTCGTCATAGAGCTTTTCCCCCAACGCGGATCCCCCGCTTACGAAAAGTCTGATTTGCCCCCCGAGCTCCTGGTGTAGCCGGGAAAACAGTTGCCGGCCGATGTTCTTGCCGAGTTTGCGCTCCACCGATAAGCTCACTTGTTTCGAGGTGTTCGGGAAATTCGGCTTAAGGGCTGATTTAGGCTTTCTCAAAATACGCCGCTCAATGTCATCCCGAATCAACGCGTAAAGGGTAGGAACTCCCAGCATGCAAGTCGTTCCTGTTTCTTGCATCGATTCAAGAATCACCTTCGGTTTGAGTGAATGAACGTACGTCACCGTGGCGCCACCGTAAATAGCCATCAAGAATCCGCAGGTGAATTCCAGGGCGTGGGACAGAGGAAGCACCGAAAGAAGCTGATCGTTCTCCGATACCGGTAAGTGGTGATTGACCCCCAGCAAGTTGTTGATGAAGTTGCGATGGGTGTGCAAGGCTCCCTTGGGATCAACGGCAGTGCTGTTTGTGAAGATAATCGAAGCCAAATCGTCAGGTTTCACCTCAGCCTTTTCCTTGGGTGTGGTTTCTTGGCGGGGCGGTTGGGTGCTGCGCGAATATTCCTTTCGCTCAAAGGGCAGACAGCACCGATCGACGTTCAGTAATCTCACCGGAGATTGCGACTCTTCGTTTTCCTTTAAGGCCTTTGAGGCAAGTCTGGCCAGGCAGTATTCGGACGCGAGCAGCGCCCGGCTTTGTGTAAACCGCACCACCGCCCAGACCTCTTTGTGCCACGTCTGTGCATCCAGCGGCACAACGACTACCCCTACCGAGGCTGCCCCAAGGTAGGTGGATCCCCACTCCGGCGTGTTTTCCGAGTAGAGGGCCACACGGTCGCCCTTTTGCAGCCCCATCTTCAAAAGAGTCTGTCCTATTTTCTGAGCCCCAGCGTGGAGGTCTTTATAGGTGAATCTCTGCCAGTAGCCCTCACGCTTGATCTGGAGCGCCGTTTTGTTTGGGAACCTCTCGGCGGCTTGCTCAACAAGGGTATTAATGGTGAGCGCATCCGAAGAGGCTGCGTCTTCCACCGACAGGGTTCCAGCTCCTTCCAGCTTGAGGACGTGCTTCTTGACACCGGGGATGTGTACGTTCTGGATATAGTGGCGCCAGTTCAATTGCTCAATGTCAAAGTTGAGGAGTTCCTTTTCCTCTGCGTTGAGTGAATTGAAAAGCTGCATCGTGTTGTCTATCTCGAACCGGCAATTCAAGTTCAGGTAGGGCCGGTAGATCTCTCCATAGTAGTAGAGCTTGTCGTAGGCCAGCTTGGCGGCAGAGATTTTCCGCTTAACTTTTTCCGTCCTGTTGGAAGGCGGTAGGTTTCGCAAAGTATGCGCCGCCGCCTGGAGAGGGACAGTCTTCAGCTTGTGCTGCAAGCGGAAGGTGCTTTGCTTGGGGAATTTAAGAGGCTTGACGTGGATGGCCTCGCCACGCCGGTCCAGCATGGGATTCTTCTGGAAGTATTCGTAAACAAGCGAATGGAGCTCCCCCAGCGTGACCGGGTTCTTGGCGCCAGTTGCCACGTGATACACCTTCACCCCACCCTCCTCTGCCGCTAGGGGTATGGTGGCCAACAGCGCATTGACCACCAGGTCGACCGGGACCAAGTCGAGAATCACGTCAGCGTCCAGGGGCAACGACCGGAGACGGCCTTTGCCGATGGCTACGATGAGAGGGTCGGCCATCCGCAGTCCGTCCAGCCATCCAGGGGTCGGCTCTGCGAGGCTGCTTTCAATGACCGACGGGCGGATGACGACAGTGGGAACTCCGTTCCTCCCTCGGAGAACCATCTGCTCGCCCAGCGCCTTCGTGTAGGTGTAGGTGTCGTTCCAGCCCCGCTGGCGCGCCCGGCTCATACCCTCTTCGGTCAAGCGGCTCTGCGCCCACTTCTTCCGCAGGCTCTCAAGCTTGGCGGCACGAGTCCTCCCCTTGCCCCCTCTCCGGGGCTTGCGCAGTTCTCTGAGAAGTCCTTCCCTCGTCTTCGGGCCTCGCGATGCCTCTTCAACTTGCTTAATCGTTTTGCGGATGTGTTCTATCTCTTGCGCAACATCGTTAAACTTCCCCTGTGGGTGCGGCTGTTCCGCTTCTGAGCCAGCGGCTGAATGATAGATGGTCTCAGGGACGGAGTAGCTGGCGGTGCCGCTTACATAGGCCGTAGAGACATGAACCAGCACTGCCTTCTTGCAAGAGCTGGCGAATTCGGCGATGCGGCCGGCACTCAAAACATTCACTTCAAGGGCCTCGTCCAGGGGTGCATCGAATGAAACAACCGCGGCGCTGTTAATCACGATGTCGACCTCGCCCTGGAGCCGGCTTCGAGAAGCCTCGTCCAACCCCAAGCCCTCCTGAGAGATGTCGCCCGAAACCGCGACGAGTTTCTCTTCAAGAAAGGCCTTGCTCTTATCCCCGTAGGAGCGGTAAAGCCGGTCGAAAACATCGGATTGAAACAGCTCCCGGGTCAGTCGCTCTTGGGCGGACATCGCCTGGCCGCCTAGTTGCGCCCTGGGGCGGATAAGAAGATAGATCCGCTTTATGCTGGGAGCGATTCTTAAGATTTTCTCCACAAGGGGTTGCCCTAGAAACCCAGTGGCCCCGGTGATAAAAATCGTTTTGTGCTCTAAGGCGTCTTTGATCCTATTCATGCCCACCCCCGGTCGGGGCTATGATCTTAATTGCCCCCCTGAGAGCTTTTGCGTTGACTGGGGTCTCCCCATAGATATCTCCGTCGAACACCTTTTTTAAGCTTACCGGGGTGTCGATTTTAACCGTCTGGGATCGGTACAAGGAGAATTTTGGGTGTTTGAGGTGGTGACCGCTATAAATTTTCGGGAAGTTGAGCAGTAAGTCCGCCTTCCCAATATCACCCACCACAACCACGTCAAACAGGCCGTTGTTCGTCTGGGCCGCCGGGGCCATAAGCAAACCGCCGCCGCAATACCGCGTATTCTGAACTAAGATTGAAGTGCAGTTTAGGTCTAAAGTTTCCTCATCCAGCGTGATACTCATCGGGACCGGTTGTAGCTGGGTGATGGCTTTGTAGGTAGCAATAAAAAAGGCGCTGGGGCCTTTTAGGTATTTCATTTTATTTGTTTCATTGGCTATGATCGCTGGAAAACCGAGCCCTAAAGTGGAAATAAAGCACCGTTCCCGCTCCCAGCCCACATCAATCTCTAATACCTCCCCTTTGAGAATCACTTCTATCGCCTTTTCTGGATTGTTGTAAGGGAGGCCGAGGCTTCGCGCTAAGTCATTCCCGGTTCCAATCGATATAATCCCAAGCTCTGTCCCAGAATTTACTGTAGCGTTAACAACCTCAGAAATCGTCCCGTCGCCGCCGAAAACGATTACCTGGCGCTCACCTGCCTCAACAAGGCGCTGGGCTAGTTCTGTGGCGTGGCCTCGGTGCCTCGTCTCGAAAATTTCGTGCTCTGCCTCCCTGGCCCGAAGGATTGATTGGAGTCCTTGAGCTGCACGTCTTCCTCTCCCGTGCCCGGCGGTCGGATTGGCTATGATCTTCATCCCCACACAAAGCTGAGTATAACGAGGAGGGCTATATTCAGCCAAGAGAAAAGCTGCAGTAGGGTGATATAATCCTGCGCCGGGAGGTACTCCCTGTCTGGTGACGGGCCTGGTCTTCAAAACCAGTCGGGCTGCAACGAGAGTTGTGGTTGGTGGGTTCGATTCCCATGTACCTCCGCCAATGGAGGTTTCTTGTTGTCTGCTCGTACTCCGGATTTAAGTGAGTTATTTCTTTAGTAGTAGTAGTAGTAGTAGGTGTGTGTTTTGTTGAAAAAAGGAGCAGGCTATATAAAATAAAGGTGTTTAGTGAGTGGATAATTATGTGAATAAGAGACCCAGGATAAACAGTGTGGCAAGAGAGCGGTAAAAAAGGATAGGAAGCAAAGGAAATCCGCGCACTTGTTGGCCGCGCACGTGTACGGAATTAGGCTAAGCAAAGTTAAGAAAGCAAGATGCATTGTCCAGGAGTCTGTGGAAAAGCGGTGAGGTATAGCCCGCGCAACCAGGTTTTACCGACACCCCGCCCAACCCAGCGGTAGAACCTCGAGCCAGTTATGGCGAAAGAAATCACGGTCGCAATTCAAGGAGAGCGAGGGTCTTACAGCGAGGTAGCAGCAGCGCACCTATTAAGGAAAAAGATGGAGCTCTGGTGCTGCGAGCGCTTCGAGGAGGTTTTCAAGGTCACCGCGAAAAAAGACACCCAATACTGCCTCGTCCCCCTCGAAAACTCTCTATCCGGGTCGATCCACAAAAACTACGATCTTCTGTTGCGGCACAAACTCAAGATCACCCGCGAGATCAATCTTCAGATCGAACACAACCTAATCACTGCGCCCGGTGCACACCTCGACGAAATCACCACGGTGCTTTCCCACCCCGTCGCCTTGGATCAGTGCGACAACTTCTTTGAGAAGTTTCCTCACCTGATTAAGCGCAGTGCCTACGACACCTCGGGCAGCGTCAAGCGCATCGTGGAAGAAAATCTACGTGATTGCGCTGCCATTGCAGGAAAGCAAGCCGCTGAGTACTACGGCGGCAAGATTGCGCTAACCGGAATTCAAGACAACAAAGAAAACTTCACTCGATTCGCCCTGCTTGCCCGGGAACCAGAAACAGGCAAGAAAGCAGATAAAACCTCGATCGCTTTCAGCTTTGGAAATGCGCCCGGAGCCCTTTTCAAGTGCCTCAGCGTCTTCGCCTTGCGAGAGATCGATCTTACCAAAATCGAGTCTAGGCCTATCCATGGGCGGCCGTGGGAGTACCTTTTTTATCTGGACTTTCTAGGAAACACTGACCAGGAAAGCATCCAAAGAGCGCTGGATCACCTGAGGGAGCTCACCGAGTTCCTGGAAGTTCTCGGCTGTTATCCGCGCGACACCAGCCAGCAGAAGAAGGGGATGTAGGGGGCCAGCCCAAGAAGAGGCTCTGAGGGGAGGGGCGGACAAGCCCTAGGGTTTGGGGTTCGCCTCAAGCCACTTCGGTAGAGCCCGTTGCCTCACGTAAAAATCTATTCCAAAGGGTATTCGTTGCCTCACTAAGAATCTATCCGAAAGGGATTGCAAAAAGTGGTGGTAAAAAGCACCAACCAGAGGAGTGGCAACCCCTTGCCCAACACCCGCAGCCTGCAGCAAGAGAAAGATTTTCACATCCAGCCCGCTTCCCATCGTTTCTTCTGCTCAGGAGTCGGTTTGAGCAAAAGGCAATTCTGAAGCCAGCCGATCTGCCGTGCCAGCTGGGCCGGATTGAGCTTCTCATACTCTCGGGCCAGTTCCCGCTTGATCTTGTCCGCCACCTCAAGGGACTCGCAGATCCTCCGGTAGGGAGTTTTCGGCACATCATACTTTTTCCAGATCCGAGACCCTCGACGTTGCTTGGCCACCATCTTCATGACCGGCTTGAAAAAGTTGATCTGCAGTCGCAGCCGATCGTACAACTCGTTCACCAGCTCCTGTTCTCGCTCTCCCTCGTAGCGAGCATAACCCACGGCCCGCCGAACCACCGAATAGTTTTTCTGCTCCACATAAGGGTTGTCATTCTTGCGCGAGGGGCGGGTTCGGCTGAAGCTGATCTTTTCCTGCTCACAAAAACGAATCAAGTGCTTGTTGATGAACTCGCTGCCGTTGTCCGAAGCCATCCCCAGCCAAGGGAAGGGCGAGCGCTTCTGAAGCAGCTTCATCGCTTCCAGGACCCACACCTGGGCCTTATTGCGCACCGCTCGGACCTCTGTCCAGCCCGTGTACACGTCCGTCACATCCAGGGTTTGAAGGTAGTCCCCCCGACCCTGGCCTCCCTCATGGCCCACCAGGTCCACTTCCACAAAACCGGGGCGATCCTCCTGCCAGTCGGCGAAACGCTTGATCGGAATCTGGTGTTTGAGCAGCGTTCCCGGCTTGGTTCCGGATCGTCCTTTGAGACGGTGCTTGCACCTTTCGGGCTCCAGCAGCCGATCGATGGTGGCGGCGCTGATCTGCATCAACCGCTCATGGGTGCTGGCATCCACTTTCAGTTCCCCATGTCTTTGTAAAATGGGTACCACTTCCGGCAAAATCGCGACCAGACGTTTGCCACACAAATAGTTCAGTATCTCCCAGATCATCGTCAGCGCCTTTAGAACTTTCTGGTCGTATTTGCGGGCCCGCTCTCGCCGTACTCTCTTGCCGATATCCCCTACCGCCACCAGCTTGGGGCTCAACCGGGTCCGCTTGCCCTGGTGGCGAAGCAGATAGGCTCCATAGCAGCGGTTGTAGCCCGTCATTTGGGTAAACTCCGTCAACACTTCCCCCTTCACCTTCTTGCCCTTCTTCCGGTAGCGGGGGGCAAAACTTTTGATCAATACACGCTTTTCTGCCATCGTTAACCTCATTGGTGCCCTCCATTCCTTCATGGAGGACACTTCTATTCCCCTGCTCAGGGCCAGGCAATTTCGAATAGATTTTTGATGAGGCAATTCGTAGAGTTGAACCGAAGCGGTAAAGTTGGTACCATCACCCTTCCCCAAAAGGGAAACAGGCCCCGGCAGGAGACGATGAAGCGGACATTTCAGCCAAGGAACAGAAGGCGCCGCAAGAAACATGGATTTCGTGAGCGGATGCGGCTGCACTCAGGCCGAGCTGTATTGAGAAGGCGCCGCGCAAAAGGGCGCAAGAGGTTGACGGTGAGTGGATGAAAGCGGGCGCGGGTTTTCTAAGGAGGAGCGTCTCCGTAAAAGGAGGGAGTTCCTGGGGGCGTATGAACGAGGCGATAAGGTCCAGTCGGAGTACTTTGTTCTCTACATTTTGGAGAACGGGCGACCTTATCACCGCCTGGGGGTTACGGTTTCCCGAAAGATTGGCTCAGCAGTAGTCCGAAATCGAATTAAGCGCCGCCTGCGCGAAATCTTCAGAGCGAACAAGCAGGCCATCTCTCCCCACTGCGACTTCGCAGTGAACGCAAAGCGGGCGGCCGCCAGAGCGCGCAATCAGCAGATTCAGGAAGACATCCTCAAGGCGATTCTGCGGTGGAGACAGAAGGCGCCGCACAAGAGGGAAAGGTAAGGCGGTAAGAATTTTGCCGATAGGGCTAATCAGGGTCTACCAGCTGACGATTGCACCCTTCTTGCCGCCCTCCTGCCGATTCGACCCCTCCTGCTCTGAGTATATGCGCCAAGCGATCGATAAATTTGGGGTTGGGCGTGGCGCATACCTTGGGGTGAAGAGAATACTTCGTTGCCACCCCTGGCATCCCGGAGGGATTGACCCCATTCCTTAAAGAGCGATCGAAGTCTATGGCTCTCCAAGACCCCCCTGAAATGGGCATGGAAAAGCGGCTGCTCCTGGCTATGGTTTTGTCCATGGCGATCTTGTTTCTGGTTCCCTATCTATATCGTGAGCCAGCGCCACTACCAGCCGCAGAGCCAACCGTGGAAGCCGAGGAGCCAGGCCAGCCATCGGTCAGCCGGGAACTCCCCGAGGGGCTCCCTGAAGTAGAGGAGGCGATGCCAGCGACCCGGTCGACTCGCCAGATCGTCGAAGTGGAAAACGAGGACCTGGTCCTGCGGTGGAGCAATGCAGGCGGCGTTTTGCAGAGCGCTCGGCTCATCACGAAGGCCGATGGAGCGGGGTCGCAACTGAAGTATCGCACGGCAGACAACCTTCCCCTGGAAGTCATTCCCCAGCAATTACCGGAGACCATGAGGCAGGTATTTGGGATCCGCACAGGAGATGAAGAATGGGACGAGCGTTTGATGGGGGCTGTGTATGAAGTAGCTGGAGTCGCTGGGGACAGAGTTCAAGCCCCAGCAGAAATCACTTTTCATTACCGAGATGCCCAGCTTGAGGTGATCCGGAAAGTCAGCGTTCCGGCAGCGGGCTATCTTGTCGAGATGGAAACGGAAGTTCGCGCGCAAGGGCGGCCCGTTCCCTTTTCCGTCCTTTTGGGGCCGGGAATTGGCGAAGTCTCGACCCCCAACCAGGAGGATTTTGCAGAACCCAAAGCCGTGTACTACCTGGATGGAGCGGTGCAGAAGTACACCGCCGAAGAGCTGGAAGAGGAATCGACACCGTTCCCGGCCGGGGCTCGCTGGGTGGCTTTGGACAGCAAATATTTTACCTATCTGCTTCTGAGCCCGAACAACATCCGCGGCGGGAGAATTGCGCGCACCAGCTTTGTTCAAGAAATGCCCGGCGAGGAGCCGCTGGAGGTGTCCTTGTTGCGTGCGGAGGTGGACATGGTGGAGGGTGCCCGCTACACGGCGTTCCTGGGGCCCAAACCCTACCAGGTACTGCAAGCCGCGGATGCGACGCTGAGCCAACTGATTGACTACGGATGGTTTGCCTTTTTGGTTCGGCCCCTGTTGTTTAGCTTGAACTTTATCTACCAATACCTCCACAACTACGGCTGGGCAATAATCGTCCTCACATTCGGCATTAATGCAGCGCTCTTCCCCGTGCGCTACAAACAGATGGCCTCTATGAAGAAAATGTCGGAGCTTCAACCTCAGATGAAGGCCATTCAGGATAAGTACAAGCGAATGAAGCGCGACGACCCGCGCAAACCGAAGATGAATGAAGAAGTGATGGGGCTGTACAAGAAACACGGGGTGAACCCTCTAGGAGGGTGTTTGCCGCTGGTGATTCAAATGCCCTTCCTCTTTGCCTTCTATAGAATGTTATATTCCTCTATCGAGTTGAGGGGCGCGCCTTTTATCGGTTGGATTCAGGATCTTTCCCGCTACGACCCGTATTATGTGACGCCGATCTTGATGGGGGTCAGCATGGTTGTTCAGCAAAAGATGACTCCGGCCGCTGGTGATCCCACCCAACGCAAAATGATGATGCTTCTCCCCATAGTCTTTACCTTCTTTTTCCTGAACTTTTCCAGTGGGTTAGTCCTGTATTTTCTGTTCAGCAACCTCTTTGGTATGATGTTTCAGTTTTTGACCCAAAGATGGCAGCGGGCAGCGCCAGAGGTAGCTACAAAGAAACCTGCGAAGAAAAAATGACAACCCGATCGATCTAATCATGGATTTCGACAACGAGAAGCTGGAGAGTGAAGTCGACCGTTTTTTGGAGAGATTGCTTCAGGGTGCCGGTCTTGACCTGGAGTTTCGCTGCGAATCGGAAGATCAAATAATGACGGTTTGGCTTTCTGGCCAAGATGGCCCAATGGTTGTGAGCGATAATGGGCGCTTGCTCTATGCGATCAACCATCTGCTCAATCGTGTTTTCTACGAGAAGCCGCCCCAGCGGTGCAGTTTTGTTGTGGATTGCAATGGATATCGAGCGGAGCGGGAAGCGCAGCTTCAGGGGCTGGCCCGTGAAGCTGCGGAAAGAGCGAAGCAGTCAGGCAACCTTGTGCCGCTGGAGCCCATGCCCGCCAGCGAGAGGCGCGTCATCCATCTCGCATTAGCCCAGGAACCCGGTGTCAGTACCGAAAGCGAGGGGGCCGGCGCACACCGCCGCGTAGTGATCCTTCCGTCGCGGTAGCCGGGATCATGCATAAATTGTCTACTGTAGCGCAATCATTCTGGCTGGCTGCGCGACCCGCAAAGGCGGGTGCCCCTGGGCTCCTCGGCGCACTGCATGAGTACGCCTGCGGCGCTTCGTCACGAAACCCTATACATAATCCCGGCTAGGCTTTTCACCACGGTGACTTACGGCCAAGAGAGAACCATTGTCGCTGTCGCGACCCCGCCCGGGAGAGGGGCCATTTCGCTCTTGCGCCTGAGCGGACCTCAGGCCAAGGAGTTTGCCACCCGCCGGTTCCGTGCCCACGGCCGGGGGGATTGGGTCCCTCGCCGGCCACTACGAGGCCACTTCCTGGACTCCCAAGGAAACTCGCTGGATCAAGTCTTGATGACATTTTTCCCCGGACCCGCCTCCTATACCGGGGAAGATGCGGTTGAAATCACGTGCCACGGCAGCCCGGTGGTGGCGCAGCAGATGCTACAGAGCCTTCTAGAGTTGGGAGCCCAGTTGGCTGAACCGGGAGAATTTACCCTGCGAGCGTTTTTGAATGAGAAGATGGACTTGGCGCAGGCCGAAGCGGTCCGAGACTTGATTAATAGCCAGACAGCGTTCCAGGCCAAGGTGGCCGCGGAGCAACTGGAGGGGAGGCTTTCCCGAACATTGGAGCCTATTAAGAATGAACTGGTGCGCATTTTGTGCCAGATGGAGACCGCGGTCGAGTTTGTCGAAGATGATGTCGAGCCGGAAGAACGTGGGAGGCTAACCGAAGCGTTGCAAGGGGTAGAGCGACAATTGGCAGAGTTGGAAGAGAGTTTTCGTTTGGGGAAGATTGTCCAGGAGGGAATCTCGGTTGCCATAACGGGCAAGCCGAATTCAGGTAAGTCAAGTCTTTTCAACTCTTTAGTTGCAGAGGAGCGAGTGATTGTCACCGCTATCCCGGGGACCACACGTGATGCGGTGACCGAGACCATCAATCTTGAGGGAATTCCGGCCCGCCTGGTGGACACGGCGGGAATCCGGGAGTCGGTGGACCCGCTGGAGCACCTGGGAGTCCAGAAGTCTTTAGAGTACCTGCGGCAGTCCGATGCCGTGCTTTTTGTGTTGGATCAGGCGACTCCCTTTGGTGAGGAGGATCTTCGCATTTGGGAGTTGGTGCGGAAGCAGCGCTGCGTTCTCGTGCTTAACAAAGAAGACCTGCCTGCTCGCCGCCTGAAGATCCCTCCCGAACTGGAAGAGGCTTGCGCGGCTAGGGTTAGGGTCTCCGCGCTTGAGAGAACCCATCTCCGCGATCTCAAGGTCGCTCTTTTGAATGCCGTTACCGGCGAATGGGAACAGGAAGGGGTCATGATCACCAACGTTCGGCACAAGAGCTGCCTGGAGGCAGCTCGTAAGCACCTCCAGGTGGGGATCGGATCGTACCAGCAGGGAATGAGCGAGGAATTTCCTCTTTATGATTTCCGCAAGGCTTTGGATTGGCTGGGGCAAATCACGGGAGCGACCACTGTGGACGATATTCTCCAGGAGATCTTTTCAACGTTTTGCATCGGCAAGTGAAGAAGTGGCCGCTCGAAGAGTTGGCCAGAAGCTGCTCATCCCGGGTGGCAGCACCACAGGTCCTGGTAGAGTCGCTCTAAGTCATCCGGGGAGTTGAAGTGCAGGACAATCTGGCCCCGCTGACCCCGCCGCCGGATCTCAACGCGAGTTTTCCACCGTTCTTCAAGTTTCTGCTCTGCGGCCCCTATGTTGGGGTCTTTGGTGGCGGTTCGAGGTTGCGGAGGATCCAGACGAAGCTGGGCGCGCCGCTCTGTTTCCCGCACCGAGAGCCCGCGAGCGATGACCTGCTCAGCCAGTTGAAGTTGATCCTTCCTGGGCAGCTGGATGAGGGCGCGGGCGTGGCCCATGGACATCTCTTCGTTCATCACCGCTTCTTGGATGGAGCGGGGAAGTCGAAGTAAGCGCAGACTGTTGGTGACGGCTGTGCGGCTTCGCCCAACCCGCCGGGCAATTTCGTCGTGGGTAAGGGCGAACTGATCCGCCAAGAGTTGATAGGCTTGGCCTTCCTCTATGGGGCTGAGCTCATCGCGCTGAATATTTTCGACTAGGGCGAGCTCCAACATTTTCTCGTCCGAGACGTGCTGGACGATGGCTGGAATGCGCTGCAGGCCCACCTGCTGAGCAGCTCTCCAGCGGCGTTCTCCCACGACAATCTCGTAGCCACCACCACTTGCCCGGACGACGATGGGCTGCAAGAGCCCGTTTTCTTTGATGGAAGCAGCCAATTCTTGGAGCTTTTTCGGTTCAAACTGAAGGCGGGGTTGCAGGGGATTGGGTTGAATCCGGTCCAGGTCGAGCTCGATGAGTGAGGTGGAGCGGGCAGGGCTCTGAGGAAGCAAGACATCGAGACCTTTTCCGAGCGCTTGACGCTTCATGAGCCGACTCCGATGGATTGGGAGGAATAGGAATGCCTTTCCTCGGAAGGTGACAGTTTAGCGAGGATTTCACGTCCCAGCTGCAGGTAGCTGTCGGCTCCTTTGGAGCGGGGATCGTAGAGCAAGATGGGCTTGCCAAAACTGGGAGATTCGGCCAATCGCACATTGCGAGGAATGATGACTTGGAAGACATGATCTCCAAGGTGCCCTCGCACATTTCGGCGAATCTGACTGGAAAGGTTAAGCCGCTCGTCGTACATGGTGAGCAGCACTCCTTCCACACAAAGCCTGGGATTGAAGCTCTGCTGGACACTGGCAAGAGTGCCCATGAGCTCGGAAAGCCCTTCCAAGGCAAAATACTCGCATTGGATGGGAATGAGCAGCGAGTCGGCTGCCACCAGACCGTTTAGGGTGAGAATGCCCAGAGTGGGAGGGCAGTCGATCAAAATGAAATCGTAGCGGCCGCGCAGGGGTTCCAGAGCCTGGGTGAGGCGAAATTCCCGCTCCTGGACCCCTAGCAATTCGATGGTTGCTCCCGTCAGCTCTCGGTTAGAGGGAAGGAGATCAAGAGAGTCCAGCTCGGTTGAGCAGATGGCTAAGAGCGAATCCGCGCCCTGGGACAGGACATGATAGGCCGATATCTCAAGAGCATCCTTGTCCATCCCCAAACCGGAGGTGCAATTCCCCTGTGGATCCAGGTCAACGACCAGGATGCGCAAATCCGCCGCTGCCAGGGAGGCCCCAAGGTTAATCGCCGTCGTCGTTTTCCCCACACCGCCCTTCTGGTTGGCGATGGCAATTGTTCGAGCCCTAGACATCGAGCCTAAGATAGCATGAGCCGACGACGTTTCACGTGAAACCCCGCCGGCCTCCTTAAAAAGGGACAGAAGTTTTTTCACCTTCAGCCGTCTTTTTTTCGCAGTTTTTCGCTTCCCAACGTAAATAGCTATTAGAAGACGAGTTTACTGGAAAGCTGAGAGATCGATGCGCCGCCCTAGACTAAAAGTAGACGCTTCAGCCTGGTACCATTGCTATAATCGGGCGAACGGACCCCTGAGAGATTTCCCCTTGGATTCTCTCGTATCCCATCGGAAGCTGCTGCAGATCATCCGCTACTACGTTCTTGGATACAGCTGCGAGGCGTGCGGGTTTTCTATCATGGGTAACCACTATCACTTAGTCGTCCGCTTTGAGGCGTTTCGCCAACTGAGCCAGGAGGAGCTAGAAGAAAGGCCTCGGTACTTTTATCCTAAGCCGGAGCAAACGGCCCACTGGGCCCGCCGCCACTGGGCCCGTTTTAATCGGCGCCTGTTCGACGTTTCTGAACTCATGCGCAACGTCCAGATGGTTTACGCCAAGTGGCACAATCGGCGATTTCGCCGCCGGGGATCGTTTTGGGAAGGTCGATTCAAATCGACCCTGTTGATCGATCTGGAAGCCGTCCAGGAGTGCCTGCTCTATGCCGAGTTAAATCCGGTACGAGCAGGTCTGGTGCAACGACCGGAACGATGGATCCGATCCTCCGCCTACCTTCGGGATGTGAAGAAAGACCACTGGCTACTTTCTCTAGCAGCCCGTGGTGGAAGTACATTTTCTGAGCTCAGGTGGTACCCACCGGTGGAAGCAGCGAAGGGATCGCTGAGTTGGGTTTTTCGGGCCAAGCAGCCGGAATCAGTCCGAACAGGCCCTTAAGACGCTTGAACAGCGACAAAATCAGTAGCATCAGGGCGCAAATCCGCCCCTGCAGACCCCGCGGCGTTCCCACACCCAGGCTCTGACGCATCAGCATCCCCAGATTGAAGGCGCTCACCTGGATCAGCAGTCGCTTCAACACATTCTCATGTCCCCGGACATGCAGCCGTCTCATCCCTCCGCTCCCGTACAGATGCGCACAGGGTCGCTCCAGCTGCTCTCCTCGTTGCCGCAGCAGCCGCTGCCCTCGCTCTCCCCGGATGCGCCGCCGATTCGCATACACCGCTTCCTGCCCCTGCCGGTCTCCTCGCCAGCGTCGCTTCCCTCGCCTCGGTTCGCTCACATAGCTGCGCAGTCCCACCGCATCCAGGTCCACCATCCGCTGCGTGCTGTGATACCCCTTGTCGGCCACCACCTCTTCGATGCCTCGTCCCTCCGGCAGCGCTTGTTCCACCTTCTCGGCCGCTTCCGTCAGGGTCTTCACCATGGTCTGCGTGTCCCCTTGATCGGCTCCCTGTACCGTCACCGAGACAATCGCTCCGGTCTCCAGATCCACTGCATGCTCCGCCTTGTGCGCCAGGTGCGTCCGCCCGTCCTTCATTCTGGTAATCCGCGCATCCGCATCATGCGGGTGCTTCCAAACCCGGTTCGATCCTTTGCCCGTGCGCTTGCGGTCCAGTTTGGCCAGATCTTCCCGTCGCGGCGTCTCAATCCCGGAGGCTTTCGCCAGCTCCATCAAAAACTCTTCATACCCCTGCTCGCTGTCCCGGCGCACGATGCTGCGCAGCGCTGCATTCGCTTCCAGCGTAGTGGCATCGATGCCGATCGTCTTGCCCCGCAGCAGGCCGCTCGCCCCGATCCGCTTCAGTACCCAGTCAAAGACTGCTTCGTGGGTAGCCACATCGATCAGTCGTCGGGTTCGGGAGATCGTGGAGTGATCAGACGGCGACTCGCTCAGTTTCAATCCCAGAAACTCTCGCAGTGCCAGAGAATCAGCTGCTCTCCAGGCTATTCCTCGTTCCGATCCGATCCCTTCGAAATACCCCACCAGCAGCAGCCGAAAGTACACTCCCGGAGCCAGGCTCGGTCGCCCCATCTTGTCTGCATAGAACTTCGCACACAGTCCCTCCACGAAGTCGTCAAAGCCGTGTTCGTTGAAAAGGCCATTCAGTCTTTCGTAGAAGGGATGGCCGGCGGTGCGGGGCAGCTCACTGGTGGCGACCCACAGGTCTTCTTGCTGTCGACGTTTCTTTTTCCCCATTGCCATGGGGTCACTCTAGTGTCGCTGTGTGACCCCTTATCCTCGACTTTCACCACGGACTGCTAGGGGAGATCTTTCCTGAAGTGCCCCGCGGGCAGGTTGATCAGCACTACCGGGCCCGGCTCTTGTATCGAGGCGCCTTGCCCAAGGAGTCTGGAGGGAGAGTGATTCCAGAGCAAATCCTTCGTGAGGAGGAAGCCCGAGGTTTTTGCAGGCGGGGCTTGTATCTAAGGCAGCTGCGATATTTTACAGATGGGCTTGTTGTGGGAAGCGAAGAAGGCGTCCGTGAATGGATTACTCGGCTCAGGCGCCAAGGCAGCTACTTACGCCGACGCCACCCCATCTTTCACGGAGGACTCACCTGTCTTAGGGAACAGCGTTCCCTTGCTGTTCATACGCGTACCTGAAGGCGACACGTTTCGTAGAAAAGTCTCTCAACCAATCGAGTTGTACCAAGGCCCTCCCCACGACATGCGGATAGATTAAATCCTGACATCAATCCGCAACAACGCTCATCCAGAATCCATCTATGACTACTTTTGCTGGCGAGATAAGGTCCTTATCTTCTTGGAGGAGCGCACCTTCCCAAAAGACTTCTGCCCCCTTTCCGGAAGGTCCTTTCCGATCTTTATGTTCATCTGCCCGATCGGTGGGCACCAAGATTTCTGGATGACCAAAGCCGGTCATGTTTTACCTCCCTCTTTCGATGGTTAGGAATCGCCCAGGTGACAGACATCGTACCTTGGTTGCAAGACTAAGAGTTTCGCCACAAATAGCACCGTGTTTATGGAGCGCGACTCTTAGGCAAGTGAATGCTCAGGATGGAAATCGCCGCGGGCGTGATGCCGGGAACCCGTGAGGCTTGGCCCAGGGTATCGGGTTTCACCTGGCCCAATCGCTCCACCACTTCGCGCGAAAGCCCGGCAACTTCTTTATAATTGAATCCGGCCGGAATGGGGCGGCTTTCAAGTGATTGCAGCCGCTCGACATCGCGCAGTTGCTGGAGGATATAGCCCTCATATTTGACTTGCGTCTCAACGACATGGCGCTCTTCGTGGCTCAAGGCCAAACCGTTCTCCGCCAACACTTCGCTGAGATCCTCGATCTGGACTTCGGGCCGCTTCAGAATCTGTTGAAAGGGGATTCCGGCCTCCAGCCCGAACTTACTCTGGAGCCCTCCAAAGGAACTCTTATGTTTCCGTAAACTACTGCATTTAACGAAATTATAGGCACGATCAATGCGGGCCCACTTTTCCTGAAAGCGCTGGTAGGTGGGTTTGGGAACCAAGCCCAAACGGAGACCATGGGGCATCAACCGCCGATCAGCGTTATCGATACGAAGCAGGAGTCGATACTCCGCCCGCGAAGTGAACATCCGGTAGGGCTCATCGATCCCGCGAGTGACCAAGTCGTCGATCAAAATACCGATATAGGAATGAGAGCGACTCAGCACAAAGGGTTCTTTGCCAAGAGCCTTTGAAGCGGCGTTTATGCCAGCGATCAGACCCTGAGCAGCAGCCTCCTCGTAGCCAGTGGTGCCGTTAATTTGCCCCGCCAGATAAAGCCCCTCGACTTTTTTGGTGGCCAGCGTCGCATGCAGCTGGGTAGGTTGAACGAAGTCGTATTCTACAGCGTATCCGGGGCGAACCATGAGGGCTCGCTCAAATCCTTGGATGTGATCGAGCATGAGGCGCTGTACGTCCAAAGGCATACTTGTGGAGAGACCATTGATGTAAATGGTGTTGGAGCTGAGACTTTCCGGCTCAAGAAACAGTTGGTGTTGGCTTCGGCCAGAGAATTTGACGATTTTGTCCTCAATCGAAGGGCAGTAGCGGGGCCCGATCCCAACAATTTCTCCGCCGTAAAGGGGGCTGCGGTGAAGATTATCCCTGATGATTCGGTGTACCTGTTCGTTAGTATGGGCGATCCAACAGGGTACCTGCGGTTGAGAGAGGTCATTGCTGCGAAACGAGAAAAACGTTGGTGTTTCATCCCCAACCTGAACCTCGAAAGCGGAAAAGTCGATGCTTTCCCGCTCAAGACGGGGCGGGGTGCCGGTTTTTAGGCGGCCCATGTCAAAACCAATGCCCAGGACCGACTCGGCGAGCCGCACAGAAGCTTTCTCGCCCGATCGGCCAGCCGCAAATTTGTGTTCACCCATATGGCACAGCCCGTTCAGGAAGGTGCCCGTGGTAAGGATAACGGCCGCGCAGCCAATTCGGCGGCCGTCATCGGTCTCAATGGCCACCACCCGACCCCTGTCCCGGACAATGGCTACTATCTCAGCTTGCTCCAGGCTGAGTCCGACCTGTTTGCGAAGAAGTTTCTGCATCTCCTTTCGGTAGAGCTCTTTGTCGCACTGCGCCCGCGGGGCCTGGACTGCCGGCCCTCGGCTGCGATTGAGAAGGCGAAACTGGATACCAGTACGGTCTGCGACCTCGGCCATAACGCCGCCGAGCGCATCGATTTCTCGCACCAAATGTCCCTTAGCGATGCCCCCGATGGAAGGATTGCAAGACATTTGTGCGATCATTTTTTGGTTCAGGGTGAACAAGCCGGTCTTTACTCCCATTCGCGCTGCAGCCACGGCAGCCTCGCAGCCCGCGTGACCCCCTCCAATGACGATCACGTCGTAATAGGTCTCAGCCATAGCGAATGATTATACGACAACGGACAGTCGCCGTCCGGGCATCTCACTCAAGATTAAAGAGCACGAGGAGAACAGCGGCAGAGAATAGCTCGAGCATGCGATATAATGAGCCGATGCTGTTTCGTAAGAAGAAGCGCTTGACAGAGTTGGTCGATTGCGCCGGTTGAGCTTCAAAGCTAGCACCGGAGGTGCTACACAGAGCTCTGGCTGAGATCAACGTCTATAAAGACCCCAGTGTATTGGTAGGCTTCGACAAGGCCGACGATGCAGGAGTGTATCGCTTGGATGCTCAGACTGCAGTTGTCCAAACGGTGGACTTCTTTACGCCTATCGTGGATGACCCTTTCATCTACGGGGAAATCGCGGCAGCCAACTCGTTGAGCGATATTTATGCCATGGGCGGCACCCCCCGCTTTGCTCTTTCCATCGTGTGCTTTCCCAAGGATAAATTGGAGGAGGAGGTTCTGCATGAAATCCTACGCGGAGGCACCGGGAAAATGAAAGAGGCCCAAGTCCCGGTGATCGGTGGGCATTCTGTTGAAGATCAGGAAATCAAATTCGGTTACTGTGTGACGGGCCTGATCAATCCGGACAAGATCTACCGCAACAGTGGCGCCAAGCCCGGCGACGTGCTGCTGCTCACTAAACCCTTGGGAACAGGAATCATCGCCACCGGCATCAAGTTCCAAAAGACTTCCCCCGACATCACCCAAAATGCGGTTGAGTGGATGAAAAAACTGAATGCCGCCGCCCGCGACGGAATGGAACAGTTCCATATTCACTCCGTGACCGATATCACGGGCTATGGTCTTATCGGTCACGCTTATGAGATGGCCCAGGCGAGTGGCGCCACACTTGTTTTCAGCGCTGAGAAGGTTCCAGTGATCGAAGGGACTGAAGAATTGGCGAAACGGGGAATGCTTCCCGGGGGCATTGAGTCGAATCGCCGCTATGTCGGGGATTCGATCGTTTGGGATGGCGTTTCCTCGCTCCGCCAGCAGATCATGCTTGATCCCCAAACTTCCGGGGGGCTGCTGATAAGCCTACCGGAAAACGAGGCGGGGCAATTGGCGGGGGTTTTAAAAGCAGAGGGATTCTTGGGAGAGGTCATCGGCCGCGTTTCTGATTTGGAGGACACACATATTCGGGTGGAGCAATGATCTCCTTGCTGCGGCTTTTTCTTCTTCCCTGTCTCCTCGCCTCGTGCGCAGTGCCTCAGACCCCGCCAACCTTAGATGAGATTGCCAAAGGGCAGGTCGAGGTTGTGGATCTGGGATATGCCTTGAATGAGGCGAACCCCTATTGGCCAGGGGAGGGGTACTCGCCGTTTCATTTCGAAATCCTGGCCGCGCTGGAAGCCGATGGGGTTTACTCGGGCGCTTTCTCCATGGCGGAGCACTTGGGAACACACCTGGATGCACCGAATCACTTTGAGGCTGGACAACCGTCGGTTGACCAGATCAAGCTGGAAGATCTCGTAGCGCCCCTTGTGGTTGTGGACATCCGAGAGGTTTGCCAGTCTAATCCAGATTATCGTCTGACTCGAGAAGATCTCGAAGCCTGGGAAGAGCAACATGGGCAGATCCCCTCCGGATCGGCCGTATTTGCGCTAACCGGCTGGGGGCAGTACTGGGATGAGTACGAACACTATAAGAACCAGGATGCATCGGGGCAACTGCACTTCCCGGGATTCTCACAAGCCGCCGCGCTTTTTCTTGTCGAAGAGAGAGCCATTAAGGGGATTGGCATCGATACGCTCAGTGTAGATTTCGGCCTTTCCGTTGATTTTTCCGTCCATCACATCGTCAACGGCGCAACTGCTTAGCACATCGAAAATGCGGCAAATCTCGATCGGATTCCCCTTTCGGGAGCTTGGGTCATTATTGCTCCCATCAAGATCGAGGAAGGGCCGGGTGGCCCTGCTCGAGTTTGGGCGGTATTCCGGGACCTTCCTTGAGTTCACCTTCCAACCCCGCTCACAGCAGACGCCATCGTACTTATGGAACGAGGCGCTCGATTGAAGATTTGCAAATGGTATGGATTTACTCGGGAGCGATCTTGAGAGACTTGAGAAATTTCTCGTCGTGGGTACTGAGCTTAAGGCGGACTGTCGGCTGCTTCGGAGTTGGTGAGGATTCTTCTTTACGGTTGAAGCCAATGGTTGCTTCAATAATTAAGAAAACATCGTAACCCACATCTCGGATGGCCTGGATAGCATCATTAACTTGAGAGGATTCGGTGAGAGTTTGATTGATGGCAATCTCTAGTTTCTTCCGATGCCCTTTGAGCTCCTCGCCTTGCATTTGAATCAGGTCCCTTCGCTCTGCTAATATCCGAATTCACCCTTAAAATCATGATACCAAACTCCGACCTGATGTAAAGTGGAAATCAGCTCCCGAACAGAAGGGTCCTTGTCCAAACAGAAGAAGTCCCGAGCAATAGTCTATCGCCCTGAAGACGCAGCGTTCCTGGATTACAAGAAAGATCTAGGGGAGCCTGGGGGCTATCCCTTCACCCGGGGAATTTATCCCGAGATGTACCGCACCCGTCTCTGGACCATGCGGCAGTACGCCGGATACGCTAGTGCCGAAGAATCCAATCGGCGTTATCGTTACCTCCGCTCTCAAGGTGCAACAGGATTGTCTGTAGCCTTTGACCTCCCGACCCAGCTTGGGCTCGATTCAGATCACTCGCTTGCGGCAGGAGAAGTTGGGAAGGTGGGTGTTGCCATCGACAGCCTTGAAGATATGGAACGGTTGTTTGAGGGGATCCCGCTGTCAGAGGTGTCGACTTCCATGACCATCAATGCCACCGCCTGCATACTGCTGGCGATGTATTTGGTGGTAGCCGGGAAGAAGGGTGAGAAGTGGAAAGATCTTCGGGGCACAGTCCAAAACGATATCCTCAAGGAGTATATCGCCCGAGGCACATACATTTATCCTCCACAGGCCTCGCTGCGGATCGTTACCGACATTTTTTCCTTCTGCAGCAAGGAAGTGCCCCGCTGGAACACCATTTCAATCAGTGGCTACCATATCCGAGAGGCTGGTTGCACCGCAGCTCAGGAAATCGCCTTTACCCTCGCCAATGGAGAGACCTATGTTCAGGCCGCTGTCCAAGCCGATCTACAGATCGACGAATTTTCCTCTCGGCTCTCGTTTTTCTTCAACGCATACAAGACCTTTTTTGAGGAGGTGGCGAAGTTCAGGGCCGCCCGCCGACTTTGGGCCCGCCTGATGCGAGATCGGCTGGGCGCTCGTCGCCCAGAGTCTTGGATGTTACGCTTCCACGCCCAGACTGCAGGAAGCACTCTCAGCCCCCGGAGTCCAGAAAACAATGTTGTGCGCGTGACCCTGCAAGCCCTTTCGGCGGTGCTGGGAGGGGCCCAGTCGCTCCACACCAACTCCAAGGATGAAGCCCTGGCTTTGCCCACCCGACAGGCAGCGCTCCTGGCTCTCAGGACCCAGCAAGTTTTGGCCTATGAAAGCGGAGTCGCCCAGGTCGCGGATCCCCTGGGTGGGAGTTGGTATGTAGAAAAGCTAACCCAAGATTTGGAGGAAGAGGCCGAAGCCTACCTGGAAAAGATTGGCTCCCTGGGAGGGATGCTCCAAGCCATTGAGTCTGGCTACGTTCAAAGAGAGATTCAAGAGGCTGCCTATAAACAGCAAACGCGTCTGGAAGCAGGCGATGAAATCGTTGTGGGCGTCAACCGCTTTGAGAGCGAGGAAGCCCCCATCGAAGTGCTGCGTATTGATCCTGAAGTTGGTCGGCGGCAGTCTCACCGGCTCAAAACTCTGCGCAATAGCCGTGACGCGAGTCAAGTCCATGGCGCCCTGGAAAAGATTCGCCAAGTTGCTCGAGGGCAAGCGAACCTGATGCCCACGATCATCGCAGCTGTGGAGGTCTATGCCACGGTGGGGGAAATCGCTGATGCCATGAGGGATGTCTTTGGAGAACACAAGGAAACCATTGTTATATAAAGATGCCTAGCCGAGAGAGGAGCCCATGCTAACCTACGAGGAAGCACTTCAAGAAGTTCTCAAGCAGGTTCCAGAGCCGAGAGCGGTTCGCGTTCCCTTGCGGAAAAGCCTGGGTCACGTCCTGGCTCATCCGGTATTGGCTGATCTTGACTTGCCTCCTTTCAAGAAGTCTTTTGTTGACGGTTATGCAGTGCGCAGCCAGGATGCCGTCACGGCTCCTGTGAAGCTTGAAGTTGTTGGGGTGGTCGCTGCTGGCAGTCAAAGCCAGCCCCAGGTCGGGGCTGGCAAAGCGGTTCAAATCATGACGGGAGCGGCAGTCCCGCCAGGCGCCGATGCCGTGCAGATGATCGAGAAAACCCGTTCTTGCGCCTCCGAGATGGTGGAATTGCTTGAGCCAGTGGTCGAGGGAGAGAACGTCGCCGTGCAAGGCAATGAAGTGCGGCGGGGAGAGACGGTTCTGGCTTCCGGGAGAGTGCTGGGAGCCGCAGAGACAGGTGTTCTGGCAACCTTTGGCCAAAAGGAAGTGGAAGTCTATGCGGCTCCCACGGTGGTTGTCATTCCCACCGGCGATGAGATCATCGAGGTGGAAGAAAATCCGGCCTTTAGTCAAATTCGCAACTCTAATGCCTATACTTTGTGGGCACAGTGCCACAGGTTGGGGCTGGAGGCGAAGGTTTTCCCTGTGACGCCGGACGATCCTGAGCGCACCCAGGAAGCGGTGTCTCAAGGTTTGCACTATGACCTTCTTCTTTTCAGCGGCGGCGTCTCCATGGGCGAATACGATTACGTTCCTCGAATATTGGCAGAAGAAGAGGTCCACATCGTCGTGCAGAAGGCTGCCATCAAGCCAGGCAAACCGATCGTGGTGGGGCGAAAAGGTGATCATCTAATCTTTGGACTTCCGGGGAATCCCGTGTCCGCTTTTGTCACCTTCGAACTTTTTGTTCGGCCGGCTGTTCGTCACTGGATGGGGTTTCAAAGCCCGGGCCTACCGAGGGTCTGGGGAGAGTTAGTCCGCGAGACAGGGCAAAAACCCGGGAGGAAGTTCTTTAAGCAGGCAAGGACATTCTGGACAGGAGACAAGTTTGGGGTGGAGCCTATCGAGACCAAGGGCTCGGCTGATTTGGTGGCCTTTTCCTCGGCCAACTCGCTCATGATCTTGGAGGCGGATGTGACACATCTGCCGGCTGGCGAGCGAGTGGAGGTCATTTTGTTAGATAATTACTTTGATGAAGGAAACAAAGACAAAGCTAACGCACGTTGATGAACAAGGGCGCGCCAAAATGGTGGACGTGGGCGGTAAGGAGCTGATCAGCCGCAAAGCCATCGCTGAAGGCAAGCTGTTCCTGTCCTCTCAAACCCGCGAGGTCATTCGGAAGGCGGCCCTGCCCAAAGGAAACCCCTTTGAAGTCGCGAGATTGGCCGGAATTCAAGCGGCCAAGCAAACCAGCCAATTGATTCCCCTTTGTCACAACCTGAATCTTGACTCAGCCGATGTTCAGATTGAGCTTCAGGAGGAAGGCTTTCTCATTCGCAGCGAGGTGAGTTGCCGAGGGGCCACGGGAGTGGAGATGGAAGCGCTCGCCGCTGTTTCCGTTGCCGCTCTAACTCTTTACGACATGTGCAAGGCGGTGGACAAGGAAATGACCCTGGGCGAGATCCGGTTGCTGGAGAAAACAAAAAGCGAACCCACCAATCAATGAATGTCGAAATGATCTGCCATCAGAGCCAAGACATGATCGCCCAGAAGACCGCCGGGCATAGGCAAAGGGAATAGATCTCGCAAGGTGCGGCGTCTAAAGTAGCGTACCAACCTCACCTTTTTCTTCTTCGGCAATCCAGCCTCTCTTTGCGCCCTCTCCACGGCTTGGACGAGCCCCCCCATCTGATCCAGCAATCCGTTCTCTAAAGCTTGCGCACCCGTCCAGACCCGCCCCTCGGCCAACTTGCGGATGTCCTCCAGAGACTTCTTTCGGCTCTTAGCCACCTTCTTGAGGAACAGTTCTTCATAGAATTCCCGCATTTGGCCTTGGACCACTTCGGCCTCCTCCTTAGAAAAAGCTCGGGCAGGAGATAAGTAACCGGCTCTTTTACCTTTGTCCAGGCTATCCACGGTTACGCCCAGTTTGGAGAGAAGCTTACCCAGATTAAACTTTCCATGAATGACGCCAATGGAACCCGTCAACGTGGCCGGCATTCCCAGAATAGCTCGGGCTGCTGTGGCCAGATAGTAGCCCCCGCTAGCGGCCACGTCCCCAAAAGAGATGATCACAGGCTTTTTTTGATCGGTGAGTCGGATTTCTCTCCACAGGAGGTCGGAGGCCAGCGCAGACCCGCCGGGGCTATTGATTCGAATGACCACGGCCTTTACTCGTTTGCGTTTGCGGATGTTGCGGAGAAATTGGGTCAAGCTTTCGGAATCCAAAGTGGGCCGCCTGCCTCCCCTGCGGGGAGATGCCCCTACTGCGAGGACGCCTTCCGCCACCAGATAAGCGATCTGCGGGCGGTAGAACGTCAACCCTCTTTTCAGCAACCCTTCTTTCACGCCCAGCTTCCCAGGGGATAACTGGCGAAGCCCTACCTGGGGCCCTTTCAGCAGGTCTTCCACCTCATCCTGATAGAGAATGCCATCGATCAATCCTTGCTCAGCGGCCTGACGGGCCGTATAAGGACCCTGGTCGATCCACTCTTGAACCTGTTGGGGTGTGGCGCCGCTGCGCGCGGCAATCTTCTGGACAAGTTGCTTCTGAAGATCCGTCAAGATGGAGTCCAACATAGAGCGATTGGCCTCGGACATGTTTTCCCGAGTGAAGATCTCACCCGCCGACTTGTACTTGCCCAAACCAAAGAGCTGAGGTTCGACACCGAGATACTCCAAGAGGTTCTTGAGGAAGAACATTTCGGCCCTCAAGCCGACGAGATCTACTGTTGCCGAGGGTGGAACGTACACCTGTTGGGCGCCACAGGCCAGATAATAGCTCTTGTTGTCCGCCATCTCTAAATAGGCAAGTGACCGCTTTCCCGCCTCATGAAAGCGGTGGAGTTCCTGATGGACTTCCTGGATTTCTCCCCACCCGATAGAAACGTTTTTTAAAACCAGCATCAG
This sequence comes from Acidobacteriota bacterium, assembly GCA_965218935.1. Lineage (GTDB taxonomy): Bacteria > Acidobacteriota > UBA6911 > RPQK01 > JADFOI01 > JADFOI01. The sequence goes on from CBDCMH010000013.1 coordinate 93,216, forward strand.
CGCCTGCACTCTTTTGCTGGTGCGAGCGGCTTCGATTAGCTTCAAAAGGACAGGCAGGCTGAGCTGGTCTCTAGGGCCAAGGAAAGAAAGGTGGGGGCGATCTTCGATGATCTGACCCTGCAGCGTGATCTTCAGGTAGCGCTTTTTCTGAGCCATGCGATGTTCGATCCTCTGAAGGTGCGGATGCACGAAGGTGGACAAGAAAAGAGGAAGTCTCTTTCAGCCCCTCTGTTTGAATGTGCCGGACAACCCTCTCGACTGCCGACCAGACCCGCAACAAGGTGTCCGAACAGATTCTCTCGGGCAAAATCGGAGCCCAAGCCGACGTGGTCCACACCCTCGGTCATAGTACCACGCCCGATTTGACTTGAATTCATGGGAGTGAGGAGGCCGGGGGGCACCCGCTCCTGCGGTCGCCACAAACGCCATGCTATTCATGGGGCGAGACACGAGTAGCCGAGGATCAAGCGATCAGCGATCCAGACGCTGAGTGCCCCGAGGGCAGCTCCACAAAGAACGTCGGCAACATAGTGATAGCGACCGTAAACGGACCCCACACCC